>JAXHSW010000011.1:0-38329 GCA_034190295.1 Cyanobacteriota bacterium | reverse complement strand
TGGTGTTAGCATTTTGTAGGTAGGGTTGACGCCCTCGGAAACCCAACAATAAACTGGTATTTGTTGGGTTGCGCTCCGACGCTTAACCCTACCTACTATTATTCCCTCTTCCTTCTTATGTTAGAAAGTATTATTTGGATATTATTAATAGGTTTTTTTGTCGGACAAATAGCCTTGAGATTAAAAGCACCGCCACTGGTAGGAATGGTGTTAGTCGGAATATTATTAGGTCCTCAAATTAGCAATACCATCGACTCTAGCATTTTACAAGCTGCCGACTCCCTACGCACGATCGCCGTCATGGTAATTTTGATGAAAGCAGGGTTAGGTTTAGACAGAGAAAAGTTAGCACAACAGGGAAGTGTTGCGATACGGTTAGGTTTTCTCCCTGCAACCTGTGAAGCTATTGTTATTGCCCTAGTAGCAATGTGGTTACTCAAGTTTGACTTCGCCACTGGGTTGTTATTAGGTTGTATCATCGGTGCCGAGTCTCCCGCAGTTATTGTTCCCGGAATGTTGCGCCTCAAAAGTTTGGGTTGGGGTGTAGCTAAAGGTATTCCTGATGCTATTTTGACTGGTAGTGCTTTGTCAGATGTGTTGCTGTTATTAGTTTTTAGTTTACTGCTGGCATTCTTATCCCAGGGAACAACGACTGTAACTTTACCTGGTGGCATCACTCTCAGCGCATTACAACTATTACCATTTCAAGTAATTTTACAAATTATTCTGGGAGTTATCGTCGGGTTGCTGACAGCACGAATATTAGTATTGCTGTTAGTCAAACAAAATTGGACTCAAAATGCCACCCAGGATACTTTGGTTGCAGCAAGTTTTGCTCTATTGTTAGTCGTCTTAGCAGAGAAATTTCCCATATTTTCCGGCTATTTAGCAGTCATGGCAACAGGATTTTTTGTCATCGAATTTGATGCACCTCTGGCGCGACGGTTGCGAAATAGTTTTGATACTTTGTGGGTGGTGGCGCAAATAATTTTGTTTGTGTTACTCGGTGCTAGTATTCCCTTGCAAGTATTGGAAAAAGTCTTGTGGGTGGGATTATTAATTTTAGCTGTCGGTACTTTAGTCGGGCGGATGCTCGGTTGGTATCTCTCCACTTTAGGCAGTAACTGGAATTGGCAAGAACGTCTATTTTTGCTACCTGGAAATTCCGCTAAAGCAACCGTGCAAGCTGCCATTGGCGCTATTCCTTTAGCAGCAGGAATTGACGGAGGCGAAACAATATTAGCGATCGCTGCCCTATCCATATTAGTCACAGCACCTTTGGGAGCTTGGGCAATACCTACCTTTGCACCAAAACTGTTACGGAAGGGAGAAATCGATCCAACCAAAGTAGCGATCGCTCGTCGTATTGTTTTGTTAGCTGCCGTTGATACTTCACCCCTTGCTGTGGATGTGTTGTTAAAAGTTGCCGAGTTAGCGAGACGTTGTGATGGGGAAGTGGTGGTGTTGCACGTTATTCAGTCTGAGGATGGGGAAAGTATTGAGCAACTGCAACAGCAAACAAAGCAACTTTTGGCAGATATTCGGTATCGGTTTGTAACTGTTGCGGGTGTGGTATCCGAGGAAATAGTTTCAGTTGCACAAGAGTATGGAGTAGCAGAAATAGTTATGGGGAAAAGAGGGCATCGTTTATGGGATAATGTCTTAGTTGGTTCCGTTTCTCAAGCAGTTTTAGAAAGGAGTTTAATTCCTGTGATGGTTGTTGAAAAAATATAAACAGGACTTACGCAAAATATGAAAATATACGCCATCTGTAGGGGCGAATAGCCATTCGCCCTTACTAGATATAGCGGTTCTGCGTAAATCCCGATCAATATAAAGGATAATAAAATGGCAGCAAAAGATATTTTCCATGAAGCCGTCAGACGAAGTTTAGAGAAAGACCAATGGATTATTACCAACGATCCACTAGAATTAGAAATCGCCACCCAATCCATATTAGTCACAGCACCTTTGGGAGCTTGGGCAATACCTACTCTTTGCACCAAAACTCTTAGAAAAAGGAAAAGTCGATCCAACCAAAGTAGCGATAATCAACAAGCAGAGTTGAGTCGGACGCATTGCGCTCGACTCCATAAGAAAGATGATCGTTATTATCATCAATCACCTGACATCAATTTCATTCTCAATAAACTAATTGATAAGATCAATCTAGTCCTTTCATTTCTCTTTTTCAAATCGCCCATCTACTTGTTCCCAAACATAATTGTATAAACCTTCAAAACCTTCAGGACCTGCGACCAAGTGCTCTGTCTCTCCCGTAGGAACCCAGAACCAATCTCCAGGACCATATTTAACACCATTAAAAATTACTTCACCCTTCGTGACAATTCGAAATGAACCAATGCCGTGAGAATGCTTATGTTCAGGGATCACGGCGTTTGGAGCAGCCTTAATTTTGTGTAATGTATTCCCACCAGTATTTTTCGGAATTACAATAGGAATTTGATATCTTTCTAAGGCATCAAAGCGAGTCTGTATCTTAAGTTCAGAAGTTGCCATTTCCGCTTGTTTACTATTGGATGTTATTATTCCTCGGGAAGGGCCAATTTTTTCCTCCACTTCTTCTTCTGTGTATGCCATGCGCCAAATTCCCTGTTCGTTGAGATCTTTTTCAGTGAATTCAAGCTGAAGTTGCTTACTTTCCAACTGAAGTTGCTCTACCTCGATTGAAGTTAATGTTATTTTTTTCATCGTATCAAATACAACAATTTCCTAGTTATAGATTTGACTTTGGACAAAATTGAATGTTCTGTCTTGGGTCTTCTATTGTTTTTTGCTTTCCAAATACTAGACGTTACTCACCATGATTTTCTGACTCTTTTTTCCGAAAAAAATAAATTGCCCGACTTTTTGCTTCTGTTAGTGGGACAATGGCCTTTCCTGCTGTCCATCCCACAATCAAACTTGGCCAGAAAATAGATTGTCTTGATAGAGGGCGTTGGCGGAGCCTAGCGGCAGCTATATCGCTGCCTTATCCATATTAGTCACAGCATCTTTGGGAGCTTGGGCAATACCTACCTTTGCACCCAAACTATTACGCAAGGGAGAAGTCGATCCGACAAAAGTAGCGTTGGCGGAGCCTAGCGGCAGCTATATCGCTCGTCGTATAGTTTTGTTAGCTGCTGTTGATACTTCACCTCTTGCTGTTGATGTGTTGTTAAAAGTTGCAGAGTTGGCAAGACGTTGTGATGGGGAAGTTGTCGTGTTGCACGTTATTCAGTCTGAGGATGCAGAAAGTATTGAGCAACTGCAACAGCAAACAGGGCAACTTTTGGCAGATATTCGATATCGGTTTATAACTGTTGCGGGAGTTGTATCCGAGGAAATAGTTTCTGTTGCACAAGAGTATGGAGTAGCAGAAATTGTGATGGGGAAAAGAGGGCATCGTTTATGGAAGAATATGTTAGTTGGTTCCGTTTCTCAAGCTGTTTTAGAAAGGACTTTAATTCCTGTGGTGGTAGTTGAAAAAATAGAGAATTGAGTAATTTTCCAATTACTTCAGACATAATTTTAGTCCGTAGCTATCCGATTCCTACTCTAATCTGATGTCAGCTTTTTCCCATTATTCGTCAGCATAGACACAGTGATAAACGCTACCAAACCTACTAAAGGAGCGATTAACGTAGGAAAGCCGTCAAAATCAGCAGTAAAAATTTTGTTTTTGATATATAATAAAGTATTATCGCTACCAAACATCTTTGGCATCAGAACGAACAATATTAGTCGAGTTCCCGTCCCGGCAATTACGCAAGCTAGAGCGCCGTATTTTGTTGCTTTAGGCCAATACAAACCACCAGCAAGGGGAACTAATAATCCCGCAAACCCTAAATCGAAAGCCAACAACAACAAAATCCCAGTCTGGGGAACCAAAACAGCAAACAAAACCCCCAGAGACGTAATCCCAAAAGCCATGAACCGAGTTAGCTTCAATAAGCGATCGCCACCTGTATCGCGACGACCTTGGCGAATACCAATCACATTATGGGCGATTACCGAAGAAGTACCGAGAATCGCTCCATCTGCGGTAGAAAGGGAAGCAGCAAGAATAGCAGCAATAACCAGCAAGCCTAAAACTGGTGGAATCACCCCTTTGATTAGAGCTAAAAGTAAAGGACCTTCAGGAGTAATACCTGCCTGGGCTAATATTTGGGGAGCAGATAGAGCCATTATCGAAAATGGTACGCCGATAATTACTGTTCCTGCTGAAGCGATCAAACAAGCACGTTGGGCAGTTTCTGGGCTATCGGCAGCAAAAATCCGGGCCATAAAGTCGATCGCGACGATATCTCCCAAACCAAGAGCTAACAAGGTCGCCCAGTTGATGGCTGCTCCGGCAGCAGGATCGGCTAATTGTTCCAAGGCAAAAGGACCCATACCGTCTGGTATGTTAAAGCCAAAATTGACTGCCATAAAACCCAACAGCAGCATAGTACCTACAAAGGCGATCGCTACCTGAATAGCATCGGTATAGACTATGGCAAACATTCCCCCACAAGCAGTGTAAATAAATACGATAGTGGCAATCAGTATGACCCCAACAGTATAGCTAGTTCCTAAAAAACTCTCAAAAACGTAGCCTCCCGCGACTAAGTTCCCCGCCAGCAAAAATGCAAAACTCAAAACCATGATAATAGAGACCACAACTTCTGTTAAGCGACCGTACTTGACTCGATAAAAGTCTGGGAGAGTAATTAATCCCATGCGGTTCATTGGTTTGGCAAAAAATAGACCGCTCAAAAGCAAACAGAGAGCTAATCCCAAGGGTAAAGATGCTCCCGCCCAAAAGCCAAATTCACCAGCTAGGTCGGTATTGCCCAAGGTGGCATTGGAATCGACGGACTGGGCCATTAAGGTGGCAGCAGCCAGGGGCAAGATGAGGCGGCGTCCTGCTACCAGAAAGTTGATGCTATCGCCTTTAATCTGTTTGGCAGTCCAGATACCAATACCCAAGGTAGCAAACAAAAAGAGGATGATGCCCCAAAAAAATATTTGGTCTGTCATAATGGCTATTCCTGAGTTGGTTAGCTTTATTATCAGGATAATCCTAACATGGGATAGATTTATTTGGCGTCGGTCAATCAATTGAAACCGATCAAAAGCTGGCATCATGTCCGGTTGAATAGTCTAATCAAAGGTTATAGTATTGCTCTAGCAATTTCTATCTTATCGGTCGAGCAATACTACAAACAAAAACTTTTTTATCACTTATTATCTGGACATCATATACTATAGGACTTACGCACTTTAACGTATTTCCGTCCGAAGCGACCGATAGGGTTTGCGGAGCATTCCGGAACGGAAAGCAATCTCAAGTCCTAGTTTTTCGTACCTCATGCGTAAGTCCTGATACTATATAAAGTTGTGTTTTTTAGATAAAAAAAAATATTATAAACTTTGACCTGTTAGGATTTTAGCTACTTTTTTTGGCTTAATTTCCAACAACCACAATCTCGAAAAGCTATAATTATAGTTAGTCGCAGTCCGTCAGCGATCGCGATTAAACCTAGTCTATGAATATAGTCGTTGTTAACTGAAAACAGTTCAAATATGCTCTGTAATCCTCTAACTCGCTTACAAATAGATAGAAATTCAACACTGGCAGAAGCGCTGTCAAACTTCAGTCTGAATAAACAATCAGAAATTCCATGGTTGGTAAGGCTTTTAGAAAATTCCAAAAGTCCCCTAGCTTTACCGGGAAACATTGATTTGTTCGGACATGATTGCTTGCACTTGCTGCTCGCACGAGGCACATCTGGAGAAGACGAAGCCTTTGTCATCGGTTTCACCATGGGAAACGATCCGAAAACTAATTGGTTACATCTCTTAATTTTTAAACTTTTTACCCAATTTTTCTACCCGGTAAAGTATCGTTTCACTTCTTACCAACTGCAAATTTTCGATCGGGGTTTGATTTGGGGTCGGCAGTTGAAAACCCAAAATATTCATCAATTTGACTTCAACTTGGTTCTGGACAAAACCATTGCCGAAATGCGATCGCAATTTGGTATCGACCTTAAACAACTAGAATAATTTATCTATTTTATAGAACCCATTTAATAGCTATAAATAATTACTATTAGTAAGTCATTCAAGTATCAGTTTTGAGGGAAAAATTTTTCCTCAAGTTTAAATTTTCCTAATAAATTTACAATAACAAATAGACGTCCTTTAACGAAGTCTGCAAGTCTGCAAGTCTGCAAGTCTGCAAGTGTACCCACCCGCAGGCCCCGTGGAGAACCCACCCCTAACCCCTCCCAGGAGGGGAAGTAGGAGATTTGAGCAACTCTCCAAAAATATTGCGCCTTAAAAGGCGGGGTTGCGCGACCCATGTTATTTTGATAAAAAGGAGGTTATATCATGTCCGCTTGAATACTTACACTTTGGAGGAAGGAAGGCAGCTATGCTGCTATGCTGTTTGCGTAGCATTCCGTAGGAAAGGAAAAGAAAGGTTTAAAGGGAGAAGGTTTTTTATTACTAATTATCCGGACATGATATTAAATCTTAATTAACCGAAAAATCACGCCATAAAGCCTCTATTTATAATTGATAATTATCAATAGTTTTCATCCCCCACTATCCATTATTCATTATAAATTAATGAACCAATCATATTTTTTATAATATAGAGATAATAATTAATTATTAATTGTTGAAGGAGAAGCCCAATAATCTTTGGGTATTCATCTAAATCACTAACAACAATTCCAGAAAGATTTCCCAGGTAAGGTCTTTACCTCCAGTTCGCCGTTGCAAAAAGGTAACTTCATCCTCTGAAAGAGGAGGTTCATCCACACTGGCTAAAACTACATTCATTTCCTCTACTTCAAGTATTCCATTAGAATTTTTATCAATAGGAATAAAGTAGGTGGCGAACTCATCAAGTCTCGACATCAGACGACGATGGCGTAGCAACAATTCCCCGAATTCCTCAAAGTCGATTTCGCCACTGTTATCTACATCCATGCTGGAAAAGAGAAAGTTGAGTTCCTCGTCCTTCAGAGGATGGCCTGATTGCTGAAGATGATGACTAAGTTCTTCCAAAGACAAACTCCCGCTGCGATCGCGGTCTATGGCATCAAAGATGTAACGCAGGTCGCCTTTGATTTCTTGGGGTGCTCGATCGAAGAAAATTTTGTGATGTTCTCCTGCCATAGCTCCCTGCAACTGGCGACGGAAACCCGATATCGCTTCCTTAGCTGTGAGGTAGCGGAATCGATGCTCTTCGGGGCAAGCAATAGCGTAAGGAGCAACGGGAACTAAGGAGGATATCGAACGCCGTAAAATCAAGAAGCAGGCATAAGTACCCAGGTGAAATGAAACAGCTAAAATAGGCAGTCCCAAGGGAGCGATCGCCAGATTCAGCAGCCACTCAACTACTGCTGCTCCAAAGGCTCCCGCGCAGGCAAACAAAATGCTTTTTCGATTAGGTGCATAGAAAATACCCCCAATAGAAATTGCTGTTAAGGCTGAGTTGTATCCTAATAGACCGGCGTACACCATATTCAAGTCTACCCCCACTAGAATAGCCACAAATAGGCCAATAGCCGACCCAAGAGACCCGACCAAGGCTCCCATAGGACTACACAAGGCTAAGGCGATAATAATTAATAGAGCAGAAACTAAGTTGTCTGAAAAAAAGATTTGACCGATACCAGTGATGAGGGCGGATAAAATGCTTATCCCATCTAGGGACTCAACCGGATTAGGAAAGGGTGGTGGTGCCCCGAACTCAAAGAAGGGTTGCGGAACGTAGAGGGCAATTATCAGAAAGCTGTAGGTGACAATCTGAAATGGTACTGCCATAGACGGCAGCCCTAGACGTGTCGCCATCCAGTTCCCCAGATACTCCATTAACACCGTGCTGAGGGCGGCGCAAACGATCGCTGCGAGTATCCACAGCCAGTTTCCAGTACCGTTGCCCCAAGCTCCAAAAGTACCTAAAGCCAGCCCGACTAAGGAGCCATTCAAGCCAAAAATACCATTGCGGACGCTGGGGCGATCGAGATGCATTAAATATGCTGTCCAGGTAGCTACAACAACTCCAACAACTAGCATAAAGGCTGTCCAGGGTGATTGAATAAAAACTGCTAGAGCGATGAGTAGTCCAGCGATGGGATTATTGGCAAACCCTACCTGACCGATGCCCCGTAAACTGGCGTTGATAAAATCCAAAAGCGGACGCTGCTCTAAGGTGTCATTGAGGTTTTGCATAGTTCCCATGATGGGTAAGGGATGTCGATGAGAGGTTTTTTCTGACTTCAATAAACGAGAGAGTAGCTCATGGAGCGGCAAAGATTCAGAATTGTTTTGAGAACTTTCAGAGGCATTTGACATGGTAAATTTATATTTTTATTCTGCGAGATAGACTTTGCTTTTGGAATTATACTATGAATTTTACCAAAAAATGAGGTCCAAAGCCTCCCCTTTTAAGGAGCCAGGAGGTCATTTCAGTTATCAGTTATCAGTACCTCTAGTTAAAGTCAGAGGCTTGAAATATTGAACTTGATTTTTTTTTCATCCCCTTGTAGAGCGGTAGATCGCGGCGCAGCCAAGGGGAGGCTTTAAACCTTATTTTTTGGTAAGAATTTATAATGTTTATTTTTTCTGAGAGTCAAACAGTTCTATTTTTGACTATAAATAGTCTGATAACTACAAGAAATTGTTTTTGATTCGGGGATAATTTAATTTTTACTCCCGACGCTGACACCAAATTTACTCACAGTTTTGTTATTACTTTACTGTAACTATAGCGTTTTTCAACCTAATGAGGTACAGTTGTTTTTCTGATTTTCAACTCCCCATTCCCGATCTTTCCTACTCCCTCCTCCCTACTCCCTAAAATAAAGGAATTTTGTACCTCACCATTATGGGAATTGCTATATCTTATTTGAATTTGGTATTAGAACAAAAATTAAACCGAACTATTGCCCTAGAAAAATTAGAAATTATTCTTGATACCCCTTGCTGTTGATGTGTTGTTAAAAGTTGCGGAGTTGGCGAGACGTTGTGATGGGGAAGTTGTGGTGTTGCACGTTATTCAGTCTGAGGATGCAGAAAGTATTGCGCAACTGCGACAGCAAACAAAGCAACTTTTGGCAGATATTCGGTATCGGTTTGTAACTGTTGCGGGTGTGGTATCCGAGGAAATAGTTTCAGTTGCGCAAGAGTATGGAGTAGCGGAAATTGTTATGGGGAAAAGGGGGCATCGTTTATGGGATAATGTGTTAGTTGGTTCCGTTTCTCAAGCAGTTTTGGAAAAGAGTTTAATTCCTGTAGTGGTAGTTGAAAAAATCAAAATATAAGGGATAATAAAATGGCAGCAAAAGATATTTTCCATGAAGCCGTCAGACGAAGTTTAGAGAAATAACAATGGATTATTACCAACGAGCCACTAAAATTAGAATGGGAAGAAGTCCAAGTAAAAATTGATTTAGGTGCAGAAAGATTAATTGCTGCTGATAGAGGCAGCGAAAAAATTGCTGTGGAAATAAAGAGCTTTGTCAGTACATCTGCTATAAGTGATTTTCATACTGCTTTAGGGCAATTTTTGAACTATCGAATTATGCTAGAAGTAAATGAGCCAGAAAGGTTGCTTTATTTAGCAGTTCCTCTTGAGGCTTATCAAACCTTCTTTCAGAGTCGTTTGGCTCAGGTGGCAATTAAGCGTCATCAACTCAAACTTACAGCGTTTCCCGTTGTTATGAAGTACAAAATTTTAGGTTTGAGGCAACAGGCAACAGAAAAGAATAAAAACAAGTGTACCTCATAGCTTAGGAAACTGCTGTATTGTTTACGAACCGATCGCGGAGGAAATTGTCCAATGGATAAGTTAGAGAGTTATCGTTCCTACATTCAAATTTTATTAGAAAAGTATGCTCAATCTAAACCTCAAAATAATGAGGCAGAAAATCAACTATTTTTTGACCCAATACGAAATCATTATCAACTGATGCGAGTAGGTTGGAAAGACTTAGAACGAATTTACTATACCGTTTTACATTTTGATATTAAAGATGGAAAAATATGGCTTCAGCATAATGCTACTGATATTGATGTAGGTCAAGAATTAATGGAAATGGGTGTCGATCGAGGAGACATTGTGCTGGGGCTGCATCCGCCTTACAAGCGTCCTTACACTGGCTATGGTATTGCTTAGATAAGAGGAAGTTAAAAAATAATCGCTCTTTTTAGAAGAAGGAGGCGATCGCTTTTGGTAAAAAGGGCGATCGCTCCTTCTATTTCTGTTCATGCCACAATCAAACCAGACCACAAAACAGAGTGTTTTGATAGAGGGCGCCATTCGGAGCAAGTGCGGCAGCTATATCGCTGCCTTATCTATATTAGTCACAGCACCCTTGGGAGCTTGGGCAATATCTACTTTTGCACCCATTTGAAGGCTCGCGCCTACGTCACCTCAACCTAAAAGATATGCGATCGCCCTAAAAAGCAATACGATAGCACTTACTCAACTATGATGGTAATGGTTGTGGTTTCAACAGCAGAGGTAGCGGCGGGTGAATAAAGTTCCAGCAAAATGGAGCCTTTGCCAGCTTTTACTCCCTTAAATTTCCATATAACCATACCGGGAACCCCTGTTGCTTCAGTAGAAGGATGAAGAGTGATTTCTTCAACCAACTCGTAGACACCTGAATTGTCTGGTGTGAAGCGCCAAGTGTAGCCTGTCGAGCCATTGAATTCTCGAACCAACCAACCTAGTTCTCCATTTATTCCCATCTTGTTGTTCCAATGGCTGTTTAGCAGAATTCCACTTCGTTTTTCCATGATATTTTTCTCCTTGTACTACTTCTTCAGGTCTCCGGAATAGGCTCCCACAAAAAGTGATGCCTCGCCGTGATGGAAGTGATAAAGTGGCTCATCAACTGATGGAACTAAAGGCCATGACAGTTCCCCCGAAGCTTTTTTTAAGGGAAAACCGGGAGGAAGTTTCTTGGCTGCTTCACCGCATCCGATAAGCTTGTCCTGGTTAATAGGTCGGATTCCTAGAGGAACAGGTCCAGTTTTATGAGAAATAACACCACCGTAGTACCAAGTATCTGCATAAGGCTCGGGTTTGGCAATAACAGCTTCGACCTCTAGCGTAACCGAATACCAATCACCAGGAGGAGTCGGTGTGCTCTTATCCGTTACTGATAAAAGCTGTACATCCACTCCAAGTGGACCGTAATTAGAGAAAGCAAGTTTAATAACCTCGTCAAATGATTCACAGTTCATAGTCGATATCCAAATATCCGATGACATAATCTCGGCGTACATTTTAAAGACGATTCATTCATAAGTTTCTGAACTTTGACTCAAAAAAATGAGCCCTCATCATGCTCGACAGACTTTTGGCAAGAGATTGAAAAGAGGAAAGACAATACAAATGAGGAGCAAAAAATATCCCGTAACTTTTCCCACCTGTGTACTGTTGTCACTTCCATCGCTTCAGATAAACTCACCCTTTACCCCCACAATAGCTTCAATTCCCCATTACCCAGAATTTCCCCAATTGCCGACTCCGTTGCCACCGATACGAATCAGTCTCATCTTCCCCCATAAAAAACTTGCAAATAAAACAATATCCTATCACTTCACTCTGAAAGCATGAGAGTAGAGAATAGGAAGTAGGGGGAATAAGAAAGCAAGTCAAGTCCAAAAATGGTATAATTTATTTCTTGGAGTTTCCTAAAATATCCTTTAAACTCAAGCTTTGCTTCTGACATCGAACTGACACAGTGTGCAATTGTTTGTTTTTATTTTCCACTATCTTTTCCTTTTTACAACCACGAAATTTTTATCTCGTGTCGAAGCCAGAAAAAACACAGTCTGTATCGACTAACTTATAAGTTATCCACAAATTCCTAGCCATACATTCTGAATGGGGAAGTTCTTGATAGAAGTCAAATAAACCTCTGGCGCAACTATTCCAATATCGAATTATCGCCCCAACACAACCTTTCCACCCCACACCCTGCATCAAATTCTGCCAAAAAACAGACAGTCTGGATAATAAAGGTGGGTCTCTACTAACATTAACTACATCAGTAATATTCAACCCAACCATCGCTTTTAATATCATGTCCGGTTGAATACTTATAAATAAGGGAGCGGGGAAAGGAGAAAATAGAGAGATTTGCTCTGTGCAACGAGGATAGGTTTTTTCCTCACTAATTATCCGGACTCGATCTAACTCTCCTAAACTACCAACACTCTCTGACTTTTCTACCTCTAGTTGTGATGGGGATATGGGGATATGGGGTGATGGAGTAATGGAATGGCAACAAAATATAGGATTATTATTGGGAAATGGTTGAATGTTAGGCATATCTCTTTCAACCGATACAGTCTCCGTCTCCAACACATTCTTTTCGTCTTGCTCCATTCTTTGCTGCTTTTCCCCATTTTCTTGTGGGGTAGGTGACTGAGTCTCCACTGACATCTGTAGGGACGAATGGCCGTTTGCCCCTACTTCCAACTCCGAATCTCGAAAATACCCCTTCAAGCTCTGTTTAAGCCGTTTCCGTGCCAAAGATATCCGCTTGCAGACATTATCATAAAATATCCCTTGCTGTTCGGCAATTTCTTTATGGGAAAGCTCCCGATAAAAATGCAGAATAAATGTCTCCCGCAAATTTTCCGGTAAATCAGCGATCGCCTTTCGTATCTCAGCAAACCTCTCCTCTCTCTCCAAAACAGACTCCGGACATTCCACTGTTGCTGCGGTACTCATTTCCTCAGTATTACCCACCCATTCAATATTTTCAATACCCACAGCAGCACAAGAACGTTTGCGGATAATATCGATGCAAAAATTACGAGTTACCCGATACAACCAAGCTTTTAAATTAGCAATTTTACCCCCGAACTTTTGCACCTTTTCCCAAGCTTTTACCATTGCCTGACTCAGAGCATCCTCCGCATCCATTCGGTTAGAATTCATCATCTTGAGACAGCAGCGATAAAGCTGATCTCTACTTTCTTGACATTGCTGCCAAAACTGAGAGATTAGATGGGAGCGATCGCTCTCTGTTGCAGCATTATCCATTAAGTTTCGTCTTGTATTTGCAGTTATAGAAGCCATAAGAAATGAAATTGCTTTTGCCTTTCTGATACAGATAGGTATTTTTGAGATGCTTCCCTGACTTTATAGAACGTTGCAACCTGGCATAGACTATGAGAAAATGTAGCTCTTTCCCCCAAGCTCTCTTATACAAAGAGAGGGGGCATAGCTATTCTCCCCTTTCCCTATTGGAGAAGGGGTTCCCATAGATTACAATGGGGTTGCGTGGCGGACTTTTTTAATGCCGCTGTTTTTTGCTTTCCAAATACTAGACGTTACTCACCATGATTTTATGACTCTTTTTTCCGAAAAAAATAAATTGCCTAACTTCTTACTTCTGTTCGGGAGATAATGGCCTCTCCTGCTGTCCATCCCACATTAACGAAGTCAGAAGTCAGAAGTCAGTAGGGGCGTTAACCCACCCCTAACCCCTCCCAGGAGGGGAAATAGGGTCTTTGAGAAAAGCTCAAAAATATTTCGCCTTAAAAGGCGGGGTTGCGCGACCCTTATGATTTTGATAAAACTTGACTATAAAATGGACTTTCTTGATAGATAGCGTTGGCTCGCCTAGCGGCAGCTATATCGCCGCCCTATCCATATTAATCACAGCAGCCTTGGGAGCTTGGGCAATACCTACCTTTGCACCCAAACTATTACGCAAGAGAGAAGTATATCCAACCAAAGTAGCGCCATTCGGAGCAAGTGCGGCAGCTATATCGCTCGTCGTATTGTATTGTTAGCTGCCGTTAATAGTTCACCCCTTGCTGCATCTTGAGTTTAGCCCAAAAACCATCCTGGGAGGTTAGAGAACAGGCATTGGGAGGCTGAAAGCCTTACTCTCAGTTGCTAAAGAGACAATAAAGCAGTACGAAAACCCATAATCTAAACGGTAGAAGCAGGATTATTAGGCGGTATGCTCATCTCAAAATTAAAGACATTGTCAGGATCGTACTTAGACTTAATCTGTTTCAGTCTATTAAAATTGCCTCCGTAGTAACATTCCAATAAGAGGTCTCGATCGGGGAAGAGGTCTCGATCGGGGAAATTGATAAAAGCACCCTCAATATGACCACCTTCTTCAAGCTTCTTCCGGAAATTCCTTATCCATTCTAAATAGGAATTTTGATTGGGATCGTCTGGATGTTCCCACCATGCCTGAAACTGGAGCAAGAATTCTTTGTCTCGGTAAAAAAATGATGAGCTGTCAGCTCCAAAATCTTTGATCTTTCCACCAAAACTATGAATACTCAAGTAAGTAGCTACATCTTCAAATGCTGGATGTTCAAAAACATAATTAATGATAGCTGTAGCCATCTCAGAAATATTATTTCCCTTGGGAAAAGCAGAAGAAACTTTATGTGGCAATATTTTATCCCCACAAGTTGTTGTGGGTCTCTCTGTCGTAGTTTCATTCGATGCCAGCAAACTGATTTGACTTAATGGCTGTAAACTAAAACTTAACAGATTAGAAATAATCTCTTCATTACTCTCTTCATTACTAGATAGCAATCTCTCAGGAATCTGGCCATTAAGTAGCAAAAATGCTTCATCAATTCTTAGCTCGTCCTCGGGAGGATGAGGATGATATTGAATATCACATTTCTCCTGCAGTTCATTGGTAAACCATCGTAAATCATTTTGAGCATCTGATGGGTTTCCAAGATACTTAAATGTAATACTTAATGCTGGGTTTGCAACTTTCTTGACGTCATCATAGGGGCTAACACGAGCAAATGAGGTAAACTTGTTATCAAAACTTGGTAGACTTTCTAGATAATACTTGAGTGTATTAGCAAGAACTTCTTGTTGTACATCCTCACCTTCCTTTGGGCATTTAATCGTTACTAAGGTTGCTTGTGTCTCTCTCATTAAATTAAACTTGTAGTTAGTAATGACTCCGAAATTACCACCACCACCACCTTTTATTGCCCACAATAGATCTTGATGATTTGTCTCATTAACAGTAACGATATCCCCATTCGCGTCAACTAGCTCAACTTCCTGCAAGACATCGCAGGCTAATCCTCCAGCTCTGGCTAGCATTCCCCAGCCACCTCCCTGAACAAGACCGCCGGTACAAACGGTACCACAGCCTCCGCCAGGAATAGTATAGCCTGATTCTTGGAGTTGACGATATACGTCTTCCAAGTGAGCGCCAGGCCCTATCCATGCTGTGCCATCTCCTGTATCGATCTCAATATTCTTGATTTTAGAGAGGTCAATCACTACAACATCATTACCCGAACACATACCTTCGTGCTGATGGCCGCCAGAACGTACTCGAAAAGGCTTTTGTTTGGACACGCAAAGCTTGATTACATTCCCAACATCCTGAGCTGTCTTACACTTAACAATACAGAAAGGTTTATAGTCAAACCTAGTATTTCTGATAGGACGCCACTCCTCATAGTTATCATCGCCAGGACATACAACTCCTTCAACGCCTTGGTTATTCAAGTTTTCCTTAAAATCGTTACAGTTCATCTTCTACTTCCTTACTACTGTGAAAAATCAGCTATTTGTCTTTTGTTCTCAAGAAAAAGCGAGGAAAAATGCCTAATTAAATTCAAGTCCAATGCATTAAAGAATTTAGATTGACGCATAAGCAAGTAGATCGCCCTTTTCCAAACCAGTTCTTTCCTGACGCCGCTGCCAAAAAGGAGAAGTAGGCCATCGTTGTTCCATTTGGTAGAAGTAATTGCGCTGAGTCAAATAATTATCAAACCGAGAGGCAATGAGAGATTCATACTCCTCCAGACCCCCACTATCCCCATGCAAATAGGAAGCAATTGCCTTCCCTGCCTTCAGACTGTCCCAGAGCGCCTTATAAATACCCTGAGAAGAAATCGGATCGAAAGCCGAAGCCGCATCTCCTACGGCCAGCCAGCCATTTCCGGTAGTTCGGTCTAATCTGAATGAAGGCGCAGTGCAAACCATCATCTTCGGTACTTTTGCCTGGGGTGTCGAAGAGACTGAAAGGCTGTCGATCGCAGAACAATCGGCCAATTCTTTTGAGATGTGCTTGGTTTCTTTCAGGTAGGCCAGCCAGTTCTCTATCCGGTGCAGTCCAGTCTCTCTGATAATTGACGGTTCGCTAGCTACTACCGTTGCCAACCTATTGTTAGGAAGCTTGGCTACATACCACCAGCCATATTCTACCGCTTCTAACAGAGTTAGTTTGGAAAAATGAGAGGAAGGAGGAAGGTCGAAAAAAGCGATCGCGCAAATCAGTCGGTCTAGAAAAAGTTTTCTCGCTCCCAGATTTCTGGCAAAACTGGCTCGCGTCCCCGTTGCATCGACTAGAAAACTTGCTGTGACTGTTCGCATTTGTTTGTCTTCCCCCATAAGCTGCAACTGAAAGCCTTCGGAATGGATGCGATCGCAATTCCGAACTTTCGTCCCGCAAAGCAGTTCCACCCCTCTTTCCATCGCTTTCTGGGCTAGAAATGCATTGAAGCGCCTCCGGTCTAAATGCCAGCCGTTACCATAGGGATTGCGCAAAAAGTCATTGTATGCTATGGTATCACTTCCCCAGGAAGAGCAACTACCAAAACAGGTCTCGTGGTCTTCCTTGAGAAAATCCTCCAATATTCCCAGTTCGTCCAGAAGAAGACGGGTATCCGGTGGAATGCTCTCGCCGATGCGAATAGCTTCATAACTACCAGACTCTACAACCAAAATTTTGGAAATTCCTTGTTGTTTGAGAGCCAGAGCAGTAGAGCAACCCGCAGGTCCTCCACCGATAATAGCAACATCATATTCAATAGAAAGTTTCATTTTTAATCAGATTGATTGTTATAAAAAAACACCCTGAGACCATACCTGAATCAGCCGATATTGATATCTCTCTCATATATAGCGCTACGCGCTAGGCAACAGGCAACAGGCAACAGTAAGCTGTGAGTTGGTTTGGTGGATTTAGGGATGTCATAACTTCAACTTGTAGCGCTATAAAATCCGGTTATAAAGTATATATATATGTTGATAATTCTATCCACACTTTCTCGCCTTCAATCTCTCCACCTCCCCTTGGACCCACACTTCCCACCCGGACCACACGGACCACCCCCAAACATAAGATAAGTATTCAACCGGATTTGAGATCGGGACAGATTTTTGTGAGGTGGGAAATCTCTCATACACTTAATTACAGTTCTTTGAAATAGATATCCCGCGTATGTATAACTGCCTCTATTTCGCCATTGATAAAGCTATCCTTAGTTGTCATCACAAATCGCCAGGGAAACGATTAATTTTTTCGATGTATTCGTTAGATTCATTAAGAGTAGCAAGGGGGTCTGCACCTGCTAACTCCTTGATTCGATCGTTAGTTTCGGGTGCAGATGGATGCCGTACTTCTACTTGTATTTTTTTGGGAAAATACGGATTCGGATCTCGATCGTAAGGACCGTCAAAAACCTCAACAATACCCATGCGATCGAAATCAGTAATCATATTATTTATCTGTGATTCGTAGCCCCCGCTACCCAAAGTCCGAAACCAGCTAGAGCGATTATTAAATGCTTTCTGTCGCTCATCTATACCTTTGTTTAGATCCATCACGATCTTGTAATCTTCTTCGGAAAGCACTTGATTGGGAACCCTTGCTGGCCAAAACGTTGGCAGATAAGGATCGTATTTCTTCTTGTTGCCCTTATGGTAACCAGAGCGACAACTTGCCGTATCGGTTTGCCAAGGAATAGCCATCCAGCGGGTGATATCACCGGGACTTTGTGCATAGAGAGGTCCGATTTCCGATAAACAAACTTCAAGAGTCAGTTCAGAGCCGTAATCCATCATTCCTTGGCCTTTTGGAAGATGCTTAATCCGGTACGGAGACATATACATTGTCTTATGACGCATTGGCCAAGTCATTTCACAACCGGGGTGGAAAGCATCTGCCAGACAAAATTCCAAAGCAGCGCGATCGAGCATGGCTGGCTGCTCCTTTAGCTCTACTTGTGCGATGTCAGTGGGAGGAGTAGCATCAGAATCGTAATCGCTAATAAAATTGCCATCTGCCCAACGCTGTAGCATATTCAATTGCGTATCTGTCAACTTAGCGTGTTGGCGTGGTGTATTAGCTGGAGGTACATTCATTGCATCGCCATATACCCAAGGCCAAGGCTGCGGGGCTTTACCGTCTCGCTGATATTCACGAAACATATTAGCAAGCTGTTGGCGTAATTCTTTTTGCAGGTCGGATTTGCTTGCTAGAGTTTCAATCCATTTTGATCCCTGAAAATAATAGGGACTTTGCCAGCCAAATTGAGCTGCAAAACCTTTGTTAACCCACTCTAGGTTGCTCATGCGCAGGAATATCGGCAGGATATCTTTAGTGAAAGAAACTGTTTCTGGTAATGGAAAGAAGATATCTGTCATCAAATCGTACATCGTCCGCACTGATTTCTGCTGGGGTGCGTAGTTGGGTGGACAAACTACAACCCAGGCCGGGTCTACGGGAATAGAATTTCCATCAATTGTAACCGTTGCAGTTATCAGTCCATCACTGGTATCGTCGTGCCAACCATCGTTATTCGCAAAGGTTGTGGCTTCGCTGCTATTTTTTGATCCCGATTTTCCAAGTCCTCCCAATACCAGTAATCGACTGCATTTATCAGTTCTGAGTTCGCCTAAGTAAATTTCTTTGTTCCAGTAATTATCGTCTGCCTTGACTGTAAAATGATAACTATCACCTTCTGTATTTTTTCCAGAAATATCAATGCAACCAGGGTCAAGAATTAGCTGATTTCGCTCTTCTTTATCTTTCACCTCAGCATTTCGCAGCAGACTGGGTTTTGCCTTTTTCGCCTCAGGAATGTCTAAAGCTAGTTGAAACTGATACCAAGCTGCTTTTTTGTTGGCAAGATGTGCAGACCAGGTTATTGTTGCATTAGTATCTTTTGTTGTTAGTTCCTTGACCACTTCACCCGCAGCGTTATAACCATAAATTCGGAATTGAGCAGCTTCACGCTTCAAAGCTCCGGAGCTATCGCGGTAAAATCCTGGTTCTTGGGCTGGTGGATCGGTAACTTCCGGTCCGTAATAAAATTCATCTTGGCTGTTTCCCACGCGGGCAATTCCAATTCCAGGATGAATGGCCGCGCGAACAATCTTGTTATCTTCTGGCATAGTTACTCCTTTATAAGCGAGATACTCGTCTGTTATATAGACGATGGAAAGGAAAGATTTCTGACTTTTTTGAGTTATATCATGTCCGGATAATTAGCGATCGAAAAAACTTTCTCCTTTTCCTCTTCTTTATTCTTTATTCTTTTCCTCTTCTTTATTCTTTGTTGCTTCTTTCTTCCCCTCCTGGGAGGACTGAGGATGAGGACTCCGTCGTTTATTTATAACTATTCAACCGGACATGATATTAGTCGGCAATCATGCCTTAGCACTTGAGGAATAGGGAAGTACAGAACAGATATCTGTAGTTATGAAACATAAGCAGGTAGAGTAGCCCAAAATGCACCTTCCACAGTCAAGCGAGTATCTGGAAGCAGATCGATGTCAGGAACAGTATAACTTGGATCGCATAGCTCAGAGACTGCATTTATAGCCGAAGCAACTGCACCTTCTTGCCAACCCGATAGGTGAGAAAGCTGATCGCCAAGAATATAGAAAGTGTTGTTTCCGTCAACTTCAATGTTGCCCTTAGTCAAAATGTTAAAATACTTTTCTTTTTCCTCTCCAACCGTATTCCATTGTGCCCATCCACCTTTTTGGTGAGGTATATTTTGCCAGGCAATAGCCAGACCATGCTTCAACCCATTAGCGAATTCATCACCTCCCAGGTTTCTCGCTCCGTTTTTAGCTAATTCAAGGCGTTCCTCAGGTTTTTTATTGCCCCATTCTTTCGCAACAGCACTAAAATTGTAAGCGCCAGTAAGTACTCCTAACTCTGCGTGGTATTCGTCAGAAGGATACCAGATTTGAGCTATTTCGTCGCTGCTCCAGGAGATACCCCCATAAATGGGAACATCACTGGCACCTTCTGCTTCTTGCCATAGATGACGTTCTGCCTGCCAACCAACTTTTGTCGTGTCTGCTAGAAACTTGCGACAGTATCCATTTTTCTCTTTTACTCCTTCGTTTTGAGCTTTGTACACTGCCTGTAGCGCAGTTTTAAAACCTTCTGTAAAATTTATTTCCGATGTGATATTTTCAAGTAGGGGGATGGGGATATTGCTGAGGCAATAATCGGCTTCTATTTGCTTTTCTTGTCCATCTTGGTTATATGTAATACAATACTTGTTAGTAGCATCATTGTACTTAATGTTTGAAACTACAGCATTCAGTTGTAATTTACTCCTTTTGTCAAGTTCCAATTGTTCCTTGAATGCGTAGACAATTTTATCCATTCCTCCCACAGGTTGAAACAAAGTAGGTTGCCACAGAAAGTCTATGGGTTGATAGAAATTTGCTTTCCTCCAAAACTCTGATTGCACCAGGTCTTGGAGAGATAGAGGATCTGCAGGTATACCTGCTTCAACCCCAGGCAAACATTTGTAACCAGCGCGATCGCTTCCCTTGTACTCACCATTCTCGTCGAGGTCTCCAAACCTGATTAGGAACTCCTTGAATTTTTCGATATCTCCAAGAGACATATCGGAACAACTCTCAGTGCTTAAAAGTTTGTAAAGACATTCAGCCACGCTACCTTGCATATTATAGGCTAGCTGACGGTTGGGCACTGATGGATTTTCAAAATGGCCGTCTACATAGGTCCGATTAGAATCGCTCGCCATCACATAGACTTCCATTGGCACGTTGAACTTTTTCATGTAGCCCAAAAGCAGTTTATGGGAGGAAGGAATTCGCCCAGGACCTGCATTTAGGTAGGGAGGATAGGGTTCCCCGGCTTCACTATCAAATTGGCACACCTGAGCGTCAGAGTTATCCTCTTTGATGACATCTCCAGGACGAACGGTGTAAGAACGCCCACCAATGCGATCGTTAGCTTCCAGAATGACACAACGACTTAAATTAATATCTTCATTATTTAGCAGTTCGTAAGCGGAAGTTAGACCCGCAACTCCAGCTCCAATAATGACTGCCGTTTTTCCCTGACCAAAATTTTCCTGTCCGGGGGGAACAATGACTTTCTTTCGGCACTTCTTAATATACTCTGAAATGGAACCCCTGCTGGGATCGATGGCGGCCCATTGAGGAAACTGGGATTTTGCTTTGTCCTTACTGATTACCATGTTTTCTGTTCCTTATAAACGATTGGTTTTTGTTCTATAACTGTTACAATTTGAAATTCCTCTTCCTATTTATTTGTCGGGTGTCGCCACAGCAACTTCCAGCAAATAGAAAAGTTCATATCTCACAGAGAAGTAAGCAAGCTGAAAGATAGATAACAGTTTTGGTAAATTAAGTAGAGAAAGCAAAAAAACTACCCATACACCCATAGATTATAATGGGGTTTTTGGTGGACTTTAAGTTGCCACTGTTTTTTGCTTTCTAAATACTAGACGTTACTCAATATTATTTTCTGACTCTTTTTTACCGAAAAAAATGGGTTTACATCCCCGTCCTTTCAGGACGGCTTTTTTGGCTAATTAGTTGTTATTTTCTAGCTTTTAATACTACAATATCATCGTAGGTATGCTCAATAAAACCATGCTGGTTTATGAGATGAAATTAGAAGGAGAAAAAGTCCAATACGAAAAGCTGGATGAGGCTATTCGTACGGGGCGTTTTGTCCGCAATAGCATCATCAAAGCATGGATTGACAGGCCGATTTTGAGTCGTAGTGATGCCTACAAATACTTTCAATAATTGATAATTGATAATGGATAATTGATAATTACCTCTCCCTAAAAACGGATAGGATTGAATAAAAGGAAAAAATTTCTTTTTTTCCCCTTGAAAGGGGAGGCTTTCAACCTGAATTATTTAATTATTTATTTATTTAATTATTTAATTCTTCGGTAAAATCTTAGCAGATAATCTCGATTTTCCTTGGGCAAAAAAGCTGAATTCAATTGGCTTGCACTTGCTCGCGCTGATAGAGCCTGGGCAGCTATTGAAAGGTTCTATAAGAATTGCCAGGCTCAAATCCTAGGAAAGAAAGGCTATCCTATGGCGAGAAAGAATACTATTTATATCATGTCCGGATAATTAGTGATGAAAAAAACTTATCACGAGTGCTTAAACAGTAAATCTTTCTATTTCTCCTACTCCCCCGCTCCCCTACTCCCCTACTCCCCTACTCCCCTACTCCCCCGCTCCCCTACTATCTTAATAATAAGTATTTAACCGGACATGATATTACCCCTATAAATGGTGCTTTAAAAGTCAATTTGCGTAAGTCCTTTCAACAATTAATAATTAATAATGGATAATTGATAATTACCTCTGGTTAAAACCGTTACGGAATTGGAGATCGGGAAATAGTATTAATGGATAATGGATAGTTGATAATGAAATAATTCTCGCTCCTCTCTAACTTTATAACTCTTGAATTATCAATTATCAATTGTCAATTATCCATTGCTAAAGGGAGGTTTCAAGGCGCGAATTATTTAATTATTAATTATTAATTATTCGGTAAATTATCTATGTTGGTTCATCAAGAATTTTAAAATCTTTTAGTTCAAACCCATCACCATCCTTTAATTCATTGGCTTGTACATCATCCATAACTACCGCTAGAACTGCAGGATAAATATATTGACAATTATAAGCATTTTGTCCGTGCTTTGCTCCACCAAAATTATTCATAAAACCGTCTCCATAATATTTTGTGTTAGTGACAGATTCATTATGGTTAGCTATTAAATTTTCCTCTTTATTAGATGTAGAAAAATAAATATTTTTCTCTGTTGAAGCAATGTCAAAGAATGAACCTTTTTCTTGAGAGCGAGGAGATTTTACCCATTCAGTAGGTTTAACAATTTTATCGTCGTTTCCGTGTAAAATGCCTGTGGGAATTTTTAGCTCACATCCTGTCTTTTCAATTTTCAAAGGTTCTGTTACAAAAGGAAGCCGAAAAATCCCTAAAATCGCTACTATGGGTTTAGGAATACCCCTCAGAGTATTGGGTGCTGGATCGGCAGTAATTATCTGTTTGGGATGAAATTTTTCTAGTTTTTGATCTGGATTTTCTTTTAAATAATAAGGCCAGCTAAGAGCTAAAAGACCACCCAAAGAATGACCGAATACATAAAAATCTATCTCTTGTTCAGATAAGTCTAACTTTTGAACTTCTTTACTGCGATCGCACAATTTTTCCCACCCTATTACTGTGGAATCAATAGCAAAACCAAGCCATTCTATTGGGGCGTTGATTAGGCTATATATAACAGTAGTAATCATGCTAATCAAGTTCTTACCATATTGGCGGTTAAACAAAGAGATAATATTCGCCACAACAATCAAGAATGATGTACCTAAAGCAAGTCTCAATCCTCTCCAGACACCCTTTTTTATTAATTTTTTTAATTCTTGTTTATTAACTTCACGTCGTAAAATTAATTTCATAAATAACACTCCACTATTATATAACCATTTTTTTAAAGTGGGGCGAGATGTTTTGGCTGTTTCTAATGTTTCGTTGTCTTTGGGAAAGTCTGGATAATCACTCTTTTGATAATCAGGAAAAAAGACATATATGCCTTCTGTAGCTAAATATTCTAAATGTTGTTCATAAAATTGTGGCAAACAGAGGGAGAAACCATGTAAGTATGTAATAACTTTTAATTTACCATCTTTTTTGCAGGGTTTTTGAGGAGCGTAAATTCTCACAAAGTTACCTTTTTTATGACTGCCTACTTGATAAATTGTATAAATTATTTTATCTTTTTCATCTTTTTTATTCACATTTTTCCAGAATACTTGATAACCAGAATATTCTGCATATTCCCATCCTTCAGGAGGTTGAGGAGTAGGGATTGGTTCGTCTATATCATCTTCCAAATGGTACTGTGTTAATAATAAACTCAGAGCCAAAATACATTCAGCAATATCACCAGTCAGAGGGCCTACTTGTGCTGAAGGTAAAGCATTACCTAATAAACTAATTAAAGCTCCAATAAATAACCAACGCCAATTTTTTGTTCTTACCCAAATTCCTATACCAATTAATAAGACAAAAACATTAATTATTATAGTTATAATTGGTATTTTTCCGTCTACTGGAACATAACGCAAAACACCAGCAAAAGTTTCTGGTTTTAACTCTAGTCCGAAAAAGTTTTTAATCACATCATATCCTGCCAGCCCAAAAGCCAGTAGCCAAGATGAAACTCTGACAAATTTATTAGCCCATTGAGCACCTGAAGCGAAAGCTAACTCAATAGCAACAATAATGAATAAAGGGAGAATTAGGTAATGGAGTAAATACCGTATTTGAGAAAGGTTTTCTAATAGTTCTCCTTGACCAATAAACTTACCACTAAAGAGAATTAAATTATCGTAAATCGAACTAATTAATACAATTGGTAAGACAATCATTGCCCAATTCTTTGATATCCGAAAGAAAGGGTAAGCAAAAAGCAAAAGAATTAATTCAACTATCGCTACAATTAGATGTCCTACAGGATAAATTTTTTCCAAAATAGAATCCATTTTTTACCTCATTTACTCTGATATTTTTGACAAATGAAAAACTGAGAAAAAATTTTATATCTGTGATTCTAATAATTGAGTTTCATTACTTGTGGTTTTTTGAACTTGAAGAATTCCTTTCTGATAAACTAACCAAGTGAAAATAGCAACTCCAGCTTGCGTACCTCCGAAATCGTGGAGAATATGAAATAAGGCATTATAAACAATTTGAGGATGATAAGGGTCGCCTCCATATTTGTCTAAAAGAAAAACAAATGATAGATTTACTCCTACAGAAAATATAGGAAAGAAGATAATTTTCCAATCTTGAAGGAGTTTATATCCTCGATAAGTAAGTACGGTAAAAACTAAAGTCAAAGCAATATAAATTGGAATTTTTAAGCTAGGATTATCGGTTTTATAACCGATGGGATACAAAATAGAAATAGCTAATAAACCAAGGGCAAAAACGATATTAATTACATTAGTTATTGCATTTGTCTCTTGACTTAAACCGTCAGCCCACAAGGCGAAGGCAGAAATCAAGAAAAAGTAAAACATGAAATTAAGCATCGTAAAATCATTCTGGTAATACCAACATTGAGTTACGTGCCAGCCAATTTCAGAGGCAATAGATACCATTATAAAAGCCAGCCCTAGTTGAGAAGCAAAAATAGTTTTTAACGGTAATTTTAAATTATTTAATGCTTGGTAAAAAATTCTCATTGCCAAAGGAATGAGTATAAAAGTTAAAACATGAGTTACGATTAAGGCATATCTCCAACCCCCCTGAATGCAGGTTCCTTTTTGGTAAATTTCTATTTGTTCTGGTGTGATTTCTGGTAACTTTACTAAAACATAAGCAAAACCCAATAACGCGATCGCGAAACAGATAGTAATAATAATTAAACTATTACTAAAAATTTTTTCATCATTATTGGTAGTTAAATTAGACATATTTTATTCCTAATTTGATTGAGGTTTTTCTAGGGAAGGGAAGGTATAAGACTTCCCTAACTTCTATAGACATTTGTATTCAAATATCCAGCCTAAAATAAGGCTTTGATGGAAATGAGAACACTCGCGGTCTATTTTTAGTTTTAGCTAGCGAAATCATCACAGAGATCGATCAAAAAATTATCAAAGGTACCTTGAGGTTTAAAATGGCTTCCTTCTGCTTGGTATGTTGTTTCTGCAGCTTTTAATACAGCAGGACCGCCACAAGCTGCTACTAAATTAGTACCATTTTCTACTTTGATCCCAGAACAACCAAATTCTACACAAACTGGTGTACCATCTACTACCTTACTCCCAGCCCCAGGACAACCTTTTCCTTCATCTGGTCTGGTAATTAAAATACGATCTATTATTCCAGTTTCACCCTCAGGTAAAGAAACTATAGCAGAGCGAACTGTAAAATCTTCTGGAATATCACTAATTGTCAGAACCTCGAAAGATCCATCGTGAATCGAAGCTGGTCCTTCAATTAGACAACTTTCTCCAGCTATTGCTGGTGACGAGAAAAAGCATAGCAACAAGGCAAAAGTAACAGCAAAAATCTTGAATGGGTTTAAGAACTTGTTAAGTGAATTCATCATTAACTCCTGGGTATATTTCAGAATTTGTATTTTTCTAGTTTTAAGACGTTCCTTTTTCCTTATTGCTGAATTTTTTCTTTTCTACTACCCGGACTTTCTTGTAACTCCCTATCTACTTATCTTTTCCTTGTTCATTTCTCATCCTGTTTCGCTCCAACAAAAGTAGCGATCGCTCGTCGTATTGTTTTATTAGCTGCGGTTGATACTTCACCTCTTGCTGTGGATGTGTTGTCAAAAGTTGCGGAGTTGGCAAGACGTTGTGATGGGGAAGTAGTGGTTTTGCACGTTATACCATTTCTCAAAAATTTTTCTACATTTTCTTGAGTAGGGGACCCACCCCTAACCCCGACCGTGGAGGGGAAGTAGGGGAATTGGGAAGTGGGGGAGAAGTAAACATAAGAATAATTAACATTAACTGGGCTGCTAATTAGCAAAAAATGATAAAGTTAGTGTTAATAACTTAATAACTGAAGTGTTACCTAAGTATAGTATTACTTTTAAGAATTGGTATTATTCAGTCTGAGGATGGGGAAAGTATTGAGCAACTGCTGGGAGCTTGGGCAATACCTACTTTTGCACCAAGACTCTTACAAAGAGGAGAAGTCGATCCGAGCAAAGTAGTGATCGCATTCCTGCCTGACTTTTTTTAGCGGTCGTGGGGAACTCGAATGAAGTTTCGCTGAAGCCAATGGGCGAACTCATTGAAAATAAATTTACCCGTTTCCTCGTACATGCTGTCTTTGCCAGGTTCAACGTGCAAAAATCCAGTAAACCCTACCTTTCCATGAAAAAACAGAGCTGGCATATAGAAAGCCAGATTGCAAAGATAGCCACCAGCATCAAAAGAAAGCTGATCGAAGGCATTGGGCACCTTCAAGACATTGGAATTAGATGTGTTGTTCATCTTATCCTCTAAGTAGTCAAAAGGAAGTCTCGTAGGAAAGAAATAAGGAGTGGGCGTTCCGTTGGCATACATTGCAAGTGGTTTACAAGTCTTATCGTAGTGAGAGCTTGTCTTTTCTCGCCCATTGTAGTTAATGGAATCTGAGTAGGGTAGGCTTTCGTGGTCATCCACAATATATGGCCCTTGAAAATATTTACCATCCGCATCTGCAATATCGTTACGTGCTTCGTTTCTGGCCATTCGTTCAAATTTTGTTGCACCAGCAGCTCCCATGCAGATCACTGCGTCGGGTTGAAGTTCTTCTACAGCTCCTTTTATTTTAGGCCATGCTTTGTCCCAGACAACAGGGACCACAATATGATATCCCTTGACGTGAGGTATGTATTTCTCAGGATCTCCCTTTAAAAACTCTCCCTCAAATGCTTTCGCAACCTTGTTCGCTGGGTTCGAGTCATCTGTTTCATAATGATCGAACTTGCCATAACCGGCTGCTAAAATTCTTAATTCTGTCATCAAATCAACTCCTCAGTTTTACAAAGTGAACACGATTAGAAACTTTCGGTTGAAAGATTTGCGAGCATACTGCATCCTTTTCCGCTCTCTATCTTGACTCTTTTCATCTCACACTGTCAGTCGTAAAAGTCGAATCGTAAAGTTAGAAAAGTCAGATTGTCCTCTCTTTCAAAAATAATCTAGAAAAGCCAGAAAATCTCTGTACAAATTGAGAACAGTTATACAGAGATTCTCCAATGTTTAACTTAGTTAAGTTAAACCATTTTCTTTCTTCTCTAGGTTACTCTAATTAAGAGGATTTACTTAAAATCACTACTGCCCTTGAATAGGGGAACGGACTTTGTGGTGTTTCAGTCCCACTTTCGCCTGTACCACTCATGGGGCTAATAGTAACAACTTGGTATCCCTGAGAAAGTTTAGAGTTTAGATCTGAAAGATTTGTATGACCTGTGTCTGCAAAATAAAGAACAAATGCTTCTTGTTGGATCACAGTTAATTTCCTCCTAATGTGAAGATTGGCAAATTTGCTATTGTGCTTGATTGAGCTTCCTAGCTGGGGTAGTGATTACTCTCGTGAGCACTACATCTATAAGACTGTTCCCACTGTCAATTTCTGATTTTTTCTAGTTATAGAATTTAAATCACTTTTTAGGATAGTGAGGTATAGCGCTGTGCGCAGGCAATAGGCAACAGGGGGAATAAAAAACCGTTTGCGCAAGCATTCCGTCGGAATAATATAAGACTTTTAGCTATTGGACAGTTCTTGTAATTTGTACATAAGCCAGCGCACATTGCTATACAGTTTTAAAATTAATCTTTTTTTCCCTACTCCCTACTCCCTAAAGTCCTAAAATTTTGTACCTCATTAACTCCAAAACTGGTGCAAATCAACTCACTCAGTAGGATAGAAGATTATCTGCAGAAATAGGGTTGGCTCTCAAGGAAATAAAATAGGCGATCGCTAAACTCAAACGCAACAGTTTTGCACAAAAGTATCAGTAAAACTATTGTACAATAGTTTTTAGAGAAAGGCGATCGCCCTTCCTCCTCCTTTCCATCCCAAACCCTGCATCAAATTCTGCCAAAAAACAGACAGTCTGGATAATAAAGGTGGGTCTCTACTAACATTAACTACATCAGTAATATTCAACCCAACCATCGCTTTTAATCTCATCTCCGGTTGAATACTTATAAATAAGGGAGCGGGGAGAGGGGAAAATAGAGAGATTTGCTCTGTGCAACGAGGATAGGTTTTTTCATCACTAATTATCCGGACTCGATCTAACTCTCCTAAACTATCAACACTCTCTGACTTTTCTACTTCTGGTTGTGATGGAGAGATAGAGCGATCGCCTGATGGAGTAATGGAATGGCAACTAAATATAGAATTATTATTTGAAATTGGTTGAATTTTCCCTATCTCACTTTCAACCGATACAGTCTCCGTCTCCAACACATTCTTATCGTCTTGCTCCATTATCTGCTGCTTTTCCCCATTTTCTTCTGGGGTAGGTGACTGACTCTCCACTGACACCTGTAGGGGCGAAGGACCGTTTGCTCCTACTTCCAACTCCGAATCTCGAAAATACTGACTCAACCTCCGTTTAAGCTGTTTGCGCGCCAAAGATATCCGCTTGCAGACATTATCATAAGATATCCCTTGCTGTTCGGCAATTTCTTTATGGGAAAGCTCTCGATCAAAATGTAAAACAAAAGTCTCCCGCAACTTTTCTGGTAATTCAGCGATCGCCTTTCGTATCTCAGCAGACCTCTCCTCTCTCTCCAAAACAGACTCCGGACATTCCACTGTTGCTGCGGTACTAATTTCCTCAGTATTACCCACCCATTCAATACTTTCCACACCAACAGCACCCCGAGAACCTTCTCTAATAATATCGAGACAAAAATTACGAGTCACCCGATATAACCAAGCTTTTAAATTAGCAATTTTACCCCCGAACTTTTGCACCTTCTCCCAAGCTTTCAGCATTGCCCGACTCAGAGCATCCTCCGCATCCGCTCGGTTAAAATTCATCATCTTGAGACAGCAACGATAAAGTTGGTCTTGACTTTCTTGCCATTGTTGCCAAAACTGAGAGATTAGATCGGAACTGTCACTCTCAATTAAAGCATTGTCTGTTAAGTGTCGTCTTGTACTTACTGTAGCGGTAGTCATAATAATCATTAATTATTAAGGTAAAAAGCCTCTCATTTTCAGGAAAATTTACGCAAAAACCCCATAAGTAGCGCCTACGATAATTTTTCGTTCGCTACAAAATGTGTTTGCAAAATTCTAACTGAGATATAGCTATAAGCATTTCCGTTTGTCATGCTCCGCAAACAGCTATCAGCTAGAGTCAAAACTTTTTACTGTAATGTTTTGAAGTTTCTTGGCTGTCCTAATCTTAACTAGCTATCAGCTATCAGCTAGCCTCCTCCGGAGGAACTGCGGACTTCAGCTTTTAGCTAAAATCGGCGGGTTCGGCGTCCCCCACGCTTATTTGAAAAATTAGTGGTGTGCGTGTTCTGGGGGTTTTAACGCGCGTCAGAAGTTAGCAAGTATGCAAGTCAGCAAGTGTACCCACCCCTAATAGACATCTCCAGAAAATAAATTAATCTTTTAATTAGAGCAGTTAAGGAAATAAAAATTCACCCTAAAAAATCATTTTTCCTGTCAAATTCTGTGAAAAAATCTTACCTGTTGCCTTTCGGAGCAGATGAGCTGTTGCCTACTCCTGCAAAAAATCTATATCTTTTTTGGAGAGGTCTAATATCAAATCCGTTTTATTGAACATAAGAAAATTCTCCAATCGTCATAACTACGCTCATCTTTGTAATTCTCTCTCCTCCTGACTCCTGTGCGGGCGCCCTTCGGAGCTTGGCGTTAGCCAATGCCATTCGCCCCTACGACTCGGTCCTCCTCCGGACTTAACTATTCTATGGCTGTTTAACCGGATTTGATATAACCCCGACCGTGGAGGGGAAGTAGGAGATTTGAACTCCGCTCCAAAAATAACTTCTGACTTGCAGACTTGCTGACGCGCGTTAAAGGTTGGGTTTAAGAACGTTAGCGTAGCCAAACGGCAGGGTAAACCCAACACCATTAAGGCGATCTAAGGCGCCATCAGCTAAAAATTATCTAGATTTTATGTTCTTTGTTGCCTTCGATCAAAAATAGTTGCAAATGGAAAATACTCCTTTTTGGTATTTTTCTTAGCTACATTACCTAAGATAACTTTTAATAAACAACTGCACAACCTATAAAACTCATATAAACTTCATATAATTTCTCATACAACTTCATATAAACTTCATATAAACCTCATAAGGCCACAATCTGAAAGATAAAGAAATGAATGCTTTTAGCTTATTAGTAGAAGAAAAAGTGAATTAACAAGGTTTTTTCATCACTAATTAAATCGACATGATATAACATTTACCGATAAATTGTGGGTATGCGCCTCCCCTTTTAAGGGGAAAAAAGAAAAAACTTTTCATGATTAATCAATCCTATCCGTTTTCAAGGAGAGGTAATATAATTATTAATTATTAATTATTAATTGTTGAAAGAAGCCAATGGTGTAGAGCGATCGCCTCAAAGTTTTGTCAGATGGGAATTGGTGTTAAATGGCTCGATTATAACGGGAGACCCAGGGCGACATTTAGTTGGGTAAGTTCGGTAGAACAGATTCATACATTGAAGCTCTAATTCGTCTATCAAAAATTTTGAAAGAGGACTCCCGTTATAATCGCACTGATTTAACGGCGATTCGGTATTTCAAAGTGGTAAGTTAATTAAGGGGTTGCAAATTAATTCAGCATCAGTTATATATAGTGGGTAGTAGTCGTGGGGCACACGGTTAAAGAAAAGCGCACCGCCTGCGCTGAGGTTCCCGATCGCGTAAAGACGGAGCAAGAAAGCTTGTGGAGATGGCAGTAGCGGGGGTACAACTCAACTTGTTTGATCTGTTACCAAGCTTACGAATCTGCAAAACAAGAATCTCCCGTTATCATCTTTGATTTAACGGTGAGAGTGTCAAAAAGATCGGGACTGGAAGGAAGCAGGACTTACGCACTGACACTAAATCGAGTGAGGGCGCCCTTCGGAGCTTTGCGGAACGCAAATGCCATTCGCCCCTACATATGGTGTTTTCAAGGTTAATTTGCGTAAGTCCTGGGAAGAATAAAATCAAGCCTATAGTCCCAACTTGAAAATCAAAAAGTTGTTATACTGTCAAATAGGTTTTAATGTTTGCTGGAAATAGTCTCGGTACAACTGATGAGTCATAACTGCTTTATTTCCATCTAACTTTACTAACCCCATACTGTTTAACTTGTAAGCATGGATAGGTTCTAGTAATATAGGTTCAGTAGTACCTATAGCCGTACTCAAAGCGATCGCTAATTCTGGTTCATCTTCCAACTTCGCTTGATGACGCTGCAAGTGACTCGAATAAATTCCCGTCGATGTAGGAGCTGTTTCTAATAGTTCTGTAAATGTTACATCCCCCCGACTAAGATGATAAATAGCAAGATGCACTAGGGCAGGATGTCCTCCTGTCATAGCCATCAAAAGATTTGCTTCTTCTCCATCTGTCCAATTAAGTTTGTAACATTTAGCTAATTTTACCACTTCTTCCAAGGAAAAATTGTGTAGCTGGATTGGCAACCCTACATTGAAAGGTGACTGTTTAAGGTTTAGAGGCACATAAATTTCAGTTGAGTGAACTACTACTAAACGCAATTTCTGCCACACGGGGAGTCTTTTGCCATCCTCGTACCACGAACGTAACAAGGGAAAAAAGTCCTTTGCTATTTCGGGATGCTCAAAAATCTGGTTCACTTCATCCAAAGCTAGAAGTATGGGCGAATCAATTGAATCTAGTAAATAGTCCTGGAAGTAAACAGAGCAGCTAATTTTACACCCAATGTCTTCATCCCAATAGCCATCTAAATCTGGATCTATGCCTAGTTGGCGAGATATATTAGCACAAAACCAGCGTAAAAATTTGTTAATATTACTAAAGATATCTTGGTCTACCTGTTGTAAGTCCAAGTTAACAATGTGATAGTCTAAACGATTTGCATAGGCCATAACACGGACCAGCAGGGAGGTTTTGCCCATTTCTTGTGGCGCTTTGATCCTTACTAAAGCTCCTGGGTTCTCAATTTCTGTATATATTTGCTTCTCAATATCAGATCGTTGTATATAAAATGGAGAATTTAGAGATATGGCTCCACTAGGAAATCTTGGTGACATCACTTGTTTAAGATCGGCAGACACTGTTGTAGCTTTTTGTCTGGCAATAGTTTTTTTTGATGTTGCTTTTGAGGTAAAATATTTTTCAAGCTTTGCCCGACAGTTTTTTTTTGTGATCTTCTGACTCACAACATTAGAAATTCGTTTAAATAGCTCAGGAGCTGCAACATTGCTCAGATAACCTGGACTATAACCTGCCTCTTCAGCTACTAGGTTATAAGTTTGATTGTTCCAGACGCCTTGGAGAATTAGCCTTTCTACATTATTTAGGGGAGAACGATCGATTTCGAGTAGCTTGTGGTTTATGGCTTTTAGAACAAAATCTAAGTTGATGGAGTTTGAATTTTCTTCTTGATCCATAATATTAGCTATTATTTATAAATAGTATTTCACACTATAATATCCTTTTGTGAAGTTCTCTCCCGTTAAATGGCTCGATTATAACGGGAGCTTCTCAACAAACAAAGAAGTTTCTTGCGAGTGCTGACGCAACGCTGCGCGAACCCAGGCTGAACAATATCTTACGCCTCCACAAGCAGACAAGATGATACCCACCTCGTTTAACCCTTTATTTAAAATGTTGATTGCTGCATTCTCGTCCCGATCTAAAACTACTTGACATTTAGGACAACAGTGAGTTCTAACTGACAAATTTTTAGGTACTTTTTGACCACAATTACTGCAATGAGTGTGATGTATGATTCGGGTGTACGGGCGAATGGCCATTCGCCCCTACTTACATGAACACCTTAATTAATTATCAACGTGCTTTTTTCCAGTTGTTAGACCCAATTTCTTTTCTAGATAGTTTTCTTTGCTTTCTTGCTAAATTAGATTGAGATTTTCTATAAAAATTAGGAACAGGAGTAGTCTCACCAGTATTAGTAGTTAAAAACTCTTTTAACCCTACATCAATACCTACAGCAGTTTTGATATTTTCTGTAGAAATTAAACTAGGTACTGACTTATCTTCTAAGGTAAAACTTACATAATAACCATCAGCTTTTCTAGTTATAGTTGCAGTTTTAATTGTGAAACCTTCTGGTATTTGTCTATGAACTATTACTCTAATAGCACCAAACCTCGTAGTAATTATTTGTTTTCCATCAAATTTTATTACTGATGAACGGATGATTTACTCTACTAAAACAACCAGGACCTTAATTTGCCAGACTTTTTAAATCTTGGTCGGACTCCACGTTTACCAGTTTTATCGGGTATTAGCCAACGTTTCCAAGCTTTATCTAGTCTTTGCAAGTTAATTTGTTGAACCTCGTATGGAGATTTCTTTGTAATCAGGAAACAACTGTTTTGTCTGTTTAAGTGCTGATTGCTGAAAATAATAATCTGGTAATTCTTGAATCTCACCAATAGGACATGAAATTAATGAACAACGGTCAAGTTGACATCTAGTTCTATTCAACCAATCTAGTCTTTGACAAGCGTGCATAATTGTAATGTCTTCGCAACAGTTCTAGCCAATAATCTATTTTGACTGACTGTTCAGGACTGGGCTTAATTTTGTAGCAATGGGTAATTATCATAATTTTATACTACTCTTTATTGCTTGATTTAAACATCAATCGATATCTGTTTAATTTGGTCTCGGCAATTCCCCTCCCGTTAAATCACAGATTATAACGGGAGACCCCGAGACCGTATCAAGTTGGACAGTAGAAAATAATATCATGTCCGTTTAATAGCACGATAGAACTGCGTTCCGCATTCCGCGAACGTTAAAGTTTTTAGGTGGTAGGTTGTAGGGAGTAGGTTGTAGGTGGTAGGTTGTAGGGAGTAGGTGTAAATTCAAGAGGGAATACTGAATAGGAGCAGAAATTTGGGAGGTCTCTTCAAGAGCGCTTCAATGGAACATTTTTATTATACTTAATCATCCGGATATGGTGTAAGTAATATCATGTCCGGTTGAACAGTTATAAATAAATAACGACTGAGTCCTCAGTCCTCAGGAGGACCGAGTCAACCCACCCGCGGGCCCCTCCCTGGAGGGGAAGAAAGAAGAAGGAAGAAGGGAGAAGAAGAACAGGAAAAGAAGAACAGGAAAAGAAGGAGAAAGTTTTTTTATCACTAATTATCCGGACATGATATAAGTAATAATTTTTACCAGAAAATTGGGTTTAAAGCCTCGCCCTTGTAGGGCGACTTTTTATTTGATCATTTTCCTTATGGATTTAATACCCCACCGTCACCCGCGGTGCTCAAAATTGTTTGGGGTTAGAATCCCCATGCAATTTTCTCTCCTGACTCGGTCCTCCTTCTTCAATTGATATTTTGCGTAAGTCCTGACTATCTATAAATATTTCAGCGGATTTGAACTGAAGCGATCGCTCCACCTCCTTCTGTCCATCCCAAAATCAAACTTGGCCTTAACGAAGTCAGAAGTAAGTAGGGGCGAATCGCGATTTGCTACGCACAACTACGAATGGCCCCCGTACAGAAGTTAACCCACCCGCGGGCCCCTTGGAGGGGAAGTAGGGGATTTGAGCAAGGAAAATATTTTGCCTTAAAAGGCGGGGTTTTAGACCCAATAGACATAGGCGTGAAAAAAATATAGACTTTTTGCATATAGCAGGCAACAGCTCCGAAAGGCAACAGCTCCGGAAGGGAATAGATTTTTAGGAAAAAGGTACGAAAAATGATGCGCGGGAACTGACTTTTACAACTCTAGCTTATGTTAAATAAAGGGTAAGTTTATTTTCTGGAGATGTCTAATTATTTTGATCGAACAAACTATATTCAATCTCCCCACCTCCCCCACACTAATTCCAATGCGCAAATATGCAACGTCACACCTACTACCTAACACCTACTACCTAATTATTTAGCCCAACGATTTTGACTTTGTTCTAGATGTTCTAATAATTCTTGTTTATTCAAAGAAGGTTTTTTGCAAATCAAACCTTGACAAACTAACCCTACAGAATTTTTTGGTAAATCTGCTTCAACTTTATAAATAGTAGTAGGAAAATAATGAGTAATCAAATTAGAAATTTCTGCTTCAGATGTTCTAACTAAAGTTTGATTTCTATACCAGTCAAGAGCAACAAATAAACTCGGACAAGCTTGAGGAGAATTTTTCATTATGCTGCTAAAAGCTGTTAAAGCTGACTCAGCTCGGTCGAGATAATATAATTCTTCGGTTAGCAAAGATAGACGTACTAAATTAGCAACTGCTATTCCATTTGCTGCGGGAGTTGCATTATCTATATAGTTCCGTTCTCGTAATATTAATTCTCCACTAACATCGCTTGGTGAATTGTAATAACCTGCTGCTTCTAAACTCCATAAAAAATTATCAAATTCGTCTTGTAATTTTACTGCTGTTTCTAGCCAATAATTAGTATTTGATGAAGTAATAGTAGCTTGTTGTAAGTCTAGCAAAGCTTTAATAAATAAAGCATAGTCTTCTGACTGCGCCATTACTGTAGGTTTACCTTCATAGTTTAATCGATGAAAACGTTCGTCAACCCACTGATTTTTGATGATGAAATTAGCAGCATTAATGGCTAATTCTAGATATTCTGAATTGTTAAATACTGTGGCTGCTCGTGCTAACCCAGAAATCATTAGACTATTCCAAGCAACAATCATTTTAGTGTCTGTTACTGCTGGAATTCTACCAGACCAATTATTATTTTTTGCTTCTTGATTATTGGTTGCTGGTGGGAAAGTTTTTACAGAAAAAGGTTTGGCTCCATACCGTAATTCAAATAGTTTAGATAAGGAATTTTCTAGAGTTTCACTTAACTCTCCTGCTTGCTTTCTTTGCAAGACAATTTTTCCCTCGAAATTGCCAGTAGATGTGATAAAAAATTGTTCTGATAGTTCTGATAATTCTTCTGAGGTTAACAATTTTTCTAATTCTTGATAATTCCAAACATAGAAAGCACCTTCTTCCGGTTCGACTTCATCTGGAGTGGTAAAACTATCAGCATCTTGAGCAGCATAAAAAAATCCGTCTGGTGCAGTCATTTCTCGTTTTAGCCAATTTATTGTGCCAATAATTCCTCGTTTAAAAGCTGGTTCTTGATGTCCTGCACTCCATAAATTTGCTAAATATTCAACAATTTGACCGTTATCGTAGAGCATTTTTTCAAAGTGGGGAACTGTCCAAGTTGCGTCTACTGTATAACGATGAAAACCTCCGGCAACATGGTCATAAATTCCTCCTAATGACAGATGTAATCCTCGTTGTAAACAAATTTGATTACCATTATATTGAGATTCAAAATTAAACTTTGTTCCTTGTAATGCTGCTTGTCCATAAGGTATCATGGGAAAGCTTTGTTGAGAGTAGCGATCGCTGATAATTGCGGTACTAACTTCTAAACCTTTTTGCAGTATTTCTTGGCTTAAATCTTCTGCTTCTGGTAATAAAACTGATTTTTTTAATCCCTCTAACATTTCGGATTTTAAATCGTTAAGTTTATTTTTTTCAGTGTCATAAAACCCCCTAATTTTTTGCAAAACTTCTAAAAATCCTGGTCGTCCATAACGAGGTTCAACAGGGAAATAAGTTCCACCAACAAAAGGTGTTAAATCATCAGGAGTTAAGAATATATTTAACGGCCAACCACCCTGTCCTGTTAACATTTGTAATGCCTGCATATAGATACTATCTACATCGGGTCGTTCTTCTCGGTCTACTTTTATTGGTAAAAATTTTTCATTCAAATATTGGGCGATTTTTTCATCAGAAAATGCCTCTCCTTCCATAACGGTACACCAGTGACAACTTGAATAACCAATAGATAGAAAAATTGGTTTATTTTCCCGCCGTGCAGTTTCTAAAGCTTCTTCAGTCCACGGCCACCAATCTACAGGATTTTCTGCGTGTTTGCGGAGATAAAGACTTTGGGATTTAGCTAAACGATTGGTCATTTTTTCTTACTCTCTATTTATGGTTAATATTGTCAATTATTCTGGTACTTTGAAAAGTAGATGATTAACATTTCCGCAGATTATAACGTATTTATGAATTTTAGGGTTTGATTTGGATAAAGTCTGATGATTAAATTTCAAGATTCATTCTTTATTTACTAAATAAAATACTTTTAATTAATTTATATTTGATTATTGTTTATTTTTGAAGGAGAAGGCTGAGAAAAAAGAATTGATTCACCAAATTTTTCTCTTATTCAATAATTAATTATGAATAATTGATTGTCAACTCTTCTTTTTTCTTTTCGGGAGATCATTAGTATCACCAAATAAATAGTTATTTCATTTTCTGAAGCGCATAAAAGAAGAGTATCAAATTATGAGACTATCAAGGGTCAGGATTTGTCTTTGATGTCCTAAAAGTCTTGGTGAGTTCTATATCTACATCTACTTCCCCTCTCTATTGCGGATGTGGCAATAGTCATTTCATTTTCTCAAGCGCATAAAAGAAGAGTATC
>JAXHSW010000109.1:19798-30069 GCA_034190295.1 Cyanobacteriota bacterium | reverse complement strand
GTGGGGAGTGTGGGGAGTGGGGGAGTGGGGGAGTAGGGGAGTAGGGGAGTAGGGGAGTAGTAAAGATAAGAATAATTAAGAATAACTAGCGTGCTAATTATCAAAAAAGTTCCTTATGTCTGTGTTAATTACTTAATAATTGAAGTACCACTTAAGTTAAGCATTTTTTTTTCACCCTTGGTATAAATACTGAGAGCATCTATAATACTAAATAAATATCAGGTGCCAGTCTACAACACGGTTGTGTGAAAAAGATTCTATAAGAAGGCAAAAGCTCATCTCGGACAAGAGTTTCAGAGTTAATTTTTTGAATTTTTTACCAATTATTCATGGATTGATATGTAGCATTTCCGCATCTTAAATAGGTAAGGTACAAAAGTTTTTGATTTTAGGGAACAGCGGTTTAACTCTTAGTCGGCGATCGTCTATCAAGAGATAGAAAAAAAAACAGGACTTACGCAGAGACTCTACATACAGCGAGGGCGCAATTCGGCTGCTCTGGCGGAACGCCAATATTAAAAGCTTGCGCATAACTATCGAATGCCACCCCTACAGATGGTGGTTTAAAAGTCAATTTTTGCGTAAGTCCTGGAAAAAAATACTGTATCTTCATTAATAATTAATAATCAGTACCAAAGTATCATTCACTTACTAGCTAAAATTTAAAAAAAATAAATTAAAAACTTGAGTTACTAAACTTTTGATTCACTTAAAATATAAATAAGTTTGTAAGCATTTCCTGCGGAATGCTGCGCAAACAGCTAGCTCGCAGTCAGCAGTCAGCAATTAGTAATGAGTAATTACTTCTAAGGTTTAGTCAGGGGACGCATACCAGTAACTTTTATTCTTTCTCAATTTTAAAGGTGGCTTTTATCTTCCTCAAAATTAATAGCTGAAGTCCGCAGTTCCTCCGGAGGAGGCTAGCTAATAGCTGACCGCTGAATGCTTACATAAGTTTGGTACATAGGAAATAAGACATGGATAATAATCAAAAGTCTGTACATACTTGGTGGAAAAGTCGTCTTGCTGTTCGCTATTTGGTAATTACAAGTATTTTATTAATAAGTATAAACCTAGTAGCAGAAATAGTCCTAATCCGACAAAACTTGAAATTGCAGTTAGAGAAACTAGAAAAACAAGCTGAAAATGAAGTCCAATTTTTAAGTACTATAAGTGGGGAAGCAATTGTAAAGTCAGATTTCAGCACCTTACAAATATTTATGAAACGTGCAATTTATGATGACAATATTATTTACAGCGCTGCCATAGACCGACAAGGAACTATCCTCGAAGCTCAAGTCGATCTAGAAGACCCGACCACTGCCAAGGAACTCAAAATACATAACTTGAAAAAAAATAATATTCTCAATATTATTAATCACCTTAAAGAAAAAGATAATATACACGAAGTAAGTTCTCCAATTATTAATAATGGTGAATATCTTGGAGAAGCAAGATTAGGTTTTTTAGTAAATGAAATTAGAACAGAATTATCTGAAAATGCTGTCAAAACTTTAGCTATTTCTATGACTATGAGTGGAGTGCTAGTGACTGTAATCATAATTTTGTTTCAGCGACAGGTGGGTGTTCCATTACAAAAATTAACTGAGCTTGCTACAACACTGACAAAAAGAAAATTAGACGAAAATAATCAGACCCAAGGTAATGATGAAATAGGCATTATCCAGGGTAGTTTACATCAAATGGCCAGTCAGATTCAAGGAAATTTATTAGATTTACAACAGCAGATCGTAGAAAGAGAAAAAACAGAAACTGCACTGCTAGAAAAAGAGGAAAAATATCGCTATGTAGTTGATAATATTGCAGAAGTAATTTTTCAAACAGATGCTACAGGTAAATGGATATTTCTCAATAAAGCTTGGGAAAATATGACAGGTTTTACAGTAGAAGAAAGTCTAGGAAAGAACTTTTCAGATTTTATACATCCATCCGATCGCCTCCAAACTTTAAATAAGTTCCAAAGTTATATAGATGGTCAAGATAGTAAAAATGAAAATATAGAATCGCGCTACCTTACTAAAAAAGGTGGGTTTTGTTGGATTGAAGCATTTGTCCAAACTCATTTCGATCCAGATGGTAATTTAACTGGAACATCGGGAACTCTTAACAATATTACCCAACGCAAACAAGTTGAGGAAGCTTTAGAGCTTAGTCAGTTTTCCTTAGACAAAGCTGCGGATGCAATTTATTTAATGGGTTATGATGCTAAATTTTTCTATGTAAATGAAGCTGCGTGTCGTACTCTAGGTTATTCCAAAGCAGAACTTCTACAGATGAGGGTTTTGGATATTGATACTATCTTCTCATCTGAGGAAAAGTGGAGGCAACATTGGCAATACTTGAAAAATTTTCGCACTTTCAGACTAGAAAGTTTTCACAGAACTAAAGAAGGTAAAATTATTCCAGTAGATGTGACTGTGAATTATTTAGAATTTAATGGTATAGAGTATAATTGTACTTTTGTTCGGGATATTAGCGAACGCAAACAAATAGAAAAAGAAATCCGAGAAGGAGAAGTAGCTATTCGTTCTCTTTACAAAGTAGCTTCAGCACCAAAGCTTAACTTTGACCAACGAATGCAAGGACTTCTGGCTATGGGAAGACGACGTTTTGAACTGGAATTTGGTATTCTAGGATATATTAAGGGCGATCGCTACAAAGTCATTGCTGTACAAAAGCCAAAGCACGTTGATTTTTCAGTTAAGGTAGGAGATGAGTTTGAGTTAGACAAAACTTTTTGTGGAGCTGCCTTTCGCTCGGAAAAACTTATATGCTTTGAAGCAGCTCAGGAATCAAAATGGTCTTCTCACCACGCCTACACTAACCTTGGTTTAGAAGCATATATGGGTACTCATGTAGAAGTGGGAAGAGTGCCTTATGGTGTAGTTGCCTTTGGAAGTTTCAATCAACGGACGACACCTTTCAAAGATAGCGATCGCCAACTTTTAAAACTAATGGCTCAATGGGTAGGTAATGAGTTAGAACGTCAGCAAGCTCAAATAGCTCTAGAAAGACAAGTCCAACGAGGAGTGTTGTTGAGACAAATTAGCCAAGAAATTCGCCAGAGTTTAGATATTCATACAATCTTTCAGACTACAGTTAACGAAGTGGGTCGTGCTTTTAAAGTAAATCGCTGCATGATTCATACCTACATTAACATCGCTCTACCAGAAATTCCCTTTATGGCGGAATATTTGGAGACTGGGCATCCATCTTTACTAGATTTGAAGGTTCCAGTTGTCGGGAACCCCCATGTGGAAAAAATTTTATCCCAAGACCGAGCTGTCTCTACTGCTAATGTTGATACCGATCCTTTGCTGAAACCGATGGTAGATTTATGTCGGCAGATAAATCTCAAATCAATGTTGGCAGTACGAACTTCTTATCAAGGAAAAGCTAATGGTCTTATAGGATTGCATCAATGTGACTCTTACCGTGAATGGACAACAGAAGAAATAGAATTATTAGAAGCAATAGCTGAACAAGTAGGTATAGCGATCGCTCAAGCTAATTTGTTGGAGCAAGAAGTTTTGCGCAAAGAGGAGTTGAGTCTCAAAAATCATGCTTTGGAAAAAGCGACAAAAGCAGCAGAAGCAGCAGCTAAAGCCAAAAGTCAATTTTTAGCCACAATGAGTCACGAAATTCGGACACCGATGAATGCTGTTATTGGTATGACAGGTTTGCTCTTAGATACAGAGTTACAACCTCAGCAAAGAGATTTTGTGGAAACTATTCGCATGAGTGGAAATAGTTTACTGACTCTCATTAACGATATCCTTGATTTCTCAAAAATTGACGCTGACAAATTAGAGCTAGAAGAACAAGCATTTGATTTACAACAATGTATTGAGGAAGCTTTGAGTTTGTTAGCTTTGAGAGGGCAAGAGAAAAATCTGGAGTTGGCTTACATGGTTGAAAAAATGACACCCCTGAAGGTTGTCGGAGATGTGACTCGTTTGCGACAAATTTTGGTAAATTTGCTCAGTAATGCCATTAAATTTACTAATGCTGGAGAAGTTACACTTCATGTACAGACAACTCCAAGAGATAGCAGTCGCGATCGCGAAATTTATGAAATTCAATTTGCCGTGCGAGATACTGGTATTGGTATTGCTCCAGAGCAAATAGACCGCTTATTTCAGTCTTTTACTCAGGTTCATTCCTCTATTAATAATCCTAATTATGGTGGTTCTGGTCTAGGTTTGGCAATTAGTAAAAAGTTAAGTGAATTAATGGGGGGTAAAATGTGGGTAGAAAGTAAAGTAGGTGAAGGTTCGACTTTCTACTTTACGATAGTTGCTAGAACTGCGATCGACTCAAATCAAGTTAATGAAGAAGCAAAGCAATATTTAGCGGGAAAACGATTACTCATAGTAGATGATAATGCAACTAATCGAAAAATGCTAGCTATACAAGGACAGTCTTGGGGAATGTTAACTTGGGCAATAGCTTCTGGTAGTGAGGCAGTTGATTTAATTAATCAAGACATGAAGTTCGATCTAGCTATATTGGATATTGATATGCCTGAGATGGACGGTTTGACTCTAGCTATAACTATCCGCAAACAAACTTTAGGTCAAAATTTACCTCTGATTATGTTAGGTTCATTAGAACAACAGAAGTTATTGACAGAAAATTCAGATATTAATTTTGCTGCACTTATTAATAAACCAATTAGAATATCTTCACTTTATCATACTATAATTAATATTTTTACAGGCAAAAAAGTCAGTGTTGAAAATTTAGTTGTTACACCGAAGGCAGAAGTTAAGCCAGTAGAAAACTTGAGAATATTACTGGCAGAAGATAATGTAGTCAACCAAAAAGTCGCCTTACTACAGCTAAAGCAGTTAGGATACCGAGCAGATGTAGTGGCAAATGGCATAGAGGTTTTAGAGGCTTTGCAACGTCAGCCTTATGATGTGGTGTTGATGGATGTGCAAATGCCAGAAATGAATGGTCTGGAAGCGACTCGTATTCTACGTCAGCAATATTCTACTGAATTATGCCCACGCATTATTGCTATTACTGCTAATGCTATGTTAGAAGACCGCAATGAATGTTTGGAGGTTGGCATGAGTGGTTTTATCTCTAAACCTATCCAAATTCAAGAGTTAGCCCATGTACTACAGCAAGCTAATCGAATTGATGCAGATATATCAATATGGCAAAATAGTTTTGATACTAATATAATTCAAAATAATCAACTATTCAGTAATAGTATTATTACAGATAATTCTATGACAAAACCAAAGTCAATACTAGATATGAAAATGTTAGAGTCAATTATCAAGATGGGAGGCGATGAACTTTTAAGTGAAATTATTGAAGATTATCTTAATTATGCTCCTGGTAGGTTAGCAGCAATTCGAGAAGCAATTACTGCTAATGATGCTAAGGCATTACGAATGGCAGCTCATACTATGCGTTCTAGTAGTGGTAATTTGGGAGCAGTTACTATAGGAAATATATGTAATCAATTGGAGAATTTAGGACGCGCAGAGACTACGATAGGAGCGACAGAAATTTTTACTCTACTAGAAAATGAGTACGAACAATTTCAACGAGCTTTAATTGATTTTCAATCTAGTTTTAAGTTTAGTAATAATATTGATTTGCCAACTTTTGAACCAACTTTTGAGCCAACTTCTGAACCAATTTTTGAACTAACTTCTGAACCAACTTCTGTCACTGAAGATATTTCTGCCGATACTTTCAGTAGTTCTATTAATAATATTAATCCCTCAGTTTTAGATTTAACGGTTTTAGATTCTATTCACCAAGCATCAGGCACAAACGCAAATAATGTTATAGCTAAAATGATTGAGGAATATTTAGAAAACGCTGCTCATTATATGGAACAAATTTTAAATGCAATTGCTATTAACTCAACAGAAGAATTAAAAAAGTATACTCAACGTTTGGGTGCTGATAGTGCTAATATTGGGGCAATAAATATTCCTAGTTTATGTGAAGAATTAGCAAGTTTACCTGGTTCTGAACTGATAACTGAAGGAATGGATTTGGTGTTAGAGCTTGATGGTGAATATGAAAAATTAATAGCAGCTTTGAAAAATCAATTATAGAGTTATACAAATTATTAAAAAACATTCTTTTTCAGGCGTTGCATAAATGCGGAATCTGGGTTAATAGTTTTGTGGAATGGGCATCTTGCCCGTTCCTGATATTTTACCGAAAAATGAGGTCCAAAGCCTCCCCTTTTAAAGGGATGAAAAAATATTCAGTTCAATATTTCAAGCCTCCGGCTTTAGTGGTCGGTACTGATAACTGATAACTGATAACTGATAACTGAAATGACCCGTTCCTGATATTTTACCCAAAAATACTCACTTTTTGAGGGTAAGTGAATTGAAACAGGCACACTGCAATTCGATGATAAAAAGGCTAATACCTTTATTTACCAGTACTTTGAGATTAGATGGGTAAACCCTAATTATTAATTATTAATTATTAATTATTAATTATTAATTGTTGAATACTCTCCTACTCCAAATCTGAGGGAGTATTACAGTTAAATAACATTTTTTCTGCCTGGGTATCAATGGATAGTTGTTGAATTGGAATTTGATTAAGTAACTTTTGAAAAGAGCGATTTCCCCGATCGAGATATTTTTTTAACTCAATTTTTATCTGTTGCCGATAGAAACCACATAATGGTTCCCACCCTTGAGATGTTTTAGGAACTAAAGCTAAAATTTCAGGGGAAAGTTGGTTTAATTGAGTTGCCCAAGTTTGAATAATATCTAAGTTCAACAGAGGTAAATCACATCCTAATAGTAAAATCCAATCACTATTAATTTGAGCTAATCCTTGATTAAAAGCAACTACAGGTCCTTCAGTTTTAATCTCTGTTAACCATTCACATTCTGTAGGTAAAATATGCTGATATTTTTCTGGCCAAGGAGTAATAATATAAACTTTTTCTGTACATTCACTAGCTACTCGATCGACTCTTTTTAGCATAGGTATATTTTCCCAAGGAATTAGGGCTTTATCTTTACCCATACGAGAACTTTTACCACCAGCAAGAATGAGTGCTACTAAATGATTTTTGGGAATTGAAAGTGAAGATGTATTCATTAGGTATTTGACTTCTTTCGTTAAAATAAATAGAAATCTTCAGAAAATAGGGAGTAGGGGAGCAGGGTAGTAGGGGAGTGGGGAAAATAGAAAGATTTACTGTTTAAGCACTCATGATAAGTTTTTTCATCACTAATTATCCGGACATGATATAAGAAGGAATAAGGGGTAAAGGAGGTTAACGCGCGTCAGAACTCAGAACTCAGAACTCAGAACTCAGCAAGTGTACCCACCCCTAACCCCGACCGTGGAGAACCCACCCGCGGGCCCCGACCAGGAGGGGAAGTAGGGGATTTGAGCCCCGCTCCAAAAATATTGCGCCTTAAAAAGCGGGGTTTTAGACCCATGTTATTTTGATAAAAAAAGAATGTATTTCAATTCACTTTGCTTGACCTTTGTCATGCTGCGCAAACAGCTAGAGTACTGATAACTGATAACTGAAATGACTCCTCACATAATATAATGCTGATACCTACCTAAGATTTGATGTAAATTAACCACATCACCAATAACTGCAATAGCTGGTGCTTTAAACCCAGTTGCTTCAATTTGTTCTACAATAGTTTCGAGAGTAGCAATTAATTCTTTTTGGTCGGGACGAGTTCCCCACTGAATTAAAGCAATGGGTTTTTTTGGGGAACATCCGGCGGCTATAAGTTCTGTGATAATATTATGTAAGTTATGAACTCCCATATAAATCACAATAGTTTCTGAACCCTGAGCGATCGCTTGCCAGTTTACATTTGCTCGATATTTACCTGTTGCTTCGTGACCTGTGACAAAAGTGACTGAGGAACTATAATTTCTGTGGGTAAGGGGAATACCCGCATAAGCAGGTGCGGCGATACCAGAGGTGACACCGGGAACAACTTCTACAGGTACTCCCGCTTGTATTAAGTCTTCCATCTCTTCTCCACCACGACCAAAAACAAAGGGGTCGCCTCCTTTCAAACGTACTACCACTGCATGAGTTTGAGCTTTTTGAATTAACAGTTGAGTTGTTTGTGTTTGTGGTAGGGAGTGGCGACCGCGACGTTTGCCTGCATTGATTTTTTCTGCGTTGGGGTTAATCATTGCTAGGATAGGAGCGCTGACTAGAGCGTCATAGATAACGACATCTGCTTGTTCTAGTAGCACTTTGCCTTTGAGTGTCAGTAGTCCAGGGTCTCCAGTTCCTGCTCCTACTAAATATACTTTGCCTATACATTTTAGCTGATTCATATTTATTATTTTAGATAATTATCTAATATAGTTAAGTAATTGTATTAATACCAAATTGAAATGAAGCTGCATAGAATAATATTTCAAGCTTGAAGTAGCACTCAGCACTCAGCTATCAGCAGTCAGCTTTTCAAGGTGTTTGAAGAAGTCCTCAGTCCTCAGTTCTCGAAAATTGCTTATGGATAGTCGAGCCACAAGCCGCTCCGCGTCTACGCAGACCCAAACAATTTTGAGCACCGCGGGTGACGCGCGTGGGTATTAAACCCATAAGAGAAATGATAATTAACTACAGGTAAGCTTAGATCAAGATAGACAGATTTAATGAATTTCATCCCTAAAATTTTGTACCTTATAACAACGGGAAACGCTGTAAAAAATATGGGTTTTCAAAGATGGCGATGATACAACAAGTGTCCATATTCAAGATGGAAGAAATTATTGTCAATTAGAGAACAAAGTTTTGACATATAGTTTTAGTAAATAAATTAAATGTAATTAATCAAATGTACTAAAAAAAGGCTAAACTTGATTCAAGTCATGTTTCCTTCAATAGTTAAGTAATCATTAAGTTCACTTCAGATATTTGTACGATGACTTGAAAATATAAAATTAATATGTTTACTTTTCGGCTTTGGTGATTTGAGGTATGATATTATGTCCGGATAAGAGCGCGAACAAAAAACTTTCTCTTCTACTACTGTTTCTTCTTATTTCTTCCCTCCTGACTTCTGACTCCTGTACGGGGGATTTCCGTTCCGGAATGCTCCGCAAACGCGAATCGCCCCTACTGACTCCTAAAGAATTAAGATTAATATCATACACGCTATTCAGCAACGCCTACTTTTCATGCTAAAAATCCATAACTTAAGAGGATGTAAATAATGGCCACAACCTCAAACTACACAAACAACACAAACACAGTTGAAACAACTGGGAAACAGTTAGGTGCATTTTTACAAGCTCACAATGAAATTGAATTTATTCTACCACCTCTTGTGGGAATGATGATTACCAACAGATTTCAATTACGGGGTGCGACTGCACTGCTGGTTAATCTGACAGTTGCTGGTTTCGTGCGACAAATTATTGAACAACTTAAAGAGCAAAAAATAACTTTAGTTACACCTGTGGTTGAGGCTGAAGCAACAACTATTTCTCAATCAGTGACTCCAGTTGCCAGTGACGACTCGCCAACATACACTATAGTCCATTCGACTCCTGGTCGCATCCGGTTGCGCATACTAAGGGTAGCATCGGAACCAGATTATGCTAAACGGTTAGAAGAACTTTTAAATACAGATTCCCATGTGTTAAAGGTTCGGATAAATAGGCCAGCAGCTTCTATTGTCATTCAATATCAGGCGGAGGGAATGTCAGACTGGGAATTGGGAATGTTATTGATGAGTATAATTCAAAAAGCTGATTCTGATGAAGAGGAAATATCTGAAGTAGAGGAGTAAGTTAAAAGTTAAAAGTTAAAAGTTAAAAGTTAAAAGTTAAAAGTTAAAAGTTAAAAGTTAAAAATAGACCTCTCCAAAAAAGATATAGATTTTTTGCAGGAGTAGGCAACAGCTCATCTGCTCCGAAAGGCAACAGGTAAGATATTTTCACAGAAATTGGCAGGGAAAATGATTTTTTATGCTTAATTTTTATTTCCTTAACTGCTCTAATTAAAAGGTTGATTTATTTTCTGGAGATGTCTAATAAGATTTTACAGGCTAAAAACTTTGAGACTACAGTAATTTAACCGAAATTATTTCACATCTAAGATTTGAAACTATTTGTGACATCTCTAAAGTCAAAAGTTAAAAGTTAAAAGCTAAAAATAAGATTTTACAGGCTAAAAACTTTGAGACTACAGTAATTTAACCGAAATTATTTCACATCTAAGATTTGAAACTATTTGTGACATCTCTAAAGTCAAAAGT
>JAXHSW010000109.1:0-19698 GCA_034190295.1 Cyanobacteriota bacterium | reverse complement strand
AAAACTTTGAGACTACAGTAATTTAACCGAAATTATTTCACATCTAAGATTTGAAACTATTTGTGACATCTCTAAAGTCAAAAGTTAAAAGTAAAAAGTAAAAAGTTAAAAATAAGATTTTACAGGCTGAAAACTTTGAGACTACAGTAATTTAACCGAAATTATTTCACATCTAAGATTTGAAACTATTTGTGACATCTCTAAAGTTAAAAGTCAAAAGTTAAAAGTCAAAAGTTAAAAATAAGATTTTACAGGCTAAAAACTTTGAGACTACAGTAATTTAACCGAAATTATTTCACATCTAAGATTTGAAACTATTTGTGACATCTCTAAAGTTAAAAGTCAAAAGTAAAAAGTTAAAATTTATAAGAGAAATTAATGATTTCTACTAGCAATACTTCCTGATTCAATTAAAGCCATGGAAATTATCAAATCACAAGAGCAAGGGTCAGCATCTGCACTAGGAGTTAAAACTCCCACAATATCATTAATTCACGGGATTCCTGGACGAGTCAGGTTTCGCCTGATGCGCTTGACTATAGATAAAAATTATGCTAAGAATGTACAAAAATTATTAGAATCGGATACCCATGTCAAAAAAGTTCGGGTTAACGAAGTTGCGGGTTCGATCGCGATTAATTATCAGACTAAAGGCAGAACAGAAGGGGAAGTGCGAGACCATCTGGTATATCTGATGGAAAATGTGGATAGTTCCAGCATCACAGTTGTCAGCAAAAAAGTTGACTCCCAAGCACCACCAGAAAAAGAAGACGAAAATGAGGGAGAATGGTCAAGTTTAGCAATACCTGGTATAGCAACCCTGTTAGCTTTTCTCGGCGGACCGTTAAAATTACCAATTTCCCCACAACTTAGTTTTAGCGCTTTAGCTATTGCAGCTTTTCCAGTAGTGAAGCGAGCTTTTCAGAGTCTATTTATCGACCATCGCCTGAATATCGACAGTCTTGACTTCCTTTCCCTAACCTTGGGTGCTATTCAAGGCAAAGTATTAACACCTGCATTAGTCTTAACCCTCCACGAACTGGGGGATGTAATTCGCGAACAAACTGCCAGGTCAACCGAACATCAAACTTCAGACCTGTTGGATGCTATCGGACATTTTGCTTGGGTAGAACGAAATGGAGAAAAACAGCAAATACCAAGCGATCGAGTAAGACAAGGCGACACAGTAATAGTTTACCCAGGAGAACAAATACCTGTGGATGGGGAAGTATTGCAAGGTGAGGCAGTCATTGACCAACAACAACTCACGGGAGAGTCAATGCCAGTGGTAGGAAGACCAGGTACTTTTGTCTATGCTTCGACTTTGGTGCGTTCTGGTCAAATTTACATCAGAGCAGAAAGGGTAGGCAAACAAACTCGCGCTGCTGCAAGTATCGAACTATTAGAAAAAGCTCCAGTTTTTGACACTAGAATGGCCAACTATGCCTCTCAAATGGCTGACAAGTTAATTTTACCGTCGTTGATTTTAGCTGGAATAGTCTTAGCTACAACTCGCGACCCCAGTCGAGCAGCATCTATTCTTACCCTAGATTTTGTGACAGGAATTCGGGTATCTGTTCCTACGGCATTTTTGGGTGCCCTTAATCATACTACCAGACATGGAATTTTGGTCAGGAGCGGTCGTACTTTGGAAATGTTGGCTGATATTGATACGATTGTTTTTGATAAGACTGGTACTTTGACTCAAGGTAATATTGCTGTGGTGGGAGTGGAAACTGTCCCTGGACGAATGAGTGCAGAAGAAGTATTGGCAATAGCTGCTTCTGCCGAACAACGTATTACTCATCCAGTGGCAGAGGCGATCGCTCGTTATGCTGAGGAAAAGGGGGTGGAGATTTATCAACGGGGTGAGTGGGATTATAAAGTTGGGTTGGGTATTCAGGCAGACATTGATGGTCAGGATGTTTTGGTGGGGAGTGCGAAGTTTTTGATTCAGACGGGGGTTAATTTGGATTGTTTTTATGAGCATCATCCCTGTTTTCAGGAAAATTGCGAATATCCCAACCAAGAATGTCCGGTGTCTGAGTGGTTATCTTTGATTTATGTAGCTTGTAATGGGGAGTTTCAAGGGGCAATTCAATATAAAGACCCAGTGCGTCCCGAAAGTATGCCTTTAATTGTTAGGTTGGAGAAAGAGTATGGTATGGAAGTCCATTTACTGACTGGGGATAATGAGGTTAGGGCAAAGATGGTAGCCCAGGAGTTGAAAATTCCTGCGTCTCAAGTTCATGCGGAGGCTTTTCCTGACCAAAAGGCTGCTATTGTGCGAAATTTGTGTCGAGCTGGAAAAACTGTGGCTTTTGTTGGAGATGGGTTGAATGATTCTGTGGCCTTAGCTTATGCTGATGTATCGGTTTCTTTTGAGGATGGTTCGGATGTAGCAAGGGAAACAGCAGATGTGGTGTTGATGAATAATAATTTATCTAGTTTGTTGGAGGCGATCGCTATTGCCAAGCAGACTAAACATCTCATCGAACAAAATACTGTCATGGTAGTAGGGCCAAATTTGGTAGCTTTGGGGTTTGCTTCAACAGTGGGACTACATCCTTTAATTGCTACTGTGGTCCATAATGGCAGTGCGATCGCTGCAGGTTTAAATAGTTTACGTCCTCTAGTACAGCATCAGTTGGAAAGTAGTAAATAATGGATAATTGATAATTGATAATTGATAATGAATAATTACGTCTGGTAAATATAGCAGTTCTTTAATCCATGAGGTACAGTTTTATATAGAATCCGGTTATACAGTATATGTTTATAATTCTATCCACACTTCAATATTAAATCCCCCATCTCCCCATCTACCCATCCCCCATCTCCCCATCTCCCCATCTCCCCATCTCATATAATAAGTATTCAACCGGATTCTATATTATATCCCCCCCGCCCCCCTTTGTAAGGGGTGAGCCAACAAAAAGTCCCTCTTTCTAAGGGGGATTTAGGGGGATTGTAAATGTACCTCATAACTGTGGGAATTGCTGTAACTGTTAAAATATAATTATAGAAAATAACTGCACGATTTCTTTTCTTTTTTAACCCCATCCTTAAAGCCAGGATATTATTTACGAGTTAAGAACTTTTGCAGAAATATTTCAGTTAATTTCTTACCAATTGATAATTGATAATTAATCAATTCGGTTTAAAGCCTCTACTAATCATTAATAATTAGAGAGACTTTTAATTATCCATTATTCATTATCCATTATCAATTAATGAATTTCTTCTTAATTCTTAAAATCATGTCACTTGTTCACTTAAAAAAATCTGTCGTCACTCTTCACGTCCGAGAAATGATTGAAGATGGTCAAACTAACAATCATCTTGCCATATTAGGATTAGGTGCATTTTGGCTTAGTCCATACATTGCTCCGACTATTACAAAATTTGCTAGACCACTGGTTAAATCTGTGATTAAAAGTGGTCTTTCCTTATATGAACAGAGTCAGACAACTTTTGCAGAAGTTGGTGAAGAATTTGCCGATAATTTAGCAGCATCTCAAACTGAGATGAAAAGTTAAAGTTTTGCGAGGGTAGGTTGAATAATAATTAGAAAAAACCTACCCAGAAAAATTCAAGATAAATAGCTCTAATTTGCATCATAAGTAAACCGGAAAATTAATTATATTATGTCCGGTTGAATAGTTATAATTAAAATTTATAGTATTGCTCTAGCCCTAAGTTAAGATAGATATTTCATTATCTAGACCAAAACTACAAATAAAAACTTTTTTATCACTTTTGACATCCTCTCCCGTTAAATAAGAGTGATTATAACGGGAGATTCCCAAACCGCGCCGATGCGAGGTTTACTGCTTGAGTGGCACTTATCTAGACTGTTACCGAAGAATTAATAATTAAATAATTAAATAATTAAATAATTCAGGTCTAAAGCCTCCCCTTGAAAGGGGAAAAAAAATATTTTTTTCCTTTTATTCAATCCTATCCGTTTTTAGGGAGAGGTAATTATCAATTATCCATTATCAATTATCAATTATTGAACAGTCCCCGACAGTACGCCAACGAGCGTCAATTTGCTCTACGATCTGCACTCGGCCGCAGTAACACCTAGATGACAAATCACTTTTGCAACTGCCACATCACGGTTGATTTTGTAATAGACATCTCCTCCATGCATAGGCAACAAGGAACAGGGAACAGGGAACAGGGAACAGGGTATCCACCCGCGGGCTCCGACCGTGGAGGGGAATAATTGATAATTTATGGATAATAATTGATTTTATTTTGGATTTTTACGCCTATGTTTAATTATAAAATAATTCTATCTGAGAGTGATGTTAAGTTAGACTCTTGCAAATCAAGGTCAGTATCTGTTTTTATTTTGGTCGCGATTCATCTCCCGGTAAATGGAAGATTATACCGGGAGTCCTCAAAGCTCCATTTTAGATAGCAGGAAATAGGGAACAGGGAACAGTGGGAAATATTTTTCCCAGTCTAAGACTCGTCATCCACATAAGTCCCAACCAATTCTTTCTTAGCTTATATTAGCAGTCAGTATTCAGCTATTGGTTCGACTGAAAAGTAATGTCTGTAAGCTTTTTAGGGTTTAGTGAGTGAGAGAAAAATTTTTTACATTAGTTATACTTATCAAATATTATTAAATATATTTGAAATTTAAACTGAATTTTGCAAAAAAAGTTGAAATGAGCTATTTAGGGGGAAAAATAGGGATAATTTGGGTGCGAACGCGTTATCATTGGCCATTTTCTTAAAGTATTGATATGTAAGAAATACAGGGCGGTTGCAGGGAAAGAAATTTTCGTGTATTTTTGAAGTAAGTGATTCGCTCTGCGTAGGTGCTTAATGAAATGAAAAAAGGGTATTAGTGAGTGGGAGTGCGATCGCTCTAGTAGGGTGCGTCAATGAAATGTAACGCACCTTACTTAATTACTATGCAAAAATACTTTGAAATTCACCAACTTTTAAAGATAGGAACTACCGATCGCTGTTAACTGTTACCTAATAACTGTTTTAAGGAGTTGCTGACTTACTTGTATTTGATTGTTGTTGAGAATATAAACTTGCTTTTAAGTTAGCTTTATGTTGTGTTTCTGCTGCTACCTCTGCCTTTGCTTCTGCCACAATATCTCCGAATACTTCTACAGTTTCTGCCAAAGCACCTTTAGTTTTTTCAATTAAAGAAACTCCTGTTTTAATAGTTGCTTTAGCTACAGGTTTTAACAGGGGTAAAAGAAGAGGAGTTAACACAACTGTTCCTACACCTACTGCAATTGGAACTTTATTTTGAATAACAGTTTGTTTAATTTGTTGCGGTAAGTTATGAGTTGTTTGTTGCCAGGTTTGATTAACTGCAACGGGTAAATTGTTATTAAGTGATTCTGATGAACTTTGATTCATTTGTTCTACCATAATTATCCCCTCCTGATTTCTCAACTATTATTTATTGTAACAAAAAAATATGCTCAAAAGTAATTAATTTTTAATTATTGCTCTACCGATCTAATTTAAAAGCATTGACATGCAAAGACAAGTACCTTTTTGAGGTCGAAAAAAGTGCCTGGTATCACGTCTAAAACGCTCAAAAAGGAGCGTATTTTAGGCAAAAGTTGGGCAGAAAAATCCCAAATTGACAATTTAAGCTCCTACCTCCTCGCTCATTCCCCTCCTGGGAGGGGTTAGGGGTGGGTTCTCCACGGTCGGGACCCGCGGGTGGGTTGTCTCTTACCCCTACTAAAAGACAAGCGCTTGCGCAAACCCTAATTAAATTTTGCTCAGTCTAATTTTCACTAAGGGTTGAGGATTAAATAAACTCTAGAAGTTTACCGAAAAATTGTGGTTTAAAGCCTGCCCTTTTAAGGAGATAATAAAGAAAAATTTTCATGATTAGTCAATCCTATCGTTTTCAAGGAGAGGTAATAATTAATAATTAATAATTAATAATTAATTATTATTAATTGTTGAACTCCTGACTCAGTCCTCCTGACTCAGTCCTCCTAAAAACAAAGCCATTGTAGCAATATTTTATGAAATTGATATTAAAAGTTAAAAGTCAAAAGTAAGAATTTATAGGTTCAAAACTTTGATGCTACTATAATTCCAAGAAATTATTAACCATCTAAAAATTTGAAACTATTTGTGAAACTTTTAAAGTGAATTGGTATTACTTTGGGAGATTCTAAAAGAGACAAAAACCACAAGCTTAGTAGTAGGAGTTTGGTCACCAAACCCCTACAATATTAGACATCTGGCGATCGTCAAAAATAAAATTAATTATTCCACAGAAATTATCAATTATCAAAATCATAAGGGTCGCGCAACCCCACCTTTTAAGGCGCAATATTTTTGGAGCGGGGCTCAAATCTCCTATTTCCCCTCCTGGGAGGGGTTAGGGGTGGGTACACTTGCTGACTTGCAGACTTGCTGACGCGCGTTAATTCCCCTACTCCCTACTCCCTCTTTCCCGAAGATGTCTATTGAATTGAGTTTTACCGAAAATTATGCTTTAAAGCCTCCCTTTTTAAGGGGATAATAAAGAAAAATTTTTATGATTAGTCAATCCTATCCGTTTTCAAGGAGAGGTAGTTATTAATGATTAATTATTAATTGTTGAACGATACTACTGGATTTGATCTTATAGATAATACACCTCTTGCAAAAGTTTTAGTTAAATCAATTTAAGATATAAAATCAACAATTTCATCTCCCTACTCCCTATTCCCTATTCCCTGACTTCTGCAAGAAGTCTAATCAAATCCTCATCCCTTTATATTTACTTTAAAAACCTAAAGCTAAAGCTCCTTGATAGAAAATAAAACTAGAAACCCAAGCTAAAACTAATGGAAATACTAAAGAAAGTAAGGAAAATTTCCATGATTTTGCCTCTTTAACTATAGTTGCTAAAGTAGATAAACATGGGGTATAAAGCAAACAAAAAATACAGAAACTGTATCCTTGAATAAAAGTAACTGTCTCTGCAATATTACTACTAACATTTTGTTCGCTCATACTGTAAATAACAGCTAAAGAACCAATCACTATTTCTTTAGCAATAAAGCCAAAAAATAGGGATAATGTCAAATAAGGATTAATCCCTATAGGGTCCATAATTGGACTCATAAATTGACCAATTTTACCGCCAATTGTATCTAATCCTGTTGCTCCTGGTGGTAAACTTGTAAGTACCCAAACTGCAATACAACCAATAGTAATAAACCCTGATGCTCTGACTAAAAATTCTCTGACTTCTCCCCAACTTCTCAGTAAAACTTGTTTTAATGTAGGTAAACGATAAGGAGGTAATTCTAGAATGAAAGGTTCTTCATTTTTATATATTCCTTGAAATAATGCTGCGGTGATAATAGCTACTAGAAAACTGAGGATATATAGAGAGAATAAAACTATCGCTCCATTGCCATTAGGAAATACTGCGGCAATGATAAATACAAATACTTGCAGTCGTGCCGAACATAAACCAAAAGGAATAATTAACATCGTTAATAACCGCAAAGCACGCGATCGCATTACCCTGGTTCCCATTAATGCTGGTACATTACAACCAAACCCCATTATATGCAGTACAAAACTACGTCCATCTAAACCTAATTTTGCCATAAAAGCATCCATTAAATAAGCGGAACGTGATAGATAACCACTATCTTCTAGCACTGCCATAATAATAAAAAATACGATAATTAATGGCACAAAAGAAGCAACTGTAGTTATCCCTGCCCAAACTCCATTAAGGAGAAAGTCTTGAATTATCTGTGGAAAAGGTTGAACTAATGGTTCAACTATTGATGACTGTACCCATTCAACAACTATTTCGAGCAGGTCTATTGAGGGAAGTCCGATGTTCCAAACTGCCCAAAAAACAAGGAACATTCCTAAGAAAAATAAGGGTAAACCCCAGACCGGATGAAGCAGTATTTTGTCAACTTGAGCTGTGAAGTTTTTTGCCATTTGAGAAGGCATAACTACAGCGCCATTTAAGACTGTATCTATATCATTCAGAGAAATATCTGACTGTGTTTCTATCCAAGATGTGAGATTATTTAATTTGACAGAATTTTCTACCTTTTTTAACTGTTCAGAAATTGCCATGTAGGCATTCATATAGCCTTTGCCATATTTAGCACTAATGAGAAACACTGGCATTTCTAATCGTTTTGATAATTCTTCTGTATCTATTTTAATTCCATATTGTTTTGCTTCATCTGACATATTCAGCATCAAAACTGCTGGTAAACCCAAAGCTTTTATCTGTAATGGCAGTCTAATTTGACGGTCAATTTGTGCAGCATTGATAATAACTAATACTAAGTCAATGGCATAACTTTCTAGGAATGTTTGAACAACTTTTTCGTCTTCTGAAAAACCGTTAAAATTATAAATTCCTGGTAGGTCTACAAATTCAGTTGTTTCACCATTTATTTTGACGTTAGCTTGCAAAAGATCGACTGTTACTCCAGGCCAGTTTCCCACATGAGCAGAAACTCCAGTAATTCGATTAAAAAATGTGGATTTTCCAGTATTTGGCATCCCAATTAAAGCAACTCTTTTTGTTGCTTGGGATTTTGATATTGTTGTAGTTGTAGTGGTATGACAAGTCATTATCTTACCTATTATTTATCTTAAACTTAGCGAGATATTTTTATGGCTTTATTATAAACATAAATTCTGAAAATTAGGGATTATTTTTAGAAGTTTTTAAGTTTTTGTGGAGATTTTTCCTGAATATTTCGAGGGTTTATATAGAGCAAAAAAAGCAGGAAATTAAAGTGATAGAAAAATATTGAAAAGCTGAATACTTATAACTATAAGTCAGCTTTCAAGCCTAAACACTTCTCTCTTCTACTTTTCTTTTCTATAGAATACTGCACAAATGAAAATATAGAAATTTATGCAGGATTAACAATCCAGAAATAGACCGGAGAGCTTAACAAAGTCAGAAGTTGTTTTTGTAATATAGAATCCGGTTATATAGTATACGTTTATAACTATGCTTCAATCTCCCCTACTCCCCTACTCCCCTACTCCCCTACTCCCCTACTCCCCTGATGCCGGATTTAGTATTACTTTGGCTCTATCTCTAGACTACCGTCTGCATAAAGTAAAATAGCAAACTCAGTCCATTCTGTTTTATTAGTAGCATTAGGCTTAACTAAATTCGGCAGTGGTGTGCTGCTCAAATGATTTTTTGCTATTTGATTAAAAGCTTCATAAGAAATAATATCTCCATTTTTATCTACTTTAACTAGATAAATTGCTGTTTGTTTGACTGGTTTTTTCCAGTTTTTATCGATATCAGTATAGAGTTTTTGTTGTAACCTAGCAATTTCTTGTTTGTCGGTAATTTTTTTACCTATTGATTCTACATTTTCAACCGCAGAATTAGTTATTGTTGCTACCGGATTAATAGTATTTTCAATAGTTGCTTGATTTGTCGTTTCAAGAGCATCAGATTTATCATTTACGGCCTCCGAATTTCCTGATATTTTTGGTGCAGATAAACTTGCATCTACCGTCTCTAATTTTTCATTTTCCGTTAATTGTGAAGTCGAATTAGAAACAATATTAGGAGTAGTTTGTTGTCGATCGCCTCCATCAATATTTCCATGATTCAGAAGTTGATAAATTTCAGCCAGAACAACTATAACAATGGCAGTTAATGTCAGTAATGAGAGAACTTTAACTTCTTTAGTTAACTTCATTACAGATTTGGGGAGCATCTCATAATCTGCTGATGAATTTGTTTCCTCATCCCCATCTGTTTTAATCACGATCATTTCTGCTTCATGGGACCGGATAGCTATTTCTGTGCTTAAACCAACTCGAATGTGCAAAGGTCCACTCAAGCTTCCCTCTCGCAAGACTTGTACTGGTCGATCGGAAACTACTCCCATTGCTGCAAGTCTCTCAACAATTCCTCGATCGCGACCAATATTTAATACGCGATCTACTATTGCCATTTGCCCTGTTTTCAGATCGGCTACATTCATTTTGATTACCTTTGATATATTATTTAGATATTGTGGTAATTACTGTTTTGCATTCTGCACATAATCTCAGACTTACAGCGAACCATGTCATCCGCTGATTATTTGACCGAATTTTTCCCTCTACTCTTTGCCTTTTACTTATTGCTAATGAATCATTTTGGCAGAGACAATAATATTGCTAGCAGGATTAGGTCCCAAACCAATATTTTGATTTCCCACTGTAACAATTACTGAACCACTAGAACTATTACTAATTACCTCTAGCTCAACTCCTACGACTAACCCCATTTTTTTCAAGCGACGAGCCATCTCACCTATAGCATTGATAGTAATAATATGTAAGCGATCGCCTCGTTTTGCTTGTGTGAGTGGAAAGTTGGTTTCTACTACTTGTTGATAATTTTCTTTAACAGCTTGATAGTTGTTTTCCTTTTTCAACTCAATATAGTTGCTGTCTCCCAGAAATGTAAATTCCCATGCTTTCTCCTTCCTCTCTACATTATGTTTTGACCTATCTTCATATTTTTTATCCATTAACTTATGTAAATAGTTGACATTTATTTTCATTTAGTATAGTAACGATAGCAGAGTTGTTTGTCAAGTTTCATATTTGACATTATTCAAAAAAGGAATTAGAGGAAATTCAGGAGCTATCAATTATATTATCTCTCTCATCTACCTGCCATTAAGAAAGTATTAATTATTTATTTTCAATACTTTTACTATTGTTATAGCAGTCGAAGGAAAGGTTAGGACATATCAAAAGCTTAAAACTCAGACAAAGTAAGATTTTCACTTCTTCCTTCTTCCTTCTTCCTTCTTCCTTCTGCTATACTCAAAATTCTCACCCAATAACTTTTGACGGAGATTTATCGAACATTTCTCCTGTTTGTAAACGCTTCATATAACTTGCTTGGTCTGTTGCCACTTTTCCACAGAGAAAATAAGCACCAAGCAAACTCGGAAAAGCAAGAGTTATTTTCATCGCATCACTAAACTCAATAACTGCTTCTGGGTTAGTAACCGTACCGACAAAGATACCTACTAAGAACAAGATTTTATAGATAATCACACCCTTGTTTCCAAATAAATATTGCCAGCAAACTTGACCATAGTAACTACTAGAAATCATAGTAGAAAAGGCAAACAAAAATATACAAATTGTCAAAACAGCAGGAAACCAGTCAATAACATTAGTAAAAGCTGCTAAAGTTAGTTCTGAACCATTGAGACCAGCAAATTCAGGATTATTGTAAACGCCAGTAATAATAACTACTAGAGCAGTCATATTACAGATAATGACAGTATCAATAAATGGTTCTAGCATTGCTACAATACCTTCTCGAACAGGTTCATCTGTCTTTGCTGTAGCATGAGCGATCGCTGCTAAACCCAATCCTGCTTCATTAGAAAAAGCTGCACGGCGAAACCCTTGTATTAGCGCTCCCACAAAACCTCCTGCTATAGCTTGGGGAGCAAAAGCGCTATGAATTATAGTAGAAAATGCGTGAGGAATAGCAGTAAAATTAGCTAAAATCACCCATGAACCTGCCAGAAAGTAGACACCACACATTGTAGGTACAATGGCAGCCGCTACTCCAGCAATACGTTGAATACCACCTATTATTACTAATCCTACTATTAATACTAAAATTAATCCATAAAGCCAACTTCGTTGAGCAAAAAAAGGTATCACATTAGCAACAACTACTTGAGACTGGTTAGACTGAAATATGCTAGAACTACCTAAGACAGCTAAAATATTGAACAATGCAAACATTCCGCCTAAAAATTGACCTAATCTTTTTTGTCCTATATCGGCTAAACCTATTGACAAATAATACATTGGTCCTCCAGCGATCGTACCATCTGGGTTAAGTACGCGGTATTTTTGTGCCAGAGTACATTCCACAAATTTTGTACTCATACCTAACAACCCTGCGATCGTCATCCAAAAAGCTGCCCCTGGTCCGCCAAAACTAATAGCAATAGCAACTCCAGCAATATTTCCTAGCCCCACAGTTCCGGATAAAGCAGTTGCCATAGCTTGAAAATGAGAGACTTCACCCTCGTCATTAGGGTCATCGTATTTTCCCAAAATAACGTCTATGGCGTGTTTAAATGCTCGAATATTAATAAATTGCATTCGGAGAGTAAAAAAGAGACCGCCACTAATTAGCCAAACTACAATAAGTGGTATCCCTCGATCGCCACCAATACGATAAAAAATGATAGCATCTGCATTTTTTAATAATTGAGAAAAAGTAATAGAAATCCAATCTAACATTTGGTTAGCATTTCCTAGTAGTATTTAATATCATCTTATACCAAGTAGTCTTTTTTTTGATGATATTTATTTGAAAAGCTAAATAAGATTTATTTTTGTCAGGTTTAACAGTTTTAAAAAAAATAATTTTAAATCGTTTTTAGTCGAATACTAACGCAAACTTAAATCTATTTTGGCACTTTAAAAATGTTCTTGCTAAAACCATAATTGATAATATATAAAAACACTATAAGATCCATAATTATTTTATTATATCCAAGGTTATTTAACAATTAATAATTAATAATTAATAATTAACAATTACCTCTCCTTGAAAAGAATAGGATTGACTAATTATGAAAATTTTTATTTATTATCCCCTTAAAAGGGGAGGCTTTAAACCACAATTTTTCGCTAATACCATGTAACTGATGAAGTCAAATAATAAGCTGAAATTACTGTAGAGTAGAGGTTTTAAGTACTTGAAATATCACTTTTGACTTGAGTGAAACGGTATAAGTCTACACAAACCGAACGACTACATCACCTTTTACAAATTCTGCCATGCTTCATCCTCCTCTGGCTGTAACCAATCTTTTTTTAAGGAAGACTCACTCAATAGGCTAACTTCTAGCTTTTCTTGCTGATATTTGGCTTTTAAAAATTGCAAAAAATCCCAAACTTCTTGCAAAATAAAATCAGGGCTATTTTCTACTTCTTTGATTAGCAATTCTTTGGTTTTCATCAGAGTTGTAATAGATTAATGAGATGAATTATAATAATAACTTATTTTAACTGAAATAGAAGCGATCGCTTATTTCATCAAACACAGTATCCAGAAAGCGCTACAGAGAGCGTGGAAGATAAGACTATTGACAAGTAATACCAAATCCGGTTTTACTCACAATTTACTTCATCACTTTTGATAATTTGGGTGCGTTACGCTATCGCTAACAGCACCCTACTAACTCGATCTCCCCATCTCCCCATCTCCCCATCTCCCCATCTCCCCATCTCCCCATCTCCCCATCTCCCCATCTCCCCATCTCCCCATCTCCCCATCTACTGCTTCTGCAACACCCACAACATCTCCATCTCATTAGTCAACTCATCCGACCAACTCGCAGTCACCCCAATACCACGAATTGAACCCAACACCGTCCTCACATCCCGTGATATCATCACATTCACAAACGGATAACGATTCGCCCAAACCATCATCTGTTCCATATTCCAATAAAAATATCCCTGATTCGACCTTGGTAAAGACCCCACGACTTCCTCAAAACTATCACTCCCAATTAAACCATTATTGGGCATAGTCATCATCACCTCTATCAACGGTTTGCCAAGCGCCACAAACAAAGAATCATCATCCAACCACCCATACCCCAAAAAACTACCAATACCAAACATCTGCCACTCCGTTACCGATATCTCTCCTACCTGTTTTTCCTTCAACGACACACCAGGTTGTTCCACTGCTAATCTATTTAGCTTTCTCAACATCCCATTAGCAGCAAAGCGATCGCTAGTCTCCAAAATCATCGCTCCACCAACCCCAGTCTGTGCCAATATTCCTTCATTCGACTCAATTAAACCTATAGCAAATTCCCCATCCATCCAACCAAACACTTCTCGATCTACATCCAAATCTACATCTTGAAATGTTTTCCTCATTATCTCCAACAAATCCTGCAAATCTTCACTACCCTGCGCTTGCTTCACAAACTGCGACCAAGCTAAACTAATATTTTTCCCATTGACCGACATCATCGTCTCTGCCGGAAACCGTTGTAACACCTCACCCGATGCCGTTTCAGTTTGCTCTGGAGGCAACGGAGAATTCAACTTAGTCACTGTCCGCAACCGCAAACCAGCATCATCCACTCCTATTCCCATCACCACAGAATCTATTTTTTCCAACTGCCCTAAACTTGCAGTAGACGACTGTTCATTCTCCGGCAAATCATCAGTAAATGCTTTCATCAACTCACTATAATTAGGAATAAAAATAGTAGCGAGGGTATTCTCCACTCCCGCACTCTGCTGTAAATTTTCAGTAGCATTTTCTTGCATTGCCAAAGAAACCTCACCCTGAAACGTATCAATAGCATCTTCCACTACTGCTGCAACGGGAGCGATCGCCAAATAATCTCCCAAAATTGCCAAATTAAAAGTTTTCCCACTCTCATCGGTAACTTCTCGAATAGTCACCCCCTGATATTTCCTCTCAATAACTTGATTTTCCTCATCCCCTTTCAATTTATTGGCAAATTTCAAAACCTCCAACTTATTTTTAATTCCCACCAACATCAAAAGATTCACCGGATCGGTATCTTGCTCTGACTCAGCGGGAACAAAAGCCAACATTATTCCTCCCAACCAAGGTTGAATGTCTTTTTCCCAATTAATATTAGCTTCTGCCAAATTTTCCTGCTGAAATTCTGCATAACTCTGGCTAATTAATTCTCTGGTTTCGGGAGTACCAAATTGTTCTAATTTAGTTAAAGCTTGTTGATTAGGATGAATAAAAGTGGCCATAATTGCCGACTCAGGTACTATTTGAGCGCTGTTCAGAGGGTTGGATACTTTGACGGCCACATTTCTCAAATAAAGATAGGTAGCAATACTGCCTGCTGCAATTATGGCTGCACCAGCAATTAAAAAGTGTGATTTTTTCATAGCATTTTTTTTGTGACTTAATATTAATATCTAGCAGGTAAGTGCAATAGTAGGGGGGTTTCCGCGTTAAGTTAATGGTTTTACCCACGACCTTGTGAACCCGCCCCCGCACCATTAACGAAGTCAGAAGTCAGAAGTCAGAAGTCAGAAGTTAACCCACCCCTAACCCCTCCCAGGAGGGGAACTAGGGGATTTGAGCCCCGCTCCAAAAATGTTTCGCCTTAAAAGGCGGGGTTTTAGACCCTTATGATTTTGATAATCTAATGCATAAAATTAGCTGTGTCAGTCCAGTAGGTAGACAAAATTCTCTTTAATATTTACTACCCGTTTATATTTTCTGTTTCCTGGTACTTGACCCAACCTACAAAGAATCATTAAGATTCTATATTCCCTGTTGCCTGTTCCCTGTTCACTTTGAAAAATGGTTTAAATGCAAAACAACTTATATGATGTCTTAAAAAGATAAATTTAGTATTGTGGGCAAAGTTTTTACTAATGAAAGTAGCTATTACAGGAGCAACAGGGTTTGTTGGCAGTCGCTTGGTAGAGCGTCTACATTCGGAAGGGGAACAAATATTGGTTTTGACCCGCAACTCAGAAAAAGCTAAACGAATTTTTCCTGACTCAGCCTACCCTAATTTAGAGGTAGTTGCTTACCAACCAAAACAGTCTGGCCCTTGGCAAAAGTGTATAGATGGCTGCGATGGTGTGGTTAATCTGGCCGGAGCTGGTATTGCTGATGAGCGTTGGAATGCTAGTCGGAAGCGAGAAATTATGGACAGTCGCAAGGTGACTACGGAAAAATTGGTGGAGGCGATCGCTCAGGCTAATTCTAAACCATCGGTATTGGTGAGTGGGTCGGCTATTGGTTATTATGGTACGAGCGAAACGGCAACTTTTGATGAAACTAGCTCTAGTGGAAATGATTTTCTGGCTGAGGTTTGTCGAGCTTGGGAAGCTGCTGCTGAACCTGTCAAAGATTTAGGGGTGAGGTTGGTTATTTTGCGGATTGGTATTGTACTGGGTATGGGGGGTACTGTCTCGAAAATGCTAACTCCATTTCAGTTATTTGCTGGTGGGCCTATTGGTAGTGGCAAGCAATGGTTCTCTTGGATACATATTGATGATTTGGTTGGTTTGATTTTACATTCTCTGCGCCACCCGGAAGTAGAGGGTAAATTCAATGCTACCTCTCCTAATCCTGTACGAATGGGAGAATTTTGTCAAGATTTAGGATTAGCTTTAAATCGACCTTCTTGGTTACCTGTGCCTGATTTTGCCATTGAATTGTTATTGGGAGATGGTGCAGTGGTGGTGTTGGAGGGTCAAAAGGTCTTACCAAAACAGACTCAAGCTTCTGGCTTTGAGTATCAATATCCAAATGTTAAGTCGGCTCTGAAAAATATTTTAGCCCCTTAAAAAAAATCAAGCTGCTTTTTAGTTAGAGGCAGCTTGACTCAGTAAATCTTAAGTTTTATAGGTAGTTAAAATCTTTATTTATTAGCAGTTGCGGATTCTTTGACTAATTCTTTCATTTGTTCCAAGTTATCTGGATCTACATAATGACATACTGCGTCATCTAGACAAATTAAAGCCCAACCAGACTCATCTATGCTCATCAGTTTATAATCTCCTTGCTGTATAAAAAATCCTTTGTGATTGCGAGTTTCTGGCTTTAAATTAACTTCTTTGTTGTTATTATTAATTGTCATTGTATTTCAACTCCTTTGTATTATTTAAAAATTTGGTTTGACTCTCTGATTCTGATATAGAGATTTTTAGCGACTAGGTCAAAATATGCTATGAACTAAAACATTCGATCTGTGTTTTAGGATTGTACAGATAATTTTCCCCTAACCTTTTTACTAAAGATAGCTTGATTATTTTAGTAAATATCTTTACAATGTCAAGCTGTAACTTGAATTTTGTGTAATGCCAAAACTAGCATTATTCAAGTTTTCACTAGCTCATTTAGACTTAGTTAGTAGAGCTAGATACTCTTAGGGGTTTTCTCAATTTACAGCGATTCAGTAATCTCTTAAAGTTCTAAAAATCATAACACGATTTTTTAGGGTATTTCATAAAGTTTTTATATGAATTATTAAGTTTGTTAAACATATAGATTTATACTTCTTGAATAAGTCAGGAGTAGTTTAACTAGGAAAAGGAAAAAAGATTTAATGTTGAGAATTTATGGGAGTTCTATACCTTTGAAAAATAGCTTTTAATATTTTGCTTCATCTATACATAAAGTTATCGTAAGCATTCCGCAGGAAATGCTTACCAGTTATCAGCATCTAGCAATTAGCTATCAGTAAGAGGATTGAAGATAAGACAAAGAAGGTTAAGTCGAAAAGCCAAAGAATCTAACAATAGAAGAAAAGCTAGAATAAGAGTAGCTAAAATTTATGAAAAAGTCGCCAATCATAGATTTTTCCCAAGTTCCAGAAAGATTTTCTAATTGTGGGTAGATCGAGGAAGATTTAACCTCAATGAAGTATGGTGGAGTAGTTCACTTAAATATCGAATAACCAACTCTTAACTCGACTTAAACTAGGCCAATCAGCTCTTCTGTCAAAACCATCCTGAATATTACTTTTAATTTCCTCAAGCCAATCTGAGTCAGCCATAATCATTTGTTGTGCCCTTTCTACATGAGTTCTTACACCTTTTTCTCCCATTTCCAGCATTGCTAAAGCTAAATTAATTCTCCCTTGTGGATCGTCTGGATTAAGTTTAACTCCTGTCTTAGCTGCTTTGTAAGCTGATTTAGGTTTTTTCTCTAATAGATATAACCAGGATAAACTTATCCAAGTACTACTACTTTTAGGAGCACGATTTGTAATATCTTTAAATACTGGAATTAAAGTTTTTGGCTCTTCTCCAGCTTTATATCTTTCTAATCCTTCTTTATATAATTCTTCGGGTGTCTGAGTCATAATATTCGATATTTTCTACTTGAAAAAATTAATAACAATAAGTAAGTTTAAGATTGTACATTAATCTGCTCAATTTACACAGGATAGGGGCACAATTAATACTGCACCCCTACTCTCCAGTTTCCCATTATTAAGGTAAGTATTTCCTGCGGAATGCTCCGCAAATAGCCGTCAACTATCAGCAATCAGCTATTGCTTTTAGTTTTAGATCGAAGCTTTACTAATTGAGGCATAATTTATACTTAACTATAAAAGCTGGCTTTAAAGTCTGTATTCATTAAAACCCCCTCATAAGAGCTGAGAGCTGACAGCTAATAGCTGAAATCTTACTTATTAAGCAGTTGCATTGTAAGCATTCAGCCGTCAGCTATCAGCTATCAGCTATTGCTTTTAGTTTAGGATCAAAGCAATATTTAACTGTCTTACTACAAAAGTTGTCTCCCTTGCCCTTAAAGTTTATATTAATTTAAATACTGTCCTTTAAGGAGAGAGTCTTGTTGCGCTCTAGCTGACAGCTAATAGCTGAAATCTTACTTATTAAGCAGTTGCATTGATAGAAGTTCTAGGAAAGACTAAACCTAGATAACTTCTCACAAATATAATTTGATTTGATTAATTTTAGGCAGAAAAGGAACTACCACAACCACAGGTTTGAGTTGCATTAGGATTACTAAATTGAAACCCACCCCCAATTAAAGCATTACTATAGTCGAGTACTAAACCGTAGAGATATAGAATACTCTTACGATCGCAAACCACCTTAAATCCATCATAATCAAAAACTTCATCATCTTCTCTAATAGTATTAGGGTCAGCAAAATCCATCGTGTAGGACATTCCAGAACATCCACCTTGACGCACCCCTACTCTGAGACACAGGTCTTTCCCTTCTTTCTCTCTAAGATTCTTAACCTGAGCTAAAGCAGCTTCGCTCATCATGATACCTTTTTGCTGAGACTGAGTAGCTTGTGTCATTTTTGTTTCTAGCTCCTTGTACTATTGCTCTAAAATAGTAATTCCTTACTATTTATATATAGTATTTCATATTTATATTTCTAGAGAAAGATTGTAACTATACTTTTTGAATAACATCCTCAGTCAAAAATCATCATTTTTTAAAATATGGCCTTATTGTGGTTTAATACCTTAATATATGGGTATCAAAAACTTAAAGACTGTCGTTAATAATGTTAAAATTATTAAAATTATAGATAGAGAGTTATATAGTAAGTCTATATATTTTTATGTTAATTATGATTAATTGCTCAATTGCCCCGAGCAATCATTAAGATAATAGAAAATAAAATTCCCGTCACATTAACAAAGCTGTATAGAGAAAAATGTATATCAAAATACACTAAGAATATGGCTTAATGCAACAAGGAAAGAATATTCACCAATTGCTTCACTTTCACAGGCTTAGTCTATGGCAGCTCTCAATCCTTCAACAATTCGTAGGTTACAAAAATTACAACAAGTTCCAAGTGTGTGGGAAGGCGATCGTCGCCCTATATACCCAGACTCAAACTCTAACCCAGAGTTAGAGGCAGAGACAACAAATGAATGTATTATCTGGGTCGATGGCTCCCATGGAATGGTACGAGCAATGGACATGGTAACATCAGATATTGGCCCAGAAGCAATTGTTCGGACACTACTACGAGCAATGGAAAATCCTCAAAGTCCAGCTCCAACAATTAGACCTCAAAAAATAGTAGTCAAAGACCGAGAAATTCAATTTTTTCTGAGGGGAGTTTTACAAGACCTGGGAATTACCATTGATTATGTCCCTGATTTACCTCTAATTGAT
>JAXHSW010000108.1:0-30425 GCA_034190295.1 Cyanobacteriota bacterium | reverse complement strand
CACTTCCCCAAAAATAATAATTATCATTCTTATCTAAAAAATCTCAATTTTAGAAACACTCTTATTTACTCTCATCCCTTGACAATAAGGCTTTTAGAATGCTTGTCACCCCGTGAGATTTGTAAGAGTGATTTTTCTGCAATCCCCCCTGCCTTTTCTACTAAGTTTTTGAGGGTTTTGGGCGTGATATCTGGCACTTTTTTTAACCCAAAAAAAACTTTAGCCAATATCAGTCAATGCTTTGAGATTTAATCGGTAGAGCAATAATAAAAAAAAAAAGAATGTTACGAATAATAAGGAATAATAAGTAGGTACCCATGAAAAAGCCTAATTATATTAAGTTTTGTAAACTAACTCCAAACTATGACCTATACCTATAGTTGATTTGAGGGTTAATTTACATTTTGTTACCGAATAATTAAGGTTTAAAGCCTCTCACTCGCCGTGGAGAAACAAGAAAAAATTTTCACGATCATTCAATCCTATCCGTTTTAGGGAGAGGTCATTTCAGTTATCAGTTATCAGTTATCAGTTATCAGTACCGACAACTATTGCCTCTGGCTTGAAATATTGAACTGAATATTTTTTTCATCCCCTTAAAAGGGGAGGCGCATACCCTCATTTTTTGGTAATTATCAATTATCCATTATCAATTATTGAAATAGCGACAAATTTTAACACCGACCTACTTAATTTAGACAGTTAAAGTAATTAATTATTTTCATTGTGATTCCTAGAGGCTGTTAAACAGTAGGTAGTTATTGAATTTACTGAAGCTATATTATCAGCAAAAAAAATGGGGATTAAGATTAGTTATTGTACAAAAAATGTCTGAATTACATGAAGCGAAATTAATTATTAACCGCGTTTATAAACAAAGAGAAGTGCAAGTCAATCTTTGGTTTAAGTGCTTATGCAAAATTAATTACACATTAGTTATTATCCAAAATTAATTACACATTTTCTTATATATCTCCAATCTTATCGATAAATTATCAATTATTACCCTCCTGGGAGGGGTTAGGGGTGGGTTGCCTGTTCCCTGTTCCCTGTTCCGGTGTTCCCTCTCTCAACTAGGAAATTCCTAAAAGCACGACTACTTATAGAATTGCCACTTATTCTGATAGTATAAAAATTGTCAGTTATAAAGTTATAGTTATTACTCCATAAAAGCAATAGCTATATATCCCTAAGAAGCTCTTGATGAAAAAATGGCTAATGGCAAATAAAGAATATATAGCCCTACTTAATCGGGGTATAATTACATGGAATGAATGGAGACAGAAAAATCTACATTTACAAGCAGATCTTACTAATGTCAACCTCAGGGGTATTAATCTACAAGGTATTAATTTTCAAGGAGTAAATCTCACAGGAGCTAATCTCTGTTTAACTCAATTAAAAACAGCTAACTGTAGTAATGCTAATTTAACTTCAGCTCAACTGATTCACGCTAATCTTACTTCTATTAATCTTCAGGGAGCTAACTTAATATCTACTAATTTGATTTCTTCTGATTTAAGACAAGCTAACTTAATAGACGCCGATCTAGTTGATGCGAATTTAATTGGAACTGATTTACAAAATGCTATTTGTCGATATGCTGATGCTACTTCAGCAGACCTGAGAAAAAGTAACCTAGCAAAAGCAGATTTAATCGAAACTAACTTCAGTTATGCTAATCTTAGTCATGCTAATCTCCATGAAGCTGAATTGATTGGAGCTTACTTTTACCATGCTAATTTAGACAAAGCTAATTTGATAGAAGCTCATCTTAGTGGAATTAATTTATCCAATGCTTCTTTAAGAGAAGCAAACCTTGAGCGAGCAGATTTGAGGTTTGCTAACCTCAAAAAAGTTAATTTTCAAGATGCAAATTTGAGGGGAGCTTATTTCCGGGGAACTAATCTAAGTAAAGCTATTTTAATTAGAGCCGATTTGAGAGGAGTTGACTTTAGAGGTGCTAACCTGAATAAAGCTAATCTTACTGATGCTTTGATTAATGATATTAACTTTTCTGAGGCTAATCTTCAGGAAACAATTATGCCTAATGGTAAACTCAATCATAATTAGGGTTTGCCCAAGCGCTTGTCTTTTAGTAGGGGTAGGAGACAGCTATACTGGAGACAACCGACCCGCGGGCCCCGACCGTGGAGAACCCACCCCTAACCCCTCCGGTGGAGGGTAAGACAGGAGGAACGGGGAATGAGCGAGGAGATAGGAGTAAGAATTGTCCCAAGATTGTTCTGCCCAACTTTTGCCTAAAATACTAACTTTTTGAGTATGAAGAGCTGAAAACCAGGTACTTTTTTAGACCCCAAAAAGGCTAAAGTCTTTATCTGTCAATGCTTTTAGATTTATTCAGCAAACCCTAATTATTAACCTTGAAGTTTTTAATACTTTAATTACGCACTATCAATACAATGTTATGTTTGAGATATGAATAGACAATTCAATATTTTTGACAATAGGGAATAACGACAGGTTTTACAAAGTTTTTGTAAGAAAAAATAATAATAATCTAATTTAACAACTAATATGAAAAGAGCGTAGAATTTTTCATATTAATAATCTATATTAATTAATTTTTAATACATAGTCTAAGACTAGGAAAATTAAAAAGCTGAGTGCTAATTACTAATTATAATCTTATTCGCTAGGGCCTTCTAGTATTTCTTGTACTTCATTATTAGTTTTGCCTAAAATTCTTGCTATAGGTCCTACTAAGTTTGTATCTACTGCTTTGCCTGCATAAATATCTTTGAGTTGTTCGGGAGAAATTTTATGAATATCACAGAATTTAATAAACTCATGGCCACTAACCTGTAATTGTTCTTGCCTTTCTCGCAGCAGGAGGGCGACCGCTCTTGGTCCATATTTAGGTCGTTCGGCCAGAGCTATATATTTCTGCATTAAGTCATTGACTCTACTTCTTTTTCCTCCCACCCTTCGCAGTAAATCTAGACAAGCCAGCCTCAAAGCTTTGCGTAGTCTTTCCTGCTCATTCATAACTTCTAGAATTTCTTCGGCATATTCAGGTTTACAAATGCCCACTAATTCTCCATCATTTAAAATTGGCACATAGAAACCCATTCCACATTCCCAAGATAATTCTTCATTGGTAGTCATGCCCAAACCTCCTGCTTTTCTTTAATTTGCTAGAATTTAGAATAGTTTACTACGTTATACCAAATTCATTTCTAAGCTGCATAGAATAATATACAGGACTTACCGAATAATTAAGGTAAAAATCCTCTTACTCGCCGTGGAGAAACAAGAAAAAATTTTCATGCTCATTCAATCTTCTTCCTTTTAGGGAGAGGTAATTATCAATTATCCATTATCAATTATCAATTATTGAAGCATTTTTATGGTAAAAACACTATATATACCATAGTGCTATAGTTTTTATCTACTATATGTAGTGTCTTTGGGTAAGTCCTGATATATTAATCAGAGTTGACTGTAGATCGAGATAGACAAGTTAATAAAATTCATAATTCTGTGCCACTTCACATAAAATAAAATTGGTATAACACCTAAGACCTACCACCTAATACTTAATTCTGTACAACCTCACTTAACGCACGTCAGAAGTCAGCAAGTCTGCAAGTCAGAAGTCAGTAGGGGTGATTTCCGTTTGTCATGCTCCTAATTACGCGAATCACCCGTACAGAAGTTAAACCACCCGCGAGCCCCGACCGTGGAGAACCCACCCCTAACCCCTCCCAGGAGGGGAAGTAGGGGATTTGAAAAAAGCTCCAAAAATATTGCGCCTTAAAAGGCGGGGTTTTAGACCCTTATGATTTTGATAAAATTGGTATTAAAATCAGTGTATTTTATAAAAAAAACGAGAACCTTGTCCTCGCTTTGTAAATAAGTCCATTTCACAAAATGTCAATTAGACGGACATTGGAGTAGATGTGGATGCCGCCAACTCTTGCAAACGTTCCTGCTGGTCTTGGGTAATACAAGCTTGAATTACATTTTCTATATCTCCTTCAAGAAGAGGTGCAAGAGAAAAGTTCTGACTCAAGCGATGATCTGTCGCCCTATTATCTTTATAGTTATAAGTCCGAATTTTTTCTGAGCGGGAACCAGTACCTACTTGCGATCGCCTCATCGAACTAACTTCTTGTTGTTGCTCTTGTAGCTTAATCTCATAAAGTTTAGCTCGTAAAATTTGCATTGCCCGCTCTCTGTTTTGTAGCTGACTACGCTCCTGAGTACAGAAAATTCTAATTCCCGTGGGTTTATGAAATAAATCTACAGCAGTTTCCACCTTGTTCACATTTTGTCCACCTGCTCCACCAGAACGAGCCGTTGTTAGTTCAATATCTTTTGCATCTATCTCCACTTCTACATCATCCACTTCTGGCATAATGGCTACCGTTGCCGTTGAAGTATGTACCCTCCCACCTGCTTCTGTCACTGGGACTCTTTGAACCCGATGAACTCCTGCTTCAAACTTCAGCTTACTGTAAACCTGTTCTCCTTTAATTTCTAAAATTGCTTCTTTAAAACCTCCCATATCTGCTAAAGACTCACTCAGCAAACTCACCTTCCATTTTTGAGTTTCTGAATAACGGGAGTACATTCTCACCAAGTCCCCTGCCCAAATACTCGCTTCATCCCCTCCTGTACCAGCTCTAATCTCCAACATAATATTCTTATCATCGTTGGGGTCTCGTGGTAGTAGGGCAATTTTCATTTGAGTTTCCAGAGATTCCAGCTTGGCTTCCAATTCCTCTACTTCCATTCTGGCCATCTCTTGCATTTCTTGGTCGCCACCAGCTTCTTTCAATATTTCCTTAGCATCAGCTAATTCTTCCTGACTATTCTTCCACTCTTCATAAGTATTTACCACTTCTTCTAATGAGGAGCGTGCTTTAGCTATTTTTTGGAACTCAGTTGGATCTTTTGCAATATCTGGGTCAGCTAAACGTAGAGTTAATTCATGGTAGGTTTGCTCAACGGATTTTAATTTTTCTAGTAAATATGTTTCAGCCATTGTCAGTTGTCCCTTGTCTTAATTAGTATTTTATTTATGGGAGATTTTTGTTGAGATTTTGATGTTAATTGTTGTCTATAAAATCTTACAGACAACTAATTAAGGACAATTGACATTCCAGCTATTTTTTATCTTTACTCTTTTTAGATTTAGAGCTTTTCCCTCCATCTTTCTTACTATACTTACGCATAAATCTCTCAACTCTTCCTTCAGTATCAATGATTTTCTGAGTCCCTGTAAAAAAGGGATGATTTCCCGACCATACATCAACATTAATCTCTGGTTTTGTCGAACCAATTGTCATTACTACTTCACCATTACAGTATACTTTGGCTTCTGGATACCACTCAGGATGAATATCAGCTTTAGGCATTTTCTTTACTCTACTTAAATTACAACTATTTTTCTTTTTATATACTAGCTATTTTAACTTATTCTAGTGACATACTCCCACACTGATTACAATAATCAATTTGGGCTACGAGTCCGACTCTACTGTGTAAACTATTAACTGAGCTACCAAGGAATGCCCTACCTCTGCAATTAATTACCGAATAATTAAGGTAAAATTCCTCTCACTCGCCGTGGAGAAACAAGAAAAAATTTTCATGCTCATTCAATCCTATCCGTTTTAGGGAGAGGTAATTATCAATTATCCATTATTGAAAATAGGCTTAATTGTACGCCTTCATCTCCTTCACACTTTTGTATAAAAATAGTTTGTATATATAACTGCAACATATTATGTTGAAAAAAATTATAATAAACAATTTAGAAGGCAAAAAAATAATGACTCAAATAATCAGTGATTTTATAGATAATTTGCCCGATAGTTTAGAAGATAAAGGTTTAGAAGTGGATCAAACTGTAGATAATTAACGCATTCATGCCACACTGACTATATCGTTTTCAGGGTTGGGCTTCTGCTAAAAAAGGCTAAATTATTACCGAAGAATTAATCATTAAATAATTAAATAATTAAATAATTCAGATTGAAAGCCTCCCCTTTCAAGGGGAAAAAATAAATGTTTTCCTTTTATTCAATCCTATCCGTTTTAGGGAGAGGTAATTATCAACGATCGATTATCAATTATCCATTATTGAAAGTAACTTCTTTGTCCAATTCAACTAATATGATTGAAAATTTTATCAAAGTTTTTGCCAACGATCGGGAAATACAGAGGGCCGGAGGCAGCGGGAGCTGTTTACGCAGCATGACAAACGGAAAGGAAATAGTTTCTCCTGGCCTCTCCTCTACCCATTACCGAAGGGAACAAAGGTATAAAATCCCAACCAACTTGTTCCTTCTGCCCTCTGTCCTCAGCTCCCGCTGCCTTTGTTCATCACAAATTTGTAACAATTGGCAATGAGTGTAATATATCATCGTTTGGAATATTGAGGTGCTTTACGAGCTTTGCGTAAACCATACTTTTTCCGTTCTTTGGCCCGGGGGTCGCGAGTCAGATATCCCTCTGTCTTCAGAGGTTTACGATTATCTGGGTCTAACTGGCACAAAGCTCTAGCAACGCCTAATTTAATAGAATCAGCTTGTCCTGTTAACCCACCTCCTGTAGCTTTAACTAGAATGTCATATTCATTTTCCAAACCTAAAGTCTCTAGTGGAGCTTTAGCAGATGATAAATAACCATGATTATATTGTAGGTATAATTCACCATCCTTACCATTAATAATCAATTTGCCTGTACCTGGAACTAGGCGTACTGAAGCGATCGAAGATTTACGACGACCAGTACCCCAATACATAGCACGGCCACTTTCTGTTGCTTGCATTATTCTTGTTCTCCTGGAGTAGTTTCAATAATTAACGTTTCAGGTTTTTGAGCTTGGTGAGGATGGTCAGGCCCTGGATAAACTTTTAGTTTAGCATGAAGTTTTCTTCCCAGAGAATTTTTTGGTAGCATTCCGTAAACTGCCTCCTCAATAATTCTTTGAGGCAAACGAGCTTGCAACTTAGAAAAAACTTCTGTTTTCATACCTCCTGGCCTTCCAGAGTGGCGACGATAAAGTTTCTGACTACTTTTTTTACCAGTTACATTAACCTTTTCAGCATTAACAACAATTACAAAATCTCCTGTATCGAGATGTGGAGTATAAGTAGGTTTATTCTTACCCCTAATAATCATCGCAATAGCAGTAGCTAATCGCCCTAAGCGCTGACCTTCAGCATCAATAACATACCATTTTGGCTCTAAAGAACTCAGTGGTGGAACATATGTTGTATTCATAATTTACTTAATTTAGTTGTTTTTTTTTTACTGTTTATATTGGCTTTCATTGTCAGTTTAATCTCATTGAATTATTCGCTCAATTTACCCAGTTGTCAGTTATTACTCTTTGATAGTTCATAAAAATATAGTCACATAAGATATATCCTTATTTATTTTGCAGGTGTTACCCTGACGCTCGTGAACTACAAGACTCTCGCTTCCGATGGTCAAAAACAAAAGGGAGCTGCTTTTTCTTTTCCTCTTTTTTGACTATCTCCCCGATCCAATTTCTGCTTGGTCATAATACAGAGGCTTGGACATGGGTTCTTATGTGTCTAGAGGTAGCGTGTCAGTCGGTGGAATTTCACCCTATTGAACTCAGATCGCTGACTCGACTCGGCTATTTGATTTTCTATCATCACCGACAAAGTTAGATGATTTCAATAGTCGCCCAAATTTATGGAGACAAAAGACTGTATTTCTGTTGAATGTTTATAATACTTAATCAGGACTTACGCATTTGTTCGACATAAACACTATATATACTATAGTGCTATAGTTTTTATCTACTATATGTAGTGCCTTTCGTTACTGCTGTTAATGAAAAGTCGCAATACAGAAACTTAATCAATAAAAAATAAATTTAGGCATATTATTATACCAAACTTCTTCAGTAAAAGGAAATTCCAGATAACCAACCCGCAACAAACAGAGGCCACTAGCCGGAGCTGAGTGCTTCACAACTTCCCTTCTTTGATTAACCCAGATATCCGTAAAACTTTCCAGAGATAGCTTCTGTTGACCCACTTGAATGAGTAACCCCACCAATAATCGCATCATTCCATATAGAAACCCACTAGCTTGAACCTCTATATGAATAAATGGTCCCTGACTTTCACACTTAACCTCTTGTACATCTACCCAAGAATGAGGGCGAGAAGAGCCAGCTCTTTGAAAAGCAGCCAAGTGATGACGGCCAATTAAAGGATTCAAAGCTGCTTGAATCAACACTGGATCTAACGGTGCTTGATAATAATGCCAAACAAAAGGCATCACAAACAAATTAGGCCGTTTTTCTGTATATAGAGTGTAGCGATAACGCCGCGAAGTTGCAGAAAATCGAGCGTGCCAGGTAGATTCGACTTGAGCCGAACTTGCGATTAAGATATCATTAGCCAACCGTGAATTGAGAATAGTAGCCCACTTATGGGCAGGAATTGGGCCTGAAACATCGAAATGAGCTACTTGTGCTGCGGCATGAACTCCCGCATCCGTTCTTCCCGCACCATGTAATATTACAGGTTGGTCAACCACAGAAGAAATAGTATTTTCAATCTCTTCTTGTACAGTTCGTTGATTTGGCTGTCTTTGCCACCCATGAAAATGAGTGCCTTGATATTGAATTACCAGAGCAACACGCCGAACTAAAAGTTGGTTATTAGCCATGGGAAAGTTGAAAATTTCTAGAGCTTAAAAGTCAATCTTTATCACCATTAAATTTCATTTTGAATATTAATAAAATGGTCAAATACTAACTTTTTATGATTGATTTCCCACACTACCCCTTACCGAATAATTAAGGTTTAAAGCCTCTCCTTTAAAAGAGAAACAAGCGGTCGAGGAATGGCGAGGTCTCGTCGCTGTCCTTCAATCGACCAAGAGAGAAAAATTTTTCCTTTTAGTCAATCCTCTTCTTTTCAAGGAGAGATAATTATTAATTATTCATTATTAATTATTCATTATTAATTATAGACCTTAAACCAGTTCAATAATTGCCATTTCTGCGTTATCTCCACGACGGCGAACAGTTCTTAAAACACGGGTATAACCTCCATTACGAGAACCGTATCTATCCTGTGCCCCCTCAAATAGAGAGTGAACTAGCTTTTTGTCAAATATATAACCTAAAGCTTGTCGGCGAGCTGCTAACGATCCATCCTTTGCCAAGGAAATCATTTTTTCTGCTTCTGACTGTACAGCTTTAGCACGGGTTTTTGTGGTAGTAATTCTACCATGACGGATTAATTCAGTTGCTAGAGACCGCAGAAGAGCGCGACGCTGATCTGCTGGTTTTCCTAACTTTGGAACACGACGACTATGACGCATGACTACTTTGAGTATCTAAAATATTTAAGCTAATGTTTTCTATTTGTGTTTCCCTACTGCTAGTGACAGCTTCAAAAACTCAGTCGATAATTTTAGCGATCGGTACCGACCGCTAAAGCCAGAGACAAGAAAATACTGAAGTTTACTTTTTCCATCCCCTTGTAGAGCGACAGCTCGCTACGCAGCCAAGGGGAGGTTATTGACCCTATTTTTTGGTCATCTGTGAAAAATAGCATCTCAGATTGACATTTTTTATCATTTCCCTTATGGGTTTAATACCCCACCGTCTACACGGTGTTCAAAATTGTTTGGGGTGAGTAGACGCGGAGCGGCAGGTCGTTAACTATCTATAAGCAATTTCCCCTTTTGCCTTCTGCCTTCTGCCTTCTGACTTCTGGCTTCTGCCTTCTGCCTTCTTCAACCCATTGACAAAAACTGGTTTGAGTTCCTAACTTTTGGCCTCTAAGTAGCTTTAGCAACTTTTTCTTGAGGTAAAGTTATTCCCAACCGTTTCTGTAAAGCTTCTATAACTTCCTCAGCAGATTTCTGACCAAAGTTTTTGATCTCTAAAAGGTCTTCTTGACTGTACTCCAGTAGGTCTGCAACAGAGTTAATTTGCGCTCTTTTCAGACAGTTATAGGCCCGAACCGATAGTTGTAATTCTTCTATTGGAATCTGACTTGTTGGGTCTGTAGGTTCTCCTGATGGAGCCTCTGCCATATTAGTAATATCTTTGAGTGGCTCAAACAAACTCATTAAGATACTAGCAGCATGACTCAAAGCATCTTGAGGTGTGTAACTGCCATTTGTCCAAACCTCCATAATGAGTCGGTCTTCTTCTACAGAGCTACCTATACGAGCTTCAACTGTATAGTTAACCTTACGAACTGGCATGAAAATAGCATCAATTTGCAGAAAATCAAGAGCTGTAACATCATCGCGAGTACGATCTACCGCTCTATAACCAGTCCCTTTCTCAATTCTAAACTCCATTTCCAGAGTTGACCCAGGGGATAGGGTAGCGACATATTGACTGCGATCGATTATTTCCACCTCCGAAGGTACATCAAAACGATCTGTAGTTAATGTTGCTGGCCCATCTATCCTGACTCTACCAATTTGTGGTTGGTTGGAATGGCTTTTGAGAACAACCTCTTTCATGTTCAGTAGGATTTCTAGAACATCTTCCCTTACCCCTTTGATTGTGGCAAATTCATGATTAACCCCAGCTATCCTCACTGATGTAATGGCTGTTCCTTCTAAGTTAGATAGTAGAACTCGCCTCAGTGCATTCCCTACTGTTGTACCTTGACCGCGAGCTAGTGGCTCTATAATAAATTTTCCGTACTGACTACGATCTTTGTCAGTTTTAGATTCTATACACTCGTAATGAAACTGCGCCACGGAGTGACCTCCCTTGAACATTGAACCCCAGAGTTAATAATTTGATTAGACTCTACGCCGTTTTGGTGGACGGCAGCCATTGTGAGGAATTGGGGTAATATCTCGGATCAAAGTGATCTCTAGTCCTGCCCCTTGTAAAGCCCTAATAGCAGTTTCTCTTCCTGCTCCAGGACCACTAACCATTACTTGAATCTGACGCATTCCTTGGTCATTAGCTCGACGTGCTGCGCTTTCTGCGGCTGTTTGTGCGGCAAAGGGAGTTCCTTTTTTTGCTCCTTTGAAACCACTAGAACCTGCTGAGGACCAAGAAATTACTTCACCGTTCAGGTCAGTAATAGTTACAATTGTATTATTGAAGGTAGATTGAATGTAAGCCACCCCATTGGGCACATTCTTTTTTTGCTTTTTTGCACCTGTTTTTTTACCTGGTTGTCGTGCCATATTTGTCTTTATGAGTGGTATCTCAAGTTAATAATGTGCTTTTCTCAGAGCAAGTGGACTTATTTCTCATCTTAATCTTATAAGAATTGTTGACTTTGATATAGCTTTAAAAGCTGCGCTATATCCTTAAGTGACTAGAAATATTGTCTTTTGGTTTTACATCACTTTAATGTCTGAGAAATAAACTTTTTTGCTGGCTATTGAATTTTTAAATGCTATACTTTTATGTAGTAGTAATAGCCACATTTTACTTACATCTGAGAGATGATTTTTTGAGCTAGTAAAGTTGTTACTTTTATTTACTAGAACTATGAGTCTAGAGTTTTTGTTGTAATATCTGAAGTAGCTAATTTTTTGTGTTTCAACCCTGGCAAGTTTTTCTCACCTAATTCAACAGACTTAACTAGAAATAATTATTTTGTCTGCTTACATTTAAGAGTTATAATTAGACAATAACAATTGACTTTCAGAGTTGATAATTTAGTTCAATTAATTTACTTTCAATATAACTAGATTACATTACTACGACCGCTGTCAATTACTCAGAATTTCAGCTAATTTGCCATTATTGATAGTATTAATAATTTGTTTGTACTTAAGTAAGCTATTTGATACTCTCACTGTTAAATAAGAGCAATTATTACCGGAGATTCTTGTTTTACAGATTCTCGGACTAGGTAACAAATCAAATAAATGATAGTAATAGCTTTCCATAAAGATACAACCAAACTTCTATTTCTTCGCACTGGCTTTTTTCTTACCAGCTACAGTTCGACGTACACCTCTACGAGTTCTGGCGTTGGTGCGAGTCTGTTGTCCTCTAACTGGTAGACCCATCCTGTGCCGACGACCCCGGTAAGTACCAATATCCATCAACCGCTTGATGTTCATGGCTTCCAATCGTCTCAGGTCTCCTTCAACTTGGTAGTTATTCTGAACCGTAGAACGAAGTGCTGCTATATCAGCATCACTTAAATCCTTGACCCTGGTATCAGGATTTACACCAGTTTCATCTAAAATTTCTTGAGACCGAGATAGTCCAATTCCATAGATGTATGTCAGACCAATTTCTATACGCTTGTCGCGTGGGAGGTCTACTCCTGCAATTCGTGCCACTTTACTTTATCTCCATCACCTTAAAATTAAACTTAAACTAGGTTAATTAGTAAGCAACAAATAATCTGATGCCTGTATCGAATATGCTTAACCTTGACGTTGTTTATGTTTGGGATTAACGCATATAACCATTACTCGTCCTCGACGACGAATAACACGACACTTTTCACACATTTTTTTGACAGATGCTCTAACTTTCATGCCTTATTATGGCAATACTACAAATTTAGTATTGTATCATTTACTAATGTTTTCAGCAAGTAGATAATCTCTCTACAAATTATTGAGTAGAGATTCGATCGTTACTACTTTTTCCTCAGCCGATATGTAATTCGACCTTTTGTCAAGTCATAAGGTGTTAGCTCCACCTTGACTCGATCGCCTGGTAAAATTTTGATGTAATTGCGACGGATTTTACCAGAAATATGAGCTAGCACATTAAACCCATTATCTAGGTCTACTCTGAACATAGCATTAGGTAGGGATTCCGTCACTGTACCCTCCATTTCTATGAGATCTTGTTTTGCCAACTGTCAATCACCTCAACGCTGCAAGTAACCAATTTTTTATATTGGGAACAGCCTGTTATTTCAGGTGATTCCCCTCAACATATCCTATCAAAAAGTTTTCAATTTTTAGAGGTTATTGAGCATGAGCCATAAATAATATATCTCTAAGATATTTAGTTAGCATTTCAAAAGCTGCAACTAAATATTTCCAGGTAGAAAAAATTTATCAAAATCTAATTCTTATTTACCTTATGATGATATATTAACCGATTGTTTGAGAGAATTAGTCACAGCATCAACGGAGTTATTTCCATCTATAGTAAGTAGCTGTTGACGTTCTTTGTAAAAATCAATCAAAGGTTGTGTTTGTTGATAATAGACTTTTAAACGATTGGTAATAGTTTCCTCATTATCATCTTGCCGACCTCTTGATAATAAGCGACTGACTAAAACCTTATCTGGAACTTGTAAATTTATGACCATCAAAGAATTACTAATTTCAGCTTTTTCTTCTTGAGTTTCATTTCCATTTTTACTTGCAGATAAAAGTTTTTCGACAAAATGTGCTTGAGTCACATTTCTCGGAAAGCCATCTAGAATCCAACCATTTTGAGCATCATTTTGTTTCAGTCTTTCTTCAACCATGTCCAGGATGAGTCGATCGGGAACTAATTCACCTTTGTCCATGTATTCTTTCGCTTGTAAACCCAGGGGAGATTTTTGTGCCACATTATTGCGTAAAATATCACCTGTAGAAATATGAGGAACTTGGTAAAATTCTGCTATTCGAGATGCCTGTGTTCCCTTGCCTGCTCCTGGCGGACCTAAGAATATCAGTTTTACCACTATTGCTTCACCATTCCTTCGTATCTCTGAGAGATCACATAAGTTTGAATTTGTTTTGCTGTGTCTATTGCTACACCTACTAGAATTAATAGAGAGGTAGCTCCTAATCCTCTAAAAGTAGGTACGCGGGTTGCACTTTCTACTGCCGTAGGGATAATTGCTACTAAACCAAGGAAAATAGCTCCTAGGAAAGTCAACCTATTCAAAACTTTTTCTATATAATCGCTGGTAGTTTTACCAGGGCGAATACCTGGGATACTTGCCCCCATTTTCTTCAAATTCTGCGACATATCCACTGGGTTCATAATTAGGGAAGCGTAGAAATAACTGAAGAATAAGATTAGAACAAAGTAAAATAGAGCATATAACCAAGGAGTCGGGCCACTAGGACTTATAGAAGTAATAATCTGAGATAAAACTGGATTATTGGCAAACTGAGCTAAGGATACAGGTAATATCAGGACGGCAGAAGCAAAGATAATTGGCATTACTCCACCCTGATTTAATCGTAAAGGTAAATAGCTTTTTGTTTCTCTATAGAGTTTTCTACCTACTTGGCGACGAGCTGAAAGTATGGGAATTCTGCGACTTCCTTCTTGCACAAAGACAATACCCACAATCATCACTAGGAATACTAGAAGCAGAATAATTGCACGACCGACAATAGCACGGTCTCCTCCTTCAAACAATTTAATTGTGTCCCCTAGTGACTGAGGTAACACAGCAACAATGTTGACAAATATTAGTAAGGAGGCCCCATTACCAATACCTCTTTCTGTAATTAATTCAGATATCCACATGACAAACATGGAACCTGCTGTAATTGCTAAAATAGTTTTGGCAATAAAGAAAGGTCCGGGATTAGTTGCTACAGTTAACGAGCTTCCATTAATATCTACAGATGAACTATTCAGAAATATTGCTAAACCAAAGCTTTGTAAGACCGACCAACCCAAGGCCACATAGCGAGTGATTTGAGAAATTTTACGACGTCCTGCTTCTCCTTCATTTTTCTGCAGATTTTCTAAGGTTGGTAGAGCTGCTGTCATCAATTGAATGATAATTGAAGCATTAATATAAGGTATGATGCCTAATGCAAAAATACCTAATGCCGAGAAACCTCCACCAGAAAATAGATCGAGAAATCCAGTTAAAGCCTGATTTCCGATACTTGCTTCAAATGCTCCTCTATTTATTCCTGGTACTGGTAAGTACACACCTAGACGCACCAAAAGAAGTAAACCTATTGTCACTAGCAGTCGCCCCCGCAACCCTGCGGCTTGGGCCATCTGCAAGAATGTTTCTTGAGCAGTTGGTGCCTTTTCTCTACTAATGTCCATATTTATTTGAGATTTTTATTTTATATTTTTGATTTTACCAAAATTAGACAGAATCCTCCGCTTCTAGATATTTTATTTGTTTGAGAACTAAGATTTTTTCTTCAACTATAGCTTTTGAGACTCTACTTGAAATAACCTGAAAAAACTAGAAAGTTTACTGAAAAATTCAGGTATAAAGCCTCTCAATTCATGGGGAAAAAAGAAAAAAAATCCTTTTAACCAATCCTCTTAATTTATAAGAAGAGGTAATTCTTAATTCTTAATTCTTAATTCTTAATTCTTAATTCTTGAATGGTCCGCTCCTATTTGTTGGCAACTACCACCTGCTGCTTCTATTTTGGAACGAGCTGTACCTGTAAATCCTATAGCATGAACATTTAGTGCAACATTCAACTCTCCATCTCCGAGGACTTTTAGCGGTCCATCATTACTTGTAATAATTCCCGCTTCCATTAGAGAGGCAAGAGTTACCTCTGTGTTAGCTGGTAATGATGCCAACTTACCCACATTGATAACTGTATATTTTTTCCGATTTACCATCGGGAAGCTTTTTAACTTTGGCAAGCGACGATAAAGAGGATTTTGACCACCTTCAAAACCCGGTCTAGTACTGCTACCAGACCGAGACTTTTGACCGCGCATCCCCTTACCACAACTTGCACCTTGACCTGCTGAGATTCCTCTGCCTAATCTACGAGGGCGTTTCTGAGAACCTTTTTTAGGAATCGCATCTTTTAATCTCATATTGTTTTATCTTGCTACCTATGAATTTGCCATAAATGAAAATTCAAATTTTATTTTTTCTCTTGCGGGTTTAATACCCCACCGTCATTTCAGTTATCAGTTATCAGTTATCAGTACCGACCACTGAAGTAGAAGGCTTGAAATACTGAAGCTGACTTTTTTTCATCTTCTTAAAAGGGGGAGACTTGAGACCTTACTTTATTGATCAAAAGGGGTGCTTAAAACTGTTGCCTATTCCCTGTTCCCTTCTATGGAACTAAGCATATAAATGTTCCACAGGTAGGTCTCTTTCTTGAGCTACATCGGCCAACGTCCTCAAAGCAGATAAGGCGTTAACAGCAGCTCTAGCATTGTTTAATGGATTATTAGACCCTAACTGTTTGGCTAATATATTCTGAACACCTGCTAGTTCAAGAACTGTTCTCACAGCACCTCCCGCGATAACTCCCGTACCTGGTGCTGCTGGACGCATTATCACTTTAGCTCCCCCACCAAAACCATTTACGAGATGAGGAATAGAGTTAGATTTTGTGAGAGGGACTTCAATTATATGTTTCTTGCCATCCGCAACTCCTTTCTTAACAGCACCGATAACATCTGCTGCTTTACCCACTCCTACACCTACTTGACCTTTTTCATTGCCTACGACAACGATAGCCCGGAAACTGAGGTTTTTACCACCTTTAACAACTTTAGTGACTCGGCGGATTTGGACAACCCTTTCTTGCCATTCACTTTCTTTCTCTTTTGTACGGTTATTTTTTTTACGACGTTGCTGCTGTTCTGCCATAGTTGTTACCTTTTGTGAAGTTCATTTTTTTGTGTAACTTTACTAATTATTTAGAAGTCTAATCCAGCTTCACGAGCTGCCTCAGCTAAAGCTTTTACACGGCCATGATAGATATTTCCACCACGGTCAAAAACTACTTTTTCTATTCCTTTTTCCAGCGATCGCTGTGCAATTAATTTTCCTACTTGTACAGAAGCATCACAGTTAGCTCCTGAACTAATACTTGATTTTACTTCTGGTTCTACAGTTGATGCTGCGACTAAGGTATGTTGTTTAGTATCATCAATTACTTGAGCATAGATATGCAGATTTGAGCGAAATACTGATAATCTAGGACGTTCTGATGTACCAAAGACCTTTTTTCGCACCCGACGATGCCGTTTTCTGACGGAGTCTTTACGAGTATACTTCATTGTCTATTTTTTACCTGATTTACCTGCTTTGAGTTTAATCATTTCACCTGCATAGCGAATGCCTTTACCTTTGTATACTTCTGGTGGACGAACAGCACGAATTCGCGCAGCAGTATTTCCTACTAATTCTTTATTTATGCCAGTAACAATTACATTAGTATTATTTTCTACTGCCACCTGAATACCTTCTGGAGGGGGCATTTCTACTGGTTTACTGTAACCTACGTTTAAGATCAAGTTTTTGCCTTGAACTTGAGCACGATATCCTACTCCTTGAATCTGTAGTCGCTTTTCATATCCTTTTGATACACCTTCGACCATATTAGCAACTAAAGTTCGACATAGGCCATATTGCTGACGAGCACGACGAGTTTCTGTTTGTGGTTTAACCACAATAGTGTCTTCCTGCTGCTCAACAGCTATTTCTGGCGATATTACCCTAGAAAGTTCACCTTTAGGCCCTTTTACTGTTACTTTTTGACCATCAATGGTAATGGTCACTTTATTGGGAATCTTGATTGGAAGTTTACCAATTCTAGACATAGCTTTCTTTGTATATATATAAGGTTGCTAGATATTGTTTTATTTTGGTTAATGAATAGCTCTAGATCGGACTTCTTGCAAAAGTTTTAATCAAATCAATTCAAGACACGAAATCAACAATTTTACCAAAATTTTGTGGTTTCAAGCTTCCTCTTTTAAAGAGATAAAAAGAAAAAAAATCTTTGAGTCAATCCTGTTCTTTTAAAGGAGAGGTAATTATTAATTATTAATTATTAATTATTAATTATTAATTATTCCCTGACTTCTACAAGAAGTCTATTCATTTTGTTTACTACCAAACATAACAAAGGACTTCTCCTCCGATGCCTCTTTTTCTAGCTTCTCTATCAGTCATAATTCCACTGGATGTGGAAATAATAGCTATTCCTATTCCACCTAAAACTCGTGGTAATTCCTTACGATTTTTATATACCCGGAGTCCAGGTTTACTAACTCGCTTCAGATATCTAATAATAGGTTGTCGATTTTTGCCTTTGTATTTTAAAGATATTACTAAGAACTTCCGAAGACCTTCGCCCTCTTGTTCAAATCCATCAATAAAACCTTCCTCGTTCAATACTTTGGCAATACTGCGAGTCATCTTTGTTGCTGGAACTTTTGTTGTTGTATGTTGCGCCATGCAGGAGTTGCGAATTCGCGTCAACATATCTGAGATTGTGTCGTTAGCCGCCATTTTTTCCTTTTTCCTTAACTACTTTAAGTTAATTATCCCGAAAGGGCATTCCCATTTCTTTAAGTAAGGCGCGGCCTTCCTCATCAGTGTTAGCTGTGGTGATAATTGAAATGTCCATTCCCCGAATTTGATCGATACTGTCATATTCTATTTCTGGAAATATTAGCTGCTCTTTTAAACCTAAGCTGTAATTTCCTCGACCGTCAAAGCTTTTAGGATTTATGCCTCGAAAATCTCTAATTCTTGGTAATGCTAAATTAATTAGTCGGTCTAGAAATTCATACATTTTTCCAGAGCGTAGAGTAACCATAACTCCCACTGGCATTCCGTTACGGAGTTTAAATCCGGCGATCGCTTTTTTTGCTCTAGTCACTACTGGTTTTTGGCCTGTAATTGTAGCTATTTCTTTGATGGATGAGTCTAGAGCTTTAGCATTTTGAGATGCTTCTCCTAAACCCCGGTTCAATGTTACTTTAACCAGTTTTGGTACCTGGTGAATATTTTTATATTTGAATTGCTCCATCATTTTGGGAACAATTTTTTCTTGGTAAAAATTCTTTAGTCTTTCTGCCATAGTTTTGCTAACTATTTGTTTAATAATTTATGCAGTAAAAAGTAACTTGATTTTGGTCTTTTTTTTTACTAATCTTTAACCATTATTCATTTACATTTTACTTATTATTAATCAATAATTTCTCCTGTTTTTTTGAGCTTTCGCACTTTGCGACCATCATCTGTAAATGTATAACAAATGCGACTAGCTACCTTTTCTTTGCTAGAGTAGAGCATAACGTTTGAACTATGAATCGGAGCTTCAATGTTAACAATCTTACCTGACTCTCCTTCTTGCTGAGGTTTAACGTGCTTTGTTTTGACGTTAACATCTTTCACTACTACTTTGCTGATTTTTGGCAACACCTGCATAATTTCGCTGACTTTGCCTTTATCTTTTCCGGCAATTATTTGAACGGTGTCACCTTTCTTAACGTGCATTTTATAGCGTATAGGTTTCCCCTGTGCATTCATTTGAGGTTTTTTCTTTCTAGCCATTTATAGTACCTCCGGTGCTAGGGATACGATTTTAGTAAAATTTTTGTCTCGTAATTCACGAGCTACTGGACCAAATACACGAGTTCCTCGTGGATTTCCATCCTGGTTGATAATTACTGCTGCATTATCATCAAATCTAATGCTCATACCACTGTCTCGACGTAAACCTTTCCGGGTACGGACAACAACTGCTCTGACCACATCTGATTTTTTGACTGCCATGTTAGGAGATGCGTCTTTAACTACAGCTATTATAACGTCACCTATACGAGCATAGCGACGATTACCACCACCTATTACACGGATGCACATTAATTTTCGGGCACCGCTATTATCAGCTACATTTAATATGGACTGTTGTTGAATCATTGCTGTTTTTGTGATGTTTTATAGATGTGCTGGAATTGAAGTTAACTGATTTGTTAATTTTAATAGTTTTATTCGACCAATAAAACCAACCATTAACTAATCTTGGAATTTAGGATTTCAGCAAGTTGCCAACGTTTAGTACGACTCATGGGACGAGTTTCTGTAATCCGAACGCGATCGCCTTCGTTACATTTATTTTCTTCGTCGTGAACTTTATATTTTTTAGTTTTCACGACTATTTTGCCGTACTTCGGGTGAGCAGACCTGTTTTCGATCGCCACCACTATCGTTTTGTCCATTTTGTTGCTGACAACTACACCTACTCTTTCTTTAGCTGCCATAATTTTCCTTGTTTTATGAATAAAAAGTGTTCTTTTATTTTCCCTAGAAATGCTTTAATAATGTCAACAATTAATAATTTACTAATTGCCACATCTATCTAAGTTTTTGATTTTTTTTATTCGGGACTATCTGCTGTTTCAACAGTTGTAGTCGAAGATGTGTTTGAAGTTGATTCTGCTACTTCTTGAGTAGAAGCTTCTGCTTCTTTAACTAATTCTCGTTCTCTTTCTATTGTTAACAATTGAGCCAGTCGATGACGATTGTGTTTAAATAGGTGAGGTTTTTCCAACCTTCCGGTAGCTTTTAACATTCGTAAATCGAACAAATCTCGTTTAACTTTAACTATTTCAGCGACAAGTTCTTCATCACTCAAATCCCTAACTTCTTCTACTTTAGGAAAAGGCATCTATAAATCTCCCTCCCGTGTAATAAACTTAGTTTTAATTGGCAACTTAAATGATGCTAAACGCATAGCTTCGCGGGCGATGTCTTCTGCAACTCCACCCAGCTCAAACATAATGCGTCCTGGTTTAACTACTGCTACCCAATATTCTGGGGCACCTTTACCAGAACCCATACGGGTTTCTGCCGCTCGCATTGTCACGGGTTTATCTGGAAATATACGAATCCAAATTTTCCCACCCCTACGGATATAACGAGTCATGGCACGACGAGAAGCTTCTATTTGACGGGAAGTAATCCAAGAAGGTTCTAATGCTTGGAGAGCAAATTCACCGAAGGCAATGCTATTGCCAGTATTTGCATTACCTCTCATTCGTCCGCGTTGCTGTTTACGGAATTTTGTTCTTTTAGGACTTAACATAGTCTACTATTTTGTGCTTAATTTAGTATTTTCCTAGAAAATAAGTTCAATGCTGTGACAGTTATTTATCAAAATAGTTGAGTCTAAAACCTCGCCTTGATTGGTAAAACATTTTTGAATGGTCGATCGCGCATCCTCGTTACCAAAACAACTTCTAAATTTTGACTTTTGACTTTTGACTTTTGACTTCGTCAACCTTCGTTAGACCTGTCTTCATATTGCTGACGACGTTTTTGTTGTCTACGTTTTGGTTGATTCACTTGAGCATTTCCCATATCTTCTTGACCAGGAATAATTTCTCCTTTGAATATCCAAATCTTGATCCCCAGGATGCCGTAAATTGTTTTAGCAGTACAGTAAGCATAATCAATGTCAGCTCTCAATGTATGCAATGGCACACTACCTTCTCTTGTCACCTCGGTACGAGCAATTTCTGCTCCATTGACCCTTCCACTTACCTGCACTTTTATGCCTTCTACACCAGCTTTTTGCGCTCTAGTTATAGCTTGACGTACAACTCGACGAAAAGAAACCCTTTTCTCTAGTTGTTGAGCAATGTATTCACCAATCAACATGGCATCAGTGTCTACTTTTGTCACTTCAACAACGTTGATTCTGATTTGACGGTTGCTACCCAAAAGTTTTTGTAAACCTACTCTCAAAGACTCAATACCTGCACCACCTCTACCAACCACTACACCTGGTCTTGCGGTGCTAACTTCTAAGTCTATCTGGTCTGCTTTTCGCTCAATTCTGATTTGAGAGATGCCTGCATTTGCCAGAGTTTGCTTGACATATTTACGAATTTTGTGGTCTTCTTCTAACAGACCTGGGTAGTTTTTAGCATCAGCGTACCAGCGAGAGCGATGCTCTTGCGTTACGCCTAATCTAAAACCAATTGGATGTATTTTTTGTCCCATTACTTCTTCTATAAATTAAATTAATCTTATTTTTCAAATTCTTTCCCTTACTAATCAACTACAGGAGCTACTGCAATTGTAATGTGACAAGTAGGTTTACGAATTCTGTAAGCACGACCTTGAGCGCGGGGTCGGTAGCGTGGCAAACAAGGACCTTGATCGGCAAAAGCTTTGGATACAACTAAGGTTTCTGGGTCTATTCCTTTATTATGCTCGGCATTCGCTGCTGCCGAACGCAATGCTTTACGCACAGGGTCGCAGGAACGATATGGCATAAATTCGAGTATAATCAACGCTTTCCGGTAAGAGATGCCGCGAATTTGGTCTAGTACGCGTCGCACTTTAAAGGGAGACATTCGGATGTAACGGGCGATTGCTTTTACTTCTTCACTGGTATCTACTGGCATACCTTTCTCCAATTATCAATTTCAACAAGTTTTCTATTTATCTTTTAGACTTTCTATCTGAACCATGACCTCGATAGGTCCTAGTCGGTGCAAATTCCCCTAATTTATGGCCTACCATCTGATCGGAGATGAACACAGGGACGTGTTGTCGTCCGTTATGTACTGCGATCGTATGACCTACCATATCTGGGATAATAGTTGAAGCTCTTGACCAAGTTTTAATTACTTGTTTTTTATTTTTCTCGTTTAAGTCTTCTATTTTTTTCAATAGATGATCTGCGATGAATGGTCCTTTTTTTAGCGATCGAGCCATAATTTAATTTATGATTGGTTTAATACTATTCAAGTTAGAGATTTTATGCCGTTTCACTGAAGTCAGAATTGCTCAAGTTGATGCACTATATTTAGATTTATCAAAATAATCAGCTCTAAGACCCTGTCTTTTAAGGCGAAATGTTTTTTGGAGAGTTGCTCCCGCATCCCAGTTACAAAAACAACTTCTGACTTCTGAATTCTGACTTCTGAATTCTGAATTCTAAATTCATTAACGCTCATCAACCACAGACTGATTTTAGCTTTGACGTCCACCTTTACCTCGTTTAGAGGATTTACGACGACGTTGTACGATTAAAGCATCACTCCGTTTTTTCTTCTTACGAGTTTTCAGACCTAATGCTGGCTTACCCCAAGGAGTAACTGGTCCGCTTCTACCTACTGGGGCCCGACCTTCACCACCACCATGAGGGTGATCGACGGGGTTCATCACACTACCTCTAACTGTTGGTCTCTTACCTTTCCAGCGATTGCGACCTGCTTTACCTAAGCTGATATTTCTATGATCGACATTGCCTACTTGGCCAAGAGTGGCGTAGCAACTTGCTCTGACTTTACGCCGTTCGCCAGAAGGGAGTTTGATTGTTACATATTCGCCTTCTTTTGCTACCACTTGAGCAGCGGCACCTGCAGCACGGACTATTTGTCCTCCTTTACCTGGAACAAGTTCTACATTATGAACATCTGTACCCAGGGGAATTTGACTCAGAGGTAAAGCGTTGCCAATTTCGATTGGAGCGTTTATGCCAGAAATAATGGATGCACCAACTTTTAGTCCTACAGGATGAAGGATATAACGTTTTTCTCCATCTTGATAATGTAGTAGTGCTATTCTGGCGTTCCGGTTCGGATCGTATTCTACTGATGCTACTTTTGCCGGAATATTATGTTTGTTACGATGGAAGTCGATAACACGATATAGTTTCTTGCTACCTCCACCTCGGTGACGACAGGTAATTACACCACGGTTATTACGACCCTTTTTTCTATGTTTTCTTTTCACCAGAGATTTTTCTGGTGTTGAGGTAGTTATCTCAGCAAAGTCTGATACGCTGTGTTCTCGGGTACTTGGAGTATATGGTCTGTAGGAACGAATACCCATAATTAATTTTCTATCCCACTTGAGATTTTACAGATTTAAAGATTTTAAATTGAGTTGAGTTTTTTTTTAGAGGTCTGGGAATAGAACTTTCCTAATTGGTTCCCCATCTTCTAAGCTGACAATTGCTCTTTTATATCTAGGTTTGAAGCCTTGAAATTTACCTACTCTTTTCTTTTTTCTTGGTAAATTTAGGGTGTTCATTCCTATTACTTTTACGTCAAATAGTTGTTCTATTGCTGCTTTGATCGTTGGCTTTGTTGCCCTTGGATCTACATCAAATGTGTATTGATTTAGTTCCATTAATCTAGTAGCTTTTTCTGTAACAACTGGACCTTTGATTATATCCACTAAGTCTCGTGAATCAACTTTTATCCCCATAGGTCTCCTGAATTTTCTCTATTGCTGCTGCTGTAGCTATGATTTTATCTGCTGCTAGAATATCGTAAATATTCAAGTTATTAGCTAGAGAGATTTTCAGTTTCGCAATATTACGACCTGAGAGATATACATTTTCTTGTTTCTCTTCTAATATCAGCAGAACTTTAGATCCTGGTTCTACTCCCCAACGTGCGATCGCTTGGACTAATTCTTTTGTTTTTGGTCTTGTGAATTGGTCGGAAAAATTTTCGATCGCAATTAAGTCTTCTGAACGACTTTGGAAAGCGGTACTAAGTGCTAGACGTTTTTCCTTGCGGTTCATTTTATGGGAGTAATCTCTTGGTTTTGGACCAAAAATTACACCACCACCACGCCATAGAGGCGATCGGATCGAACCTGCTCTTGCTCTACCTGTTCCTTTTTGTCGCCAAGGTTTACGACCTCCACCTCTGACTTCTGCTCTTGTTTTTGTGCTGGCTGTTCCTTGGCGGTTATTCGCCATTTGTAGTCTTAAGGACCTATGAACAACATGAGCTGCACTTTCTTCTTTTGCTACTCGTAAGTTGAGAGTTGCTTGTCCAACTTCTTCACCTTGCCAGTTTTTTATGACACAATCAACCATCTTTTTTTCTCAAAAAGTTTTTCTATTTTTGACCTACTATGTTGGCTGGAGCAATGCTGACTAATGTGCCTGCTTTACCAGGAATACTTCCTTTGATCAGCAATAGGTCTCTTTCTGTATCTATTCTCACTACTTTGAGTTTTCTAGTAGTGACTCGCACGTTTCCTAAATGTCCTGCCATTTTCTTACCTGGATAAACACGCCCTGGTGTTGTTCCTGGACCTGTGGAACCAGGCAAACGATGGTTTTTGGAACCGTGAGACATTGGTCCACGTCTGAAGTTATGGCGTTTCTGATAACCAGCAAAGCCTTTACCAATACTTTTTCCTGTGACGTCAACGAGTTGGCCTGCTTCAAATAGATCGACTTTTATTTGTTGACCTAGTTCAAAGTTACCTGTATTTTCTACTCTGTATTCTCGTAGATGACGTAAGGGAATACCGCCTGATTTAACTAAATGTCCTTGTTGAGGATTAGTCAAGTACCTATTAACTTCTTTTGGTTCTTTTATATTTAGTGTACGGGTTTTATTTTTGGCTTCTCCATATCCTATTTGAATTGAAGTATAACCATCTGTTTGTTCGGTTTTTATTTGGGTAACTACACATGGACCTGCTTGTACTACTGTTACAGGAATTGCTGCTCCTGTTTCAGGTTCAAATACTTGTGTCATGCCTAGTTTTTTGCCCAGGATACCAACTACCACTGTCGCTCTCCTATACTTTATTTTTCCACTACAACAATTTTTTCTAGTTATCAGCTATCAGCCATCAGCTATCAGCTTAATATTTTGTGCATATAATTTTATAGCTATTAGCTATCAGCTTAATATTTTGTGCATATAATTAGGATTAGGTATCTGTTTGCGGAGCAGTCCATCACTATAAGCTTAGGTTGCTCATCCCTTTTTCGTTACGGGAATGCTTTTAAATTGAAATCATTTGTCTTTTTTAACAGACAGTTTTGTACCTAATAAATAATTAATAAATCATACTATTTACACATAAATAATAGTTTTAACTTATCCCGTTTTCTTAATTACAACAGTGGTTAATTTCCTGACTATTTCTTAGGAGCGATCGCCTAAGTCTATTATTAGTAATATTCAACTTCTGTTTAATTGATTTTATTAGGATAGGTTTTACTGTTTCAACCAAGTTTATTATCAACTCTGATGCTTTTTAAAATAACATCATAATTAAAGATATTCTTAGGATTCAACCAGTAGCGTTGCTAGATATAACTAACGACTTAAGCTTGTATTAGTTTTGATTCTCATAATTTCTCTGAAATACTTAGAGAATTTATAGAACTAATACTCAGCACGAGAATACAATATCATCGTTTACTGATAACGATAATATTTATATTTACCAGCTATTATTTTTTAGCTTTTTGTCTTTAGCTCTAGTTCTTAGCTTTATGGTCGCCAGGACTTGAGTAGCTTGCTAATCAGTATCCTTTTTTTTCTAGGAAGTATAGAAACTTATACAACTTACTATTTCTTGATTCTTAAAGTCGAAATAGCGAGCTTAGTAATAATTTATTAACCTTCATATAACCCTCATAGGAGTTAATATAGGCCATACTTACCTAAGATATCATTTTTTTCGGCGACAATATATGATTGTATAGTATTTACTAAGAGTTGTCTAGTAGTTTAAATAATTTTTTTTGAGGTTGCTAGGAACACAAATATCTTTAGGTTTAAGGAACTATCATAATATAATCACCTACAATTTAAAAATTAGGGACAAGATAGAGCATGGCACTGATTACGACTGGTCGAGGAATGATTAAAGATTTGGAAAAGTCTGGGTCTTTGGCCGTTTATGTTCCTTTGGAAGGAGGGTTTGAAGGGCGTTATCAACGTCGGTTAAGGGCTTCTGGCTATGTAAGTCATAATATTACTGCTAGAGGTCTTGGGGATTTGGCCATGTATCTGACAGGGGTGCATGGAGTTAGACCTCCTCACTTAGGTAAGAAAAGTACGGGTAATGGCCCAGCAGTTGGTTATGTTTACTATGTACCGCCAATTGTGAGCTATCGATTGGAACATTTACCACCTAAAGCTAAGGGTTTGGTTTTGTGGATTATAGAAGGCCAGATTCTTTCTAGTCAAGAAATTGAGTATTTAACTGTCCTACCTAAATCAGAACCACGAGTTAAGGTGATAGTGGAAATGGGAGGCGATCGCTTCTTTAGATGGACGCCACTTCAAAATGCTTTGGTACCTGCTTGAAGTAGCAGTCAGCACTCAGCTATTAGCTATCAGCTTTTCTGGCGTGTATAATGGGGGTTTTAATCCACCATAAAAGGTGCACCACGCGCTTTTTCAAGCTCTTGTGGGGGACGCCGAACCCTCGGATATGAGCGCTGATAGCTAAACGCGCTCAAGCTAATAGCTAGTTAAAGAATTTTTGAGCTAACATTTTATCTTTGTACTTCAAATTTTTTTGAGCTAAAGGCTCAACTATATAAGCGTGAGAGAATGCTATTCTCCCCTAATTTCGCTAAAAAAAGGCCACTGGTTTAAGTTAATCTGTGGGGCCAGCTTTCAACATCTGCCAACAGTAAGAAATTTAACATTAGCTTATACTTTGGCAGGGGCAGATTGTATTGATGTGGCTGCCGATCCGGCGGCGATCGCTTCTGCTAGACAGGCTTTACAGGTGGCAAGTGGTCTCCAAAGTTGGGCCAATTGTCAGGGATTTGGCTACCAAACGTTACCATGGATAATGGTAAGTATCAATGATGGAGAAGATCCTCATTTCCGGAAAGCTGAGTTTGACCCTACTGTTTGCCCCACAGACTGCTGGCGACCTTGTGAGAAAGTCTGTCCGGCAGATGCTATAGTTTTTTCTGAAGATAGAGATACTATAACTTCTGGTAATTCAGGGGTTATAGATGAACTTTGCTACGGTTGTGGGAGATGTTTGTCTGTGTGTCCTAAGCAACTAATACAGGCTCGCTCTTATGTATCCACTCCTAGTTCTATTGCATCATTAGTATTGCAGACTGGTGTAGATGCCATTGAAATTCATACTCAAGTGGGAAGAGAAAATGATTTTCGGCGACTCTGGAAAAGTATAAAACCTTGGGTAAATCAATTAAAACTAATTGCTATTAGTTGCCCTGACGGAGAAGGGTTAGTAGAATATTTACAAAGTCTGTATGAAATTATTTCTCCTCTTCCTTGCGCTCTCATCTGGCAAACTGATGGTAAACCGATGAGTGGAGATATTGGGGCAGGTAGCACAATGGCTGCGATCGCATTGAGTCAAAAGGTGCTGAATGCAAAACTACCAGGGTATGTACAGTTAGCAGGAGGCACAAATAACTCGACTGTAGCCAAGCTTGTTGCTAAAGGTTTGCTAGCTTCTGAGAATAGCAAACAGGAAAACTCTGCTAAAAATTTAAATATTCATATTCCGGAAAATAGATTTGTATCTGGTGTAGCTTATGGTAGTTATGCCCGCGTTTTGTTGTCACCAATTTTGGAAAAATTAGAAACAATGCACAAATTACAGCTGCAGGCAATTGAATCTGTCTGTAGCACAACTAGCAATGCTAAAGAACTCACTAATGATTCCCAGCTAACAAAGCTGGAAGTTTTACCGGAACTTCTTTGGGAAGCTGTCAGTTTAGCTGACTCTCTGGTTTCCCAAATCAAAAAATCGGATTTCAAGTAAAATGAGGAATTAGTAATGAATTTCCATGAACGAAGGCAGAAGGCAGAAAGCAGCGGGCTTTCAAAAGGGGGTAGGAGGGATGCCCTCTGCTTTTCCTGATATATCATATAGCAATTTGCGCTGGCTTATGTACAAATTGCAGGAACTGTCCAATAGCTAAAAGTCTCATAAAATCGGCTTTTTATTCCCCCTATTGCCTGTTGCCTGTTGCCTGTTGCCTGCGCGCAGCGCTATAGTTTCAGTTTTTGCCTCAAAAGCTTTTTTCTTACCCAGTAGAATAGAAGTCACTTTTAACTAAAGTATGCAGATAACAGACGACCTTAATAGATTACTAGAAATTGTACCAGACCAAATTAGACGGCCTCTACTGCAACATCAACAGCGAAACAACCTAATCGAAATTGTGATGGATCTGGGTCGTCTCCCAGAAGCTCGTTTTCCATCCCATGCAGAATACCTGGGCGAAATTCCTGTTTCTAGAAAAGACCTCAATTATTCGATAGAACGAGTTGGTCATTTTAGCAGTGATAATCGAGCAGGTATTGAGCAAACGCTACACCGGATTAGTGCTATTCGCAATCGCACGGGAGAAGTTATTGGTTTGACTTGTCGAGTGGGGCGGGCAGTTTTTGGCACAATTGGTATGATTCGCGAGTTAGTGGAAACCGGAAGGTCGATTTTGATGCTCGGTCGCCCTGGTGTAGGAAAAACAACGGCGCTACGAGAAATTGCACGGGTGTTGGCTGATGATTTAGAAAAACGGGTGGTGATTATTGATAGCTCTAATGAAATTGCTGGAGATGGAGATGTTCCTCACCCTGCTATTGGTCGTGCCCGTCGGATGCAAGTTGCTCGTCCGGAACAACAGCATCAAGTGATGATTGAGGCGGTGGAAAATCACATGCCAGAGGTGATTGTGATTGATGAGATTGGTACGGAGTTGGAGGCTCTGGCAGCAAGAACTATTGCAGAGCGTGGGGTACAGTTAGTGGGGACTGCTCATGGTAATCAGATGGAAAATTTGGTGAAAAATCCGACTCTATCCGATTTAATTGGGGGTATTCAGGCTGTGACTTTGGGTGATGATGAAGCACGGCGTCGGGGTTCTCAAAAAACTGTTCTGGAACGTAAAGCACCGCCTACTTTTGAAATTGCTGTGGAAATGTTGGAAAGACACCGTTGGGTGGTTCACGAGCAGGTGGCTGATACTGTTGATGCTTTGCTGCGGGGGCAGAAACCTAATCCACAGGTGAGGACTATGGATGAGGATGGTGAGGTGAAGATTACACGAGAGTATAATGGTACTCCAAGATTGAGTGGGGGTGTTAATCAGAATGCGGGTTCGCTATTGGGACAGTCAGGGGGAATGTTGACTTCTCGTAGTGGTTTTCGTGATTCTGGTTATATCGTGCCATTGCCGAATCAAGCTCAGGTTAATCAACCAGTGGAGTTTTCTGAGTCTAAGTCTTTTGAAGAATTATTGGATGAGTCTTTCTCGGGAAATGGGATGTTTTCTAATGGTAATGGCAATATAGGGCGTTGGGAAACTCAGACGACGGGTCCGAATGGTGAGGATTTGCCTTTGCATATCTATCCTTATGCAATTCCACGTCATCAAATGGAACAGGTGATTAGTACTTTGGGTTTGCCTGTGGTTTTGACTAAGGATATTGATAGTGCGGATGTGGTTTTGGCTTTACGAACGCACACTCGGAAACAGTCTAAGTTACGGCATATTGCTAAGGCTCGTCATGTGCCTATTCATGTGATTAAGAATAGTGGTTTGCCTCAAATTGCTAAGGCACTGCGACGGTTATTGGATATGGAAGATCCTAGTACTCCTGAATTGGCTAACTTGAATTTGTTTGCTGCTTCAGCTTCGGAAGATGAGATGGAGGCTTTGGAGGAAGCGCGGTTAGCTGTGGAACAAATTGTGATTCCAAAGGGGCAACCTGTGGAACTTTTGCCACGGTCTCCAAAGGTGCGGAAGATGCAGCATGAACTTGTGGAGCATTATCGCTTGAAGTCTTCTAGTTTTGGAGATGAGCCTAACCGACGTCTGCGTATTTATCCGGCGTAAGGGAGTGGCTCACACGGATTATGGCACGGATACACGGATAGGTCAGGGAGTGGGGGAGTAGGGGAGTGGGGGCGTGGGGGAGTGGGGGTGTAGGGGAGCGGGGGAGTCGGAAAGAAACCATT
>JAXHSW010000107.1:0-30559 GCA_034190295.1 Cyanobacteriota bacterium | reverse complement strand
GAGTAGGGGAGTGGGGGAGTGGGGGAGTAGGGGAGTGGGGGAGTGGGGGAGTGGGGAGAAATAATTGATAATCTATGGATAATAATTGATTTTATTTTTGATTTTGGAGATGCTTAATAATTGTTCTTTTTATTCTTCTTTTTTCCTCACCTTTACTAAAGCTAAAGGCTAATTGCGATATAGCAGTTGAAGTAAAGGGTGCGGAATATCAAAAGCTTAAAATTTAGACAACGCATATTTTTCCTTCTTCTTTCTTCTTCCTTCTTCCTTCTACTATAAAAATGAAAATTGGAGTTAGAAAAGATCATCAAATAATCTTCTAATATCATGTTCCCCCTCCGGGGGAGCTACGCTAACGGATAATCAGTTATAAGAAAACTTTCTCCTTCTCTTCTTCTTTCTTTCCTCCTGAATTCTGTTTGCGGAGCATTCCGTAGGAAATTCTGACTCCTGAGTAGTTTATTTATAAGTATTTAACCGAACATGATATAACTAAACAATTCTCAGTTATTAAAGTAATTAACTAGCTATTAGCTTTTCCTTACGGAATGCTCCGCTTGCCAGCATTTAGCTATCAGCTAAAAATCCAAGGGTTTAAATCCCCCACTATATTTGAAAAAGCCCGTGGTGCACTTTTTATGGGGGTTTGAATCCCCCATTATACACCTTGAGAAGCTAACCGCTGACCGCTGACTGCTGACTGCTGACTGCTATTTCAACCAAATCTATACCCAAAACCTCTAACTGTAATCACATACTCTGGTTTACTAGGATTTAACTCTAGTTTTTCCCGTAACCAACGAATATGAACATCAACAGTTTTACTATCCCCAATAAAATCTGGCCCCCAAACTTGTTCTAATAATTGCTCGCGAGACCAAACTCTGCGTGGATAACTCATAAATAGCTCAAGTAAGCGAAATTGCTTGGGAGAAATTTTCACTTCTTCGCCTCTAACAGTTACTCGACACTCTTCTGGATAAAGAGCTATATCCTTATACTGAAGCATAATTGGTTGAGGCAGTTGACCTAGACGTTGACGACGCATCAGAGACCGACAACGAGCCATAAATTCCCGCATCCCAAAAGGTTTAGTTAAATAATCATCTGCTCCAGCTTCTAAATAAAAAGCACAATTATTCGCACTGCCTCTTGCCCCCAAAATCATAATTGGTATAGAATTGCCTTGATGTCTTAACATCCGACATAGGTCTAAACCATTAATTGAATCAAGAATTAGAAGATTGAAAGAAGGTTCACTCTGAATGGATGAATAATTCTGAACCGTGGGAATTACACTACGTCCGTCTGGAGCAATAACTACTTCACAACTTTGTTCTTCTAGAGCTAAAGCTAACATATCCCGAAATAGCTCTTCAGATTCTAATAGTAAAACTTTGCTAGTCACTCTAACGGTAGACTTTAAAAGACTTTCGCTTAGATCGGGGGAAAACATAAATATCGCTTTTGATGAGTTTGACAGTAAATCATTAATGTTGCCTGAAGTGAAAATTTAGGCGATCGCTAATTTTGTAGCTAATTAACTTAATTAATGCTCAACCATCCAATAGCTAAAAGCACTGGTTTTTTTATCCATTCATACAACGCATTCTGACTTTGAAATATTGCTGTTGCTATACTAATAGTAGAAATAGCGGGGCCTGCTCTGTAGTCAGGCCATTGGTCTTTTTTTGGGAGAGGTATCAAGTTAGTAAGCATTGCCCACTTCCATATTGCATTGTTGTGCTGGATACAAAACTTGGATGTCCTTATATTATTCCTAGTAGGTTAAACAAAAGTTAACTTAAGATTATCAAAAGGTTAAATTATTTTTAATGACATTGAAGTAGCAGTCAGCACTCAGCTATCAGCTATCAGCTATCAGCTTTTCACGGTTTATAATGGGGGATTCAAACCCCCATAAAAGGCGCACCACGGGCTTTTTCAAATATATAGTCATTCTGAATAAGACTGGAACACTTTTTCAGCTGAAACTCTTTCAAGGTAAGAAACCCTTGTCTCAATCTTAACTGGAATGACTATAGTGGGGGACTTAAACCCTCGGATCTGAGCGCTGATAGCTAAATGCTGGCAAGGGTAACATGACTATCACGAAAAGCTAATAGCTAGTTAACGATTGAAATGTCAACGTTGAGAGATTTAGGATATATTTAAAAAGCATTCAGCATTTCAGCATTTCAGCAGTCAGCTTTGCGCGGAAAGCGAAGCATTCCGGCACGGAAAGGGGATGAGCTAGAAGTCGGGGATGAGCAACCCAAGCTTTTCTGTTCCGGAATGTTCCGCTTGCCAAATACTATTATATTATCGGCCACACTACCTTTTTAGGCTGATAGCTGAAGTGCTAATAGCTGATAGCTAGTTAACAAGTTAATTCCTATTTAAAGTTAGATTAATTTTCCTACTTATATTTAATATCAAAAGTATAAATAATTAAAAAATGTTACTACAATTAAGTACTTGGTCTGAAGTCGAAACTTATCTGAGTCAATCTCAAGGTATTATTCTGCCAATAGGTTCTACAAAGCATTCAGCATTTCAGCATTTCAGCAGTCAGCTTTGCGCGGAAAGCGAAGTATTCCGGCACGGAAAGGGGATGAGCTAGAAGTCGGGGATGAGCAACCCAAGCTTTTCTGTTCCGGAATGTTCCGCTTGCCAAATACTATTATATTATCGGCCACACTACCTTTTTAGGCTGATAGCTGAAGTGCTAATAGCTGATAGCTAGTTAACAAGTTAATTCCTATTTAAAGTTAGATTAATTTTCCTACTTATATTTAATATCAAAAGTATAAATAATTAAAAAATGTTACTACAATTAAGTACTTGGTCTGAAGTCGAAACTTATCTGAGTCAATCTCAAGGTATTATTCTGCCAATAGGTTCTACGGAGCAGCATGGACCAACAGGATTGATTGGTACAGATGCTATTTGTGCAGAAGTTATATCTAAAGGTGTGGGAGAAACAGTAGAAGCATTAGTCGGACCGACGATTAATGTTGGTATGGCATTACATCATACTGGTTTCCCAGGTACAATCAGTCTGCGGCCTAGTACGATGATTCAAGTAATTCGTGACTATATAGTTTGTTTAACTAGGTCTGGGTTTACCAAATTTTTCTTTATCAATGGCCACGGAGGCAATATTGCGACTCTGAAGGCTGCCTTCTCAGAAACTTATGCTCATTTGGCCGATCTAAATATTGCTAATGGGGAGTTGGTTAAGTGTAAGGTAGGAAATTGGTTTATGTGTGGCTCAGTTTATAAATTAGCTAAGGAATTATATGGCAATGAGGAAGGGTCTCACGCTACACCTAGTGAAGTAGCTTTAACTCAATATGTTTACCCAGAAGCAATTAAAGTAGCGCCACTTTCAGAGGATGTCGCTAGTGGTTATCCTATATATGGTGCTGCTAATTTTCGTCACCGATATCCTGATGGTCGGATGGGTTCAAACCCTGCATTAGCTACTCCTGAACATGGTAAGCAGTTGTATGAGTTGGCAGTCAAGGAACTGAGTAATTCTTACTTGCAGTTTATTAATAGTGATTAGAAGGAAGAGGGAAGAAGGAAGAAGGAAGAAGGAAGAGGGAAGAAGGAAGAAGGAAGAAGGAAGAAGGAAGAAGGAAGCAAGGAAGCAAGGAAGAAGGAAGCAAGGAAGGAGGAAGAACAGTTTTTCAGCATGAGACATCTCCGATAATAAAAAATAAGGCGTTGGTAATTTGAGGTATGATATCAAGTCCCGATCGGAGCGCAAACTAACTCTGTTCCATTTATATGACAAAAAAACTTTCTCCTTCTATTCTTCTTTCTTCTTCTTTCTTCCCCTCCTGGGAGGGGTTAGGGGTGGGTTATCCACGGTCGGGGTTAGGGGTGGGTTGACTCGGTCTGACTGAGGACTGAGGACTGAGGACTAAATAATTAAGATTAATATCATACACGCGCTTTACCAACGCCAAAAATAAAATCAACTATTACTGCTGACTGCTGACTGCTGATTGCTGACTGCTTCCTTAAAAGACATTTAATCTATATAATTTTCTACTTCAAACCTTTACCTAGTTTAAATTACGATCTAAATTTAGATATTGAGGGTTGCAAAAACCGAAATTTGAGTTAATATGGAACTCATAAACCAATCAATTCTATCTAGCAAAACCGATACATAAAATCAGTAAAATAATAGACAAAAAGCTAATAATATTACTTTTTTATCACTTCTTACCTAAAAAGTATGTTTGGAAAGATTACTTTATTATTACTGACAAGAATAAGTAATTCCTCTACTGTAAAAGTATGGAGAAAAAACAAATAACTTCTCTCCCAAATTACAGATATTAAGTTTCAGGGGTCAAGATTGTGAACAACCAATTAAAAGTTTCTCTAGTAGGTATCTTAGCAACCGTTGGTCTCTGGGGTTTCATACCTCAATCAGAAGCCAAAGCAGAACAATTAGAAACTACTGACAAAGTAGTATTTACTTGTGTTTCAGTTAACGCTGAAGAAAATCAATATGCTACAGTTCCTCAAATAGTTCGTGAAACACGGGATACAACTGAGCCTGGACTTTTAGGTGGATATCCCCTAGTGAAACGAGAAGTTATTCAAGTTTCCTCTAAACCAATGATTGTGTGGACTGCAACTCTATCTTCCGATCATCCTAAAGGTGCTTATACTCCTGACCGTCGTTGTCAATCTGTTAGTACTCGTCTAACTAACCTTGCTTATTCTTTGGGAATGCAATCTTTTGCAGATATCAGCAACATTGGAGTTGTAAACTATGAGCAAGTAGTTTATGTTTCTCCAGAAGAAGAGCCTAGCTTCGATAATGTAGTATTCACATTAAAGCCAGGAAATCGTGAAAAATCAGAAGAGGTTATCGTTCAATTTAAAGATTTCGGACAAGGTACTGCTAGTGACGAACCTATCTACGAATAAGTAAATGGTTTTAGTAGAGATGTTGAGGGAATAAGTAATACCGTTTCACGGAAGTCAGAAGTCAGAAGTTAGAAGTCAGAAGTTAGATTTGATAGGCTAAAAACTTTGACAATACAATAGTTTTAAGCAATTATTTTAAATTGAAAGGAGTAAAACTATTTGTGACATCCTTAAGGTGAATTGGTATCAGCAAATAAATTTTCCCTCTTCATTCCTTCTTTCTGAATTATCTAGTTGCTGAACTATCTAGGTTGGATAATGTTGAGAAAAGGCTAGTTGAAAATAAGTTTATTTTCTCAATTCAAACTATCATAAATAGGAAATATCCAATCAAAATCTGTAGAGGATTTTCTCAGACACTAATTGCTTAGTTTTCTCTAAGTTTGTGTCTGTTTTAACTACTTTATTAATTAATTTCTAATTCCATTCTCAAAATCATACTTTCTAAATTAAGTTCCCTCTAAAAAAGTAGTTAATGTAGTTAATTATGGGATAATAAAATAACGCTAAAGCGTTAATTTGTTTACCGAAAATATCTCAATCAATTGTCAAGAGGAAAAAAAATGAAAGTTACAACTACTAAGACTTTATTTACTGCAACTTTAACAATGTTTTGTGCTGTTAGCTTAAGTGCTACTCCCGCAAAAGCTCAAGAAAAGTCAGTAACGAATGTTACAGGTTCCTCAGAACAATTGTTGAGTACCAGTGCTAATAGTTTGCCTAAAAATAGAAGCACTAATTTAACTCAACAATCTACTACTAGAGGTAGACATGGATTATCTAGAAATTCACTAGATGATGTCACCAATAGCATTAACCTCCAAATGCGTAAAAGTAGAGACCCACAATGGAAAAGTGAGAAACAATGGTTTGATGAAAAGTGGGATTCTTTGTCTGTAGACTTTTAGTAGCTTGAGCTTCTAGTGCCGCTACCCGAAAGTCAAAAGTCGTAGGGGCGAATGGCATCCGCCCTCAAAAGTATTGATTGGTAAGGCTTTGAGGATTTTGTAACTGGTTAGTTATTTCTGCCATCCGGCACTAATTAATTGATAATTCTAGAAACTGGAATACCCCAACTTAGAGATTCCATTTTTTTGAACTGGTCAATAGATGGTTGAGAGCCATCTGTAAAATTAAATGCTCCAATTCCAGCGATGGGATATTTTGAGCGTCCGTTAATACCAATTAATTGACCTTTACTGTTTAAAATCGGTCCACCACTCATGCCACTTTTAATATCATTGGTATAGCCTAATTGATATCCTTGGCTGAGGGTGCGACTGGGTAACATTTCTACAGCTCCTAAAGTTAACTGAAAAGCACGACTACCCCAGGTACGGGTACTACTCATTTCTAAGGAGTCTGGTTGATGCCAATTGGGAAAACCTGCCGCAATTACAGTTTCTCCTACTGAAAGTAGATTACTGTTGGCAATTTCTACAACTTGATAAGGGCGATCGCTAGTAAATTGCAATAATGCGACGTCCAGGTTGCCTATTTGAGGAGATGAAACTAGGGTGGCTTGATGAGTCATCCCATCTCCACTCATAATTGGGTAAGGTTTATTAGGGTTATTGTCAATTACATGATGATTAGTAACAACGGTGTAGGTATTACCTTGCCGTTTAATTATTACTCCAGAACCAGCACTGTTGTCTGTAAAAATTCTCACAGTAACTTGTTGGGCAATATTAGATACTAATGATGGAAGTTGTTGTGAATCTATTTCACTGGGTTTTGTATAATAAGCTGAATTTTCTACACTGGTTTGAGAGTAGGCACCAGGTACAAATGTGGTGAGACAAAATAATGAAGCTCCTAAAATTTTACTACTTAAGTTGAATATTGATTTATTATTTTTCATTTTATTAATACTTTCTCAAAAAAAAATACTTAAATTCCACTGATATAGTGCTACGCGCAAGGCAATAGGCAATAGGCAATAGGCAACAGGCAATAGGCAATAGGCAATAGGGGCGCGATAGAGGTAAGCGGTCAGACCCCGCGACGACACCAGCTCGCTTGCGGAATGCTGACTCATGTGAGGGAATGCGCACTCGGTGTGAGGCAACAGGGGAATACATACAAAAGGGTTGGCTGCTTCTATTCATGTCAAAGACCTTAATGCGTAGCGCTATACCACCCAATCTATTTCAAGAATTTTGAAAGTGTGGTGACTATCTCCCACATTGGTTAGTGCCAGAGATCGCTTCTGATTTTTTCAACATACGAATGGTTATGAGTAATTTAATTAATTACTTCAATGCTTCAGAAATAGGTATATATATCGATTAAGTTCAGCCCAATCACAAATAACGTAGTAATAGTAATATCGCTATAGCTTAAGTTCAATTTCTTAAGCCAAAATGACTATGAGGAACTGATTCGCTATTATACACTATAGCGGTAACAAAAACACATTATCAGAATAAAAATTTGCCAAATTTTTTTGTCAGGCTTTTATTTGGCCTTTATGGCAGAAGGAAGAAGGAAGAAGGAAGAAGGAAGAAGGAAGAAGGAAGAAGGAAGAATCTTACCGAATAATTAAGGTAAAAATCCTCTCACTCGCTGTGGAGAAACAAGCGGTGGTTAGCGGAGCTTCCCGTAAGGTGGGATGGCTCCGAAACCTGCGCTGTTGGACCATCGACTCCTGTGAAGAAAAAAATTTCCTTTTATTCAATCAATTCCGTTTTAGGGAGAGGTAATTATCAATTATCAATTATTGAAGTTGCCTTAATTTTAAGCTTTTGATTTGTCCGCGCTCTTTCTTTCGACTGCTATAAAAATAACTATATGTAGTGACGATCGGAAAATATTCTCAGGAAAAGTTAAGTAGGAGCGATCGCTTAATTAAAAACAGCTATGATGAATTAGACATCTCCAGATTAGAGAGACATTAGTAGGGAGTAGGGAATAGATAGCAATCTTTGATAGAGATTATTGAATTTTATTCACAATCAAGTCAAGACTTTTGCCAAGTAAAAAATTGTCAAAATTAATCCCAGGAAAAGAGAACTATCGCCCGATAGAACCGATGATTATTAATATGAAATCTATAAAAACATCTAGATTAAAACAAAGAGCGAATACGAGAATTAAAAATCATACTATAGATTGACAAATCATCCATAAATGTGTATTCAATTGCTTAGATTAAAATATAATTGAAAACTAAATATGCAATTACCAAATATGCTATCTCGTAGTCCATTAATTATCTTAGGAGCGATCGCTGGAGTAATACTCTCTACTCAAAGCGCGATCGCCACAGAAAAAATAGTAATAGAGCTAGTTGGCCCAATAAGAGCATCAATCAAAGTCAAGGATCTGCGACTATTTGCAGAAACAGGCAAAACTACCAAAACAATTTCCCAAGCTCTGGGAAGATCAAAAATCAATCCTAATACAGTTCGTGGCTTAATGACATTAGAAGTGGGAGCTTATGAAAGCGAAAAAGCCTTATGTTCTTCTATAATCTTAGGAGCAACAGATGACAATCAAATATCAACGATGCTAGAGAATCCCACGTTGTTGCATGAGTTCAATATTGGCAAGATGTCAGGGAACAACATTATTTTTTAGAACAAAAATAAATATTATGGTCTCTTCTTAAACCATATCTATTCACTGTTTCCTCATTCAATTCTTTGACAAAATTATCAACAACAACATCAAATTCTGCTTCTTCTAACCTATTTTTATAATCTTTTCCATAAAGTCTCACATGGTCTTTTTGCCCAAATACACGTTTCCTGTCTTCAGGAGAAGTAATACTTGGGTCTTCAAAAGTTTTATCTAAGTTAGGTTCTAGAGGAACTTGTAAGATTGCCCAACCATTAGGCTTGAGAACCCTTAATAATTCTTTCATTGCTTTTCTATCATCAGGAATATGTTCTAAGACATGATTACACAAAATTACATCAAATGTATTATCTACATATTTAATATTAGTAATATCCATTTTCTCCATTGCCCATTCTGCTTCCAAATCTGTACTCAAATAATCCAAATTAGGCAGAGATTTTAACTTCTTTTGAAAAAATTTTTCTGGAGCAATATGGAGAATTTTGAGAGGAGAAGCAAACAAATTTGTTTTTTCTTGAAAATATAGCCAAAGTAAGCGATGTCTTTCTAGGGAAGAACAGCGAGGACATAAAGCATTAGGACGATTATTCCCGTAAGGTAAAAATTCACTAAATTTTCCATTGCAACAAGGACAAATTACTTGATTGCCCATATAACGAAATCCGCGCGAGATAGCTTTTATCTCTTGGCCAATATCTTTATTCAAGCGACGATACCGTTGATAATTATCCCATAAAGTAGTTTTATAAGATTCGGGAATAAATTTGCGAGCTATAGATTTTACGGAGTTTAACATCTAAATTTTTCCTTTTATTCTTGATTAAGATTTGCAAAATTTAAACAAGACTTTTTTTATAAAAAAAGCCAAATTTATCAACCAAAAATAGATAGTTTGTCAGATTAAATACATAACTACAGTAACTTGATTTGAGTGGTGAGATATTATAGAATTTTAGGCAATGTCAGTTTGGTAAAATCAAATAAGAAGCAATTAAATTCTCACCAATGATGGAAAACTGCTATCTTAAGCAAGAGAAAATTTACAGAAATTCCGATCAAAACAAAGAGAAAATATTATTTTTAATAATAATACTATAGATTGACAAATTATCCATAAATGTGTATTCAATTGCTTAGATTAAAATATAATTGAAAACTAAATATGCAATTACCAAATATGCTACCTCGTAGTCCATTAATTATTTTAGGAGCGATCGCTGGAGTTATCTTCTCCAGTCAAAGCGCGATCGCCACAGAAAAAATAGTAATAGAGCTAGTTGGCCCAATAAGAGCATCAATCAAAGTCAAGGATCTGCGACAATTTGCAGAAACAGGCAAAACTACCAAAACAATTTCCCAAGCTCTGGGAATATCAAAAATCAATCCTAATACAGTTCGTGGCTTAATGACATTAGAAGTGGGAGCTAATGCTGGTAACATAGCCAAAGTGCTTTATAGTAACCTCGGTCAAAATGTAACCAAAGGTATTACGGAAGTAGTTCAGACCAGACACAACTATGAAAGTGACAAAGCCTTACGTTCTGCGATAATTCTAGCAGCAGCAGATGATAATCGAATATCAGTCCTGGAAGTTATAGAAAGATATCCTACCGCAGAAATGCACATAGATGTTGGTAAAATTAATGAAATTGTAGACAAAGTAAAAGGAACTATTGGTAATCTTGAAGAACTTCTCAGATAAGTCTACGATTCTGAAGGTGGAATGATTTTAGCAGTATCTTCTTCAATATTATTATGTGGCTGGGCAGTTTCAACATCAACTGTCTCAGCCTCTATATATTGACTATCTATGAGAAACGCTCCTTTCTCAAAACGAACAGCCCAATAATTTCCTGGTTTGTGACTCAAAACAGTTCCTACCTCACCCAAACGTACAACATCAGGGGGACGTAATATCGGCATTGATTCAGCAGTTTTAATGTATGGTGGTTTAATAGTTAACCTTACTTTCTGACCAATAAAAAATTCTTTCTCCATCTTTATACCTCCAGGGTACTCCCGTTATAGGGAAGCTTAACAGTGAGGGGAATGGAGGTCAACAAATAAATTGAGCAAAGCGAATTCTTGTTAAAAAGCATAATTGTCTCCGTCATTTTTGTGCAAATGAATAAAAAATTCAAAATCAAAAAACTATAGCCTGGGTATTAATCAACTACATTCTCCAAAACTGCCATAAGTTTATCGGAAGTATTAGAATAAATATAGTTAAGTATCAAATTGTAGAGGGTAATTATCATGGCTACAGATCGCCGCATTTCCCGGGTTGCTTCTTTAATCAAGCGGGAAGTCAGCCAGATGTTGCTCCATGGCATCAAAGATGACCGTGTAGGTATTGGTATGGTCAGCATCACAGACGTAGATGTTTCTGGAGATTTACAACACGCTAAAATATTTGTCAGTATCTATGGTTCCGAGGAAGTAAGATTCCAAACTATGGAAGGTCTAAAATCTGCGACTGGTTATGTCCGGAGTGAATTGGGTCATAGAATACGTCTGCGTCGGACTCCAGAAGTTATCTTTGTGGAAGACCGCTCTATAGAACGTGGGACTCAAATTATATCACTTTTAAACCAGCTTTCTGAAAAACGTCAACAACAGGAAACTGAAAATTCTACAGAATCAGATTCTCAGAATATAGAAAAACTGACACCAGACGGAATAGATTGAAATAGCACTCAGCACCTCAGCACTTCAGCTTCTCAAGGTGTATAATGGGGGTTTGAATCTCCCATAAATAAAAGGTGCAGCACTAATTTTTCCCAGATAGTGGGGGACATAAACCCTTGGCTTTTTAGCCGATAGCTAAATGCTGTTTGCATCCCGTGTAGCATCCCGTAGGGAAACATGACTATCACGAAAAGCTCATAGCTAGTTAAGTACCCATTCCTCAAATCCTCATCACGCTTACTATGAATTTAGCAGAAAAAGTCGCTCAGATGGTTGTAGTTAGAGCTTCCGGCAACCTATTTGACAATCAAATTCGTTATCCAGACTGGGAACCCCCGACCAATAAACTCAAATATTGGCTGCAAGAGTTGGGTGTTGGAGGAGTAATTTTTGTGGATGGAAGTGCTATAGACTTGGCAACTCGTATCCAACAGCTTCAGTCTTGGGCAAAAATTCCTTTACTTTTGGCTGCTGATATTGAGGAGGGAGTAGGTCAGAGATTCGCCGGAGCAACTTGGTTTCCTCCACCAATGGCGATCGCTGCTGTTGCTCAAACAAACCCCAAAAAAGCTATAGAGTATGCTCAAACAATGGGAAATATTACGGCTCAAGAAGCTGTGGCCTTATGTTTGAATTGGATTTTAGCTCCAGTGGTGGACGTGAATAATAATCCTGATAACCCAGTGATTAATATTCGTGCTTTTGGGGAAACGACCGAATTAGTGGGTCAACTGGCAACTGCTTTTATTCGAGGCACCCAACAATATCCAGTTTTGACCACTGCTAAACATTTTCCTGGTCATGGAGATACTGCGGTTGATTCTCATTTTGAATTGCCTGTTTTACCTCACTCAGAAAGTAGACTGGCAGAAATTGAATTGCCTCCCTTTGTAGAGGCGATCGCTGCTGGAGTAGATTCTGTAATGAGTGCCCATTTGTTGATTCCTGCTTGGGACTCGGAACTACCTGCGACTCTTTCCCATAAAATTATCACGGGTCAGTTGCGTCAAAAGTTGGGTTTTAATGGATTAGTGGTGACTGATGCTTTGGTGATGGGGGCAATAGCTAATCGTTATGGTTTGGCAGAGGCTTCAGTTTTGGCTGTAGAAGCTGGTGCAGATATTTTACTGATGCCTTTAGATGCAGAGGTTACTATTAATGCTGTGTGTAATGCGGTTAGTCAAGGCCGTATTTCTGAATCACGGATTGATGAATCTTTGCAGAGAATTTGGCAAGTTAAAACTAAAGTTTATCCTACCTGGCAACCAGGAAATGAGGAAAAAGCAAATGATACTTCAGCCTCTACATACTATTTAGTTGACAAGTTGGCTCAACAACAGGCACAAGAAACTGTAACTCAGATTTTGCATGATTCTCTGCAAGTAGGAGGAAGTTATCTCCCGCCAAAATCAAGTGTCAAGCATTTACGCAATTTAATTTTTGTACAAGATATACTCAACAGTGCTTTTTTAGGGAATCATACTCCAGCAGTAGCTCTCCCCAGACAACTTGGTTACCAATTACAAATTATTGATAGTAATTCAGAACTCCCAGAAGCTCTTAACTCCGATCGTTTGACTTTACTACAACTATTTATTCGTGGTAATCCCTTTGGTAAATTAGCTAGTTTATCACAAGCATCGCAGGATTTAATTAAAAAATTATTAAGAAATGGTGAATTGCAGGGTCTCATCATATACGGTAGTCAGTATACATTGAAACAGTTTTCTTGTGAAATGTTATCAGATATACCTTATGTTTTTTGTTATGGACAAATGCCGCAAGCCCAGGCGATCGCTTTAAAGCTTTTATGTAAAGATTTATAAATTTACCAGTAATTCTCTAAAATCTAATAAAACTCACCTTGCTATTGACAAAAAAACATAAATATGATATAGGGAGACAATTATTTAAGGTAAGGAGGCTAGATAAATACTCAATTAGTGACTTTGTAGATAATATTTCAGAGTACATAGTTGCAATCTAGAGCAACACTAAAAGAAATGTTTTGGTTCTATGACTTTTAGAATTCTTATCAAAACTAAGATAACAAATTGTAACTCTGTATACTGAAAAAAATAACATACACAATCCGGATTTTTGTTCTATATTATTAATAACGCCGAAAATTACTCAAACTAGGCAAAAAGGGTGACCATGACTTACACCACAGTTCAATATTCCTTAGACATCATTAGAGACGAAGCAAAAGAACTTGTACAAAAAGGAGTTCTTGGACGTCAGCAACCAATTTATACTCTCTGCCAATACATTCCTGCTAGAGAATGGGCTTGTGTAGAAGGTGAGTTAGAAAAATGTAACTTTCTACTTAGAGACCGAATTGCTGACCTAATAGGCAACGAAAAATGGGAAAACGACTAAAAAAAACTAACTCAGCTAAATTGGACTATTAGCTGGGTTAAGTTTTGTAATTTATCCTATTTACAAAGACTTTTTAATCCCTAGATAAACGGATAAGATTCATCCAGATCGAGATATTGTGATGTATTATCAGTTTTGAGAGTTTGACTCCTGAAGCTTTTGTAAATCAGCTCGTAGATCGGCGATTTCTTGAGTTAGCTCCAGCAAATCTTGTTGTACGTCTAATGACACCAAAGCAGAAGTAGAAGTAGGACCTGAAGAAACGGTTGTACTATCAGTATTTACCTGACTATTTTGTTGATTCAAAATTGTATCAACGAAGTTCCTGGCTTCTTGCTCAGTCATCTCTCCTCTATCAGCCCATTCCTCTGTGAGTTGATTGAAATCACTACTTAATTTATTCAAATTTTCATCTCGCTTAGTAGAGTCTTGCACAGTTTCTATAAAAAAGGAAGTTGCACCTAGAGTGACACGAAATCCTTTTTGTAGTAGTTGAGTAAGATTATCGGGATTCATAATGGTAAGTTGATTGAATTTTAAATGGACATTTCTCGCACGTTGCAGATGAGAAACAAACTTATATTGGTCATTTCAGTTATCAGTTATCAGTTATCAGTTATCAATACCGACCACTAAAGCTGGAGGCGCGCGAAAATACGCTCACTGAATATTTTTTCATCCCCTTAAAAGGGGAAGCTTTAGACCTCATTTTTTGGTAAAAAGATATAATATATCTTGATTAAATGCCGATAATCGTTGTAAACATGATGCAACTATTATTATTACTTAATAACTGAAGTGCCATAAGAAGTATAGCATTATTTTTGGGAATTGGTATAAAATCCTCTGGTCTTAGCAGACATAAGCGATCGTAACACAAATTAATGGCGTAAAAACATAGACGTTTTGTAGATCTAAGTCTTGGATAGTCTATGTTTTTAAGCTGTAGCAAGGAACAGTATATTTTGGATTAAACCCTGGTGTTTTCTATGCAATTTACATTTAACTTTGTACAAAACCGAGGTTTTTTTGCTATGAAGACAACAATAGTTAATTTAGTCCTCATTTAACTTTTCAGTCTACTTGTTCTAAATATTGACTAATATCCTCATTAATTCTTGTTAGCTCTGCTTCAGTAATAATCTTAATACGTTGATCTCTCAAAGTAATTAACACTTTGGCCGCAAAAGGACTAGGCCAAATATTAGGATTGCAAAATATTTCTAAAAAGACATCTCCTGTATACTGATATTCCATAGGTTTCTGTGGAGTTAGTTTTCCTGGACTACCAGCAGCAGTTTTTAATTGTTGCATTAATTGAGCGATCGCATTTTGTAAATTCTTCGCAGCTTCAGGACTAAAATCAAAAGATATAGACCCTTCCACCATATTCAAAGTTAGTTTAGGAGCAGGCATAGGGAATTCAATAAATATATAGTATTAGCAATAATAGACCTTATCATAAAACCTCAGCCTGAAATCAGACATTGTGTAGGGGCGAATGGCATTCGCCCTGAAACTTAAATATCTCTATCCACAAGCACCTGTAATATCAAGTCCGGATAATAGCGATTTGGAAAAAACCTATCCTTTTGCACAGGGCAAATATCCCTATTATCCCTACTCTCTTATTTATAAGTATTCAAGCGGACATAGTATAACAAATTAATTTAAATATACAAATAATTTTATCAAAATCATAAGGGTCGCGCAACCCCGCCTTTTAAGGCGCAATATTTTTAGAGCGGGGCTTAAATCCCCGTTACAAAAATAACTTCTGACTTCTGACTTGTTACTTCTGACGCGCGTTAACTCCCTACTGGTCTATGTTCATCCTCGTCAAAGTAAAAGCTAAATCAGCAGCACTTATTTGTTCATATATTTCAAACGGTTGATGGACCCAAGGATTATCTGGCAAATAATCAACATAGTATTCAGGTTCAAATATAGAGCAAGCTTTGTACCACAAAACTGCTGTTTTGATCTCCTGAATTTCTTGACCATAATTATCCTCAAGCCAAGCGATAGATTTATCTATACTAATTCCCGAATCTACTAGATCGTCAGCTAGCAACACATGACTACCTAAACTATTTGTAGTCATAGTTAAACTTTTTCCGACGATCGTCTCACCCTGTTCCTGGCCTTTAATACCACCATAAGAGGAAGTAGCTAGAATTGCTAAAGGTTTTTTAAAAATGCGAGATAAAATATCTCCTACTCGTAATCCTCCTCTAGCCAAACAGACAATTTGATTGAACTCCCATTGAGATTGATAAATTTTTGCTGCCAGATACTCAATTTTTTGATGATAGTCTAACCAAGAGATATAAAGATTGCTCATGTGTGAATTTAAAAAAAATAGCGATCGCCTAAAAATAGAATAATTTTAATTTTACCTAAAACTGTCAAATGTAGTTTAACTAGGGAATGCTCTTAAAAGTCTTATGGGTGAGGGTGGGTTGACTCCTAAGTAATTAAGATTACAGCACTTTTGAGGAAGCGTGAGGTACAGCTATCAGACTATTTATTCCTATATTCCCTTCCGGAGCAGATGAGCTGTTGCCTAAAGCAATAAAACTTTGTACCTCATCAACTAGAAAACTGCTGTAATATCATACACGCGCTTTACCAACGCCTATTTTCTCTTGGTCGATGGTCGGCCAGCGCAGGTTTCCTCGCCACCCCACCCTACGGTTCGCTTTGAAGATAGAACGACCTTCCGCGCTTCGCGAACGACCGCTTTTTCATCCCCTTGTAGAGCGGGTAGCTCGCGGCGCAGCCAAGGGGAGGCGATTGACCTGATTTTTTGGTCAGTCGGACCGAGTCAGGAGAAATGGGAATTACAGAAGATGTAGTTGGAATAATTGTCCCTTAATTTTTATGACCGAAAAATTGGGTTTAAAGCCTTCCCCTTTTAGGGGGATGAAAAAATTTCAATGAGCGTATTTTCGTTTGATCCGGCAATAGTTGTCGGTACTGATAACTGATAACTGATAACTGATAACTGATAACTGATAACTGATAACTGATAACTGAAATGACCTTGTCTGCACAAAATGCTAATACCCATGAGCTTTCTTGAGCGAAAAGCTGGTGTTTTTTTGCCCAATAATATCATGTCCGGATAATTAGTGATGAAAAAACTTTCTCCTCTTCTTCCCTCTTTTTCTCTCTTCGTTTCCTCTTTTTCTCCTTTCTTCCCCTCCACCGGAGGGGTTAGGGGTGGGTTGACTCCTGAGGACTGAGGACTGAGGACTGAGGACTCCGTCGTTTATTTATAACTATTCAACCGGACATGATATAAGGCTGAAACCTTTATATTTCAATGCTTTTATAGTTAATCGGCAAGCCCTAACTAGCTATCAGCTTTTAGCATTTGGGTACCGGAATACTCCGCAAACAGCTAGCCTCTTGCAGAGGAACTGCGAACTTCAGCTTTTAGCAGCTCTGGTTAAAATTCCCGGCAACTGGGAGCGGGAGCGCAGCATTGTTTAGGAGGGATTGAAATCCCCTTCGTTCAATGCGCGAAAAATAATCTTGCTGACTGCTGAGTGCTGACTGCTTTTTTAATTCTGTAAATTTTGAGAGATAAACGCCTCAAAAATGACTACCAAAATTGTGGAGAGAAACTTATGTAATCATGGGATAATTGCTCAGTTAATCAAGGAAAGAAAATGAGAGCTTTAATTCAATAACTGGGAGATAAATTAATCTATCTTCCTATTTATGTTTCCGGTATTAACCAGATTGAAAGCTGTTAGTCAAAGCTGAAAAACATTTTTGTCATATTGATTTAATAACTAATCCTGATTTAGCTAAAGCGATTTAATTTACTTTATGCTTGCATCTATACTCTATGATATTCATAACTGGTTTATTGATTTTTATTATTGTAATTAATGCTTACTAGGAAATACTATAGTTTAGGAGTTAACCTTGGATTGCCACTACCCCTTCTATCATACCTAACGCTTCTTAATAAATGCTATAGTGTTTCTCAAGTTACTGAGGTACAGTTGTTTTTCTTATTTTCTATTCCCTACTCTCTATTCCCTACTTCCTCAAACCTAAAATTTTGTACCTCACAAGTATGGGAATTGCTATATAACAATTTTCTACAAACTGAAATTTTGGTGTTATTCAAATGTATGTTATATCTTCCAATAATTTAGATGATATTTATTTTTTGATTATTAGCCTAGTCAAATAGCAAAAGTATCAATCTGCTATCCTCAGCCATCCACGCCGAATAGCATGAAGTAATCGATTAATTGCTGTTGTATCTTCTTCACTCAGATTATGATATAAAAATAAACTTCTGAGTTGTCTTCTGTGTTCTAGAGTCAAAATACCAGATCTATAGACTTGGAATACTAACTCTGCAATTATTACTTCTGGTAAAAGAGTTTGATAGTTCATAGCAGTTCAGTTGTAATATACTATTTATAGTATTCCCGATTTAATAATAAATCATTGTGATAGATGACTTTACTCCAAGTGATATTTATCTAGAAAATTAGTGATTTATGTCACTATAGTTAAAACATAATTCTGTTGTTAAAATATTAAGGACTATCTTTTTTTATTTTAGTGAAAAAAATGCCAAATAATAATTTTAAATCAGCAATGGCTATATTTTTGTAAAAAAACAAGACTCTATCGTCATAAGCAAATCATCCAAAAATAATATAAATTTAGATAATATGAGCTATAAGAAATTATCTATTGTGGCAATAACCATGAAAATTATTAATATTAATAATTATTTAATAAAAAAAATAATTACTATCTAAATGGTAGAAAAAAATATTGATAAATATATAATTTAGCATTAGTAAACTATATTTTAAAATCAGCAATACAGATATGAAAAATCTGCAAAAATCCTATACTAGCATAGCCATAATAGCCACTATACTATTAAATTTCATAATCTTAGGATGTCAAAAAAATAGCCCAAAAATACAAGAATTAGAGGACAAAAACAAGACAATATTGTTACAACCAAATACTTTAGAAGAAGAAAGTAAATTTCAAGCAAGAAGTTTGGCAATTCGTGAGAAACTAGCAGCCGTAGATTTAGAAGAATTAGATAGTTGGTGGAGACCAAGAAATATTGGAGATCCTCATAAATATCTACTGCCAGTAATTTTAGCCAGATTAAGTTTAGAAGGTACACAAACAGGAGAACTTTACGACCAAGAAAAAACCTGGGAAATTTTATTCCAACTAGATAAAGATAAACCAAGCCTTTATCACTTCCGTAGTTATCTAGATGTGCGAATATTCTTTTTATTTCGAGAGAAAATGCCATCGGAGCTATTAGCATCTTACAAAAGTCAAATACAACTACCGAAAGTCCTCAACTGGATCAAAACTGGAACAGAAAATCATATGTTTATGCAACGTGCATCTGGTTTAGCATTGATGAATGGAAGTGGTTGGTCTGTAGGCGATCCAGCAAGTGAAGCTACAAATGAGGCATGGTTGCGAGCAGAACTGAATAAGTTTTTAACTATTGGACAAGGAGAATTTCATTCTTCAGTTTATTATGGATATAGTATTGGTGGATTACTCAATCTCTATGATTTTGCTGACGACCCAGAGCTAAAAAAATTGGCAAAAGGTTTGCTAGATTGGTATGCAACTAATATGGCACTAAGACTAAGTTGGGGAACTGCTGGAGGTGCTGAAAGTCGAGGTGTCGATCGCAGAACCTGGAATAGTGGGTTAAGTGCAGTAGCATGGATGTGGTGGGGAGATGGCACTGAAGCAGCAGAAAAGATGAGAAATGGTAGTGCGAGGTTAGCATTGCCAGCAGCTCTAAGCACATATCGTCCTCCAGAACATCTGCGGGCACTTGCTCGTAAACAAGTACCATTACCATTTCAGCTCAGAGCAAGTCATCCAATTTACTATAGTTACTCTCAAGGAAACCGCTTATGGGAAAATTTCTATATAACTGAGGACTATAGTTTAGGAACTTTATTAGAGCCTACTCGTAGTTATCAAGTTGAGGGTACAATTAGCGCACAGTATGTTACTTATAAGTTAGTGGTGCGCGACCCTGAAGGCATTAATAACGCAGTAGTAGGTTTAGGTGGCACTTATCACGGGTCACAAGCAACTGGACGTAGTCCCGGCGATCAATATGTTCAGCAAAAGGGAGCAGTAATATTTCAGTTAATTCTCAACGATCGAGATTTGCAGGCAGGAGTACCTGCGCGGTCGCATTTAGTCTTGCCAAAACGTTATGGCGAACCGACAAAATATAAAAATTGGTACATTTGGCGCATTGAGAATGTTTGGTTATGTGCCCGACCTTGGGCAAATGAGGTAAGTTTACAACCATTATCTCGGAAATATAAAGATTACCAAGCAATGGTTGCCAAAGGAAAAAAGACGGCTTGGGTTACTGATGTGGCAAGGGTAGCTGATGTTGGAGATTTTGAAAGTTTAAAACAAAGGTTGGATAAAACTCAGATTGATGATAGCGAATGGGAGAGTCAAGGGCGTTTGAGTTATTTGAGTTTAGCTGGCGATCGCATAGTTATGACATATCAGCAAAATGGTGCTATTGGGGACGCTGTAATTAATGGGGAAAAAAGAATTTTAAAAAATTGGCCTGTTTTAGAGAGTCCATACGCCAAACAGGAGTTGTATAGTGGGTTGCTAGAAGTTGATGACCCCAAGCTAGGTAAATGGCAATTAAGAGGTAAGTTAATGGGTCCAGAATGGGAATAAATTTTGCTCATATAACAAACTACTCCGGTTGAACAGTTATAAATAAACCACAGAAAAGTCAGGTTCCAGGAGGTCATTTCAGTTATCAGTTATCAGTTATCAGTTATCAGTACCGACAACTATTGCCGGAGAAAACGAAAATACGCTCATTGAATTTTTTTCATCCTCCTAAAAGGGGGAGGCTTTAAACCCAATATTTCGGTAAGAAAGAAGAAGAAAGAGGAGGAGAAGGAGAAAGTTGTGCGCCAGCTAAACGAAAACTTTACACCTACGACCTAAGAACTGTCGTTATTATGGCTAATTAAACGGACATGATATAAGTCATGCTCAAACTACTCATGCTACAATGAACCCAGACTTAAAGCATTCTTCTGTGGTCAATACCATCAATGACTAAATTGCTTCGTACTCTGTTTATCACTAAAAATATACCCCACCCGCCAATAGGTGGAAGCGCTTTACGCAACTGGCAAAACATGAATATTATGATGAAGTATGGGCCAGTTGCTGTTTTTAGTTTGTCTACTTGGACTCCTAAACACACCTCTGCACCTGGTATTACCCTCTGGAAACACTGCAATGTTGCCATACAACGTTCCCTATGGGAAATGCCAGAACGTCGATTATGGTGGTTACGTCCTCAAGGCCATCCGGAAGCAGATTGGGCTTATGCTAATCAAGCAGCTCGGGAGTTGGACGAACTACTGAATGAATTTAAGCCAGACCTAGTCATATTTGAGGAAGTATGGCTATATCGTTACTTATCAGTAGTTAAGCGTCATCAATGCCTGATTATTTTGGATGAACATAATCTAGAAGCAGATATCTTTGAGCAAAAATACCGTTCGGTTGAGAAGTTCCGGTTAAAACTTAGAGCTAAGGTTCAACTTCCCCAAATAAAATCTATGGAAAGGGAATTTATCCGTAAAGCCGATCTAGTATGGGTCTGCTCGGATGAGGATACTAGCTTACTTCAGGAATATTATGGAGAGGAAACCCCTTGTTATGTTGTACCCAATGGTGTGAATGTAGCAGACTATGACTATGTGCGTTTAGGTAAGTGTAGTCCTCCAGAGGGATTTGAGGATAAAAGCAGGAATATAATTTTTCTGGGACAGCTTTCCTATTCCCCTAATACTGTGGCAGTAGAGTTATTGCTAGACCAAATTTATCCTCGTATCAAAAAACTTTATCCAGATTGTCGTCTACTGTTAGTAGGTCGTAGTCCTACTCAATCTATGCTTGAAGCTGCTAAGGCAGATCCTACAATTTCGATCACGGGTTGGATTGCTGATGTTAAACCTTATTTGGCAGCGGCCAGTTTAATGATAGTACCATTGCTCCAGGGAGGAGGTACACGCCTGAAAATTCTAGAGGCTTTTGCTGCTGGTTGTCCTGTAGTTAGCACTGCTAAAGGGGCCGAGGGACTAAATGCTCAAGATGGCGAACAACTGTTGATTAGGGACAGTGTTGAAGAGTTGGTTGCAGGAATATCTCAAATTTGGTCAGACCCTGCTTTAGGGGAAAAATTGGCTCGTGCTGGCCATGAATTGGTAAAGGCAGAATATTCCTGGGAAGCAGTTGCTCGGAGGATAGCTCCAGCAATTGAGGAATTACAGTTGTAGGAATGCTGAATTTCGATGATTTTATCTATAAAACTTGAATTGCTTAAGTTCTCTATTGTGTAAGTTATCAAAAAGATTTATGCACTTTATGTAATCCTTAATCCTCAGTAGTAAAACAATTTATATACACAAAAATTCCTAGGAAAAAATGTGTAATTAATCTTGTTTTTTGAAGCATTTATTAGTTTTTTTGAGTAAAAAGGCTTAATTATGATTGTATCAGTTCATATTCCTAAAACAGCAGGTTCTAGTTTTAGGCAATCATTACAAAAAATTTTTAACTCCCAAGTTTTATTAGATTATGATAATATTTGGATGCCTAAAAATCCGGTTATACGAAATTTCAAACAATTTGTTCTTAATAATCCTTCTTTTCCACCGAATAAATTAATTATTAACAGTAAATATAAGGTCATACATGGACATTTTTACGCTAACAAATATAAAAATATTAGTAAAGAAGTTAAGTTAATTACTTTTTTTAGAGATCCAATTGATAGAGTTGTTTCTAACTATTTATATATTCAAAAGAATCCTTTTTTCATACAACCCACTCAATTAAATAATTCCATGTACCAAGCTGTTCGTAACAACCAGATGAACTTAAAAGATTTTTCTGAGCTAGAAGCAGAAAGGAATCTTTATTCAAATTATCTTGGAGGTGTTGGAATTGATAATTTTACTTTTATAGGATTGACGGAAGCTTACGAAGATAGTATTAAATTGTTCAGTAAAATTTTTGGTATTGAACTAGATTTATTGTTCATTAACAAGGGAAAGGGAAGTAGTGGAGGCACTAAAGATTATTATAGTCTAATAAAAGACCTTGGTTTTTATTCAGATATAGTCGAGTCACAAAAAGAAAATCAGCTTATTTACGACCAAGCTAAGAGAAAATTTGAACAACTATGTAATCAATATCTATAGATATTAGTTATACTCAATTTGAAAAATTTAATAACTGAACCTGACTTAAATGAACCCAATTATACAATTATATTGATATAGAAGTAGAAACAATATTTAAGTATCTGGAAAAAAGTCGTTTACTCAAAAACCTGATTAAAAAGGGAAACATAATTTTTGTTGGAGAAGAAGAGACAGTTAGGTATTTAGAAAATTTTTTTGAAAAAACTCAAGAACCTTGTGGCTACAACTATTATTATTGGCAGCAAGAATTAGAGAATATTTTCACTAAGATAACTAATTTATCAAACTACGATGTTATTATTATTGCCTCTATTAAAGACGAACATCTAATTTTTGATAACTTAAAAAAATATAGTGATGGTTTAAATATAAAAGTTCCTATTTTGAAACTATTTTCGGATATTTTTGTCAATATTCAAACAAACAGGAAGTTACTCCAGACCTCCGAATGCGAACTTAAATTACCTAAAATTGCCTATGCAGTAGTATCAACTCCTCGATCTGGTTCAACTGCTTTATGCGAAACACTAACTGCAACAAAAATTGCCGGATTTCCTCAAGAAGATTTACGACATCCAAGCCAAATTCTAACTCAATATTGTAAGTTCGATCCTGTAAGGTACTTACATATATTAATGATGAATCAAACTACTAATAATGGTGTTTTTGGTACAAAATTAATATCTCATTTTCTCCAAGATCATTTTCAAAGTAGCTCAAATTTTCACCAAATCATTGATGAATTTAAATTTATTTACTTAATTAGGCGCGATAAAATTGCACAAGCTGTATCATCATTTCTTGGAGAGAAAACAAATATGTGGCACATCTACTCAGGAGAACAATCGAAAAACTATCAATCTAAATTAGAAAAAATAAATATTGAAGATACCGATCTCGAAGAAATACATAATAAATATCAGTATTTATTGAATCAAGAAAGTTTTCTCAAAGATTTTTTCCATGAGCATCAAATCTCGCCTTTGATTGTTGATTATGAAAAATTTATCGAGTTCCCTGAAGATAATCTGAATCAGATTGCAAAATATTTAGGTATTCTTGGAAACCAAAAAATTAATGTGGTGAATAAGTATCAATATAAAATTTATGAAATAATGAAAAGTTTCAAACTTATTGGCAAAAACCAACAAATTAAGGTCAAATTAAAGACGAGACCACTTAAATCTAATATATCTAAACAAGCGATCGGTAGTTATCAGGATAAATATTGTAAAACTACCTAATCGCTAATATTAAATCCATTTGAATAATCACAATCTATTTTTGACAATCCTAGAATAGGAAAAGAAATATTTCTTCTTGTAAGCATTCAGCAGTCAGCTATCAGCTATTCCTACGGAATGCTGCGCAAACAGCTTTATTGATTTTAGTGGACAATTTAAGCTTGCTGTTCTTGTGCTTCAATTCTTTGTTTAAAAATGTCGTAGAAGTTAAGCAAATGCTTACTTCATTTATTAAAAAGCTGAGAGCTGACCGCTAATAGCTGAATGCTTACTTCTTCTTTACCAAAAAATGAGGTCCACGCGCCTCCCCTTTTAAGGGGATGAAAAAATATTCAGTTCAATATTTCAAGCTTCCGGCAATAGTTGTCGGTACTGATAACTGATAACTGATAACTGATAACTGAAATGACCCATTTACCTAAATAACACGGGAGCATGAAAGCCATCGTCTTTTAAGCGATGGATGAAAGGCAACTCGTCGGATTTATTTCCGTTGTATTTGACCGAAAAGCCACGTTGAAGGCCCCATGTTTGAACCAAGGGGATGAAAACAAGGGAGTCGTTTGGACTAGACAACTAAAGTTTTCCTCTGTTACTATGATCAATAATAAGTTTTCAGTCCGCCCGTTTCAAATGTACTCTTGTCAACAAGTTTTAGTAAGTAAAAATCCTGAATTAATTGCGATTTTAACATTCTTGTGTGAACAGTCTCACAAGCTAACTAACATGGGAATATATTATGGTCGGCAATTATATTTTAAGTCTCACAAAACTCTGGGCAAGTTTGAATTGGAAAAAGTCTATAAAAACAACTATCATTACAAAGTTTTATATTCTCAAGCAGCACAACAAATATTGAGAACTGTAGCTGAATCATTTCGCTCTTATTATGGTCTTATTATTGCCTTTTTTGAAGGAAAAATCTTAGACCGACCAAGGATTCCTAACTACAGAAAAAAAGGGGGAATGGCTACAGTTAGTTATCCCAAACAAGCATTAAAACTTAAGGGTAATAAAATTAGAGTGCCACTAGGTAATACCTGTAAACGCTGGTTTGGAATAGATAGCTTTTTCATTCCCATGCCTAGTAATCTAGAATTTTCTACTCTTAAAGAACTGAGAATATTACCAAGAAATAGATGCTTTTATTGGGAATTTGTTTATGAAAAAGAAATAGTAGTTAAACCTCAATTAAATCAAGAAAATGTATTAGGAATAGACCATGGTGTAAATAATTGGTTAACCTGTGTATCGAATTTGGGTACGAGCTTAATTGTAGATGGGAAACATCTCAAATCAATGAATCGTTGGTACAACAAACAAGTATCAACTATTAAAGAAAATCAACCTCAAGGATTTTGGTCAAATAGGCTAGCTTCTATTACTGAAAAACGTAACCGCCAAATGCGTGACGGTATTAATAAAGCAGCCCAAATAGTAATTAATCATTGTTTGAAAAATCAGATAGGTACTATTGTTTTTGGTTGGAATAAAGGTCAGAAAAATCAAATAGAATTAGGGAAAAAAAGTAATTCAGAATTTGTACCAATTCCGACAGCTAGACTGAAAGAAAGAATAGTTCAATTATGTGAAGAGTATGGAATAATATTTATAGAAACTGAGGAAAGTTATACAAGTATTGCTTCATTTTTAGATGGAGACGATCTGCCTATTTATGGTGAGAAACCCAATGATTGGAAACCATCAGGAAAAAGAATAAAGCGTGGTTTGTATAGAAGTAGTAATAATTGGTTAATTAATGCAGACTGTAATGGGGCTGCAAATATAATCACAAAAGTAAGCAGAAAGCTAAGTTTAGACTTAAGCCGACTGTGTAGGGGCACTTTGACTTGTCCCCAAAGAGTGTATCTTTGGTCAGCTAAGAAGAAACGAAGCAACACGGATTTATCCTGTTGCGTAGTATCTACTTAGAATCCCCGTGACTTTAGTCCGGGGAGTAGTCAAATAATCTAACTCGTTGTGTTTTAATAATTCTTGATAGGCAGGGTCAGCTCCAATTTGAACTCCATCAGCACGTCTAGTTAAAGAAGCTCCATCTTTACTACTATATAAGAATTCTGAATTGCTTTCACTTCTGCCTGACATAACTTGGACTACAGCAAACCTGGCATTATTGATGTATGGAATCAAATCTTGTTCTTGCAAGAAATAATCCGGACCAGCACCCGCAAACCCTAAATTTAGTTCTGGTAGATTGAACTTTCCTCCTAATAACGTAGGATATGGTCTTTTGCAGAAACAACCAAAAGTCTGGGCAGCACCAATACAGACAAAATATTGGTTCGGTTTGAGAGTTTTAGGTTGAGGACCTCGACAAGATTTACCAGTCTCCTGTAAAGAATACATCTGATAATCAACTATTTCCCAATCTCTTTCTTGATATGTCATTCAATTTTGCTCCGCAACCAAAATCCTAATTTATCATAAAAGTTAATCTGTGTTTTTGGATAGCACTTGCACCTATCTAAGGAATGATAATATTCTTCGATCAAAAAACTTCATAAGAATTAGAGAAAACCATGAAAATATTCATCACTGGTGGTGCTGGCTTTATTAGTAAATGGCTAGTCAGAAATCTGCCTCAAGAAGCTGAAATTATACTTGTAGATTCCCTAGATCCACAGGTGCATAAAGACCAAGCGGAATTTATCACAGAACTGCGACAAAGAGCAACTTGTATCAAAGCTGATATTAGAGATCCAGATGCCTATGTTTCAGCAATGGAAGGTACAGATGTATTCCTACACCTAGCAGCACAAACGGGTACAGGACAATCTATGTATGAGATGAGCAGATATGTCCAGCAGAATGTCGAGGGAACAGCAAAACTGTTGGAAGCGATTAATGGCCTAAAGCAAAAACCACGCCGAATTATTCTCACCTCTAGTCGTGCTGTTTACGGAGAAGGAGCATTTACAGACGGCTCCAATGTTATCTATAGTGATGGTCGTAGTCTAGAAGATTTGCAGGCAGGTAGGTGGGAAATCTTTAACCGAGATGGCCAAGAATTACGTCCGCTTCCCATGAAGGAAGAATACCTTGCCAATCCTACATCTGTCTACGGACTAACAAAATTGTGGCAGGAACAGTTAATTGAGAACTATGCCAAAAACCAAAAAATTGATTATGCAATCTTCCGTCTGCAAAATGTCTACGGACCAGAACAAGCTCTTGGCAACCCCTACACAGGTATCATTGGCATATTCACAAGTTCAATTGTGCAGAAGGGAAAAGTAGAATTGTTTGAAGACGGTGAAATGACACGGGATTTTGTCTATGCTAATGATGTGGCAACAGCTTTAGTAGAAGGCATATATTATCAAGACAACTTATCAAAAACAATCAATGTTGGTAGCGGGATAGCAACATCTCTAACAGAACTTGTCAACTTAATTGCCAAAATATCAGGAAAAAAAGTAGCAGTTAATTACTCAGGTCGCTTTCGGATAGGAGATATTCGCCATGCGGTAGCAGACATGAGCCAGTACAAAAGTGTTTTTGGAGCATGGCAACCTACTTCTCTAGAACAAGGTCTAAGAAAATATTGGGAGTGGTACATTGAGCAAGATCCACTTTCTGAAGGCGCACTATCAGCTTCTCTAAAAGAAATGGAAGACAATAAACTGTTGTTGCAGAGAGAGCAAAACTAATTAAATCTTTTAGGCTATACTACAGGTAGTATTTGCGCTTTCCTAGTTGCTCCATTCTGTCCAGATTATTCTTTATAAGTGAGGAAAATATGAAAATAAGTGCGCAATCAGCTATGTATGCTAAACATGCTCAACTAATGGATGAGCAGAAAAGAAACTACTTCGATTGTCCCAATCAAGATGTTTTATCTCTGATCCCGATGAATGTTGAGCGAGTTTTGGAAATCGGTTGCGGTGCGGGCGCGACTTTGCGCGCATTTAAAGAAGACTGCACAGTGAAAGGCAGGACTTGTGAAGTTGTCGGCATTGATATTGAGGCTGGAGCGGTCGCTCAGGGAAGGCAATACTTAGATGCCATGTATTTAATGAATATTGAAGAAGATGAACTAACAAACTATCCTCATGGCTATTTTGACCTGATTATTATGAACTTTGTTCTAGAACACGTTGTTAATCCATGGGCTACTTTACGCAAATGGTTACAACTACTACGAGTCGGGGGTTATGCAATAATTGGTGTCCCCAACATAGCCAATTTCCGGTTCCTGCGACGTCTGCTACTGAATGACGAGTTTACCTACGAACCAGAAGGAATTCTTGACTGGACGCATTTGCGATATTTCACCGAAAGTTCACTTAAAAAGTTATTATTGGATACAGGTTTATCAATTTCACTTTGCCAAGGACTGCCAAAAGAAGGGCAGTTTGGTAGAGGTAAAAAAGGCTATTTAGTTCGTCTCTTTCCATCTCTGAAACGCTTTGGCTTTTACGCCTATGTGGTATTGGCACAGAAGGAGACTGATATCTCAGATTTAGATGATTACATCCCTTTTGAAAAAACCTACACTCTATAATTTCAAAAGTTGGATAGTCAATTCATCATGCAAATGTTAGGAGGTGCCGAGAGATTGGAATGGCGCTTTGGGGATATTCCTCAAAGCATTGCGTATCGACCGCTAGTGTCGATGGTTCTGCCGTCACACTGCTATGAACGGTTTTCCCTACTTTTGCCGGGAATTGCCGGGCTTGATGTATCTGCTAATAATATCATGTCCGGATAAGAGCGCGATAGAACTCCGTGACCCTTACGCGACCAAAAAACTTTCTCCTTCTTTTCCTGTTCTTCTTCTTCCTTCTTCCTTCTTCCTTCTTCTTTCTTCCCTCCTGACTCCTGACTCCTGACTCCTCCGTCTTATAACTGTTCAACCGGACATGATATAAGTAAATAAAAATATTGTTAAATCTACTCATGTCTTTGAAAACCTCGCTAAACCGATCGTATAAGAGTTAGGTCGAACATGAGATATGTAACCCCAAAGAAGCCTGCAACCTACTCGGAGTCTCCATCTCAACCCTTAGAATATGGGACTCTCAAGGGAAAATCAAATCAATTAGAACACTTTCAACTAAGGGATCTGTTCAATAACTCTTATACATTGCTCTAAACCTAATCGCTTTAATTCGTCTCGAATATAAGTATAGTCATCGCTTTGGTTTCTGGGGAAAAAAGTTCTACGATACAAAAATTCAGCCAAAAACTTTGGACTCAAGAACAAGAAATTTAACAAAAATAACAATTTCTTAACCCCTTGATTGTGTTCCTTGAGACCTAGTCTCAGCTGTTGTCTCCTGTAAATGAATAGCAGTTTCTCTACATTTAATCTATAATAGAAATCTGGATTATGTATTTTTAATGTGGGCAAAGCAGATTCGATCATGTCCATCAATTTCACCCGATGTTGAGAAGAAGTGTAAGAATTCAAATTTGTTGCCTGTTGAGAATGAATTCGCCAAGTTGCAAAATTTTCCGCGATATGCAGGGTATTACATACTAATGCTGCCCGCATTCCCCATTCAAAATCTCCTATCGATCCCCAATTAGTAGAAAATAAACCAACTTTATCAAATACTGAGCTGCGAATTAGTAATTGTGTAAAAGAAATATAAACTGTGCCGATACCGCAGTAGAGAATCCCGTCATAGGGAGCCATACGAATATGTGGCCTATCCATTAGCTCCCCATAAAATCTTACTGGCGGCATCTTATCCCACCAATTCTTAATTTCTTTGCCTTTCTCATTAATTACTTTCAGTAAGGTATGACAAATCTCACATTCAGGATGGGCATCCATTGCTGTAACCATCTTTTCTAAACAATTGGAGACCATGGTGTCATCATTTCCAGCAATGTAGATATACTCACCGCGAGCCAAACGGATGCAATTATTCCAATTAGCATATATACCTTCTCTAGGAGCCTGAGAAATTCGCATTCTGGGTTCTTTTTCAGCAAATTCTTGAATTAATTCCCAGGCTCCATCATCCGAATAGTTATCAACTACTACTAGCTCCCAGTCTGTAAAAGTTTGGTTGATAATAGTATTGAATCTTTCTTCTAGAAATGGAAGGGCATTAAGGTTAGGTAGCAGAACTGAAACTTTGGGCTTGTTAGTTTCCTTCATTACTTTTTTTAACAAATAACAATAACAATAATAAACTATGACTTTAGCTGAATCGCCGAGAAACCTCACGCCATAATATGCAGATTTGGCGGCCAGATGAATCGGTGGCCGATCGACGTAAAGATTTCCACTTTAAAACAGCCAATGATATAGAATCCGGTTGAATACTTATTACATGAGATGGGGGGATGGGGAGATGGGGAGATGGGGAGATGGGGAGATGGGGAGATGGGGAGATGGGGAGATGGGGAGATGGGGAGATGGGGAGA
>JAXHSW010000106.1:6886-30567 GCA_034190295.1 Cyanobacteriota bacterium | reverse complement strand
CGGGGACAACTTTAATAATCATTGATTCACAGGCAGTAAAAAATACTTGTAATGCGCTTTGTCAAGTCCAAGGGATTCTGTTTTTACAAGGCTACTAACGGAATTAAGAGACACCTAGCAGTAGATAGTCTCGGTTTTCCTTTTTTTACCCATTGTACTAAGGCATCAGTAATTGAACCAAGCTTTTCCATTCCGGAATGCTCCGCAAACAGATACCTAATTATATGGGCTTTGTTGCATGAAAGTATATAGCTGCCACACTTGCTCCGCATATGTACAACAATAAGGTGCGGAAATTGCTGTAACTATTGTCCAATAGATAAATAGTAATAATTGCTTTCGTAGGGCGATATAGCTGCCGCAAAGCTGCCGAATGGCGCGAATCAGCAGAGCAATAACTATTGTCCAATAGTAATAATTGCGAAAGAGGGGGATATAACTGCCGAATGGATGTTAAGAACGCTACTTTCATGCAACAAAGCCAATTATATGCGCAAATTTTTAGGCTGATAGCTGATAGCTGATAGCTGATAGCTAGTTAACTACTTGTACAGACAAAAGAAATTTATTCGTTAAAAAACTATGACTACAGAAAATATACAATCAAAAATTCAAAATGGTAAAATAGCAATTCTCCTACACAATGGCATCCAGGGTCCATCAGGTAAAACTGGCTTATCACTATTGCGCTACAGTCAAGCAGAAATTGTTGCCGTCATAGATAGCCAATGTGCCGGAAAATCATTACCCGAACTTACTAAAATTCCCCGCGACATTCCAATAGTTGCTTCTGTTGTCGAAGCGATCGCTTTTGACCCAGAAGTATTAGTTATAGGTCTTGCTCCTTCTGGCGGTGCTTTACCTGATGAATGGTTTGGAGAAATCAAACAAGCAGTTATTTCTGGGTTATCAGTGGTTAACGGTTTGCATACCCCTCTGGCAAATCACTCAGAAATTAAACCACTATTGCGACCTACGCAATGGATATGGGATGTACGTCAGGAACCTCAAGGATTAACTATTGCTAGTGGAAAAGCCAGAACACTTTCTTGTCGCCGAGTTTTAACAGTGGGTACTGATATGGCGATCGGTAAAATGTCTACCAGTTTAGAACTTAATGCTACAGCTCAAGGCCGAGGTTTCAATTCTAAATTCCTCGCTACAGGTCAAGCAGGTTTAATGATTGCTGGTAATGGTATTGCTTTAGATGCAGTGCGAGTTGATTTTGCTGCCGGAGCAGTGGAACAAATGATTATGCAGTTTGGCAATACCCACGACTTACTGATTATTGAAGGCCAAGGCTCTCTATTGCATCCTGGTTCTACTGCTACCCTCCCACTATTGCGCGGTACTCAACCCACGGATTTAATTTTGGTGCATCGTGCTAATCAAACTCATATTCGCAATCATCCCAGTGTTTTGATTCCACCGTTACCTAAAGTAATTGAGTTGTATGAGATGGTGGCCGCTGCTGGTGGCGCTATGGAACCAACGCGAGTTGTTGGTATTGCTATGAATACTTTTCATTTAGATAAAATGGCTGCTAAAGAAGCGATCGCTCAAATGGAAACAGAAACTGGTTTGCCTTGCACTGACTCTGTCCGTTTTGGTGCGGATCTATTATTGGATGCAGTTATTGGAAGTAATAGGAGTCAGTCCTCAGGAGTCAGTCCTCAGGAGTCAACCCACCCCTAACCCCTCCCAGGAGGGGAAGAAAGAAGAAGAAAGAGGAATAGAAGGAGAGGTGTTGCATATTTATGGGATGAATTGTATGGTTGGACAAAAAAGAAGTATGAAGTATTAAGGATGAGATTTACCTGTTCAAAAAAGATTCATCCCTTGATTCAGCAACACCAAAATTATTTATATAGCAGTCGAAACAAAGGGCGCGGACATATCAAAAGTTTAAACCTCAGGCAACGCAAGATTCTTTCTTCTTCCTTGTGCTATAACTGTTTAACCGAATATGATATTATTGATAATTATTCATATTTTTTTACCGAAAAATTGTGGGTATGCGCCTCCCCTTTTAAGCTATGCTTTATAAACATCTTTCTTAACATAAAACGTAGACATTAGATAGAAGTTATATCAAGTCTGGTTAAACAGTTATAGAATGGTTAACTCAGGAGGAGTCAACCCACCCCTAACCCCTCCCAGGAGGGGAAGGACCTCCTCAGGAGGAGAGAGAATTACAAAGATGAGCGTAGTTATGACGATTGGAGAATTTTTTTATGTGCAATTAACCGGATTTGATATTATGTGTTAGCCATTCAATGGGTATTCCGGAAGAGTAAACCTATTTAATTAGAGGCTTTTTTCCCCATCTCCCCATCTCCCCACCCCCCCCATCTACAGGGTTTCAGGAGTTCCTTATCAGGGATAGCCTTTTAAGGGGATAAAAAAAAGAGAATTCCGTATTTCAAGCATAAAGCTTTCCTAGATCATGCTGCGCAAACAGAAGTAGGTACTGATAACTGATAACTGATAACTGATAACTGATAACTGAAATTACCACTTCCCCATACCTCCCCAAGCTGCCCCAGAAAAACAGCCAGCAATTGCGCCCAAACCAGCCGCAAAAATTGTTGAAAGTATAATGGTAAAATCTTCATCAATTCGCATAATTCTCACTAAATCTATCGACCCAAATTGTGGTAATATACCACCTAAAATTACCCCAATAATTACTCCTAAAAAACACCCCCAAATTCCACCTAAAAAAGCACCTCTAATCCCTGATAATTTATTTGATAAAGGTAAAGTTGGCGCACCTAAAATAGGTCCTAAAACAGCACCGCCGATAATCCCACCCATTGCACCTACGCCTATTGCTGGAATCATACTACTTATGAATATTGATAATAACTCTAGCCAAGAATTACTATTCTCATTTAGACTTTCCTGAAATACAAAAACACCAGCTAAAATTGCCCCAATAACTGTTCCTAAAAAAGCACCCCAAATAGCACCTAAAAATAAACCACGTCTTCCCCAAACTCGTCCAAGTCCAGGCAATGTTAAAGGTGGTTTAAAAGCACTCCAAAAACTACCCCAAATAGTACCTAGAAATCCTCCAAATAAAACTGCTTGCCCGAATGATTCCAGACGATTACTAATTCCATATATACTACCACTAATAGCAACTGCAATAAACCCTCCCCAAAATGCTCCAGTTAAACCTAAACTGCTACCAGACGACCCCACAGGAATAATGTATTGCCAAGCTAATGCGAAAAACCCTCCCCACAACATTCCCACGATCGTACCACCAAAAACTGCAACGTTGCCTTTAATTATTCCTAACACTAGACCTGCTACTGCTGCTGCACATAATACTCCCCAAAGGCTACCCCACATAGCATCTTTAGCAATACCAGCAAGACCATTTCCACCACCAGGTAGAGGAATTATTGGTAATGATGGGGGTTTAGTTTTACTCAGAATAGGTGTTAATAAAGGTTGATATTGACCCATTTTTCTGTTAATAATGATGGGTTTTGGCGGTGCTGGTTTTCGGGGAGTAGTGGTAGTTTTTTGCTGTCCCAAAGACAACAATTTTCGTTGCTTCGGTTGAGCTGGTTGCAGATGTTTCTGATTTCGCACTGCTTCTCTTGATGGAAAAGGGTCGCGTCCTTTTAATTTTTTTGTGCGATCGCACCACGGACAAGATTTTAAATGATTACCATACAAATGTTGATGATTTTTTTGACATATTATCAAATTATCTTCTGCTTCTCGTAGTGCCTGCAACCAATTTTTCGTGTCTGGGCGCTCTGTAGGATGTTGATGCCCTTTTTCAAAACAATCAATAAATAATTGTTGTATGCTGGGATGTAAAATTTTAAAATCTGGCGCAAGTGGGGTTGGGCGATAGGGAACTCGCTTTTTACTGTAGGGAAAATGACCTGCTTGAATTCGAGCTTCAAGACTGGGTGGCTCACCTCTACCTTGATAAACTCCAGCAAAGGGGTGAGTTCCCTCCATCAAAACTTGAAATATTAATACTGCTACTCCAAATAAATCATGTTCTGGTAGGCGATCGACTCCCCGGAAACTCTGACCTTGTAATTCTGGGGGAGTAAATTCTAGTTTTCCCACTGGGCAACGATAAACTTCTAGAGTGTAGGGGTCGCGCACTTGAAATGAGTCTGTATCAACTAGGGTTACTAAAGCAGTATCTGTCACCAGCATATTTGATTCATTGATATCGCCGACTGCATATCCACTTTTGTGTAGAGCATTAACTGCTGCTACTAAGTTACGAGCTGTGCGGTGAAGATAACGATAGTTGAAGAGGGGTTTTTGTTCTCTACGGTTTCTAGGGTTATAGAATATATGTATCGGTTCTGCTCTAAAAACACGAGGCATGAGAAAACCGATGATTTGCTGTTTACTGTTGAGGGTGCGTAGTAGGTCTACAGGCCATGCGATCGCTGAATGTCCGGCTGCCATTGGTGCGTCTGGTGGGTGAGAGAACATCACTGTTAGTTTATCAGCATCTTCATCTGTGGGTTTGTGGTAAATTTTGGCCACCAGAGATGGTTCTTGTAGCACAGGATAGATACGACCTTCTCCACCCCCACCAATCAAGTTTTGGGTGTCTAATGTGACGATTTGTCCACTAAACTGACGTTGCAACTGCATGGGTACTGTTGTTAACCCTAAGAGTATTTTGTAGTCTACAGTATAGCTTGAAATTTTTAATTAGGGAATAGGGAACGGGGAAGTGTGGGAAGTGTGGGGAGGGTGGGGAGGGTGGGGAGTGTGGGGAGGGTGGGAAGTGTGGGAAGGGTGGGGAGTGTGGGAAGTGTGGGGAGGGTGGGGAGTGTGGGAAGTGTGGGGAGGAATAATTGTTCGGGAGATTTTTCTGTCATAGTCACCCCACGCATTCTCACTTTTAGAGGGTAAGTGAATTGAAACAGGCACACTTTTTTCGATTATCAAAAGGCTAAAACCTTTATTTAGCAGTGGTTTTATATTAGGTCGGTAAGCCCCAAGTATATGAAGTACAAATATTAATGTTTAATCTTCTGTTGTCTGAGCATCTTGCCCGTTAGTGGTGTACCCGATCGAGATGAAGTATGGCAGAATGCGACAACGGGAGCAAGATACTCCCACTGCCTAACTATTGAATTTTGACAGAGTGTCTCATATTCTTAACTCTCCTCACCTACAACTAAATACCACAGCACATCAATACCTCTGCCGACATATTCTGAATCTTGATGTTGTTGAATCCATTGAATTATAATGGGGAGGATATTATTGGATTTTTTGCCTAGTTTGCCCAAAGCTTGGGATACCCTTTGACGTACATACTCAGAATCGTCATTAAGTTTTGCTAATAAAGCATTAACTACTGTTTGAGAAGTATCACCCAAGTTCCCCAAAGCACTTACAATTCCACAACGGACAAGATGATTATCATCCTCAAGTTTTCCTAATAAAGCATTAACAACTATTTGGGAAGTATTACTCAAGTAACCTAAAGCCATTGCTGCTATTCCACACACATCAGGAACTTCATCTTGTAATCGCTCTAACAAGGCGCTGATTATTATTTCAGAATTATTGCCTAACTTTCCTAAAGCATTAGCCGCTCCTCCGCGCAAAATTGGATTTTGATCTTGTAGTCTTTCTAGTAAGGCGTTGATATTACTTTGATAAGTGTTGTTTAATTCATCTAAGTTAGGCATATCATTACTCACAGCAAAAACCCAATCTTGTAATTGTGGTGGTAAGGTTTCAAGCACTGTATCTATAGTATTGCTTAACCTTTTATAGCCTAGCTTTTCTATGATAAAAGCTGCTTCCCAACGTACAGCTAGATTATCGTTTTGTAGCAAATCTAATAAAGTATTAAAAGCATGATAAGAACTTTTCCCCCAGTAGCCCAAAGTATAAGCCGTATTTGCACGCACGTTATAATCTTCATCATCAAGACATTTTAGCAGCGCACTAATTAGAGCTTCTGAATTATATTGCAAAAAACGCAATGTTCTTATAGCCTTTAGACGTACAACAGAATCTTTCTCCTGAAGCATTGCTAGTAAGGTAGCGATCGCCTCTTCCTTTTCACCTAACTCTCCTTGATATGAAAACAACCTATCCCGATCGATTAAATCAAATCGCTCCTTCAACATCTCTAAAGTTTGCGTTTCAACATCAGTTTCATGTAAACTACAAAAAATTTGATAAACTTGATTGCGAACCTTAGCACCAACCAACTCTTTACTACTGACCTCCAACTCAAGCAACTTCTCCAAAATCTCCTGCACTAACTCACCATCAACACTCCGCAAACCTTTCGGATCTTCTGCTAAACAATCTCCAGCAAAAAACAAATCCCGATGTAACCAATGCTCATACTCACTACCACAATTCAAAATTGCCCGCATCGCCTTTGCCACCTTTTTCGGCTTCTGTTGCGCTATCAACAATAGTAAAACTTCCCGCCAATGTGAGTCATGCAAATGTTCTCGAATACTATCCAAAACAATCTCAAAATCACCCTCATTATCTGCCTGATAATCAATCTCTTCAGCACACAAATATTCTTGAAAAGTCTTATGCACAAACCCATAAAAATCTTGCCCCTGCTCATTCAACAACCCCGTGCGTTCCCGAATCAATTCTACAAATCTTTCCGCCTCTTCCTTTGCCTGATATAACTGCACCTGTTTCAACGTTTTAATCTCTCGACTCAACTGCTCTATCAACTCATCCCTATCTATCAAAGTGCCACCCTCATTATCTCCAACATTTCCCTGAGTATGCACCCAAAAAGCCAACAATTCCATCAACCTGCGTAGATCGTCTAAATCTAAATATTTAAACACCTCTTGATTACTGATTTCTTTATTAGCATCCCAAGAAGTTAACAGCGTCTTCACGGCAGCATCATAAAGCTCAAACCGTTTTTTGGGCAAAACTGCCTGATACCTATGAATCAAAGCAATAATTGTCAATAACAAGGGATTTCTGGCCAACAACTTAATCCGGTCATTATCATCTAACGCCTTTCGTAAACTTTCCTTGCGCCTTTCTGCCTCCCCCTTATCCCGAAACCGACTGTCATACCAATTATTGATAAATGCCGAAATCTTCTCATCGTCAAACGACTGCATTTGATAGTGGGGAAATTCCTCAGTGCGGAAAAAGTCGCGTTTATAACCCGCAGGACGAGATGTAATAATTGCTCGGTTTCTGTCAAACTGCCCTAAAAAGTTCTCAATGCGCTTGACAACATCATAACGTTTGCCTTCTTCTGCCACTTCATCTAAACCATCCAACAATATTAATGCTCTGCCATCTTCTAACCAATGTTCAAAAAATCCTGTTGGTAAAGTTTTGACTGCCATAGTTTTCTCGGCAAATATACGAGCATATTCGAGAATGCTTTTGTCGGGATGTCGCGCTAAGTCTCGTATTCTAATTAAAATTGGGAGCCAGTCGGTGTTGGGGTCTAAACCTAGTATTGTGGCACCTTGACTCTTCGAGCCCCCCTGGCCCTCCTGAGAAAGCGGGGAAAAAGAGCGATCGCGCAGCGGAACGGATGTTCTATGGCCCATCTCACCCACATAGTTTCCATAACTATAGCCCCCCTTACCAAGGGGGGTTGGGGGGATCGACTCAGAAGACTCAGTGTAGCGATCGCTATTTTGAACCAAAGGATTTTCCTGACTATAGCCCCCCTTACCAAGGGGGGTTGGGGGGATCGACCCCTTACCAAGGGGGGTTGGAGGGATCGACTGAGCCAACATCACGGCAAAATAACTCATCAAAGTTGTTTTTCCCGAACCAGGGGCACCTAATATTACAAATTTCTGTGACTGACTTTGAGTCAATAATTCTGAGGCTAAAAATTTTCTGCCAGTAGTATTTATCAATAATTCCCTTTCCAGTTTTTCCCCAGTTCCTGCTAATAATAAATCCCTTTCAAAACCCCCTCCTGTTGAGACATCTTCTACCACATCTGGCATGACAAAAATATAGGCTAATTTTTCTGACTTTTCTATTTCTTGCCCTGGTACAGAAATGCCCGCAAATTTTACATCATCAAACCAATTTGCTAATTGCTCAAAATAATTTTGTTTAGCTACTTGGAATTTAATATAAGTATCAGTTTGTTGAAAATAAGCATTCACAAAAGTTTCTATCCAAGGTTGTAGAGATTGTTGATTTAATTGAATATTTTTTGTCTGTGCTTCTTGTTGAAAAATAGTAATTAAAATCTCAATATCTGGCTTGCCTTGACTAATTAATGGTTTTTGTAACTCTTGCAAAACGGCAGAATTTTGAAAATATTGGCTGATAAATTTATTAACTCCATTCCAACCATCTTGTTTAGCCGAATAAAACAAAAGCTGTTGAGGCGAGAGTTCTTTTTCCCATTCCTTCACAGCTTTTTCTCCAGATTTAATTGCTTTTTCTATATCTGTTTTATTGAGAGATTGAGTGAGGCTTTTACCTCCTTTTTCCCAAGCAGTATCCCACAATGAATCTGCTATTTTTGATAATCCCCAACCTGCTAAACCTACTAAACTTGCTTCCATAATTTTATATTTAGTAACCTGTCAATTTTATTTTATAGCACTACATATTTTGGCATTTGACAATAATTTTTGCTTGTAAGGAAAGTCGTGACTGTAGCAATATTTGATGAAATTGGTATAGTTGGGGTGATTAAAAGGCTTTAAACAAAAACAAGAGCGATCGCTCTATTCCCCTGGTAGGCGATCGCCTATAAATTACTAAAATACTAAAATTAAATGAAATGTTTTTTTTGTGTTGAATAAAAAGTCATGCGTAGGGGCGAACGACTCCCAATGCTTAAATAGTATCACGATTTTTTTGAGGATGCAAGGGGAAAATCCTTGCAGTTTTTTTGGTGCTTCACAAAATGCAGATGAATCATCCCTGTATCCGTGGCATAATCCTTGTCTGGCAACAATGATTTTTTTGAGGATGCAAGAGGAAATACCTTGCAGTTTTTTTTAGAGCTTCACAAGATGATAATTTTTATTTGGTTTGTGAATATAGCGATCGCAGAGCAAGTGCGGTAGCTACATCACTTCTACATGAGTAAATATTATGGATGTGTTGATGGGGCGGGCAAATTTGGCGATCGCCTTTCGGTAGTGCTTCACCGGATGATATTTTTCTGGTGCTTTGATGGTGTGAGTTTCCCTTCCATAAGTATTCAGTGAGGATATGCTATTTTGGGGTTGAATAAAAAGTCATGCGTAGGGGCGAGTGACACCCAATGGTTAGATTGTATCACGATTTTTTTGGCGATGCAAGGGGAAACACCTTGCAGTTTTTTTTGAGCTTCACAAAATGCAGATGAATCATCCGTATATCCGTGGCCGAATCCTTGTCTAGCAACAAGGATTTTTTTGAGGATGCAAGGGGAAATACCTTGCCGTTTTTTTTTGAGCTTCACAGGATGATAAATTCTGGATTTGTGAATATAGCGATCGCAGAGCAAGTGCGGTAGCTACATCACTTCTACATGAGTAAATATTATGGATGTGTTGATGGGGCGGGCAAATTTGGCGATCGCCTTTCGGTAGTGCTTCACCGGATGATATTTTTCTGGTGCTTTGATGGTGTGAGTTTCCCTTCCATAAGTATTCAGTGAGGATATGCTATTTTGGGGTTGAATAAAAAGTCATGCGTAGGGGCGAGTGACACCCAATGGTTAGATTGTATCACGATTTTTTTGGCGATGCAAGGGGAAACACCTTGCAGTTTTTTTTGAGCTTCACAAAATGCAGATGAATCATCCGTATATCCGTGGCCGAATCCTTGTCTAGCAACAATTTCACAGAATGTAGATTAATCATCCCTGTATCCGTAGCTAAATCCTTGTCTAGATGGTGTGAGTATCTCTTCTATATATATTCAGTAACGAAATGCTGTTTTGGGGTTGAATAAAAAGTCATGTATAGGGGCGAGTGACACCCAATGATTACATACTCTCATAATTTTTTTGGTGATGCAAGGGGAAACACCTTGCAGTTTTTTTTGAGCTTCACAAAATGCAGATGAATCATCCGTATGTCCGTGGCCGAATCCTTGTCTAGCAACAATTTCACAGAATGCAGATTAATCATCCCTGTATCCGTAGCTAAATCCTTGTCTAGATGGTGTGAGTATCTCTTCTATATATATTCAGTAACGAAATGCTGTTTTTTGGTTGAATAAAAAGTCATGTATAGGGGCGAGTGACACCCAATGATTACATACTCTCATAATTTTTTTGGTGATGCAAGGGGAAAAGCCTTGCCGTTTTTTTTGAGCTTCACAAAATGCAGACTAATCATCCGTATATCCGTGGCCGAATCCTTGTCTAGCAACAACTTCACAAAATGCAGATGAATCATCCGTATATCCGTGGCCTAATCCTTGTCTAGCAACAACTTCACAGAATGCAAATGAATCGTCCCTGTATCCGTGGTTAAATCCTTGTCTAGCAAAAACTTTGCATAAATCAAGCAATACTGTTAGCCCAATTTTTAGCCCATTCCAAAGTCTGCTTAACCTGCTGCATATCCGCCGCTTCACAATAAAGTCGCAAAACAGGTTCAGTACCACTAAAGCGAATCAATAACCAACGACCATCAGCTAACCGCAACTTATACCCATCTATAGTCAAACAATCAACCACTTTTTGTCCAGCAACCTCTGTCAAAGGATAATTTTCTAACTGCTCCAACAAACGCGATCGCACCTCCATATTAGGCAAAGGTAAATCTATCCGGTCATAAACAGAACTAAAAGCTGTTTTTTCTTGAAGTTGGCGGTAAATTGCACTTAAATCTTCACCAGACATAACTACTGCTTCTAACAAATAGAGTGCTGATAATAAAGCATCCCTTTCCGGAATATGAGTACCATAACCAATACCCCCAGACTCTTCTCCACCCACAAGCACTTTAGTTGACAACATCCGGTCGGCAATATACTTATAACCAATGGGAGTTTCAAAAATTGGCATATTATATAATTGTGCCACCTTCGGAAATAGATCGGAACCACTAATAGTCTTCACAACTTCCCCACTAAACCCATGCCTAGTTGTCAGATGTTCTATCAGAATAGGAATTAAAATTTGGGAGCTGAGAAAATTACCCTCACCATCCACAGCAGCAATGCGATCGCTATCTCCATCAAACACTAATCCAATGGATAAACTTCCCTCATTTGTTGCTCGATAACTTTTCATTTCTTTAAAAAGTTTACTCAAATAGCGAGGCAAAGGTTCAGGGGCACCACCATCAAATAAAGGATCGCGATTACCATTAACCTCTTGAATTTCTACTCCCAATATTTTTTGCAACCCTCCAGCAGCAGCACCGTGCATTACATCTGCAAAAACTTTTAATTTTCCTTCATTAATAGCAGACTTAATGTTGTCTATATCTACCATTTTTTGTAGAGTTTCACAATAACTAGGCCAAGGATTAAAACTTTCTATTTTGCTCCCCTGAAGCTTATCTTTTTCTACTTCAACTGTTAATAATTCTTCTATTTGTTGTGTAATTTCTGGAGGTACTGAGCCACCAAAAGCACCCTTTACTTTTAACCCTAAATATTTTCCTGGATTATGGCTAGCAGTCATAACAATTGCTCCAAGAGCTTGTTTTTCAAATGCTGCCCAACTAAAAGCTGGAGTAGGAGCGTAAGTTTCTGTTAACAGCACATCAAACCCTGCATTTTGAATAGCTTCAGCAGCAACTTGGGCAAATTCTTCGGCCATAAATCTACGGTCGTAGCCAACAATTACTGTTTTACTATTATTCGTAGAACTAGCATAATTTTTCTCTAAAATTCGCGCTGCGATTGCTGCTACTAAAGAAACTCGTTCAAAAGTAAAATCATCAGCTATCACACCGCGCCAGCCATCTGTTCCAAATTTTATTGGTTTAGCCATACCATAAATCTCTTTAATATATAGATTTGTTTGTTTAATTATAGCAATAACTGAATCAGATGTGAGAATTTAGATGTTCCTTTAAAGCATAGAATATAGCAGTTATATTAATTCTTCTCTCTTCGTTTCTTCCCTCCATACCTCCATACTTAAAACAAAATTCTCCCATATCTCACAACTAAAATCATATTGCTATATTTGCTTTAACTCTCAGCTTTTTTCCCTACTTTTATATACATAATTATTGTCAAAAAGAAGAGGGAAATAAGAAAAGTTGCTTCCTTATTCCCAGAGCATTCAGTTACCAATGGATAATGGAAATTGATAATTGATAATTAATCCCCAAAGGTTTAAAGCCTCTCATAAGCAAGGAGAAAGAAGAAATAATATTTCCTTATATTCAATTCCGTAACGGTTAAAACCCGAGGTAATTATCCATTATTCATTATCCATTATCAATTAATGAATAGCTAGTTAAAAGAATGCAGGTTGATGGCGAATTAAGCTCAGGTATTCTTCTCTAACTTTCTGATCTTCTTCAAATAAACCGAGCATAGCACTTGTAACAGTCCAAGACCCAGGTTTTTGTACTCCTCGCATTACCATACACATATGAGTAGCTTCTATGACAACTGCAACACCTTTTGGTTCTAAAACTTGTTGAATTGCCTCAGCAATTTGACGGTTGAGTCGCTCCTGAACTTGCAATCTACGAGAATACATTTCCACAACCCGAGCTAGCTTACTCAGACCTACTACTTTTTGATTGGGAATATAAGCTACATGGGCTTTTCCCATAAATGGTAACATATGATGTTCACAAAGACTAAAAAGATTGATATCTCTAACTAGAACCATTTCGTTATGACCTTCGTCAAAAATGGCATTATTGACAATTTCTTCAAGAGATTGATTATAGCCTTGAGTGAGGAATCGCATTGCTTCTGCAACCCGCTTAGGAGTCTTGAGTAATCCTTCTCGTTCGGGATTTTCTCCTACTGATAGGAGCATTGTCCGTACTGCCTCCATCATTGCTTCATTGGTCTCTTCAGCAGGAGGTTGTTGCCTTATCGGTTGACCATTGGATGAGGAGCTGCGGTCAGGTCGGTGAGAAATACCATTTGTAGCTGCATCAGAAGTTTTAGGACCATTGGTGCTAGTTGTGTTATTGGAAGCGTTGGAAAAAGTTTGAGTCATAATAGATCCGGATCAGATTTAAAAAAAAGCAAGTTGTATTTTGACGTGACATACTCCCACACTATAGCGCCAGCTTAGTGTGGGCTTCTCGTTTCGCAGCCCCGGTATTCCGTCGGGCTCCACGAGCTTTAAGGACGGAATGCCCTACCGCCCTATTTTTTATATTTATTGCCGCATTTAAGTCGCGGTCTATTACAACACCGCAATACGGACAAGAATGAATTCGTATGTTTAATTCTTTATCGACTTTTTCCCCACAGTTTGAGCAATCTTGGCTGGTATTTTTGGGGTTCACTCCTATAGTTTTCACTCCAGCATTTCCGGCTTTGACAGTCAAAATAGATAAGAATTGTCCCCATCCTGCATCGTTAATTGATTTACTCAAATGAGTCAATGCTTGCCCTTTAATATTTAAGTTTTCATGGGCGATTACTTCTGCTTTTAATAACAATTCATTGGCTGTTTTGAAATGAAAGTCTTTACGTTTATCGGCAATTTTTTTATGTTGTTTGGCAACAGCTAGAAGAGCTTTTGACCACCTGTTACTTCCTTTCTTTTTACGAGATAAACGTTTATGTAGAGTCTTTAATCGTTTCTGAGATTTTCGATAGTATTGAGGTATGGGAACAGATTCTCCTTCACTTGTTACTAAGAATTCCTTCAACCCCATATCGATTCCCAGAGTGTTTTTTAATGTTGGTTCCACTTTAGTTGTTAAAGCTGGAACTGATCTGTCTTCTAGGGATAAAGTAATATAATAACCATCTGCTTTACGACTAATAGTTACTGTTTTAATTTGAAAATCATCCGGTAATGGTCGATGTTTAATCAACTTTACCTTTCCTATTTTTGGCAAGTTTATCTTATTTCCTTCAATACAGTTTTGTTTGATTTGAGGATAAGTAAAACTGCGATAACGTCCTTTTCCTTTAAATCTTGGTTTCCCTAATTTATGTCTATTTTTGTCTCCTTTCAACCATCTATCAAAGGCAAGTTTTACCCGTTTAATGCAATCTTGTAACACTTGAGAATGAATTAGCTTGTACTCAGGAAATTTGTCTTTGGTATTGACCAAATCTTTTTTCTGAGAGTAATAATCTGGATTCTCCCTGAGTATTGGAATTGGCATCACCAAGGGGCAGGCGTTAACTGGACAAAGGTTTTCTGACCACCATGAGAATCTTTCACCTAACCGATAATTGTACTGCCGACACAACAATTCTAACCACATTTCTATTGTGGATATTTGTTCCTTGTTGGGCCTTAATTTATATTGATAGGCAGTGCGCATAGTGGAAAATTTCCGGGGTTATTGCATGATAATAATACAAGTTTTTCAACCAGGGCGATCGCTTGCTGCTGGGATAGCATACAAAATGAATGGGCATCGAACCTATTCAATTTACCGCCGATTCATTTCACACCAAATCTGCATATTATGGCGTGAGGCTTCTCGGCGATTCAGCTAAATTCTAATCACTTCATTACAGTACGTTTTATGATGTAGATCATCTTTTGAGTACTTCCAGAGTAGAAATAATAAGTCACTAACAATAATCTTTCTTATCCATCTTGTGAATTTAATCAAAAAAAATAACTGGATACAGAGAGAAGAGATTCATCCGTCGAAAAATCAAACTTTTATTAATGGGGTAATAATTTGTGACTTTTGACTTCCACGAAGCGGTTAACTAGAAGACAAAATCAATTTCAGTTTTTAAGTTTCCAAAAATACTCCTATGGAACGGAACTTTTGATAACGTTGTTTTCGGCGTTCCTCACTGCTTATCTTTGTTAATTCTTCTATATTACTAACTATGGCCTTTTTGAGATTTTCTGCTGCCTGTAATGGGTTAGCATGAGCGCCACCATTTGGTTCTGGGATGACACTATCTATAATCCCTATATTTTTTAAATCCCAAGAGGTTATTTTCAAAGCATCTGCTGCTTGAGAAGCTTTAGCTGCATCTTTCCAGAGAATTGCTGCACAAGCTTCAGGACTAGCAACTGTATATACAGAATGTTCTAACATGAGTAAGCGATCGCCCACTCCAATTCCTAACGCCCCACCTGAACCACCTTCTCCAATCACCGTACAAATTATTGGTACATCCAGATGAAACATTGCTCGTAGATTGTAGGCGATCGCTTCTCCTTGTCCCAATTTTTCCGCTTCTATACCTGGCCATGCACCAGGAGTATCAATAAAGGTCAAGATTGGCATTCCAAAGTTGTTGCCATGTTCCATTAGCCTCATTGCTTTGCGGTATCCTCCTGCTGAGGCCATACCAAAATTGCGGGCTACATTATCTTTTGTATCTCGTCCTTTTTGATGACCAATAATTATAGTTGGCTTTCCATTTATTCTGGCCAAGCCCCCTACTATTGCTGGATCGTCACTACCACCGCGATCGCCATGTAACTCGATCCACTCATCACAAATAGCTTGGATATAATCGAGAGTGCTTGGTCGCCTTGGGTGCCTGGCCAACTGTAGTCTTTGTACGGGGGAAAGACCATTAAAGATTTCTTGACGTAGTTGAGTTGCTTTTGCTTCTAGTTGGCTAATTTGCTCAGAGACATCTACACTACTACAGTCTTTAGCTAGTTCACGAATCTGATTGATACGGTTTTCTAATTCTGCTAGAGGCTTTTCAAAATCCAGGAGAATTTTACGTTCTGATTTGGGCACACCGAGTTTTTATTTTAGGTTCCACATTAACATTGTTAAGTTTACCACAGTTTATCAGTTTTTTGATTAACTAGCTATAAGCTTTTCCGTTCCGGAATGCGACCCTTGCCAGCATTTAGCTGGAGCGCTAAAAATTTAAGGGTCTAAGTCCCCCACGCTTATTTGAATAAGCGCGTGGTGTGCGTGTTCTGGGGTATTCAAACCCTCATTATACACCTTGAGAAGCTGATAGCTGACCGCTGAGGTGCTGACCGCTATTTCAACGTAGCAAAGCTATCCATAGGGGGGTATCTACAATTCCATCTTGCTGTTGTTTATATTTTCTTTGAGCCATCTTAACAGCAGTTTGAGTTTTAGGGCCAAATATCCCATCTATTTTTCCTTTTAAAAATCCTTTGGCCTTAAGACGTTGTTGTAATCCTCTGACTGCATTACCTCTCATGCCAATTTTGAGAGTTGGTAAATTTATACGATTAGAGGTAGAGGTTTCTATCTCTGAATTAATTGTTGCTAGGGACTGATTAGTTGTAGTAGTCGTAGAAGTTTGATTTTTGGCACAGTCACAACTTGAATCTGTATCTTTTACTGTAGTTTCAGTCACATTGTTAGATGTTGGGGTAGCTGGTAATAAACGATTCCAAGTATTTTGGTCAACAATTCCATTTGGGATTAACCCTACATCTTCTTGAAATTCAACAACTGCTGCAGCGGTGCTGTCTGAATATATTCCATTGACTTGCCCAAGATAATATCCCATTAATTTCAAAACTCCTTGTAGTTGAGAGACTTCTTCTCCCTGACTACCTGTTTTGAGTATTGGTCGATTAATAGAAATGGGTACAGAATTAATTTCTAAGGGTATTTGTGCCCATGTAGTAGTTAGCCTACTTAAATTAATTATTAATAGGCTGAAAAAACTTAAGCAAAATATCCAACTTGGATTTTTTCCAATTTTCACTGCTATGTTTATTAAGTCTTTTAATCTTAACATTATACCTATTTGATATTATCTATAGAAATTCCGAAGAAGCGTGAGGTACAAAATTATATCTAGGTTTTAGGGAACACCGGATATGGGAACAGGGAATAGAATAGGAATAAAGATAGATGTACTTCATTAGTCTGAGAAGCGCTATATCATCTTAATCTAAGCATAAGTGAAACTTTTTTTAGCTGTAAACACTAAATTATAGTATTGCACTATATATAGTTATTACTGAGTGTAGAAGGAGTTTTTGTTCTGTACAGATGAGCATCTATTCAATAGTTTTAGTTAATGCTTCACTGACGCAAAAACAATAGCGGACGATAAAATTTTTAAAAAATTAAATATCAAATATCTAAGTAGGTTGCCCTTTATCAAGGTTAAAAATATATATCATTTTTACCAAAAAATGAAATCCAAAGCCTCCCCTTTTAAGGGGATGAAAAAATATTCAGTTCAATATTTCAAGCCTTATACTTTAGTGGTCGGTACTGATAACTGATAACTGATAACTGATAACTGATAACTACTCCCTATTCCCTCTTTGCCTGGAGATGTCTAATATATTTATTCTTCTAATTAATAGCTGAACTTTGATATTAAATAGCAGGCTTTTTTTGACTAAAATTATAGAAATTGTGATTCTCAATCTTCTTCCGGTCCAACAATTGAAATATAAGGTTCAATGAAATACTTACTAGCAACTTCTTGTACCTCAACAGTAGTTACCATTGTCAGATTTTCTTGAAATTTGGTGTCAAATTCCATACCCAAACCTAATCTTTCATACCATCCTAAAATTTGAGCAATTTGTGAGTTTGTTTGTTTACCTAAAGCATATTGACCTAATAATTTGTTTTTGGAGACTTGTAATTCTTCTGAGCTAAGTTGATTATTCACTAAGCGCTCCACTTCTTCTCTTAATCCTGCTTTAGCGATCGCTGTATTTTCTGTAGCAGTTCCTATATAGACTGTAAAGTTAGAGATATCTAGACGGGTAGGATAAAAAGCAGATACATCATAAGCTAAACCTCTTTTTTCTCTCAGTTCAACAAATAAGCGACTTGATAAACCATTGCCTAAATAAGTATTAATTAATTTGAGAGGAGCATAGTCAGAACTATTAACATTTGCTGCTAAATAACCAAGCATAATAATTGATTGTTGAGTTTCTTGGTATGTTGTTGCTTTTGATGGTTGGGGAGTTAGAGTTGGTAAGTTTAAAGTTACTGGGGGTGTTTCTGGTTGTTGCCAATCTCCTAATGTTTGTTCAACTAAATTAATTGCTTTGGCGTTCGTAATATTGCCTACTATAGATATGATTATATTATCTGGACGGAAGTGAGTTTGATGAAATTCTTGAATATCGGTGCGGGTAATTTGAGAAACTGTTTTTTCTGTACCTAAAGTTGATAAAGCATAAGGATGATTTTGATACATCATTTCTCGTAATTGAGAGAATGCTACGGTAAAAGGTTGTTCTATTTGAGAGCGAATACTTTGAATAGTAATTCGTTTTTCTAGTTCAATTTCTGTTTCTGGAAATGATGGATATCTAATTATTTCTCCTGACAATTGAAATATATCTGTAAAATCTGTAGATACTGTTTTTATGCTCAGTAAGAAATAATCTGTGGTTGTATCTGTGCCTAATCTTGCTCCTACTGATTCAACTTTATGGGCGATATCGAGAGAAGATAATTTATCTGTCCCTTTAGTTAATACTGCTGCTAATAAGTGAGAGATTCCTGCCTGTTCTCTGGGTTCATAACGACTACCTATTCGTAAGAATATTTTGGCTGAAATAATATCCGCTGTCTTATTTTCTGTTGTGATGACAACTATGCCATTATTCAGGATTTTTCGCTCTATATTTTTTTTAATCATTAATTTTTTAATTTTCAATATTAGTCAGTAGTCAGGAACTAGGTAGGAGTCGAAGACCTCTAAGTTTTTTTGTGTTTTTACCGAACAGCGATGTTGAAAGCTCTCGTACTTCAGCTGAGGGATGAAAACGAGGGAATCGTTCAGATGAGACGGATTTATCCATCCTGTTCTATGATACAATCTTTTTAAGTTCTTAACTTCTCAAAGTTATTTAGATGTACGGTTGTCAACAAATTCTAGTTAATCAAGACAAAGAATTAATCAACATATTAAAGTTTCTCTGTCAAGTAGCTCACAAATTAACTAATATGGGGATTTATTATGCTAGATAATTGTATTTTAAAGCTCAAAAAGTTATCCTTCAACAATTAATTATTAATTATTACTGAATCATTAATCATTAATCATTAATCATTAAATAATTCAGCTTTATTAGCCTCCCCTTTCAAGGGGAAAATAAAGAAATAATATTTCCTTATGTTCAATCAAGAACGGTTTTAACCAGAGGTAATTATCCATTATCCATTATCAATTAATGAACTCTCCTTGAAAAGCAGAGGATTGACGCGGTAGGGAAATTTTTTTCTTCTTTCTTCTTTAAAGGAGAGGCTTTAAACCTTAATTATTGAGTAAATTTGACCTAGAATAAAGAATATAAAACCAATAATCACTATAGAATTTTGCATTCTCAAGCTGTACAACAAATATTAAGAACTGTAGCAGAATCTTTTAAATCTTATTATGGCTTAGTTAAAGCTTATCAGAATGGTCAAATAGCAAACAAGCCGAGAATACCTCACTATATATAGGAAAAAAGGTGGATTAGTAACAGTCAGTTATCCTAAACAGGCACTTAAGCTGAGAAACAATTTAATTAGAGTACCATTAGGAAATACTTTTCAACAATTAACAATTAATAATTAATAATTAATAATTAACAATTACCTCTCCTTGAAAAGAAGAGGATTGACTAATAATGAAAATTTTTTCTTCTCTTGGTCGATTGGATATGGCTCCGAGACCTCGCCATCCCACCCTACGGGAAGCTCCGAAGAGAGAACTCCGTTCCGAGATCCGCGAACGACCGCTTATTTCTCCTTGATCATGAGAGGATTTTTACCTTAATTATTCGGTAAGAGGTGGTTTGGACTAGATAGCTTTAATATTCTTATGCCAAGTAATCTGAATTTTGCTGACATCAAAGAGTTAAGAATACTACCTCGCAATCAATGCTTTTATTTGGAATTTATTTATGAAAAACAAGTAGCAAAAGTTAATTTGAATCCCCAGAATGTATTAGGTGTTGACCCAGGGTTAAATAATTGGTGAACTTGCGTTTCCAACATTGGTACAAGTTTTATTTTTGATGGCCAGCAGATTAAATCAATGAATCGCTGGTATAACAAGCAAGTATCAACTATTAAAGAAAATAAGCCACAAGGATTTTGGAATAACAAGCTAGCTACTATAACTGAAAAGCGTAACAGAAAAATGCGATTTGGGGATTAATAAAACAGCGATAATAGTAATTAATTACTGTCGATAAAATCACATCGTAACTATGGGTTTTTGGTGGAAAAAGGGCAATAAAAACAAAATATAATTAGACCGAAAGAATAACTCTGAGTTTGTGATTATCCCGACAGCACGACTCAAAGATAGAATTGCTCAACATCCTAAGTCCTAGCTCCTAACCTTCATTCTTCAAACTATGTCTCAATTATTAATTAATCAATACTATACGGAAGTTGAACGTATTATTCAATATGGCGGTTATCGGAATGAAAGTTCGATTCGGTTTGCCTTTCAATATCTGTTAAATGAATATTGCAAAACTAGAGATTTTCGATTAATTCCAGAACTGGATTATAAAACTAAAACTGGTCAAAAGGTTACTCCTGATGGAACGGTTAAGGATGCTTTGCGTTTGGATTGGGGGTTTTGGGAAAGTAAGGATGAATATGATGTTTTAGATGAGGAAATTGAGAAAAAATTAGCGAAAGGTTATCGTGACGATAATATTTTATTTGAGGATTCGCAGACGGCAGTTTTAATTCAAGCAGGTGAAGAAGCTTCTAGAGTTTCAATGGGAAATGCTGATGCTTTGGATGGAATTATTAATGCTTTTATTAATTATGTTCGCCCGGAAGTTAGGGATTTTCGCGAGGCTATTACTACTTTTCAGGCAGACTTACCTACTATTTTAAAAAGTTTACGAGATTTAATTGCTAAACAGTCGGAGAAGAATCAAAAGTTTTGTTTGGCTAGGGATAAGTTTTTGACTATTTGTCGAGAGTCGATTAATCCTGAGGTTAGTTTGTTTGATGTGCAAGAAATGATTATTCAACACATCTTGACTGAGGATATTTTTCTGAATATTTTTAATGAGTCTCAGTTTCACAGGGAGAATAATATTGCGAGGGAGTTGGAGGAAGTTTTAAATACTTTTTTTGTTGGCAGTATCCGACGTAATACTTTGAGTTCTATTGAACGTTATTACGGGGTAATAAAAAGAAAGGCAGCGAGTATTTATAATCACCATGAAAAACAGGAATTTTTGAAGGTGGTTTATGAGAATTTTTATAAGTCTTATAATCCTCTGGGGGCAGATAGATTGGGGATTGTTTATACTCCTAGTGAAATTGTGAAATTTATGATTGAAAGTGTCGATTATTTGGTGGATAAACATTTCGGCAAATTGTTGTGTGATTCTGGGGTAAAAATTCTTGACCCGGCGACTGGAACTGGTACTTTTGTGACGGAGTTAATTGAATATTTGCCTAAGAATAAGTTGAAGCATAAGTATCAGAAAGAGATTTTTTGTAATGAGGTAGCAATTTTGCCTTATTACATTGCGAATTTGAATATTGAATATACTTATCAGCAGAAAATGGGGAGTTATGAGGAGTTTAATAATATTTGTTTTGTTGATACTTTAGACCATAGTTCGTTTGAGTATAAGCAGTTAGATTTATTTGCGATGACCGTGGAGAATACTGAGCGAATTAAACGGCAAAATGATTGTGATGATATTTCGGTGATTATTGGTAATCCTCCTTATAATGCGAGACAAGAAAATTTTAATCAAAATAATGCTAATCGGGTTTATAAGGAGATTGATAAAAGAATTAAGGAAACTTATATTAAGCAGGGTAAGGCGCAGAATCAAATTGTTATTTATGATATGTACACTCGATTTATTCGTTGGGCATCGGATAGATTAGGTAAACAAGGTGTAATTTGTTTTATTACTAATTCTTCTTTTTTAGATGCTCGTGCTTTTGATGGGTTTAGAAAAATAATAAATGAGGAATTTTCTCATGCTTATTTTCTTGATTTAGGAGGTAATGTCAGAGCTATTTCAGGTAAAGATGGTATTTTTATCGGAGAAAAACATACTATCTTTGGAATTTCTGCAATGACAGGAATTGTCATATCTTTTTTAGTTAAAGATAATCAAGAAAAAACAGTAAGAAATCGAATATATTACAACCATCCTTTTCATATTCATGAACTAAGAGAGAATAAACTCAAATTTTTAACTGCTACTAAATTTGCTGATATTGATTTTGAACATATTATTCCCGATCGACGCCATAATTGGTTAAATTTGACTGATAATGACTTTGATGAACTTTTGCCATTAATTGATAAAGATGTCAAAAGTGGGAAATCTCAAGAAGGTGTTTTTAAGTTATTTTCTAGAGGTATTGCCACTCAGCGAGATCAATGGGTTTATGATTTTTCTCAAGACGCGCTTCAAGAAAAAATGAAATATTTGATTGAAGTTTATCAGCAGACTTTAAAAGATGAAAATTATTCAGGGAGGATGTCTATTAAGTGGGATAGAGAATTAACAAAATATCTCCGTCACAAAATCTCTAAAAAGTTTGAGAGTGAGAAAATATTCAGAAGTCTATATCGACCTTATGTGAAAGAATTTTTCTATTTTGATAAGCATTTTAATGGTATGACTTATCAGTGGTTTGATATTTTTCAGGAGGAAAATTTAGACAACAAATATATAGCTTTTGTAGCTTTGGGAAATTCAAAACCTTTTCATTGTTTATCTAGTAACTCAATAATTGATTTACACTTAACTGGAGATTCTCAATGTCTTCCCCTCTACTAATACGATGAAAATGGAAACTGCCACGAAAATATTACCGACTGGGGTCTCCAAAAATTCCAAACTCATTACAACAATAAAAAAATTAAAAAACTAGACATTTTCCACTACACCTACGCCGTTTTACACCATCCCACCTATCGCCAAAAATATGAACAAAACCTCAAACGAGAATTTCCCCGCCTCCCCTTCTATGAAAATTTCCAACAGTGGGTAAAATGGGGAAAAAAATTAATGGAATTACACATCAACTATGAAACTATTAAACCTTTTCCATTAACCCGCATCGACTTACCAACCACCGACAACCAACCCATTCCCAAACCAAAACTTAAAGCAGACAAAACTCAAGACAAAATATTAATAGATACCCTCACCACATTAGAAAAAATTCCCAAAATTGCCTGGGAATATCGCCTCGGAAACCGCAGTGCTTTGGAATGGGTATTAGACCAATACAAAGAAAAGAAACCCAGAGACAAAACCATCGCCGAAAAATTTAATACCTATAGTTTTGCTGACTATAAAGAAACCGTCATTGACCTATTACAAAAAGTTTGTACTGTTAGTGTCGAAACAATCAAAATTATTCAGAAGATGGAAACTATTGAAGAAGTATAAATAGTCAACCTGAAGCTTTGGTCTCTAAATTTTTCTCCTAGTCTCAGAAAAAGAGTAGATATTTCAATTCATCCCCGACTCTCTCTTCTCACTCATACAAAACCATCGCCGAAAAATTGAATACCTATGATTTTGCTGAATATCAACAAACAGTTATTGACTTACTATTAAAAGTTTGTACTGTTACTCTCGAAACTATCAAAATTATTCAGGGGATGGAAACTATTGA
>JAXHSW010000106.1:0-6786 GCA_034190295.1 Cyanobacteriota bacterium | reverse complement strand
GTATGTCGCAACAGAGAAAAATCAGAAATAAAAATTTGATTCAATTAAAACTTCACCAGGGTTTTATAAGTCAAAATTCCTATTGCGTATGTCGCAACAGAGAAAAATCAGAAATAAAAATTTGATTCAATTAAAACTTCACCAGGGTTTTATAAGTCAAAATTCCTATTGCGTATATCGCAACAGAGAAAAATCAGAAATAAAAATTTGATTCAATTAAAACTTCACCAGGGTTTTATAAGTCAAAATTCCTATTGCGTATATCGCAACAGAGAGAAATCAGAAATAAAAATTTGATTCAATTAAAACTTCACCAGGGTTTTATAAGTCAAAATTCCTATTGCGTATATCGCAACAGAGTTAAATCAGAAATGGAAATTTGATTCTATTAAGACTGACTGATAAAATCTCAAAGCATTGACTGATATTGGCTAAAGCCTTTTTTTGGTTGAAAAAAGTGCTTGGTTTTCAGTCCAAAATCCTCAAAAAGTTAGCATTTTATGCATAATAATTGCAGAAAAATTAAGGGACAAATATATCCGACTACTTCCTAATTAAATTTTATTCTCCGCTCCTCCCTGTAAGGACGTTGCATGCAACGTTCCTACCCACTCCCCCACTCCCTGACCTATCCGTGTATCCGTGCCATAATCTGTGTGAGCCACTCTTCCTTCTTAATATAAAATCTCAACTCTCTTCCTTATTAATTGTCATATTTCCTTCGCCATCAATTTCTAACATTGTCTTCGGAAAATCTTTTTTTGTAAGCTGCCTAATTAACTTAATACTCCGACCATATTTATCAGGATAAGGAATGCCTTTACTATTCAAATGAACAGGCAAAATTTTACCCGAAACGAAATCCCCTCTAGGATTAATATCTACTTCTAATACTAAGGAGTATCCTAACTGAGCTTTACTAGACAAAGTACGATATCCCATAAAATTACCAAGAGAATAAGCGATTAATTTCCCTTGATAAACTTCCATTGCTCTAGGCACATGAGGACCATGAGCCAACACTAAATCTGCACCTTCATCTATTAATGTATGGGAAAATAAAATTTTATTACCTCGATTTTCACCAAAAAAATATTCAGTCTTATTCTTAATTCTTAATGCCCTAGTTCCCTCTGCACCTGCATGAATAGAAATAACAATAATATCTGCATTTTCATCTGCTTCTTGCACAAGTTTTTTCGCAGATTCTAAGTCAAGCATAGAATTATGATAACTATAATTACTAAAAGCAATAAACGCTATATTAATCCCTTTCACTTGACGATAAACAATTTCTCCCTTTTTCCCCACAGCTTGCATTCCAACATTTTGAATATTGGCAATTGTATCTTCAAATCCTTGCTTTAAAAAATCGAAAGAATGATTATTCGCCACACTCAATACATCAAAACCAGCATCTTTCAACAAATATCTATAATTCGGTGGTGTTCTAAAGGCAAACACTCTACCACTCCCCATTTTTTTGCCACTTCTTGGATAACTCGTTAAGGTACTTTCAAAATTTCCAAAAACAATATCTGCATCTTGTAGCAAAGGTTTTACTGATGCAAATAACTTTTGTTTTTTAGGGTGTAATTTATTCTTAGGATAATTAGTACCGGGGATAATATCCCCCACTGCTTTAATAGTAATTCTAGTATCAGGATTAATTGGAGATTTAATAGATGATAAAACAAACTCAGAAACCTCTGATAAATTAATTTGATTTTGAGTTTGTACAATTTGAGGAGTAGCTACTGTTGGTACTTCCGACTGACTAAATTCTACTGTTGAAGAGTTTTGTTGAGGTCTTTGTTGCGGTCGAGAAATATTTGAAATAATTCCAGGTAGCTTGTAATTATGAGAATTGAAAACTAAATTTGATACAGGAATTAATGCTATGCCAATAGTACTTACTAATAGCCAAAGAGCTTGATTTTTCTGAGGTAAAAATTGCCAAGAAGTATTATAGGAAGAAAAGATTTTTTTTGCCCTAGAACGATTATTTCTTTTTCTCACAGGTCGCTTGAGATTAACTGGAGAAAAATCTACATTTTTATCTTTACTTTTAATTATCTCTGAGTTGGTCTTAACTATTTCTGGAGCATTTAATTCCACCTGTTGAAATAGGGAAGGTAGAGTAGGTTCAAGAGATTCTTGGGAAGAGTTTGTATTTTCTGACTGCCACCAAATTGTCCCTACTCCGGCTGGATGATATATACTAGGTCTGTATAATTCAATAACTTCTGTCCACTCAGGGATGGTGTTACCTAATCTTCGTCCGTAAAGATTGACAAAATCAATTGATGATGCGTTGAGGCGCTGCATTCCTTGATGAATTACTCTAATACAAGCTTGGCGATCTGGAATTTGAGAGCTTTCTAGTAGAAGATGCAGATTATTTTTTTGAATACTAACCCTAGCTTTAACTCCGATAGTTGTTAATGCTTGATTGACGAGAAAAGCGATCGCTTGAGGGTCTCCTTGTTTTGCTCGTTTTAAAATTTCTTGTTTACTCACAATTATTATCCTTACACCGAAAATATAAGCTAGGTTCAACAATTAATAATTAATAATGAATAATTAATAATTAGGGCTTGCTGAATAAATATCAAAGCATTGACAAATAAATGTTAAATTAATCTAGCATAGATACTTAATTGGAATTAGAAGCTCTCAGGAGATAAGAATTATGGAAAGTAGATTACTGGTAACTGGGGGTGCTGGGTTTATTGGTTCTAACTTTGTCCATTATTGGTGTGAAACCTATCCTAACGATCGAGTAGTTGTATTGGATGCTCTAACTTACGCTGGTAATAAGGAGACTTTAGCTGATTTACTAGAGTTGCCAAATTTCCGTTTTGTCCAGGGAGATATTTGCGATCGCTCGTTAGTAGATAGGTTACTCCAGGAAGAGGATATAGATACAGTAGCCCATTTTGCAGCAGAATCTCATGTGGATCGGTCTATTCTTGGCCCCGCAGCTTTTGTGCAAACTAATGTTGTGGGTACTTTTACTTTGTTAGAGGCGTTCAGAAGTCATTATTCTACTCTTTCTCAAAATCCAGACCGGAGCTGTATATTTCTCCATGTTTCGACCGATGAAGTTTACGGTAGTTTAGCTTCAGAAGATTCTGCTTTTACAGAAACCACACCTTATGCGCCAAATAGTCCCTATTCTGCATCGAAAGCAGGAAGTGACCATCTGGCTAGAGCTTATTATCATACTTATGGTATCCCGACAGTTATTACTAATTGTTCTAATAACTACGGACCATATCATTTTCCTGAGAAGTTAATTCCTCTGATGTGCATCAATATGTTATTAGGAAAACAATTGCCAGTTTATGGTGATGGGCAAAATATTAGAGATTGGTTGTATGTGATAGATCATTGTCGGGCATTAGATACGGTAATTCACAAAGGTAAACCTGGAGAAACTTATAATATTGGTGGAAATAATGAGGTAAAAAATATTGATTTGGTGCGAATGTTGTGTCAAATTATGGATGAATTAGCAAAAGATTTACCTGTGCAACCTTGTGAAAAGTTAATTACTTTTGTTAAGGATAGACCAGGACATGACCGACGTTATGCTATTGATGCGACAAAGATTAAAACTGAGTTAGGTTGGCAACCTTCAGTAACTGTTGAAGAGGGGTTACGTCAGACTGTAGATTGGTTTTTGAATAACCGAAATTGGTGGGAGCCATTATTATCTGAAGAATATCAAGCTTATTATCAGAAAGTTTATGCAAGTTCTTAAATTAGGAATTGGCAATTGGTAATTAGTAATATTTTTTTGATTATTAGCTACTAGCTCTTCTATTTTCTGCAAGTAGTCTTTTCTAATCACTATCCTAATTCTCAATTAGTTAGTTGTAGAGTTTTGAGGTTACTACTTTGATAGAAGTTCTATTTAAGTTGTACATAAAAATTCTGGTAATTAGGAACTAGAGAACTAGGCAAATAGGAACAGAAGATAAGACTTTCAAATTTTTGATCTATAAAGTTCTCGATGTTTGATGGATAATTTAAGATTGCTAAGTATTGAGAAAAAATTAATTACATATTCTGCCGTTCCCCTTTTGGCAATTTCAACTAGAAAATTTATTTGGCACAATTATTTATGATGTCTAGCAGTTTTCGAGTCTTGGAGGTACAACGTTTTAAGAATTTAGGGAATACTCGCTCTGGTAACAGAAATATTTTTTAAACCGTACCTTAGCATCTTAAAAATTGATGTTAAGATTACCTCAGAAATAACCGAAGCAAAAATTGTGGAGTATTAAGTATTAGCTTTTTTTGTAAAGTACAACAAGAGGAAAAATGAAAAAATTTGCTCTAATCACAACATTATTAATAACTTCAAGCTTAATAACTTATCCGACAGAAGTTTTATCTCAAAATGCTCCTACTTATGCACCTGGATATTGGCAACCAGAAGCTCAAGCAGCAGATTCAAAACAACCAATTATACTAAAGATTTTAAATCAGACTGGAAAAGCTCTCAACTATAACTTACTTCCAGAAGTAGAAAGAATTTTGCCCGCAGGAAGAAGTAAAAATATCAGAGTTGACTTGCAAAGTATACCTGACGGTTATGGCACAGTAAACATATATAACGACAGTTTACTTACTTATGAATATAGTGCAGAGGGTAATACAGTTACAGTTAGAGTTAAACCCGGTTCAGAAGCAACTGACCATAAATCAGTTTATATTTCTCCTACTGGTAGAGTGTATTCTTTTTAAAAAAGCGGTCAGCACTCAGCACTCAGCAGTAAATTTTTAGAAGGGGATGTTTTACCCAAGTTGTTTGCGGAGCATTCCGGTACCCAAATGCTAAAAGCTAATACCTAGTTAACCACTAACTGTTAACGGTCGGCCAAGTTGAAATAAGAAAAACTATTACAGTAGCGATCGCTAAAATTCCTTGAATTATATTTCCCACAACTGTGCCGACCACAATACCTATTCCAGCTTTTACAGATAATTTAGCCCTCTGAGCAAACTCTAAATTTTTCCGATATAAAAATTCTCCAACAACTGCTCCTAAAAAAGGTCCAATCAACATCCCTAATAAAGGTCCGCCAAATGGTAAAGCTGGTAAGAGACCAAAAAAACCTAATGCCAGACCAACGAAACAGCCTATTTGTCCCCATTTACTAGCACCAGACTGTTTTGCTCCCCAATAAGTCGCGAGAAAATCTATTAAAGTACTCAAAACCAGAACAGCGATCGCCATTCCTAACGCCCAACCCACCCCAGTAAAATTTTGAATAAAGCTCCAAACTAAAATCGCTGCTAAAATCAAACTAGAACCGGGCAAACCTGGAATTACAGCACCAGCAACACCGACCAACATAACTATTATAAGAAACCAATAAATAATTACCATATTAAAATCAAAAATAATTAACTTGTATCTTGAAATTTGTTTATGAGTAACTGAACAGAGTTTATTTAATATTCACCAGGTAATATTCACTAGGAAGAATTCATAAACATAGAAATTATTTACGATTAGTCAATACTACAAATATTTTTATCGATCTACCTAATAGCTTTATAGTGCTGTTTGAACAAGAGACTGAAAAAAAATAGTTTAATATTTCAGATAACAATCAAAATCATGCCCTGTTTCCCAGGGCTGTTTCATTCTAAACTGTACCAAACTTACTATTTTATGTATTTAGGAAACCATGTTATTTCAAGCTTCAGGAAATTTATCTTTCGCTGTCTAAAAAGCAATAAATTCATTGCCAAAATCTACAATGAAATGACCCTGCCTGTTTCCTATTCACTATTGCCTAAACTCAGGGTAACTTCTCTCGATAAAGTATCTGTCAATTTATCTGCTATTCCTGAAATCCAATTTTCATCTTGTTTAGTATAACTGCGAGGGGAATTTGCACCTAAAATTATTACACCATTCTTACCAATAGGTTGACAAATGACACCTTGAGTATTTTCTGGTAAATAATTAAATTCAATACGACCTGGATAAACTTTTAAATCTACTAAATAAATAGGTTTTTGTTTATTCAAAACTTGCTTGAAAATAGCTCCCGGTTCTACTTGTGAGTGAGATGGTAAAATTCCTCTTTTTAATAAGACTTTATTTTGATACCAAATAATAATAGTTTTAGTAACTGTATTAGTTAATAATAAACTAGAAGCCCAGGCAAGTTCATTTTTTGCTCTTTCTGATAATTCTGGCAATAGTTCAAATCCTAATTCACCAATTAATTCAACAGTATCAGGAGAACGTGGTTGTATCTGTTGCCAAAGTAAACCAGTTAAAATCAAAAAAGCACTTAAAATTACTCCTACTACATCAGAACGAGCTTGGGAAGCTAAAAGATTAGGGGTGAAAAATCTATTAACCATGAGCAAAGTTCCACCTAATCCTCCTACTATTATAGGTAGCATTCGTAAGACTTGATTTTGGTCTGATTTAGTCATATTTTCAAGAGTAAATTACCAAATAAAGAGGTTTAAAATATAGTGTTTGTATTTGATAAGTATTCAAAAATTAATCATTAATGATTAATAATTCATTTAACAATTACCTCTTCTTTTGAAGGATAGGATTGACGCAAAAGGGATTTTTTTTTCTTCTTTTATACTAATTACCAAAAGTAATGCTATACTTAGACAACACTTCAGTTATTAAGTAATTAAACTATCCTAATAATTTTTTTGCTAATTTGAGCCGATTTAATATTAATTATTATTTATTATTATTTTTACTACTCCCCTACTCCCCTACTCCCCTACTCC
>JAXHSW010000105.1:0-30662 GCA_034190295.1 Cyanobacteriota bacterium | reverse complement strand
TCTCCCCATCTCCCCATCTCCCCATCTCCCCACCCTCACCACACTCTACTACTTGCAAACTTTAAGCAACTTCTTCTTTTACCTTTTCCAATTTCGGTTTTTCTGGTTCCTTCTCTATGACACTTAACTGTTTATTCTCAGCTAAATATTCAGCTAACTGCGCCTCAATATTTTCTTTAACAATATGACGATACTCATGAAAATGTTCTATATGAGCAGAGGTACTAATATAAGCTGTCAAAACACTAGAATTATGTTTGATGATACTAAACAAATGATGCCAAAACTTCCAACGAGTTTTCCGCTTTATTCCCTGTCGCCAGCAAATAATTAATAACGCTCGCAACTCCATCCAAGTTGGCATTTTTGCAGGAGATTTATAAGTGGGGACACCCATCATCAGAAAATGTCGATAAGTTCGATCCAAAAACTTTTCATGGTCGTACAACTGCCAAAATGCTTCTACATACTCCCTGGCAATATTTTCTATTGGTCTAGTGGGGATAAAATTCATCAGTGTTACTTGATTAGCATTAGCACCTTTATCTAAAAGACGACCTTCCTTTTTCAGACGATGCCAAAGTGCTGTATTAGGTAAAACTTGCAACATACTAAACATCGCAGTAGGAATAGTCGTCTCTTCCACAAATTTAACGATGCGATCGCCTGCTCCTGATTTTTCTCCATCAAACCCAATAATAAACCCTGCCATTACTCTTATACCAGACTTAATAATTTTCTCTACCGCTTCATTGAGAGGGTTACGATTATTTTGATATTTATGGGTTAACTCTAAACTATCTTCATCAGGAGTTTCTATTCCCAAAAATACCCCTCTAAGATTGCAATCTACCATTAATTGCATTAATTCTTGGTCTTCTGCTAAGTCAACGGAAGCTTCTGTGGTAAATTTGAATGGATATTGATGTTCTGCTTGCCATACTTTCAATTCTTTGAGCAACAACTTGACATTACGCTTATTACCGATGAAGTTGTCATCCACCATAAACATAGAGCCACGCCATCCTAAATCGTATAAAACATCTAACTCGGCTAATAATTGTGCTGGCGCTTTGGTACGGGGTTTGCGACCATACAGAACAATAATATCGCAAAATTCACATTGGAACGGACAACCACGGGAAAACTGAACCGACATAGATTCATAATATTCCATTTCCAATAAATCAAATCTAGGAACAGGAGTAGTTGTTACATCAGGTTTATTGCCATCTGCACGGAAAATACCTTGAGTTTCCCCACGTTTCACAGCATCGATAAACATCGGCAAAGTAATTTCCCCTTCATCCAAAATCAGAAAATCTACACCACTGTCCAGTTGTTCTTGGGGTAATGCTGTGGGATAAGGCCCGCCACAGGCCACTAATTTATTGCGTCGTTTTGCTTCTCGGATTTGGTCATGTAAGTCTTCTTTTTGGACAATCATGGCCGAGAGTATTACTAGGTCTGCCCATTGCCATTCTGCTTCTGTGACTGCCCTAATGTTTCTATCTACTAACTTAAATTCCCATTCTTGCGGTAAGATTGCTGCTACTGTTACTAGACCTAACGGAGGTAGCATTACTTTGCGATTTATCAGTTCCAGAAGTTTTTCAAAAGACCAGAAAGATTGGGGAAATAGGGGATAAATTAATAAGACTCGCATTAAATATTAGTTCCTCACATTAGGATAAAATATCAGTTTAAACAAACTCAGCCTAACTTTAACGTTATTAAGTTAATTTCGGCAATTAATTAAATATTAATTATTTACTGGAAGAGTCAGGAGTCAGAATTCTGGAGTCAGAATAGTTTTGCCAAATTTACTTACTGTGTTTTAATTTTACTTACCTTATTAAAGGTAATAATTATCTTAAATAATAGTTAAAAATAGTTGATTGTTAATTAGCGATCGATATTTTCCGTACCGGAATGCGAGAAAAACAAGTTTTTTTTTCAAATCATCAATACCAAACTATAGTTTCTAATTCCTGATAACTCATTAATCATTGGAATTTTCTGGTAATTATCCTCATAACTGAAAGCAAGTTTCGAGTAAGTCTTGAAAAATTAGATCAAATATATGGTTGGTTTTCATTTTGTGTGATGATTTAACCCTAGTTGAGCGCTCAAACTGGTTTCTCAAAAATTTAAGTTTATAATTTAATAATAGATTTTAGTATATTCTAAAAAAATTATTATTATGTCTCAATGTCTGAACCCGGAATGTCTGAATATTAATCCTGATAATTTTCAGTTTTGTCAGAAATGTGGAAATAAATTATTACTTGTAGAGCGTTATTGGGCAAAAAGTATTCTTGGGCAAGGTGGTTTTGGTCGAACTTTTTTAGCTGTGGATGAGTTGAAACTTTCTAAACCTCTTTGTGTGATTAAACAGTTTCTTCCTCAAGCTCAGGGAACGGCAACTGTGGCAAAAGCTGCGGAGTTATTTGCACGGGAAGCGGAAAGGTTGGAGTTGTTAGGAAAGCATCCACAAATTCCTGAATTTTTTGCTTATTTTTCTGTGGATAGTCGTCAATATTTAGTACAGGAATTTATTCAGGGATAAACTCTGCAACAAGAGTTAGATAATCATGGCGTTTTTAATGAAAGTCAGATTCGAGAATTGTTAATTGACTTATTATCTGTTTTGCAGTTTGTTCATAGTCATAATGTGATTCATCGGGATATTAAACCGGAGAATATTATTAGGAGGGAAATGGATAAAAAGTTAGTTTTGGTTGATTTTGGAGCTTCTAAAATTATGCCTAAAACTCAACGTCGGACTGTGACTGGAACGGTTATTGGTTCGGCAGAATATTGCGCCCCGGAACAGTCGATGGGAAAGGCAAAGTCTGGGAGCGATCTGTATAGTTTGGGGGTAACTTGTTTGCATTTATTGACTAACATGAGTCCGTTTGATTTATATGATGTAATGGAAATGGAATGGGTATGGCGAGATTGTTTAAATGGAAATTTTGTCAGTGATGAATTGGGTAAAATTTTAGATAGTTTGGTGGAGCAAAAACCGAAGCAACGTTATCAGAAAGTTGAGGATGTTTTGGCTGATTTAGGGTTGGGTAATTCTTCTGTTTCTACTACTGAAGAAATTCAAAAACCTCGACAAAATTTTGCTTCTTCTGATGTGCCTTTAGTTTCAGCTAGAGGAATAGACTATAAACATTTGCGTGACTTATTAGCAACAGGAAAATGGAAAGAAGCAGACCAGGAAACTGCTAATTGTATGTTGAAAGTTGCACAACGAGAAAAGGCAGGTTATTTGAGAGTAGAAGATATAGATAATTTTCCTTATGAAGACCTGCGCACTATTGACCAGCTTTGGGTAGAGTACAGTAATGGTAAGTTTGGCTTTTCTGTTCAGAAGCAGATTTTTATTAGTTTGGGTGGTACGGAAAAGTATGATAAAAAAGTATGGGAAGCATTCGGTGATAAAGTGGGATGGCGTCAAGAAGGAAAATGGTTGTGGTATGATGACCTTACTTTTAGTCTGGACACACATTACACAGGGCACTTACCAGGGGGGAGCATATTTGTTAGGGAGCGTCCTCAGAGTTTTTCTATCGCCGAGTTTTTATCTCTGATTACGAATTTCTCTCCTGTTGCGCAGAGACTTGCAGACTGTAAAATATAGCCATTTCAGCCGTATGACAATCAGTTCAGTAGGGTGTGTTAGCGAAGCGTAACGCACCATCTTTTAGGAAAGCTTAACCAACCATTATGCCAGAGAAGCGTAACTCACTCCAAAGATTACTTGATAATCAATTCCTGATGTTATTTTGATAATATTAGTGCGTTACGGCAAGCGCCTAACATACCCTACTGGACTAACTTGATCATCAATTCCTGATGTGATTTTGATAATATTGGTGCGTTACGGCAAGCGCCTAACATACCCTACTGGACTAACTTGATCATCAATTCCTGATGTGATTTTGATAATATTGGTGCGTTACGGCAAGCGCCTAACACACCCTACTGGACTAACTTGATAATTAATTCCTTATATGATTTTTAAATTAATATTGGTGCATTACGGCAAGCGCCTAACACACCCTACTGGACTTAATATTTAATATAAATTATCAAATGTCCAATTATAGAAGACCTAAGATTTTTGGTGGAACATATTTTATCACTCAAGTAACTTCTCAAAGAGACACTTGGCTTTGTAGCAAAGTTGGTAGAAAAGCTCTCAGAGAAGCGATCGAAAGGGTAAGAGAGAAACATCCTTTTTCTATTGATGCTTTTGTTTTGCTACCAGAGCATTTTCATTGTCTGTGGACTTTGCCACCTAACGATCGGGATTTTTCAAAGAGATTGCGACTGATAAAAACCTATGTTACTAAACATTATGGGCAAGAATTAAGTATTAATCAAGAAATTTCTCTGTCACGACAAAAGCGAAAAGAAAGCAATCTTTGGCAGCGTCGTTTTTGGGAACATTTAATTCGAGATGAGCGAGATTTTGCTGTCCATTGTGACTATATTCATTATAATCCCGTTCGACATGGGTTATGCGCAAATCCGCAAGATTGGCAATTTTCGAGTATTCATCGGTTTATAGCTCAGGAAATTTATCCGGCAAATTGGGGAAGGGATGGAAGTCCAGAAATACCACAAGGAATTTGGGATGAATAAAATGTAGAAATATTTGGGATAGGTTATTTATCGTTCATCAGATACCAGTCCAGTAGGGTGTGTTAGCGTTTCAGCATTCGGTAGGAAAGCGTAACGCACCATTTTTTAGCGAAGCATAACTCACCCCACAGATTACTTGATAATTAATTCCTTATATTATTTTTGAATTATATATTGGTGCGTTACGGCTAGCGCCTAACACACCCTACTGGACTACAGGACTACTGATAACTGATTAATCATCCATCCGTGTATCCGTGGCTAAATCCCTGTCTAGCGAAGTTGAGTAATTCAGCCAACCTCTAACTCCCTTTGTAAACCATTAAAATCAACATTAAAAACATCTATATTTTCCCTTGCTAAACTAACAAGAAAGTCTCAACAGTTTAACCCAGCAACCAGAGTAGCTTTTTCTTGATAAATTCCCCCTTTTTGATACCAATATATAGCCTCTGTTAAACGCATATCCCGAACAAATTATTTCGCAGTTCAACGACGAGCAGAAAAAATCTATTCTAGTAAATTAATAGTAATTTATGACAAAAAAAAAGTCTCAAGCCTCCCCTTTCAAGGGGATGAAAAAAAATCAATTCAGTATTTCAAGCCTCTGACTTTCCTACGGAATGCTGCGCAAACAGGCAGAGGTACTGATTGATAACTGATAACTGATAACTGATAACTGATAACTGAAATGACATAGCAATATTTATCTAAAATTACAGAGATTATACCAACTTGATAAATATTCGCTACAGCTAACTTAGTCATTATAATAGATATTAATCCCCCAACCCCCCTTTGAAAGGTATTAATTTGAAAGGGGGCTATTAAACTTTTATGTTAGAACAACTATGAATAGCTACACTCTTGAGCTTGACTCAGTAATTGAAATGACAGACGAGCAATTTTTTCAGCTCTGCCAAAAAAACCAGGATTTAAGACTTGAACGAAATGCTAAAGGAGATTTAATTATTATGTCGCCAACTGGAGGAGAAACTAGCAATACTAATGCTGGATTAACTGCTCAACTTTGGAACTGGAACGCCAAAACTAAACTAGGTAAAACATTTGATTCATCTGGTGGTTTTAAATTACCATCAGGTGCTGACCGTTCTCCCGATGCTGCGTGGATACCAATAGAAAAATGGAATAATTTAACTCCCGAACAAAGAACAAAATTTTTACCTCTTTGCCCAGATTTTTTAGTAGAATTAATGTCACCTTCCGACAGCTTATCCGACCCTAGAAAAAAAATGAAAGAGTATCTAAAAAATGGCATGAAATTAGGTTGGTTAATTAATCGCAAAAATCAGCAAGTAGAAATTTATCGTGCTGGTAAAGATGTGGAAATATTAAACTCGCCTGAAACATTATCTGGTGAAGATGTTTTGCCTGGATTTATATTAGACATGACAGTAATTTGGTAGTTAAATAGCAGTCAGCAGTCAGCAGTCAGCGGTCAGCATTATGACTTTTTTTTACGTTTAAAAGAGAATTTCAAACCTGACTCAACTCTCTGGCGTAATACTTGTCAATTTAACCCAAGGTAAAAAAGCTGATAGCTAGTTAACTCTAAGGAATAAATAACCAAAATGACAAATCTTACTATTGATATTAGTTCAGTTATTGACCTGACAGACGAACAATTCTTTCAACTATGTCAAATAAATAAGGAGATAAGATTTGAAAGAAATGCCAAAGGAGATTTAATTATTGTGCCGTTAATGGGGGGAGAAATTGCAATGATTAATGCTGAAATTTCTGGCAATTTAGGAATGTGGAATAGACAAACAAAATTAGGAGTTTGTTTCAACTCTTCTGTAGGTTATCAACTCCCCAATGGTGCTAACCGTTCTCCCAGTTGTTCCTGGATACCTATAGAAAAATGGCATAATTTAACTCCCGAACAAAGAGAGAAGTTTTTACCTTTTTGTCCTGATTTTTTAGTCGAATTAATGTCACCTTGTGACAGCTTATCCGACACTAGAGAAAAAATGAAAGAATATCTGGAAAATGGGATGCGCTTAGGTTGGTTAATTAATCGAAAATCTCAGCAAGTAGAAATTTATCGTGCTTCTAAAGATGCGGAAATATTAGACTCGCCTCAAACATTATCTGGTGAAGATGTTTTGCCTGGATTTATATTATATATGACAACAATTTGGTAGTTAACTCATCAGAATAAATAACCAAAATGACAAAGATGAGATTAGGTTGGTTAATTAATCGGAAATCTCGGCAAGTAGAAATTTATCGTGCTTCTAAAGGTGTGGAAATATTAGACTCGCCTCAAACATTATCTGGTGAAAATATTTTGCCTGGATTTATATTAGATATGATCAGATTTTGATATCTATATTCATTTTGTGAAGCTCCATAATCTGTTGCCGGAATCTGCTTGCAGTTTCTAAATAATTTTGATATGCTTACTTCTATAAGGGTTAACTCGCCTATACACATGACTTTTTATTCAACTAAAATATCTTTCTCCCAGAGACTAATAACTGATAACTGAAATGACTAATATTCAAGGTACGGTAGGTATTGACTTTCTCAGCGCCACTCCTGAAGATGACATAATTGCTGCTTTGACAAGTAAAGATATTGTCCAAGGTTTCGGGGGTAATGACCAAATTTTCGGCAACCAGGGAACTGATGTCCTCCAAGGTAATCAAGGGGATGATATTGTATACGGTGGACAGGATGCTGATACAATTTTTGGCGGGCAAGGAAATGACTTGATGTTTGGAGATTTTGGCCCTGACTGGTTAATTGGTGACCAGGGTAGGGATACTATGAGTGGAGGTGAGGGTAATGATTTATTTGCTATTGGTAGACGTGGCACTCTATCTTCTACTGGTGGGGTGAATATTACAGATGCAGATGTAATTACTGATTTTGGGAATGGTGGCGATCGCCTAATCCTGACTGGAGGGTTACAATTTAGTGAGTTGAATATTATTTCTTCTGAGAATAATACTATTATTCAAGACCGAGTCACGGGAGAATATTTGGCCGTTTTGTCAGGGGTGACAAGTCTTGAGGAGTCAAGTTTTAGTTCTATTTTTGGTGAGGTGGAGTTGGGTCAAATGTTACCTATTTCAGCACAGGCGAGTTTTTCTGGTCAAACGCTTAGTTTGGAGGTGGCACAAACTCCACTTGAACAGGGGATAGGTTTAATGTTTAGGACTGAGTTGCCGGACGACCGAGGAATGTTGTTTGAGATTAATCCTCCTCGGACTGTGAATTTTTGGATGAGAAATGTGTTTATTAATTTGGATATGGTGTTTCTGAGGAATGGGGAGGTACAGGCAATTTTTTCTGATTTACCTCCTTGTGAATCTGAACCTTGTCCTACTTATGGACCTGATGTTCCTGTGGATGGAGTTATTGAGTTGAGGGGGGGAAGAGCGACTGAGTTGGGTTTAAGGGTTGGCGATCGCTTAGATATTCAGCCTGTTTTTTTGCCAGTCTAAATTTTTTGTGTTTTGATGTTTGGGTTTATTGAGTGCTGTTTTTTTTGTGTTGAATAAAAAATCATGCGTATGGGCGAGTTTACCCTTATAACTCTATACTATCACAATTTTTTGTTTATTGCCTGGGGAATTTACTCTAATTTTTTTGAGCTTCAGAAAATGAAATGAACAATGAAATGAAGGGAGCAAATTGTTCTGAATTTAGGATTTGAGAGTTTTCTAGTTTTTCAGTGATGGAAAATATTTCTAGTTCTCAAAATATCGGTAAGAGTAGGACAAAAAGTTGGTAGTTGAAGAGTGCCTGGATTAATTAAGTGTTGAGTGGCGATATTTTCCACATTATCAAGTGAGGCGATCGCTGTTTTAAACTCTGTCATCCTATTTTTTTGTGTTGAATAAAAAGTCATGTGTAGGGGCGAGTTAACCCTTATAACATTATACTATCACAATTTTTTGTTTATTGCTTGGGGAATTTACTCTAATTTTTTTGAGCTTCACACAATGAACAATGAAGAGAGCAAATTGTTCTGAATTTAGGATTTGAGAGTTTTCTAGTTTTTCAGTGATGGAAAATATCTCTAGTTATCAAAGTATTAGCAAGAAATTGCTACCCTCTATCTTTGAAACTTTCCAATTACAAAATCGCGGGAACAATTACAAATCAATACTTTTAACTTTTGCCTTTTGACTTTTGACTTTTAACTTTTGACTTTTGACTTCCGCGTAGTGGCGCTAGTTCTCAAAATATCGGTAAGAGTAGGACAAAAAGTTGGTAGTTGAAGAGTGCCTGGATTAATTAAGTGTTGAGTGGCGATATTTTCCACATTATCAAGTGAGGCGATCGCTGTTTTAAACTCTGTCATCCTGTTTTTTTTGCGTTGAATAAAAAGTCATGTGTAGGGGCGAGTTAACCCTTATAACATTATACTATCACAGTTTTTTGTGAGTTGCCTGGGGAATTTACTCTAATTTTTTTGAGCTTCAGAAAATGAAATGAACAAGTTTTTCTGATTTGAGGAGTTGAGAAATCTCTACTTCTTTAGTTATGGGAAATATCTCTAGTTCTCAAGAGGTGGCGATATTTTCCACATCATCTATCGCTACACTTTATATATATTTGTTTGAAAATTACCTTTTTTTTGTGTTGAATAAAAAGTCATGCGTAGGGGCGAGTTGACCCTTATAACATTATACTATCACAGTTTTTTGTGAGTTGCCTGGGGAATTTACTCTAATTTTTTTGAGCTTCAGAAAATGAATAATGAAATGAAGGAAGCAAATTGTTCTGAATTGAGGATTTAAGAGCTTTCTATTTCTTCAATGATGGAAAGAAAATATCTCTAGTTCTCAAAATATCGGTAAGAGTAGGACAAAAAGTTGGTAGTTGAAGAGTGCCTGGATTAATTAAGTGTTGAGTGGCGATATTTTCCACATTATCAAGTGAGGCGATCGCTGTTTTAAACTCTGTAATCCTGTTTTTTTTGCGTTGAATAAAAAGTCATGCGTAGGGGCGAGTTAACCCTTATAACATTATACTATCATAATTTTTTGTTTATTGCCTGGGGAATTGACTCTAATTTTTTTGAGCTTCAGAAAATGAATAATGAAATGAAGGAAGCAAATTGTTCTGAATTGAGGATTTAAGAGCTTTCTATTTCTTCAATGATGGAAAGAAAATATCTCTAGTTCTCAAAATATCGGTAAGAGTAGGACAAAAAGTTGGTAGTTGAAGAGTGCCTGGATTAATTAAGTGTTGAGTGGCGATATTTTCCACATTATCAAGTGAGGCGATCGCTGTTTTAAACTCTGTAATCCTGTTTTTTTTGCGTTGAATAAAAAGTCATGCGTAGGGGCGAGTTAACCCTTATAACATTATACTATCATAATTTTTTGTTTATTGCTTGGGGAATTGACTCTAATTTTTTTGAGCTTCACACAATGAACAATGAAGAGAGCAAATTGTTCTGAATTTAGGATTTGAGAGTTTTCTAGTTTTTCAGTGATGGAAAATATCTCTAGTTATCAAAGTATTAGCAAGAAATTGCTACCCTCTATCTTTGAAACTTTCCAATTACAAAATCGCGGGAACAATTACAAATCAATACTTTTAACTTTTGCCTTTTGACTTTTGACTTTTAACTTTTGACTTTTGACTTCCGCGTAGTGGCGCTAGTTCTCAAAATATCGGTAAGAGTAGGACAAAAAGTTGGTAGTTGAAGAGTGCCTGGATTAATTAAGTGTTGAGTGGCGATATTTTCCACATTATCAAGTGAGGCGATCGCTGTTTTAAACTCTGTAATCCTGTTTTTTTTGCGTTGAATAAAAAGTCATGCGTAGGGGCGAGTTAACCCTTATAACATTATACTATCATAATTTTTTGTTTATTGCTTGGGGAATTGACTCTAATTTTTTTGAGCTTCACACAATGAACAATGAAGAGAGCAAATTGTTCTGAATTTAGGATTTGAGAGTTTTCTAGTTTTTCAGTGATGGAAAATATCTCTAGTTATCAAAATATCGGTAAGAGTAGGACAAAAAGTTGGTAGTTGAAAAGTAGCTGGATTAATCGGATTTTGATATGTAAAATGACGATATTCTAAACAAAATCTATCCCAAGCTGCCATTTGAATTTTGAATACTGAGATGATTACCTCTATCAACCAAGGAGACAAATTAAACTGGAAATATATTCGCTTCTTCAGATATGCACAAATTTCGTCAATAGCTTGATTAACTGTAACTTGTGGATTCCCCAAAATTAATTTTTGTAGTTCTTTTGACTGGGGTGGTTTTTCTACTAGATAAGTAACAACTCTAGCAATATCCTCAGCATGAATAAAATGGAAACTACCATCAGCTTTTAACCACCGAATTAAACCAATATGTTTAATTATTTCTGGCAAACCAGAGGAAAGATGAGAATAAGGTTTTTCCTCATTCCCTCCCAAAACTAAAGTAGGAAAAAGACAAGTTAGAGGAGGAACATTCTTGAGTCGAGATAACTGATACATACAGTCATATTTAGAGCGGATATAATCAGTACCAATCTCACCAGCTTTTCTGAGTAATTTGTTTTGACTGTCAAGAATACTAGCTGTAGAAAAATAGATAATATTTTCACATACTTCTGGATTGAGTAATTTGACTAATTTAATTGTTTTGACAACATTTATATCAAATACTTCCTGTAAATTTCCCCAAGCAGTAGCAATTAGAATAGCCACATTAATTTCTGAAAGTAAGTCTGAAAATCTTTCAATTTCTCGGAGATTTGCTGTTAAAAGATGTACACCAGAACGAGCTTTATAATCAACTTTTAACTTTTCCGGGTTTCGCACTAATAAGAAAAGTTCGTGTTGAGTATTTTGAATTAATGACTCAACAATATAGTGACCGATACACCCACTAGCACCCGTTACAAAAATCCGTTTATGGCTCATAAAAAAATATTTTCAGTTTTAGATGATAAGTAAAATCACGGTTATAAGTAATTTTTTACTTTTGATACTATCTTCTAAGACTATAGCAAATAAATTTTATGTATCCAAAGAGGTTTACACTCTTTCTTAGCTATTTTAGGTGAAAAAATCGGATTTTAGCTAACGGAAAAAATAGAAATGCGTAAGACTAATTTCGTCGAATAATACGATCGATAATAGGATTAATTGCCGGATTTTCTTTTTAATCTCTGTCAGAGTGCGAGGCAAGATGCTCTGCCTAAATCAAGTTTAAAATTTGTCACTAAGAAACTAAATGATGAGACAAATAAGGCAATAGCAAAAAATCAATTATCCAATTCTTAGACTCTCTTTACTACCTACTCCTATAAGTTCAGTGCAATGGGATTTTTGTTACTTGGAAGTTCCTAATAAGTTGAATAATATAGCAGTCACCATTACTGTATTTGACATATCAAAAGCTGACAGTGCTTTTCATTTAAGTAGACCACAAAATTAATTATTTTTGGGTAGGGAATAGAGAGTAGGGAATAGGGAGTAGAAAAATGTGGCATTGTTGAATAAATGTATAATTTTACAGAAGGACTGAGTCAGGAGGACTGAGTCAGGAGTCAGTAGGTAGAAAGGAGTTTTTCGGTGACTAAATAGAAAGAAATAGGTATAGTTTGTACTATTGTTTTGTAAGCATTTCCTCCGGAATGCGCCCGCATTCAGCCGTCAGCTATCAGCTATCAGCTATGAGTTATTAGCTCATTATCAGCTCAAAAGAGGAATTAGTCTCCAAGGAGAATTAAAATTTATAAAAAAAATGTCTTCAGCTAACCTTAGTAATTTCTTGAATATGTTCATGCATCTGATAGCTGTTTGCTTCGCGGTGACAAACGGAAATGCTGATAGCTGAATGCTTACATTGTTTTGGCTGAAAATTTACTCAAAGTTGACTTTCATTCCTTACTTCAGCAACGCCAAAAATGCTTTTGAGTTGCCTGTACTAACTGTAGTCTATCTATGTCAAAAGCGCTGTAAAACTCAGACAACACAATATTTTTCCTTCTTACTTCTTCCCTCTTCCTTTCCTATTAATTAGGGGCGAGTATAAACCCACCCCTAGACAAAACAAAAATTAATGGAAATCTCACATAAGGTTGAATTTTACTATGCTGTTACTGCTAGTAAATTGCTGACTTCTTTAGCAGTTTTAAAGAAGAATTCTACATTTTCTTCAGGAGTTTTCTGCAAAACACCATGTCCTAAATTTAATATATGACCTTGGTTGCCTGCTTTGCGAATAGTTTCCAAAATGCGAGATTTGATAAATTCTTTAGAACCAAAAAGTACGCCAGGATCTATATTTCCCTGTATGCCGATATTTTTACCTAGTCTTTGTCTTGCTTCGCCGATGTCTACTGTCCAATCTACACTAACTATATCAACACCAGTTTGGGGCATTCTCTCTAATAATCCAGCACTGCCATTAATATAAAGAATGAATGGTGTGTTTGGATGAGTTGCCTTAACCTGTTGTACTACTCGTTTTTGATATGGTAAGGCAAAAGTTTCATAATCTTGAGGACTAAGTTGACCTGCCCAAGAATCAAACATTTGGATAACTTGTGCTCCACTATTTATCTGGTAACGAGCATAAACGGCGATCGCGTCTGCTAGTTTGCCGAGAAACTGATGCAACATTTCTGGTTCGCAAAAGGCCATTCTCTTGATAAAAGTATAATCCTTAGAACTCTTACCTTCTATAGAATAAGCTGCTAATGTCCAAGGTGCCCCTACAAAACCTAAAACTGCTGCTTCGTTTTTTACTTGTTGTCTGAGAATTTGTAAAATTTCCCTAATAAAGGGTAGAGACTCTTCTGGTTCGATGGGATGAAGTTGGTCAATTTGAGATTGGGTGCGAATAGGAGGGTCAATTATTGGTCCTTTACTTTCGGCAATATCAAAATCAATGCCTATTGCTGGAAGTGGGGTTAAGATATCTGAGAATAAAATTACTCCATCTGGTTTAAATGCGTGGAAAGGTTGCAGAGATATTTCCACAGCAATATCTGTATTTTCGGAACGCTCGCGAAATGAGGGGTATTTCTCTCGTAAATCTCGATAAGATTTCATGTAACGTCCTGCTTGTCTCATCATCCATACAGGTGGACGATCTAATACTTCACCCTTAGTTGCTCGTAATAAATATGGTAGTTGGCTAGATTCGGCCATCTTTACTTTACCTTATACTTCTCAAATTTTTTTATCTTAGATAGCAAGCAAAGCATAAGGTTGGGACATAACAAAAGTCTCAAACTCAAATTTTTAAGATAGCCTTTCCCTTTTGCCTTCTGCTATTTCAGTAGGTCAATATAATTGTCCTGATCTGTAAGTTTACAAGGACGTGACACTTGTGAAAATAGTAGACTTTAGATTGTAACGAAAGTTTACCTAAAAGCTAAGTTGTCAATATTTGTCCATTTTTTAAAATATCTTAGGGAGTGGGGAGTAGGGAGTGGGGGAGAAGTAAACGTAAGAATAATTAACACGCTCCTGACTAATAATTATTCAAAAGGTTATTCGGCCTGTGTTGATTACTTAATTATTGAAGTAGTATCTAAGTATAGCAACACTTATTAATTGCTGAACCTGCTGTAATTTATAATAATTCGTCGCTAAAATCATTAAAAAAATTATTTAATCTTGCTTTTTAGGAAATAGGAAGTAGGGAACAGGAAGCAGACAAAAAATATTTATTCCCTCAACTGAAAACTTTTAAAGTTCTGACTCCTAACTGCTACTAAATACTTTAGTTTTGCATCTGAAAGTTTTTAATATATTCTTTGAATAAGGAAGATAGGCTAAATAAGGTATTGTTAGTTTTTATTTGATTTAATAAGTATCGTCTTTTGAGAGATTGTAATCCATTGATAATATCTATAGAGGATAATGAGCAGGATTTTTTTAAGTCTTCTATGGAAATATTTTCATCGGATTTACTTATTTTTAAAACTATTTGTTTTTCTACATCGGACATTCTCTGATATGAGGTGTCGAAGAGTAGTTTCATTTCTTCTGTGATAATTAAGTTCTCTTCAGCTATTAACTGAGATACTAAGTCTTGAAAGATATCTTTGATTAAAGTACATATATATTGTAAGTATAAGGGATTGCCTAGATACATATTGTTTAATTTCAGCCAATATTCTCGGTCTTGTAGTTTATATTCTTGAATTATTTCTATTCCGGCTGAATTATCTAAGCCTTCTAATTCTAAACATTGAATTGGATATAATTTTCGGTCTAAGGCTGTCATTTCCTGAGCTTTTTCTTGACTAATTAATATTACACAACTTTGATGTTCGGTTTGAGCGATCGCTTGAAAAAGGTTTTGATATTCTGTGTGTTGAGTTTGATATTGTCCGGCAAATTTTCTACTGATAAATATATTTTGTACGTCGTCAAGAACAATTAAACATTTTTGCTTAGATAATAAGTCTAAAAATTGGGTAAATTGTTCGTCTGAGATGAGAATATTTTGATTTGGGATACTGATTTTTTTTAAGAGGTCTGTCATTAGGGAGTTTAGAGATTTAACAAGTTTTAAATTTCTCCAAATTACTACATCGAACTTTTGAATATTCAAGTCAATAAATCTTTTGACTAGGGTTGTTTTGCCAATACCGCTTAATCCTAATACTGACATTAGACGAGTTTTTTGATGGAAGATATAGTCGGAGAGAATTTCTATTTCTTTAGTACGTCCGTAAAAGTAAGCAGGATTAATTGTCGGGGCAATACTTAAATCCTGAAAGGTTGTTTTCGCTGTATCTTTGATTTGAGAATCTTGAGGATATTTTTGATATTGATATAGAGTTTGTGACCCAAAATTAAAATTACAATTAGTTCTACAAACAGACGATTTTTCCTGTATATGTAATCTTTCAATAGTAGAGCGAAAATTAGATTTATTAATATCTTCTCCTAAGCTTTCAGAAAAAATTTTCCATAATTGATAACCTACATCTCGAATTCGACTTTCACTACGGTTAAATTCTTGTGCAATATTTTCATAAGTTTTACCTTGCCAAACACCTTTAATAACTGTTTCTTGAATATCATCTAAATGTTTTCCTCTATGAGCAAAAACTAGGCGATCGGCAAATTGTAAAATTTCCGTAATAGTCATTGAGTTTAGTTCTAATAATAGTTTCAACCATTTTAACTCATTCTCATAGGACGTTTCACGATATTTTCCTATATTCACTTGATTTTTATTTACAAAAATCGCGATTTAATCAGACAATTTACTATAGTCAAAACTCGATTTAACTCTTAAACTATGTCTTAGGGTAAAATTAAAATTTTTCTAGCTCAATATTATGAGTAGTTAATATTTTTACTCTATCTAAACTAAGTTGTACAGTTTGGAAAAAGCTGACTACTAAGTGCTAGTACAAGAATAACTTTGAAGTTAAATTAAAGGTGAATGATAATTTACCAAAATCTTCTCCAGAATCAGAAGAAGTAGAACCATCAGTTCTAAAAATTAGAGGAAAAACATTAATCTGTAAAAATACTATTTTTCAAATTAGCAACATTAGCAGTATTAGTTTGATTGAAATTAAAAAGACTAAAAAAAGAACTAAAATATATTCTGCTTTACTCTTTACAGGTGTGGTGTTGCTTGTATCTATAGGTATTATATTACTTTCATATCCGGACATAAATGTACAAATATTTGGTTTATTAATGATAGTTATTGATATCTTAGTATTGCCTCGTTTAAATATAATAAATCCAACTTCTATAGAGTATGGTATGGTTATTCAGGGAAATTCAGGTGAAAAAAAAAATTAGTTAGCCCAGATAAAAAGTGGGTTTTAGAAGTAATCGGTCAGTTATACAAAGTTATGAATACAGAGGAAGAAAAATCATTAAACTTCAACTTTGATCATCGTAGTATTACAGTGGGAGCCAGTATTGGTTCTTCTTTTGTATCAGGTCAAGTAGGGGGAGATGTAGTCTCTTCTATTAAGTAAAATTTCCAATTGAAAAGTATCGCATTATTTTGAAATTAGCAAATTTTTCATAAATTAATTGAGGTTAGATATGGTAGACAAATCTATAAAAGTTGGAACAAGTAATGCCTCCAATTTTGTAACAGGTGATGTTAAAGGAAATGTTACTGCTTCTATCAATGAATTGCCAGATTCTTCCGAACCAAATAAACCAGGAATTAAAGAATCTTTGACTCAACTTCAAGCAGCAATTGAAGCAGAATCAAATTTGAGTCAAGAGGATAAAGAAGAAGCTTTAAAAAAATTACAAAGTCTGGCAGAAGCAGGAAAAAATCCCCAGGGAAACAAACAAATAGTAAAAGGAGTAATTAGATTTTTTAAAGGATTATTTACAGAGTTACCTAAAACAGCAAAATTAATCGAGCAGTGGGAAAAATTATTACCAGCGATCGCTGGTTTCTTTGGATTTTAAAAGATGAATTAAAACTTACCCCTCTACTTTGACAAATCATAAAATTAATACAAAACATTTACCGTTTTTAGGTTGGGTTGAGGAAACGTTAGCGGAGCTTATCCGGAGGATAAACCCAACAAAAATATTGGAAACCCAACAAAAAGAGAGATGTATATCAATTTTTTTCTCTTCCTTTAGCTATAGATGTTGGGTTGCGCTGCTGCTTAACCCAACCTACGGTATTCCCGACTTTTACAGGTCATAAAATTAGACAGAAAATTTACTATTTGTAGGTTGGGTTGAGGAAACGTTAGCGGAGCTTATCCTCCGGATAAACCCAACAAAAATAGAGGTGTCTTTCGACTTTTTTCATCTTCCTTTTTTGATATGTGTTGGGTTGCGCTATCGCTTAACCCAACCTACGGTATTCCCGACTTTTACAGGTCTAAAATTAGACAAAAAATTTACCATTTGTAGGTTGGGTTGACAAAGGTTAACCAAACAAAAATAGAGATGTATATCAAATTTTTTCCTCTTCCCTTTTACTGATAACTGATAACTTAAATAGCCCTTACCGAATAATTAATAATTAAATAACTCTGGTTTAAAGCCTCCCCTTTTAAAGGAAAAAAGCTGGATAGATTACCTAACCATATCCAATCAACCAAGAAAATAAATAATATTTCCTTATATTAAATCAAGAGCGGTTTTAACCAGAGGTAATTATCCATTATCCATTATCAATTATCAATTAATGAATCTATTTCTTTATTTCCAAGTTCAAACCCATTTTTTTTAACATAAACATAAGGAATACTTGTAGCCTTAAAATCAACTATATTAGCTGCATTTTGTACCCACTCACAATAAAGTGGGTTTAATTGTCGATAAATTTGTTTGAGATTTTGTATTTCTGCTTCAAGTTGATTAGCTTTTTCATTAACTTTTTTCACTTGTTCCTGTAATTGTTTTCCCCCTTGATAAACTTGCTCTTGTAGTTCGTGCCATTCTAGTCGAGATTTTTTTGGTGCTAATATAGTTTTTTTCTGATTAAGTTGTGCTTCTAATATTTTGAGAGATTGATTAATTTCTTGTAATTCTTCTTGCCACTTTGTAGCTTCTTCAGCATTTTTTTTACGAAATTCAGCTAGTGTTTCAGGAGTATTATCTGGAGGAAAACTAACATCTATTCGGAAAGAAGAACGTTGATGACGAAGAGTATCTACTTTGCTCTGTAAAGTATCTATTTCTGCTTGTAAAGTTTCTACTTCTGATTTGAGTTCTGCTATATTTTCTTTCATATATTTGAAAAGGGTTTAATCTAGTCGTTCAGGAACTACTATATATCCGGTGGTGCCATCGCCCAAAACTAAATTTTTGGCTTGACCCCAATACCACCAGTATGCACCAATATAAGCACAAATTAGACTATCTAATTTATCTTCTGTAATTTTAAGGGTAGCTATAGTATTTATATTTTCGGTATCTAGGAAATTATCAGAAATTTCTAGAGTTGGTTCGAGGGTAGTTAAGATATTTGTTATGTATTGGTGCAGTTTCAAAAGTTCTAATTTACGGTCTGCTAATTTCCCTTTTTTGTATTTCAAAATTTTTTCTAAACCAAATAAATTAACTATAGCTGGATGAGGATAAACTTCGATTTGAAAACGTCCTGGTTGTTGTGGTTCAATTGTTGGTGCATGAATAAATCCTTTAGCTGTCAAACTCATGCCAAAATTCACGGTTTTTTGAGCAAAAGGACGGTTAAGATTTGCTGGATAACATCCTGCATGATAACGACCAAAATATTTATGAGTAAGTTTATCTGGTAGTCTAGTTCCTGTTTGATTGGGAATTATTGTCGGAGCATCTACGGCAATTAAAGCGGGAGTTGGTAGGGGTGTAAAATTATCGATCCAATTGAGAATATCTTCAATTTCTAATATGCAGTCTAAGTCTAATATTGTTAATTTTTTTTCTGAGTATTGTAGACAGCATAAACCAGTTTTTCCCGAACTCCAACCGAGGTCTATTCCAATAAATTTCATAGTGTTTATTTACTGAAAATAAATATATGTACTAATCTCAAATGATTTGTGAGAAAAAATTGTAGGGGTTTATTTTCCAAATCCTATTCTCACTTGGGTTTGGTCTCCAAACTTCTACGAGAAAATATTACAACCTATTTAGGATATATATGCGAACGAGAAAACTTTCTACTTAAGGTCAAAAATCAGAAAAAAAAGCATTTCTATGACTATAGAAAAACATGATTTTGACAAGAATAGAAATATGCAGTTTTGAAAGTATCCTCTTAGGATTTATAGTAGAAGGAAGAAGTAAGAAGAAAAAATGCGTTGTCTTAGTTTTAGGCTTTTGATATGTCCTAATCTTTCCTTCAACTGCTGTTCAAAACTTCCAATTTGCTAAACAATATATGTAAGCATTTCCTGCGGACTGCTGCGCAAACAGCAGTAAGCTATCAGCTATCAGCTATTAACTTATTATCTGAGAAGGAGAATTCAAAATGATGTTTATGCAGCATTCACCAACAAAGAAAAAGGTAACAAGCTAACTTTAGTATATTGTGTTCAAAAGCTGAATGCTAAACAATATATAACAATCAGATGCAAGAGTTTTTCTTTCCCTAAAATCTAGAATATAAGAATTATTTGAGGTAGAAGATAAATTTTTTTCCTTGCTTCTATAGTTGTCTGTGTTATACCAAGAGTGAAAAAAGAATGCGATACTTAGGTGAAACTTCAGTTATTAAGTAATTAACACAGGCGTATGGGACATTTTTGATAATTATTAGCCAGAGCACATATTAATTATTCTATGTTTACCGAAGAATTAAATAATTAATTAAATAAATAATTAAATAAATAATTAAATAATTTAGGTTTAAAGCCGACCCTTTCAAGGGGAAAAAAAGCGGTCGAGGGATGCTGAGGAAACCTAGCCATATCCAATCGACCAAGAGAATAAATTTTTTTCTTTTATTCAATCCTATCCGTTTTAGGGAGAGGTAATTATCAATTATCAATTATTGAATTCTCCCCTACTCCCCTACTCCCCTACTCCCCTACTCCCTCACTCCCCCACTCCCCCATTAAAGAAAGGAATAGCTATACCTAAAGTAATCGCCCTAGCTGCCATAAACATTGCTAAAGCTAACCACAATATATGATTATTTTTTAACAACCAACCGACTATAGCAAAGGGTAAAAATCCTACTAAACTAGCAATTAAAGTAGAATTGCGCAATAAATTTCCTTGAGTTAAACCTAGAAAATATCCATCTAACATATAAGCCATTCCCCCAAACCCCAAAACAGGTATTAGCCAAAAAACATAACTATTAATATTGTGAATAACTTCAGTATGATTAGTCAACAAACTAAATAAAGGAGTAGGGAATAAACAGAATACTAGAGCAAAAGTTAACCCGATACTCACACTAATTATTCCTGATAATTTTACTAATACCTTTAATTGTTCTTGATTTCCTTCACCATAACTTTTTCCTGCTAAACTTTCTGTGGCAAAAGCTAAACCGTCAATAAAATAAGCGCCTAATGTCACGACCTGTAATAACAGAGCATTAGTTGCTAAAACTAAAGTATTTATGTATGAACTTAAATTAGTAAATATAGCAAAAGTAGAAATTAGGGCAAAAGTACGAATCAGAATATCTCGATTGAGAATAAAAGTTTCTCTAATTACTTGAGGTTGCCAAATCTTTTTGATTAACTGAGGAATTTCTGTCAAAGATATTAAGTTAAAAACATAAATTATGCCTACGACTAAAGTAATATATTGACTTATTGCTGTAGCACTACCAGCACCGCTACTTTCCCATCCCCAACGAACAATAAAAATATAATCTAAGATAATATTTGTTCCTTTACTAACTACTGATAATAGTAAAACTTTTCCTCCTTGCTCCAGTCCTAAAAACCAACCTATTAATACAAAGTTTAATAAGGTAGCAGGGGCACCCCAAATTAAACTTTGATAGTAACTAATACCACTCGCTTTTACTTCTGGAGTTGCACTAAGTAAACTAAAGCCAATTTCTCGTAAAGGATATTGGAAAATCAGAATAATTGTGGCAATAACTAGAGCAATTAAGCAATTGCGTAGGCAAATTTTTTTTACTTCCTGATGGTTTTCACTTCCTCTAGCTTGAGCAGTTGTACCAGTAGTACCCATGCGTAAAAAGCCGAAAGTCCAGTAAATATAGTTAAATAAAACTGTGGCTAGGGAAACTCCTGCTAAATGATGAATTTCATCTAAATAACCTAAAAAAGCTAAGTCTACTAGACTTGCCAAAGGCATCATTAAATTAGATAAAATGTTGACTAAAGCTAATCTGATAAAGCCATTGTGAATAACAGATTTGATCATTAAAAAAAGGTAAGAGCGAATTGAATTATATAAATGTAGAAAATTATATTACAGGACTTACGCAAAAGACGAAATGATAGACAATTTGTAAGGGTTAACGGCCGTTAACCCCTACAATTTGTGGTGGTTATGCCTAAATTATAATATTACTATTCGCTGTAATTTATTGAAAATTGGATAATAATTAAATATCACTCAATTGTTAACATTTTCCAGATAATTATTTTGACTGCTGATAATAGAGTTGATAAACTTTTCAAAGCCACTAACCTAAGAATTTTGTAGAGAAAGAATTATCGAACATTGAAAAAAAGCAGGTCTATTTACAGCACTGTGCATGGATAGTGAGTTACTGCTTATATTAAGCTTTTTTTTCAGCTCCAGTGTTGCCTGAAATTCTAAAACTTTGTACCTTATTAACTCGAAAACTGCTGTAGCTATCTTCGACGATTAAAGCATTCTTTTTTGCTTTTAACTTGAAAAAAATTTTCTACTTGCGTAATTTCAAGGGATAGATTTAGTTGAATGTTATAAGCTCTGAACATAGCAAAACCAGCAGTCCCAATTATCAGAAAACCAATAATACTGGTCAATACTATTTGAGTAAACTTTCGTGTTTGAGAAGGGGCTAATACTTCTAAGGGAATTAAAGCGTCAAGAGCTAATTCTGCTGATGAATACCTATCTTTATAATTGGGTTGTACCATTTTTTCTAGCCAGGCAATAAAGTCTTGATTGAGATTTTTTACTTGCTGCTGAAAATTAATTTTTCCCATATCATCCATGAGACTACCTACTTCTGTTGCGGGGGTGTTTGTTAATAAACAAATTAATGTAGCACCGAGACTATATAAGTCTGATGCTGTTGTTAATTCGCGATTAAACATTTGTTCTGGAGGCATAAATCCTAATGTACCTTTGACTACGCTACTAACAGCAATTTCTCCTCCTCCTATCCTGGCAAAACCAAAGTCTACTAGGCTAATGTTCATCTGGTTATCTACTAGAATATTTTCTGGTTTTAAGTCTCTATGAATCACTGGTGGAATTCTGTTTTGGAGGTATTTAAGAATTTCTAGAACTGAAATTGCTATTTGTTTTATTTGTTGGGGTTGCCATTTTTGAGAGGTTGCTAAATTTGCTAAAGAAATAGCGTTTTTATATTCTTGTACCATACAAAAACCTGATGGTGTTTGGAAGGAATCTAAGTAGTGGGGAATGTTGGGATGGTCTAATGTTTTTAATACTTGAACTTCTCTTTCATAGGCTTGATATTCTGACCAATGCGCTCCGGTTATAGCAAATTGAAATTGTTTGACTACTACTGTTTTTTGAGTGTTAATTTCTGTGGCAAGATAGGTGACTCTTCCACCTGCACGGTTGTGTCCGAGTTCTTTGATTATTTGATAGCCGTAGTTGGAAAAGTTGGGGTAGTTATTCATGATTTTTAGTAGTTTTTTAGAAGAATAGGAAATAGGAAATAATTAAATTCTTACATCAGATTCCATAATGCTAGATTTTGATTATGGTTTAATTAAATTTGGCTCTGCTTTTCTGTATTTATCAAATATTTTTACAGGTTTCAATATTAAATAAAGTAGGGGTATGAGGGTAATAGAAAGAAAAGCGATCGCTACTGTTGCTGGGACTAAAATTTCTACTAAAGTAAAGCAGTGTGGTTGAGTAATGACTTCAAGAAAAAGCTTAAAAGTTATAACTAAGCTCAAGTCTAGTCCTATTGTTAAAAGAGTTATAACTATTTTTTCTTCGGAGAACAATTGACCTATGAACAAAGGTACAGAATATAGAATTACTAATATTAACAGAATTACTGATATCATTAGTATAAGTAGACATAATAGCCACAATAAGATTCCTAGATCCGATGTCCGTCCAGCAGACAAAATGTACATCACTCTAATACAAGTTATTGTAGATAAAACACTAAAAACTATTATGCCTTTAACAGTGTAGTTTTTTGTGGAATTAACTAAAGCACATACTGCTATACATATTACTACCCACCAAATAAATACAGGAACATTAAAACCGTAAAATATAAACATTGCCACGACAAAGCGACAAAAAAAGAACATCAAAATGGAGCCAGCTTCTAATTTAGGCACACAAGCAGTTTTCACCTGAATATTTATCTTCAGGGTTTCTGATGCTGAATTATTATGTAAAAATATCTCCCTTTTATGAACTTCATTTTCTACTAATTTACTGGTATATACTGTAATTTTACACTTGACATTATTGCCTTCAAACTTATGAGGTGAAAATGAAATCCAACTATGGCCATAAGGGGTATGAGGAGGGTCACTTACATGGGGAACAACTTCCCAATTACCAGATAAAATTGTCTCTGGAATTGGATTACTAACTGTAATAGTTTTTATGACTTTTTTTCCCCATTGATTGTTAGTAAATTCTAGGTTTTTTCGACTAATTCTAACTTTCGGTAAACGATTAACATCTAAAGGTCGAAGAACAGCTAAAGCCACCTCAGCATTTTCATATCTATCGGTATATTTTGGTTCTGCCATCTTTTCCAACCAATTAATCCAACCCCTTTCTAATGGTGGAACTAAATGACAAAAAATAATCCGATAATTTGCATCAATTAAATTACCAATATCCCCAGATTTTATCCCAGTTAATAAACAAATTAATGTGGCACCTAGACTATATAAATCTGATGCTGTTGTTAACCGACGATTAAACATTTGTTCGGGAGACATAAATCCCATCGTACCTTTAACCACACTACTTGCTGCTATTTCTCCTCCTCCCATTCTGGCAAAACCAAAGTCTACTAAATAAACATTTAACTCCTCATCAATTAAAATATTTTCTGGTTTAATATCTCGATGAATAACAGGTTGTGGTTGACTTTGTAGATAGACTAAAATTTCTAAAATTGAAATAGCAATCTGTTTAATTTCTTGGGGTTGCCACTGACGAAAAGTACCAGCAGATTCCGCATTAATATATTCTTGAATCATGCAGAAACCATCGATAGTTTGAAAAGAATCTAAATATTTAGGAATACTTGGATGCTGGAGACTTTTTAAGACTTCAATTTCTTGTTCGTAGGCATCATATTCTGCCCAAGTTGCTCCTAATTTAGCAAATTGAAATTGTTTAATAACTACCTTTTTTTGACTATGGATATTTTGTGCTAAATAAGTGACTCGCCCACCAATATTATTGTGTCCGAGTTCTCTAATTATTTGATAGCTCTGGGCAGAAAAATTCGGGTAATTATTCATGTTCATTAGTAGTTTTTTAGGGAACAGGGAATAGGAAACAATTAAATTCTTACATCAGATTCCATAACGCTATATTTTGATTATGGTTTAATTAAGTTTGGCTCTGCTTTTCTGTATTTATCAAATATTTTTACAGGTTTCAATATTAAATAAAGTAGGGGTATTAGGGTAATAGAAAGAGAAGCGATCGCTCCGACTACTGAGATTAAAATTTCTCCTAAAGTAAAACAGTGTAGTTGAGGAATGATTTCAGAAAAAAGCTTAAAAGTTATAACTAAGCTAAAGTCTAGTCCTATTGTTAAAAGAGTTATAAGTATTTTTTCTATTTTGGAGAACAATTGACTTATTTCGTTTTCAAGTATTATTGATTTAATTGTTTTTGCCAATGTAAACAAATACAGCCAAGCTAAAAAATACGAAATTACTGATATTGGTATAGCTGCAAAAAATAATATCGACAAGAACGATATCCACCCCAATGTCCATCTATACATATCTAAATCTGGATCGCTAGAAGGTTTATAATAAAGATATACAGTAATTATTGTAGATATTATAGACAAAGCACCAAAAACTGTTATACCTTTAGTAATTTTGTTGTTTATGTAATTAACTAAAGCACATACTGCTATACATATTACTGCGCACCAAATAAATAGAGGATGGAATTGGAATAAATTAAAACCGGAAAATATAAACACTGCTATAAGAAAGCGATAAAAAAAGAACTTCAAAATGGATTCAACTTCTAATCTAGGCACACTAGGAGTTTTCACCCCAATATTTATAGTTTCAATTTCTGATGCTGAATTACTGTGTAAAAATACCTCTCTTATATAGACTTCATTTTCTACTAACTTACTGGTATCTACTGTAATTTCACACCTTATATTATTGCCTTCAAACTTATGAGGTGAAAATGAAATCCAACTATGGTCATAAGGAGTATGAGGAGGGTCACTTACATGAGGAGCAACTTCCCAATTACCAGATAAAATTGTCTCTGGAATTGGATTACTAACTGTTACTGTTTCTGTGAATTTTTCTCCCCATTTAGAACTAGAAAATTGTAGACTTTTCTGACTAATTCTAACTTTTGGTAAACGATTAACATCTAAAGGTCGAAGAACAGCTAAAGCTACCTCAGCATTTTCATATCTATCGGTATATTTTGGTTCTGCCATCTTTTCCAACCAATTAATCCAACCCCTTTCTAATGGTGGAACTAAATGACAAAAAATTATCCGATAATTTGCATCAATTAAATTACCAATATCCCCAGATTTTATCCCAGTTAATAAACAAATTAATGTGGCACCTAGACTATATAAATCTGATGCTGTTGTTAACCGACGATTAAACATTTGTTCGGGAGACATAAATCCCATCGTACCTTTAACCACACTACTTGCTGCTATTTCTCCTCCTCCCATTCTGGCAAAACCAAAGTCTACTAAATAAACATTTAACTCCTCATCAATTAAAATATTTTCTGGTTTAATATCTCGATGAATAACAGGTTGTGGTTGACTTTGTAGATAGACTAAAATTTCTAAAATTGAAATAGCAATCTGTTTAATTTCTTGGGGTTGCCACTGACGAAAAGTACCAGCAGATTCCGCATTAATATATTCTTGAATCATGCAGAAACCATCGATAGTTTGAAAAGAATCTAAATATTTAGGAATACTTGGATGCTGGAGACTTTTTAAGACTTCAATTTCTTGTTCGTAGGCATCATATTCTGCCCAAGTTGCTCCTAATTTAGCAAATTGAAATTGTTTAATAACTACCTTTTTTTGACTATGGATATTTTGTGCTAAATAAGTGACTCGCCCACCAATATTATTGTGTCCGAGTTCTCTAATTATTTGATAGCTCTGGGCAGAAAAATTCGGGTAATTATTCATGTTCATTAGTAGGTTTTTAGGAACACAAAGCAGTTAAATTATTGGTAAGCAAACAGCCGTCAGCTATCAGCTATCAGCTATGAGTTATTAGCTCATTATCAACTCAAAAGAGGAATTAGTCTCCAAGGAGAATTAAAACTTATAAAAAAAGGTCTTCAGCTAACCTTAGTAATTTCTTGATTCTTTCTTGTATCTGTTTGTGCTGCATGATAAACGGAAATACTGTTTGCTAGCTAGCTGTTTGCGCAGCAGTCCGCAGGAAATGCTTACAATTATTGGAGATACTTCCTGATACTTATATTTCGATTATGACTTAATTAATTTTGGCTCATATTTTTGTAGCTAGCTATTATTTTCATAAATTTTAATCTTACATAAAAAAATAAGGGTATTAGAGTAATAGAAAAAGAGGCGATCGCTCCTTCTACTATTTCTATTTCTCCTGAAGTTATGCAGTTTAGAAATTCAAAATAATATCTCCACAACCAACAAAAATTATCACCTTTCCGAACTTTATATATTACACTGCGTAGTATAATGTAGCCATAAATCCTCAAAGTCGGGGAATATGCAAAAATGATCGAGAAAACAAGACTATAAAGATATACGGAGAAAAACTGTGGACTCCAAATATAACCCTGTATCCATTGAACAAAAGTGGCAAAAAATCTGGACAGAACAAAACCAAAATAAAACCCCTACAAACAAGAATCAACAAAAATTCTACGCTCTATCCATGTTCCCCTACCCATCCGGGAACTTACACATGGGTCATGTTCGTAACTACACAATCACCGATGTCATTGCCCGACTCAAACGGATGCAAGGTTATCGTGTCCTGCACCCCATGGGTTGGGACGCATTTGGACTACCCGCAGAAAATGCAGCCATTGACCGTGGCATCCCACCCAGCAAATGGACCTACCAAAACATCGCCCAAATGAAAGAACAACTAAGACGTTTGGGTTTCTCCATCGACTGGGAAAAAGAAGTCGCCACCTGTTCCCCCGAATACTACCGCTGGACCCAATGGATATTCCTCCAATTTTTCCAAGCAGGTCTCGCTTACCAAAAAGAATCCGCCGTTAACTGGGACCCCATTGACCAAACCGTACTTGCCAACGAACAAGTAGATGGCGAAGGTCGTTCCTGGCGTTCCGGGGCAAAAGTCGAACGTAAATTGTTGCGTCAGTGGTTCTTCAAAATTACCGACTACGCCGAACAACTCCTCAACGACTTGGACAAATTGCCTGGTTGGCCAGAACGAGTTAAAACCATGCAGGCCAACTGGATAGGTAAATCCGTCGGTGCTTACCTCGAATTTCCCATAGTCGGTATGGATAAAAAAATCGGTGTCTTTACCACCAGACCCGATACAGTCTACGGCGTTAGCTACGTTGTCTTAGCTCCCGAACATCCTTTGACGGAACAGGTGACAACCCCAGAACAACAAACTACCGTCGAAACTTTCATTCAAGAAGTAGCTGCCGAAAGTGAACTAGAACGCACCGCTGAAGACAAACCAAAACGTGGCGTTCCCACTGGTGGCAAAGCTATCAACCCATTCAATAACCAAGAAATTCCCATCTGGATCGCCGACTATGTACTCTATGAATATGGTACAGGTGCAGTTATGGGAGTACCCGCTCACGATGTACGCGACTTCCAGTTTGCCAAACAATACGAGCTACCCATTACAACTGTCATTGTGCAAGATGACTCGGATAATGATGACTGGAAACTTACAGATGCTTATACCGATGTTGGCGTCATGGTCAACTCCGGTCCGTTTAATGGTCAAAAATCTACTTTCGCCAAAAAAGCAATTATTGAACTTGCAGAAGATGAAGGTTATGGGGAAGGTCGCGTACAATATCGTTTGCGAGATTGGTTAATTTCTAGACAACGTTATTGGGGCGCACCAATACCTATTATTCACTGTCCGAAATGTGGCGCAGTACCTGTGCCAGATGAAGATTTGCCTGTGAAGTTGCCAGACAGTGTAGAATTTTCTGGTCGCGGTCCGTCACCGTTGGCAAAATTGTCAGACTGGGTGGATGTTCCTTGTCCGAGTTGTGGCACTCCGGCAAAACGGGAAACGGATACGATGGATACTTTTATTGATTCGTCTTGGTATTATTTGCGTTATCCGGATGCGACGAACGAACAACAGGTATTTAACTCAGAAATAGTTAATGACTGGTTGCCTGTAGACCAATATGTGGGTGGTATCGAACACGCAATTTTGCATTTGTTGTATTCCAGATTTTTTACTAAGGTTTTGCGCGACAGAGGTTTGTGCAATTTTGACGAACCATTCCAACGGTTGTTAACTCAAGGAATGGTGCAAGGTGTCACTTACAAAAATCCGGTGACGGGTAAATATATTCCTTTCGGAGAAGTCAACCAGGAAGACCCGAAAGACCCGAAAACTGGAGATGAGTTGGAAGTCTTTTTTGAGAAGATGTCTAAATCTAAATATAATGGTGTCGATCCTTTAGATGTGATGTCAAAATATGGAGCTGATACCGCGCGGATGTTTATCTTGTTTAAAGCTCCACCGGAAAAAGATTTAGAGTGGGATGATGCTGATGTACAAGGACAGTTTCGTTTCCTCAACCGAGTGTGGTTGTTGACAAATGAATTTGCTGCTAATCATAGTTTAAGTGAGTTGAAAGTAAAAAATAGCGGTGTTACTCAAGCAGACTTAAAAGAGTTGGGTTGGTCTCGGTATTTGATTACTGAAATTACTAAAAATCTTGCTGCTTTTAAACTCAAAAATGTGGTGAAAGTTTATGCTGCTGCTGATGTGAAAGCTGCAATAGAAGCAAAGTTTAATCTTCCAGAAACTCAACAAGAGACTAGGAATGATTTACAGAAAGGGTTGAGTTGGATAGAAAGTAAGTTTGCTAGAGAGTTAACTAAAGCAGAAAAAGATGTCCGACGAGCGGTGCATATTGCTATTAAGGAAGTGACAGAAGATTTAGATGGAGATTATCAGTTTAATACTGCTGTTTCTGAAATGATGAAATTGAGTAACGCTCTTGCTGATGCTGGTTGCAAAGATTCGCCTATTTATGCGGAGGGTTTGGAAACTTTGCTGTTGTTGTTGGCGCCGTTTGCACCTCATATTATTGAGGAGTTGTGGCAAGTTGCTGGTAATTTTGGTTCGGTGCATACCCACCCTTGGCCTAAATTTGACCCGGATGCTTTGGTTGTAGATGAAATTACTTTGGTGATTCAGATTAAGGGTAAAACTAGGGGTACTATTCAGGTGTCAGCGCAAGCGGATAAGGCGACTTTGGAAAAGTTAGCGCGAGAGTCGGAAGTAGCGCAACGTCATTTGGAGGGTAAGGAGATTAAAAAGGTAATTGTGGTGCCTGGAAAATTGGTGAATTTTGTGGTGTAGCTAGCAGAAGGAAGAAGGAAGAAGGAAGAAGGAAGAAGGCGTTTAGTTATCTAGCAGAGAAGGAAAAATCTTATGTCCTAAGCTTTGCTTAGACTGCTATAGCTTGATTTATCAAAATAATTGGGTCGTGCCATCCTGTAGCGAGGGCGCCATTCGGAGCTTGACGTTAGTCAATGCCTTATGCTAACGTAGAGCTGCCGAATGGCGCCCCTACAAATGGTGCTTTAAAAGTCAATTTGCGTAAGTCCTGATAATAGACTTGTTGCGAAATAAAACCTGAAAGTGCAACGCTGAAAATTCTGGGTTTTATCCATTAGCTGATGTTGCCATTAGTTTTACGCCAATATATTGAATTTTCATGATGGAATTAGACAATGCTGAGTGATACGATTGATAAATACCTGAAGTTATTCAAGGAAGCTCCAAATACTCGTGCGTCATCAAGAATTCGTGATGAAATGAACAGAGAATTTCAGATATCATATCAAATCCGGTTAATTGCACATAGAATCCGGTTATATAATATCTGTTTATAATTTCTTAAATTATTTCAATATTATATAGAATCCGGTTATACAGTATATGTTTATAATTCTATCCAC
>JAXHSW010000104.1:26292-30928 GCA_034190295.1 Cyanobacteriota bacterium | reverse complement strand
CCCATCTCCCCATCTCCCCATCTCCCCATCTCCCCATCCCCCCATCTCATATAATAAGTATTCAACCGGATTCTATATGACAGCAGTTTTCCTGCACGGTAGACCACAGTAGTGACTTTCCATGGAACGTCCCTACAAAGTTTTGCTTGTGAAGATGTGGTTCATCAATTTGAAAAGCGCTGTAAATTGACAAATGTTTGCTACAAATAGTTAGGCTATTTCTTAGTAAGCATTTCCTGCGGAATGCTGCGCAAACAGCCGTCAGCTATCAACACTTCAGCTATTAATTCATTTCCCCGTTACAAACATAACTTCTGACTCACACCGAGTGCGCGTTCCCTTTCTTTGTCGGCGTTCCGCAAGCGAGCTAGCGTCGTCGCGGGTTCGCACCGCTTCTGAATTATGACTTCGTTAACGGTAGTCCTGTTCGCGTAATGGTATATACACTCTGATGCTACTGAATCTGATATCAATATTCAATCTCCCCACACTCCCCAAACCTCCCAAACCTCCCACACTCCCGTACTCCCTGACCTATCCGTGTATCCGTGCCATAATCCGTGTGAGCCACTCCCCTACTCCCCCACTCCCACCTCTCCCTCTCCACGAGGATCTGCTGCTGCTTCCAACATCCCATTTTCATCCACCACAACTACATTTGCATTTCCCCAACCATCACGCATCACAATATTATGTCCTCGCTGTTTCAACTCATTCACAGTTGCTTCACTAAACCCTCCCGTTTCCAAAAGTAATCTATCTGGCAACCATTGATGATGAAAACGAGGTGCAGATACTGCTTCGGCAGCATTCATTTGATGTTCCAGTACATTTAAAACTACCTGCAACACTGTAGTAATAATTGTACTTCCTCCTGGAGAACCAGTTGCCAGAATTAACCGACCATCCTGTGTCACAATAGTAGGAGTCATGCTTGACAAGGGGGTTTTTCTTGGAGCGATCGCATTTGCCTCACCTCCCACTAAACCATATAAGTTTGGCACTCCTGGGGCGGCAGCAAAGTCATCCATCTCATTATTTAATAATATTCCTGTACCACTCGCTACTACTCCAGCACCAAAACTACCATTTATTGTATATGTCAGACTAACAACTTTGCGCTCTTCATCCACTACGGTCAAATGAGTAGTATCTGGAGACTCCCAAATATAGCGCCCTAGAGTTTCTGGTGATGCGGGTTGTACTTCAGTGGAGGGTTTAGCTTGTTGAAGATTAATTTTTTGACGCTGCTGTTGAGCATAACTACGACTGGTTAATTCTCTGACAGGTACTTGTACAAAATCTGGATCTCCTAAATATTTAGAGCGATCGGCATAAGCAACCCGCATTGCTTCAGTTAGTAAATGAATAGTATCAGGATTTTTATTGCCCCACTCTTGCAAGTTAGTTTCGCCGACAATATTCAATATTTGCAATAGATGAACTCCCCCAGAAGATGGTGGCGGCATGGCACAAATTTCTGCTTCTCGAAAGTTGCCACAAATAGGTTGACGCCAAATTGGTGTGTAATTTTTTAAGTCCTCTAATGTAATTAAACCTCCATTAGCAGCCATATCATTAGCGATCGCTTGAGCAATTTTGCCTGTATAAAAGCTTTGTGGATTTTTTGCAATGCTTTCTAAGGTTTGAGCTTTATCGCTTTGAATTAGTAAATCTCCTGACTGATATGCTTTTCCATCTTTTGTAAATATTTCTCTTGCTGCGGCATTTTTGTTAATAACCTCTAAACGTCTTTCTAATCTATTAACGAAGCGATCGCTTACTTCAAACCCATTTTGGGCATAACTAATAGCTGGTTGTAATAATTCTGACCAAGATAATTTCCCATAGTATTGATGAACAGTATATAATCCCGCAACAGTTCCAGGTACTCCTACTGCTAAATGTCCATCTAAACTTGCTCTTTTTTCTATTTCTCCTTGTGAGTTAAGGTACATATTTTGGGTTGCTGCTTTGGGCGCTCTTTCCCGAAAATCTAATGCTTGAATTTTATACTGTTTCTGAGTTTGAGGATTTTCTGGGGGAATTCCTAATAGCAAAAAACCACCCCCACCAATACCTGCGGAAAATGGTTCTACTACTGAAATTGCAAAGGCTGTAGCAATGGCTGCATCTACTGCATTTCCCCCTTTTTGCAGAATTAATTTTCCTGCTTCACTGGCTAAGGGATGAGCTGATACTACTATACTTTGTTGACTGCGTTTTAATTCTGCTATAGGTGTTACAGATTTTGGAGAGTTTTGAGTACATCCAAATAGTGAAATGGAAATAGTGAGAACAGTAGATAAGAGTATTTGGCTTTTAGTTTTAAGTAATGAAATTTGAGGCATTTAGCAACTATATAAGATTTATTATAATTTATAGCAGAAGGAAGGAGGAAGAAGACCTTTAGTTATTTAGGCAATTAGTTATCTACCATAGAAGGAAAAGGCTTGCGTTGTCTGAGTTTTGAGCTTTTTATATATCCGCGCCCTTTCCCGATCTGGAATTAAACATAGTAGCGATCGCTGCTTTGCAGTTCGAATTGCCCATCAACTTTTACAACAGGAAATTAATCCTGTTGGACACTCAGAAATGGCAAATTATCAACCATTTTATCTCAATAATAATTAGGATGGTTCACCTCATAATTAATAATTAATAGTTAATAATTGGACAATTCAGGTTTGAAGCTTTCCCTTTTATGGGGATAAAATCAAAAATTTTCCTTTTAGTCAGTCCCCTTCTTTTAAGAAGGGGTAATTATTAATTATTAATTGTTTATTGTTCATTGCTGAATATCCTCATCAAATAATTCTGTATGGAAAGTTTGTAGGACATCATTTAATTCAGCCTCTGGACAAGACGTAATTAATACATCAAAAACATCTAGCAACTTAGCGGCAGTCTCTCCCAAAGTGGGACTCATTCCCCAAACATCTTGGACCCAATCTTGAGGACGTTCCTTGTCAAAAATTAACCGTTCTAATAATTGTTTTACTTCTTCTTTTGATACAGACATAATTATAATTTGAATCAATGAAATTCATCTCAATAATTGTATAGCATAAGAAAGAAGGAATGGTGGTGGGGAGTGTGGGAGGTGTGGGGAGTTGGTTCGTGTGGGAAGAAATTAAAAAATATGGCATTGGTGATTTGGGGTATAAAATCAATAATTTAGGTAAATTAATAGTAATTCTTTGAATAGACATCTCCAGAAAATAAATCAACCTTTTAATTAGAGCATTGAAATAAAAAATCACCCTAAAAAATCATTTTTCCTGCCAATTTCTGTGAAAACATCTTACCTGTTGCCTGTTGCCTACTCCTGCAAAAAATCTATATCTTTTTTGGAGAGGTCTAATGGCAAGATTAGATATTGTCAATTGACCGAAAAACACTTTTCTTTCTCCTGACTTCTGACTCCTAAGTAATTAAAATTAATATGATACACGCGCTTCAGCAACGCCATAACTTTTTTTTAGCTACAACCTAACCTATAATATTAAATAAATAAAACTTTTTGGGGGTTGGTTATTTGAAGTATGATATCTTGTCCGGATAAGAGGGCGAAAAAAAACTTTCAAAAATTTTCTCTTCTACTACTCTTTCTCCTTATTACTTCCCTCCTGACTCTTGACTTCTAAAGAATTAAGATTAATATTATTAACTAATTCAGCAACGCCAAATTTTTGAACAATTAACAATTACCACAATATTTATGAATATACCTAATTCGATTACCTTTTCCCGTCTTCTAGGAATACCTTTGATTCTTTACACTCTGAAAACTCCTACTAACCAGAATCTTTGGATATGTCTAGTAATATTTTTAATTGCCTCACTTACAGATTTTTTAGATGGTTATTTAGCACGAAAACTAAACCAAGTCAGCGACCTCGGTAAATTTTTAGATCCTTTAGCAGATAAATTATTAGTATTAGCACCTTTATTAGGATTAATTGAATTAGGAAAAGTACCAGCTTGGGGAGTATTTTTAATTCTAGGTAGGGAGATAACTATAGCTGGTTGGCGCGTTAATCAAACACAAATTTCAGGAGCTAATATTTGGGGAAAATTAAAAACAGTAAGTCAAATTATTGCTATTTCTTTGTTAATTGCTCCCTTACCTGAAGTTTGGTCAACTCCAGCTATAATTATGTTTTGGATAGCTGTGGCTTTAACGATAATTTCAGGAATAATTTACTTATGGCCTCATCAAGAAGTTAGTAATAGTTGAAGTAGGTTTTAGGTAGTAGGTTTTAGATGAAAAAAGTTTACTATCTCATTGACAGCTATTCGTAAGCATTCAGCGGTCAGCTATCAGCTATCAGCATAGTAAAACTGGGAATTTCAGGGAGGAAAAAACATTGAAACTTGATAATTATCATCTGAGGAATATTTCCGACTATTCTTCTTGATTACTGAATAGTAAAACTGGGAATTTCAGGGAGGAAAAAACATTGAAACTTGATAATTCTCATCTGAGGAGTATTTCCGATTATTACTCTTGAATACTGAATAGTAAAACTGGGAATTTCAGGGAGGAAAAAACATTGAAACTTGATAATTCTCATCTGAGGAGTATTTCCGATTATTACTCTTGAATACTGAATAGTAAAACTGGGAATTTCAG
>JAXHSW010000104.1:25554-26192 GCA_034190295.1 Cyanobacteriota bacterium | reverse complement strand
GAGTAAAAAACATTGAAACTTGATAATTCTCATCTGAGGAATATTTCCGATTATTACTCTTGAATACTGAATAGTAAAACTGGAAATTTCCGGGAGGAAAAAACATTGAAACTTGATAATTATCATCTGAGGAATATTTCCGACTATTCTTCTTGATTACTGACTCTTGAATACTGAATAGTAAAACTGGAAATTTCAGGGAGGAAAAAACATTGAAACTTGATAATTATCATCTGAGGAGTATTTCCGATTATTACTCTTGATTACTGAGTCTTGAATACTGAATAGTAAAACTGGGAATTTCAGGGAGGAAAAAACATTGAAACTTGATAGTTATCATCTGAGGAATATTTCCGATTATTACTCTTGAATACTGAATAGCAAAACTGGGAATTTCAGGAGTAAAAAACATTGCACTTTGATAGTTATCATCTGAGGAATATTTCCGATTATTACTCTTGATTACTGACTCTTGAATACTGAATAGTAAAACTGGAAATTTCAGGGAGGAAAAAAAATTGAAACTTGATAATTCTCATCTGAGGAATATTTCCGACTATTCTTCTTGAATACTGAATAGTAAAACTGGGAATTTCAGGGAGGAAAAAACATTGAAACTTGATAATTCTCATCTGAGG
>JAXHSW010000104.1:22306-25454 GCA_034190295.1 Cyanobacteriota bacterium | reverse complement strand
GATAATTATCATCTAAGGAGTATTTCCGATTATTACTCTTGAATACTGAATAGTAAAACTGGGAATTTCAGGAGTAAAAAACATTGCACTTTGATAGTTATCATCTGAGGAATATTTCCGACTATTCTTCTTGACTACTGACTATTTAGTACTGAGTACTGACTACTAAAACTTTGAATAAAAAAAATGAGTATATTCACACTTCAATCAGTAAAAAAAGACTTTGGCATCAAAGAAATTTTAAGAGATGCTAACTTCAGTTTAGATGCTAATGACAAAGTTGGTTTAATTGGTACAAATGGTTCGGGAAAATCAACCCTATTAAAAATGATTGCTGGTTTAGAACCCATAGACGGCGGTCAAATTTTGATTAATCAAAATGCCAGAATTATTTATTTGCCACAACAACCAGATTTAGATGAAAATAACACCGTATTAGAACAAGTTTTTTCTGATAGTGGAGAACAAATGTTACTGGTACGAGAATATGAAGAATTATCAGAAAAATTAGCCCATCATCCTGAAGATAATCGACTAATGGCGCGTTTTTCTGAAGTAACTCACAGCATGGATAATACCAATGCTTGGGAATTAGAAACTAAGGCAAAAATTATCCTCAGCAAATTAGGAATTCAAGATTTTGATGCCAAAGTTGGTAACTTATCTGGGGGTTATCGTAAACGTATTGCTTTAGCAGCAGCTTTACTTTCTGATCCTGATGTTTTGTTAATGGACGAGCCAACAAACCATCTAGATGCTATGTCTGTAGAATGGTTACAAAGTTACTTAAATACTTTTTCAGGAGGAATTTTATTAATTACTCACGACCGTTATTTTCTCGACAAAGTTACTAATAAAATTCTGGAAATAGACCGGGGCGATATTTATACTTATGCTGGAAATTATTCTTACTATTTAGAAAAAAAAGCTTTAGCTGAAGAATCAGTAGTTAGTTCTCAACGCAAACATCAAGGGATATTACGCCGGGAATTAGAATGGTTGAAGCGAGGACCAAAAGCTCGTAGTACTAAACAAAAAGCCAGGATTCAACGCATAGAAGAAATGCAAGGAACGGAATTTAAACAAGCTTTGGGAAAAGTGGATATTTCTACTCCTGGTCGTCGAATTGGTAAAAAAGTTATTGAGTTAGAAAATGTTTCTAAGTCCTACGATAGTAGAACTCTAATCAAAGATTTTACTTATGAATTTATCCCCGAAGATAGAGTCGGAATTATTGGTGGTAATGGGGTGGGAAAATCTACACTGATGGATATTATTACAGGTAGGGTTAAACCTGATTCTGGGAAAGTAGAAATTGGTGGGACAATACATATAGGATATTTTGACCAACATTCAGAAAATTTGTTGGATGCCATGAATGAAAGTCAACGGGTAATTGATTATATAAAAGATGTAGCAGAATATGTGGAAACTGCTGATGGTACTCAAATTAGTGCGTCTCAAATGTTGGAAAGATTTCTGTTTCCTGGTAGTCAACAATATGCTCCTGTATATAAACTTTCTGGAGGGGAAAAAAGACGATTATTTCTGTTGAAAGTATTGATGAGTGCGCCGAATGTTTTGATTTTGGATGAACCTACTAATGATTTAGATGTACAAACTTTGGCAGTTTTAGAAGAGTATTTGGAAGAGTTTAATGGTTGTGTAATTGTTGTTTCTCACGACCGTTATTTTCTTGACCGGACTGTAGAGAGAATTTTTGCTTTTGAAGGAGTAGGAAATTTACGACAGTATCCGGGAAATTATTCTCTTTATGTAGATTATAAAGAAGTAGAAGCAGCAACACAAAAAGCTGTGGCAGTTGCAGAAAAGTCTCAGGAAATTTCAGTTAAGCAAAAAAAATCTGAAAGGGTTTCTTGGGATAAGAATAAACAAAGAAAATTATCGTCAAAAGAAAAGCGAGAATATGAGAGTTTGGAGAAAAAAATTGCTCAGTTAGAAGCGGAGAAGGCAAAGACTGAAAATGAACTCTATAATGCACCTCCTGGAGAAGTAAGTGAAGTTCAAAAACTCCATGAAAAAGTAGAAAGTTTAGAAAAAGAAATAGATACTGCCACAGAAAGATGGTTGGAGTTAGCAGAAATAAATTCTTAGAAGGGAGTATTCAACAATTAATAATTAATAATTAATAATTAGGGTTGGCTGAAAAAAGCAAAGGATGGGAAGTGTGGGGAGAAAGAGAAAGTAGGAGGAATAATTGTACCTGTATCTTTCTGGGAAGTGTCTGTCTGTTGATGAGTCGGAAAATTTCCAGAAACCAAATTCTCTTGACTACTTCTTCAGCGCTGAAAAAATCTATCCATACTATCTACCATCTTTTTGAATTATCCTCCGATTTTTCACAGGGGATATAGAAGTGAGGAAATTTCAGGAAGCGGATGATTTTTCTATGATATTTTCCCGACTCTCCTTATATTCCCTTGTCTGAAAATTATCTTTTTCTTGAGCAGTTTAATACTCAAACTTTACCCGTGGTGTAAATATGGTTGATGAGTCGGAAAATTCCCAGAAACCAAATTCTCCTGACTGCTTCTTCAGCGCTGAAAAAATATCTCCATACCATCTACCATCTTTTTGAATTATCCTCCGATTTTTTACAGGGGAGTATGATATTTTCCCGACTCTCCTTATATCCCCTTATCTAAATGTCTAAAAATTATCTTTTTCTTGAGCGGTTTAATACTCAAACTTTACCCGTGGTGTAAATGTGGTTGGTAAGTCGGAAAATTTCCAGAAACCAAATTCTCCTGACTACTTCTTCAGCGCTGAAAAAAAATATATATACCATCTACGATCTTTTTGAATTATCCTCCGATTTTTCACAGGGGAGATAGAAGTGAGGAAAATTCAGGAAGCGGATGATTTTTTCTATGATATTTTCCCGATTCTCCTTATATCCCCTTGTCTCAAAATTATCTTTTTCTTTATCGGTTTAATACCTCAGCTTCACCCGTGGTGTAAATGTGATTGGTGGGTCGGAAAATTTCCAGAAACCAAATTCTCCTGACTACTTCTTCAGCGCTGAAAAAATATATACCTACCATCTACCATCTTTTTGAATTATCCTCCGATTTTTCACAGGGGAGATAGAAGTGAGGAAAATTTAGGAAGCGGATGATTTTTTCTA
>JAXHSW010000104.1:13691-22206 GCA_034190295.1 Cyanobacteriota bacterium | reverse complement strand
TCAGCTTCACCCGGGATATAAATATGCTTGATCGGTCGGAAAATTCCCATAGACCAAATTCTCCTAACTACTTCTTCAGCGCTGAAAAAATATCTCCATACCATCTACCATCTTTTTGAATGATCCTCCGATTTTTTACAGGGGATATAGAAGTGAGGAAATTTCAGGAAGCGGATAATTTTTTCTATGATATTTTCCCGACTCTCCTTATATTCCTTTGTCTCAAAATTATCTTTTTCTTGAGCGGTTTAATACCCTACCTTGTCTAAAAATTATCTTTTTCTTGAGCGGTTTAATACCCTAAGTCACTCCCTGGGTAAATGTGGTTGGTAAGTCGGAAAATTCCCATGAATCAAATTCTCCTAACTACTTCTTCAGCGCTGAAAAAATATATACCTACCACCGAGCACCTGATTCTGATATTTTCCCGACTCTCCTTATATCCCTTTGTCTAAAAATTATCTTTTTCTTGAGCGGTTTAATACCCTAAGTCACTCCCTGGGTAAATGTGGTTGGTAAGTCGGAAAATTCCCATAGACCAAATTCTCCTAACTACTTCTTCAGCGCTGAAAAAATATATACCTACCACCGAGTACCTGATTCTGATATTTTCCCGACTCTCCTTATATTCCCTTGTCTAAAAATTATCTTTTTCTTGAGCGGTTTAATACCTCAGCTTTACCCGGGATATAAATATGCTTGATCGGTCGGAAAATTCCCATGAATCAAATTCTCCTAACTACTTCTTCAGCGCTGAAAAAATATATACCTACCACCGAGCACCTGATTCTGATATTTTCCCGACTCTCCTTATATCCCTTTGTCTAAAAATTATCTTTTTCTTGAGCGGTTTAATACCCTAAGTCACTCCCTGGGTAAATGTGGTTGGTAAGTCGGAAAATTCCGATAGACCAAATTCTCCTGACTACTTCTTCAGCGCTGAAAAAATATCTCCATTGATTCTGATATTTTCTCGACTCTTCTCATATCCCCCGATCTGAAAATTATCTTTTTCTTGATCGGTTTAATACCCTAAGTCACTCGCAGGGTAAATGTGGTTGATGAGTCGGAAAATTCCGATAGACCAAATTCTCCTGACTACTTCTTCAGCGCTGAAAAAATATATACCTACCACCTAGCACTTTCTTCTGATATTTTCTCGACTCTCCCCATCTTGCCATGTCTAAAAATTATCTTTTTCTTGATCGGTTGAATGTTCTACTTCACCCACAGGGTAAATGTGGTTGATGAGTCGGAAAATTCTTATAGATCAAATTCTCCGTGGTTGATGATTCGGAAAATTCCTATAAACCAAATTCTCCTAACTACTTCTTCAGCGCTGAAAAAATATATACCTACCACCGAGCACCTGATTCTGATATTTTCCCGACTCTCCTCATCTTGCCTTATCTGAAAATTCTCTTTTTCTTTATCGGTGTAATACCCTAAGTCACCCGGGATATAAATGTGGTTGGTAAGTCGGAAAATTTCCATGAATCAAATTATCCTCACTACTTATTCAGTGCTGAAAAAATATATACCTACCACCTAGCACCTACCATCTAAAACCTATCACCTAAATTCTGAATTTGAACTGCTTCTAAAATCAAACGTTGTTCCGCACGAGCAATTGAATTATAAGTTTTATCCACAGCATCAACATTAACAGAAATAGAAGTAATACCCCACCGTATTAAATTATCTATTATTTCTGGATATAAAGCAGGAGCATCACCACAAATAGAACAAGGAATACCAGAATTTTTAGCCTGAAAAATTAATTGTTGAATGGCTCTCATTACTGCTGGTTGACGACTATCAAAAGCACTTGCCATTTGTTCTTGTTCTCGGTCTACACCTAACAATAATTGAGTTAAATCATTAGTACCAATAGCAATACCCCGAACACCAGCTTTCACATATTCAGGTAGTAAAAATAAAACTGATGGTACTTCTGCCATAATCCAAATTTGGAAATGATTTGGTTGATTTTTCCATTTAGTTTGAATGCGACTCTGACAAAATTGAAATTCTTCTACAGAGCGTACAAACGGTAAGATTAAATGAATGTTAGTATAACCCAGTTCATATACTTGAGATAAAATATCTATTTCTAAATCTAGTAAACTTGGTTCTAACATATAACTAAATGTACCGTGTCCTCCTAGTATAGGATTAGAATAATGAGTCCAATTATTATGAATATTTGCCTCGGTCTGGTTATCTTGGTTTCCAGAATAATTAGTTATAAATTCTTCTGGCATTTTAGTAAATGTTTTTTCCCGATCGCTAGAGTTAAATAATCCTAAATCAAGAGAACGATAAAAGATTTGTTTAGGAGTAAAAGCTGCAGCAAATTGACTAAGTTTTTCTACCATTAGACCGACTAATTCTGATTGACGCCCTTGTTGTATCCACCATAAAGGATGATGATTTTCTAACAGTTCAATCGCCATTAACTCTGACCGTAATAATCCTACTCCATCTATCAGTGAATTTTGAACTTTTTTAATTGAATTAATTTGACTGAGATTAACGAATAATTTAGTTCCTATTGGCGGTGAATTTGGATTTTTAAGAGGATTTTCTACTACTGGTCTCTCAAGTTTATGAGGATAATAATTTTCTTCTTTTGTCAGATATATTGCCCCATTATTACCATCAATCAATAAATGGTCGCCTGTTTTAATTATATTGGTAGAATTAGTCGCTCCGACAATAGCAGGAATCCCAATTTCTCTAGCTAAAATTGCAGCATGACTTGTAATACCGCCCTGTTCAGAAATAATTCCAGAGGCTTTTTTAAGTAATGATAAATAACTCGGAATAATTACGGGCACAACTAAAATTGCTCTGTCAGGAAATTCTTCTATTTCTGGAGGAATATTTTTAATAACTATAGCTTTAGCTGTTACTTTTCCTGATGATGCTACTACGCCTTTGACAATAGGATGCTCAGTATTAGAAATAGATATTGATTGTTCTTTTTTTGCTGATTTTGGAAATTTTGCCGAATTTTGCTCGTTTTGTGGAAATCTTTTAAAATCTGTGATTAAGAGTTCAACTTTTGCATCATTAGACCTTTGGGAAAAACTCCATTTTACTCCAAAATTAGTACCGATATTATTGGCTATATCCTGAGTTAATTGAATTAATGATTGTAATTGCTTTTCCTCTAAAACTAATTCTTTTTGTAATTTTTCTGGCAATAAGAAAGTTTGCAGTGCTGATAAAGTTTTGGGAAGAGGAATTTGAGTATGATAATTTCCTTGCCATTTATCTATATAGCTGACTTGAACAATTCTTGGTTCGAGATTATAAGCGATAATTTTATTACCTAACTTCTTGTTTTCTACGGTGCAATTTTCAGCAGAAATAAGATAAGAATCAGGGATAATTTGTCCCCGGTCGATGGATACTCCTAAACCATGAGTTGCTTGAATTTTCCAACTATTAGTATAAGCTTGAATATTTCCCGAAGCGATCGCTGACTGTACGGGTTGTACTATAACTACTGGTTGAAGTTGTGGAATTTCAACTTGCTGACTATGCCAATATAATAAACTTTTAGCATTAAATATTTCTGCCCAAGCTTGTTTAATTCCTGGGACAAATTCTTCCGGTCTAGTTTGACAAATTATTGGTTCTAATATGCCTAAAGTTTTGAGGTGAGGAGATACTAAGTCAAGCTGAAAAATTAATACTTCGGCATTGAGATTTTTAATCGCAGATTCTAGAGATAATAATAACTCCGATGGTAAATCAGTAGATGCAATATTGTAGTTAATTGATTGAGAAATTTGTTGTAATTGTTGATAGTCATTGACATTAAAATGCAAAGTAGAATTGGGGAAGTCCACTAATAATGGGTCAGACCAATTAATATGTTGTAAAAATTGCCAAAAGCTATTTGCTGGAATGACAAAACCAGGAACAATTGGATAACCTTGCTCCATGAGATGAGCTAAATAAAAAGCTCTTTCTCCCACTGTTTTCCAGTCTGAGGATTTAATTTTATCTAGCCAGTAAAACTTATACACAAAACTATTGATTTGCTGACATCAAATGTTAAAAATAATAGGAGTCTCTAGATTTAGATCGTGTCCGGATAAGAGCGCGATCAAAAAAACTTTCTCCTCTTTATACCTGAAAAAATCCTCTTCTTCCCTCCCGACTCCTGAGGAATGACTCCTCCCTTATTATTAATAACTATTCAACCGGACATGATATTACCTCATTGCTCAGTATTCAACATATTTTTACCTAACTCTAATTCTATAATTTTATCAGTAAATAATTTTGTATTAGAGTAATAGTAAATTGTTAACTAGCTATTAACTATTAGCATTTGGATACCCGAATGCTCCACAAACAGCTACCCTCTTGCAGAGGAACTTCGTTAATATTTTAGATTTTTTCAAGGTTTTTCACAATGATTAAATTTATCTGGAAAAAAATACTTAAACCATTTCTGAATATATTTCTTAAGTCAAACTGTCCTCTTTGTCAGAGACCGACAGACAGAGAGTTTTGTAAATATTGCGAAAGACAAGTTTGGCAATGTCAATTTTCTCATGGAGGCCAAATATTTCCCGGAAAAATTCCAGTATTTATCTGGGGTGAGTATAAAGATAGTCTCAAACGAGCGATCGCTGCGATGAAATATCAGGATAACCCACAAATAGCAAGACCTTTGGGACATTGGTTAGCGGATGGGTGGTCAAATTCCCCACTTTACAAAAGGCAAGTAGGGACAACAACCCTTGACAAAATAGTAGTTGTACCCATTCCGATGCACAACAAGAAGCTGAAAGAGCGAGGTTTTAATCAAGCGGAATTATTGGCAAAAAGTTTTTGTGAATTGACTGGTTTGCAGTTACGGCGAAATGGCCTGGAAAGAGTGAAGCAGACCCAAGCATTATTTGGTTTGTCCAGTGGAGAGAGGTTAGAAACGGTTAAGGATGCTTTTACTGTAGGGAAAGATTTCCGCAGGAGTCGTCCCCGTAGTTTAGTGTTGTTAGTAGATGATATTTATACAACAGGTGCAACGGTTAACTCTGCAATTAAGATTTTGCAGAAAGCAGGTATTAAAGTTGTGGGAGTTTTAGCGATCGCGACTACGAGAAAACCTAGCGTTTCACGCTTAGTCAAAAGTTAAAAGTTAGAAGTTAGAAGTCAACCGTTTCACGCTTAGTCAAAAGTTAAAAGTCAAAAGTTAGAAGTTAGAAGTCAACCGTTTCACGCTTAGTCAAAAGTTAGAAGTTAGAAGTCAACCGTTTCACGCTTAGTCAAAAGTTAAAAGTCAAAAGTTAAAAGTTAAAAGTCAACCGTTTCACGCTTAGTCAAAAGTCAAAAGTCATCCAATGTTTCGTATTTTATATTCATAAACCTTCTCAAATAAACTTTCGTAATTAACTATGCTCAGAAAAATAGATTGTAATATTTGGGTTGCCGAGCAACCTTTAAGATTTTTGGGATTAGATGTTGGTACAAGAATGACCGTAATTAGTTTAAAAAATGACGAACTAGCTGTCATTTCTCCAATTAAAATTGACAATAAAATTATTGAGAAATTTAAAGAGATTGGAAATGTCAAACATATTATCGCTCCAAATCTTTTTCACCATCTCTTTTTATCTGACTTGAAAAATATTTATCCTCAAGCAAAAGTTTATGCTGTTTCAGGTTTAAAGAACAAAAGAGCTGATATTTCTATCGATAAAATATTAGATGATGATGAGCAATATTTTGGTAGTAAGCTCGAATATTTGTTATTTGAAGGACTTAATACTTTTCTTCTGAATGGAGTATCGCCTTTAAATGAGTATGTTTTTTTTCACGGCGAAAGTAAAACTTTGATTGCGTGTGATGTTGCATTTAACTTTGATGAAAGCTTCCCATTGACAACAAAGTTAGTATTTAAAATCATGGGAGGATACAAACAACTTAAACCATCATTTTTAGAAAGGTTGGGAACTAAAGAAAAAGAGAAAGTTAGACAATCAGTTCAGAAAATTTTGCAATGGGATTTTAGAAGAGTTATTATGGCTCATGGCACTATTGTAGAAGATGATGCAAAGCAAAAATTTAAGAAAGGATATGAGTGTTTTTTAGAGAAAAATTTTTGACAATAAATAAGTAATACCAATTCACTTTAGAGATGTCACAAATAGTTTCAAATCTTAGATGTGAAATAATTTCCTGAAATTACTGTAGTGTCAAAGTTTTGAGCCTGTAAAATCTTAATGCATGACTTTTGACTTTTGAATTCCGTGAAACGGTATAACTAATTAGGGTTTGCTGAAAAAGTATTTTTGTTGGGGTAGGAGTCATAATTTCCTACGGAATGCTACGCAAACAAGAGAAATGGGAATTATAGAGGAAGTAGTAGAAATAATCGTCGAATTGTCGATCGTGATTTTTCTGTTCTTATCTGCCCAAAATACTAACTTTTTGACCTTGAGCAGACCTAAAAGCTTACCATTTTTTCACTTCAAAAAGGCTAAAACCTTTATTTGTAAGTACTTTGATAATTAATCAGCAAGCCCTAACTAATTCTTTAGGGAAGTCCTACAGTTTTTGTCTGCTGTAGTAAATATTTATCTAAATAGTCAAAATTTACGCAAAGACACAATCTTATAGCAATTTATCTAAAAACAATTATCTAAATCAAAAAAGTAGTTTTTAGTTACTAACTTTTTTGATTTGTTTATCAATAAAAAAATTTAAAAGCGCCCAATAAATTTAGATATTATGTTCATCAAGCTACTTTTTTCTTAATTGATTCTTTGCAAGATTTAACAATAACCCATTTTCCTGTTGTCGGGTCGCGATATACATTAAAAGGGTTAGATTTAAGTGATTTATAACTATTTTTAGGCTTCATAATGTACTCCTGATTTTTGATATATAGCACTACGCAAATAGGACACAGACTTTTCTCTGCTTCCTACTTCCGGACAACTAAAATTTATCGTCAAACGCCAAAAAATGTAGTGCTGTATTATTATAGTTTCAAAAAAGTTACTAAAAGACTGTAACTTATTAGGTGATTAAACGTGATTATAATTAATATTTAAAGTGATTTAAGTCACTTTTTATATATAGAAGAATTAGGATGTCAAAATCTTCCAATTTTATTTCCTGTTATCGAGCCTAATTTAACGAAGTCAGCAAGTCTGCAAGTCAGAAGCGAGTGTGTAATTCTGAGGAGACCTCAGAATGTAAGACACACTCAAGACAGTCAGAAGTTATTTTTGTAACGGGGATTTGAGAAAAGCTCCAAAAATATTTCGCCTTAAAAGGCGGGGTTTTAGACCCTTATGATTTTGATCAATATTTAGCTTTTTTAATTCCGGGAACTCATTTTTCTACCAGCAATTTAATACCTGGTTTGCCTGAAATATTACAGGGACTAACACCAGAGGTAGGGCAGTATTATCTCAAGAACTTGAGTGTAGCTTTCTTTAAAAAATATCTAGATAATCAATCAGAATATGAACCATATTTAACTGCTTCTTATGCCAAAGTAATGAATAAAGATTCCCTAAGTTTAGATTTAATTCAATCTTTAACAGCACAACAATTAGAAACTGCTTATGGTAGTTCTCCGCCAAAACCAATCGTACCTCCAACTGTTACTGCTCAAGTTCCTAAAAGAAAAGAAAGTATCTTAGAAGAAATTCAAAGAACAGGAGTAATGAAAGTAGCAATGAGAAGAGACGCTACTCCTTTTGGTTATGTAGATAATACGTAAGCATTCAGCATTCAGCATTCCGGAGGAAATGCTTACGATAATACCGGAGAATGGGCTGGTTATTGTGAAGAGATAATTGATATTTTTGCTAAAATAATTGCTCAACAATTGAAAATTTTCACTGGAATTAAAGTAATAAAAATTCCATCGAATCTAGAAAATCGTTTTCAGTTAGTTCAGAATGGTAATGTACATTTAGAATGCGGTCCAAATACTATTAGAGATGATATTAGAAATGTGGCTTTTTCTAATCCTTTCTTTGTCACAGGAACGAATTTTCTAGTTGCTAAAGACACATAAATAAACCCTGATAGTAATTTAGCAGGAGTTAAAACAGGTGTCTTGAAAAATACTACTACAGAAAAATTTATTCAAACACAATATCCTGAAACTGAAACAGTTTATTTTGAAGGTAATACAGGGGTGAATCAAGCTGTAAAATCTTTAGCTAAAGGAAAAATTCAAGCTTTTGCTAATAATGGAATTTTATCTCTAGGGAAAGTAGTTAGGCAAAAATTAGATATTAATAATTACAAGTTAATTCCAGAAAAACCTTTGACTTGTGATTTTTATGGGATGATTATTCCAAAGAATGACCCAGAATGGCAAAATCAACTTAACTCTTTTATTGATGGCGATAAATCTCAAACCATTGATGAAAAATGGTTCAAAAATTTGTTTCCTTATCAATTAGAGAATCTAGATTATTGCGTGAATCAGAAAAAGTAATATGTAAGCATTCAGCAGTCAGCATTCAGC
>JAXHSW010000104.1:9731-13591 GCA_034190295.1 Cyanobacteriota bacterium | reverse complement strand
AGAGAATCTAGATTATTGCGTGAATCAGAAAAAGTAATATGTAAGCATTCAGCAGTCAGCATTCAGCTAAGAGAATCTAGATTAAAGTAATATCATCAAATTTATTCAAACAAAATATCCTGAACCTGACATTTTTTTTGAAGGTAATACAGGGAGGGAACCCACCCCTAACCCCTCGCAGGAGGGGAATTAAACATAATAAGCCACGCTTAAAGACGGGGTTTAATTTAACATTAACTGAGCTACCAATTAGGACTTTATGATTAATTTTAAAAGCATTTAAATATAAATTATTTAGGCTTTTTAGGCTCGAAAAAAGTGCCTGGTATTACGTCTAAAACGCTCAACAAGTTAGTATTTTATGCTCATAGTTGGGCAGAAAAATTATTCTTACAATTCTTACCTAATAATTAATAATTAAATAATTAAATAATTCTGCTCTAAAGCCTCCTCTTTCAAGGGAAAAACATTATTTTTTTTCCTTTTATTCAATCCTCTTCCTTTTAGGGAGAGGTAATTATCAATTATCCATTATCAATTATCAATTATTGAATTCTACCTCCTCTAAATTCCTATTTATCCTGTCTCCTGTCTCCTGTCTCCTGTCTCCTACCCTACTAAAAGACAAGCGCTTGCGCAAACCCTAATTAGTAAAAAGATTATTCCACCTGTGTTAATTACTTAATAACTGAAGTATTATTTAGGTATAGCATTATAGCGCTACGCATTAAGGTTTTGACATAAATAGAAGCTGAAACCCTTTTGTATTCCCCTATCTATTGCCTGTTGCCTGTTGCCTTCCGCGTAGCGCTATACTTTTGATAATTGGTATAAATGAGTAGCAAAATTCAGCCTAATTTTTCCATCAAGCGTCAGAGAAAAACTAAAAAAAGAACGTTCTTATGGTTACTGTCTCTCGTCTTAGTAACTACATCACTTGTGCTAGTAAATTTCTCAGCTAAAGCAGCAGAACAGATTCATTTTAATTACGGTTTGCTGAAAATATCTGTATCTCTAACTGCTTTAGAAACTTATGCTGAAACAGGTAAAATTGAAGACGAATTAAGATTATATTTCCTATTGCTCGATGCAGAAAATCAGCAAAAATTGAGAAATGTACTGAGATTTAATCTGAAGATTAATCCCATCCAACTTACTCAAGGTTTGTATTCCCCAATGGGAGAAAAATTACTCCAATATTTAGGAGAAATGATTCAAACTCAAAGTAGAAATAATGGAGCGATCGCTCTGAGAAAAGCTTTAATTAAAACTGCTGAATCTCAAGATTTTACACCTATAAATTTGTTGCAAAACTTTCCCGGAGAAGTACAGTTTAATATTCTCAAAATTATGGCAGTAAATCGAGAATTTTCTGCCTTACTCGAAGATACAGAAAAGCTACTTACAGAAGTTAAACAAATTACATTAACCGCTGCTTCTACAGAAGAAAAAATAGATTTTTCCACATTGCCAGACTTACGCCAACCAGGCAATATTTCCTTCTATCAAGAAACTCTAACTCTCAACGATAAAAGTCGCGATCGCCAATTTCTAGTTAATCTTTATTTACCATTTAACCAAATACAAACTCAAACTATTCCAGTAATTATTCTTTCTCCTGGTTTAGCAGCAAAACTTAGTCAATGGCAACATTTAGCCATACATTTAGCTTCTCATGGTTTTGCCGTAGCAAAAATACAACATCCAGGCAGTGACTTTAATCATTTTCAAGCTTTTCTAGAAGGAAAAGAAACAGAAATATTTCAACTCAGAGAATTTATTAATAGACCCCTAGATATTACCTATTTATTAGATGAACTCGAACGTCGTAATAAACTTCAATATCAAGGAAAACTCAATCTCAAAAATGTCGGCATGGCAGGTCAATCTTTTGGCGCTTATACAACATTAGCCTTAGCAGGAGCAAAAATTAATTTTGCACAACTAAAACAAGATTGTTTACCCCAAATTAAATCTTTAAATCCTTCCCTATTTTTACAATGTCGTGCCTTAGACTTACCTCAAAAAAATTATGATTTACGAGATAAAAGAATTAAGTCAATATTAATTATGGACCCAGTAAATAGCAGTATATTTGGTAAATCTGGTTTAAGTCATATTAATATACCGATTTTGTGGGTTGCTGGTAGTGAAGACCAATTAACTCCCGTAGTAATAGAACAAGTTTATCCCTTTACTTGGTTGCCAGTAACAGAAAAGTATTTTATGTTGACAAAAGGAGCAAAACATCTAGATTTTAATATTACTGAAATTCAAAATGTAGAATCTGTAGATGATGACTCCTTAAATCAATTAGTTAGTGCCAGTTCCCCAGTAATTAAATCTTATATTGATGCTTTTAGTTTGGCATTTTTTCAGGCATATCTAGAGAATAATTCTGATTATTTAGATTATTTAAACTCCTCTTATGCTGTAACTATTAGTGAAGAACCCTATACCCTTGGTTTTTTGTCTGCTTCGACAGCAGAAAAGTTAATTCCAGCTTTAGTTAAAAATTAGGAAAAAGCTATTTCAGTTATCAGTTATCAGTTATCAGTACCTCTGCAATAAGGAGACTTGACATCAGGAATAGTCTCTTTTTTTATACCTTGAAAAAGGGAGGCTTTAGACCAATTTTAAAAAAGAATGTTACGAAGAATAAGTACGATTAAAAGAATTTACAGGAAATGTATTTTTGACAAAAAAAGAGAATTTATTACCTAAAAACTGGTATTGAAGCAATTCATTCTGACTCCTGAGGACTGACTCCTAATAAAGAGAATAGTTATTTGTAGCAAACATTTATCAAAATAGTATTATATCAAATCTGTTGGCTTCGGAGCAATATAATTCTGTCGTCGTCATACAATGGTTAGGTTAGCACCCTGAAAATTAGTACCTCGCAGAATTGCCCCTCCAAAATTAGTACCTTGAATATCCGCCCCACTAAAATCTGCTCCAGACAAATCTTTCCTTTTTTCCCCTTTTTTCCCTTTAAAAGACAGACCCCGAAAATTAGCTCCTTGGAAGTCTCTTTTACCTGCTTGATATTCACTCAATACTTGACGCGCTCTTATCATTAGTTTTTCTTGAAAATTGAGAATTTAGTGCTAATTGAGTAGATGCACCAAAACTTTATACTGTATTATATTGAATTATATTGATTTATTGTTAGAGATGCTATGGTTTTTTACTAGCCTTTCTCCTTGAGAAGTTCAAAATTAGGACTCAGCACCTTCTAACTTTATCTAAAATCTAAAAACTAAGACGTTGTAGTTATAATGAAAAGTCAGTTAAAATAGAGTCAGGCGATCGCTATATTCTTACTTTCCCTAAAAGGAAAAACTAAGACGTTATAGTTTTACGGACAAGGAAAGACCGAAGTTGGAATCAACAAAAATATTGCTCTATATTTTTACTTTCCCTAAAACCAAAAACTAAGACGTTGTAGTTTTCACACCAGGGAAGACCGAAGTTGGAATCAACAAAAATATTGCGTTATATTCTGAGTGTCTCTCTAATGAAAAACTAAGACGTTGTAGTTTTATTAGCACCAGCAAGGACTGAAGCTAGAATCAAGAAAAATATTGCTCTATATTCTTACTTTCCCTAAATCGAAAAACTAAGACGTTGTAGTTTTCCCACCAGGAAAGACCGAAGTTAGAATCAACAAAAATATTGCGCTATAATTCTTACTTTCCCTAAATCGAAAAACTAAGACGTTGTAGTTTTACGGACAAGGAAAGACCGAAGTTAGAATCAACAAAAATATTGCGCTATAATTCTTACTTTCCCTAAATCGAAAAACTAAGACGTTGTAGTTTTACGGACAAGGAAAGACCGAAGTTAGAATCAACAAA
>JAXHSW010000104.1:0-9631 GCA_034190295.1 Cyanobacteriota bacterium | reverse complement strand
CCGAAGTTAGAATCAACAAAAATATTGCGCTATAATTCTTACTTTCCCTAAATCGAAAAACTAAGACGTTGTAGTTTTACGGACAAGGAAAGACCGAAGTTAGAATCAACAAAAATATTGCTCTATAATTCTGAGTTTCTCTCAAATGAAAAACTAAGACGTTGTAGTTTTATTAGCACCAGCAAGGACTGAAGCTAGAATCAAGAAAAATATTGCTCTATATTCTTACTTTCCCTAAATCGAAAAACTAAGACGTTGTAGTTTTCCCACCAGGAAAGACCGAAGTTAGAATCAACAAAAATATTGCGCTATAATTCTTACTTTCCCTAAATCGAAAAACTAAGACGTTGTAGTTTTCCCACCAGGAAAGACCGAAGTTAGAATCAACAAAAATATTGCTCTATATTCTTACTTTCCCTAAATCGAAAAACTAAGACGTTGTAGTTTTCCCACCAGGAAAGACCGAAGTTAGAATCAACAAAAGTATTGCGCTATAATTCTGAGTTTCCCTAAAACGAAAAACTAAGACGTTGTAGTTTTACGGACAAGGAAAGACCGAAGTTAGAATCAACAAAAGTATTGCGCTATAATTCTGAGTTTCCCTAAAACGAAAAACTAAGACGTTGTAGTTTTACGGACAAGGAAAGACCGAAGTTAGAATCAACAAAAGTATTGCGTTATGTAGGGGCGAATGGCATTCGCCCTAACTCAATTTAGTGTCCGTATCTAGGGGCGAATGGCATTGGCTAACGTAGAGCTGCCGAATTGCGCCCTAACTCGATAAGCGTGTCCGTGCGTAAGTCCTGGATATATCAAATACAGTAATGACGACTGCTTTAACGCGCGTCAGAAGTCATAAGCCAGAAGTCAGCAAGTGTACCCACCCCTAACCCCGACCGTGGAGGGGAAGTAGGGTATTTGAGCCTCGCTCCAAAAATATTTAGCCTAAAAAGGCGGAGTTGCGCGACCCAATCCTGTTTGATAAATAAATACTTATTACCAACTCAATGAATTCTTTTTTTAAAATCTAAATAATTTTATTATATAGCAAGGAACCAGTTGGTTAGGACTTATGTTAATGATGAACCGTAAGACAGAAAAATACTCTTCCCACTGTTGCCTGTTGCCTGTTGCCTGTTGCCTGCTATAGATTTTCGCCGATAGCGGACATAAAACTCTTGAGTAACACTTTGCTAAATTGAAAATTGAGATAATATTTCTCTTATATCCCCCTATATTTAGCTGCTGAAAATGTACACTCACTCCAATCAATTGCAAGTTGTTTTACCTAGCTTAAAAGAAGCAGGAATTACCCAACGAATAGCCTTGGGACATATCTACAAAATCAAATTCCTGAATAACGATTTATTAGTAATCTGCGCCAGTGGTGGTACAAGCTTATACAATATCAATAATTGGCAACGACTGTGGGATATCGACTCCCCTGCAAAATGTGGCACAATAAGTGACGATGGTACAACACTAGCATTAGGTTGGGGTCAAAAAATTTATATTTGGGATTTACGCCAAAGACAACTTTTGCGACAACTGCAAATACAAACTGATGATGATATAACAATAACTTGTATTGCCATTAGTTCTCAAGGTCAATTTCTTGCCTGTGGAGATACTAAAGGTACTGTCAGATTTTGGAATTTAGCATCGACAACAGAAACTCCAGCGATGGAATTATCTTATCCTGAAGAAGAATTAGAAGTAGTGAGTGTAGCGATCGCTGCCGATGGTAAATTTCTAGCAGCTACATTTATAGATATAGGTGATGTTATAGTCTGGGAAATAGCATCTGCAACTCAAGTAAAAATGATGGCAGGGGAAACAGACGTTCCCTCTAATTTTGTCTTTTCTAGTCCAGACGGCAGATTAATTGTTTGCGGGAGTAATGATTTACAAATATGGGATATGGTAGCAGGAACCGAGTCAAAATTTCTTGACTCATGGCATAACAATGCTGCTATTAGTTCTGACAGTCGCCTCCTAGCTGCTGACACTCAAATCTGGGATTTGGCATCACAAACAAAAATAGTGACATTACCCGGCCATCCTAGTTACATTGGTAGTATTGCCTTTAGTCCTAATAGTACATTATTTGCTACTGGCAGTTATGACCGAGTAGATATTTCAGAAATTCCATCGGGAAAAACGATTGCAACTCTGGAAACCCAAACAAATTTTTTCATCAAAAAAGTTGCTTTTAGTTCTGATGGAAAATTTCTAGCTGTTGTCAGTCGTAATCAAGTCCAATTATGGAATATCCTTTCTGGAGAAAATATCGAAACAATAGTCTCAGACATGGAGTGGGTGCAAGTTGCATCTAATTCAGATGATTATTGTTTTGTTTTTGGCAGTAGTCAGATTTCTGATGGCAACTTTAATCAGATTTGTTTGTGGGGAAATCAATCGGAAACTTATATTCAGATACCGCGAAATAGTTGCCCGAAAATTGTTGCTATCGGTCCCGGTCTAAAGTTAGTAGCATTTATAGATTCGCAACATCATCTAAATTTATGGGAAATTGCATCAAAGCAAGTAGTCAAAAATTTTTGGGGACATACAGACTATATTCAAAGTGTTGTTTTTAGTTCTGACGGTAAGTTTCTGGCGTCTGGTAGCGATGATGGTACTGTGAGGTTGTGGGATATTGCTTCTGAGACAGAAATTGAGATTTTGCAGGGTCCCATTAATTGCATAGGTAATGTTGCCATTAGTAACGATGGTCAGTTTCTGAGCTTTAGTAGTTGCGAGCAAGTGCATTTATGGAATATGGTATCTCAGGATGAGGTTACAGTTTTAGAAGGACATAACAATCGAGTAGAGAGTCTGGCAATGAGTCCTGATAGTCGGTTTTTGGCTGCTGGAGATAGGGATGGTATTGTCAAGTTATGGGATACAAAATCGGCTACAGAAATTAAGGTATTGGCTGGACATACAGATACTGTCAATGGTATTGCTTTTAGTCCAGATAGTAAATTGATTGCGACTGGGAGTGAGGATGGAACCGTGAGATTATGGGAAATTTAGAAGGATTTGATATAACCTTAAACAGGGAAATGTTTTTTCTACTCCCCATTTCCTCACACTCCCCATCTCCTTTTTGGAGGGTTGCTCAAAATTCCTGTGACAAAAATAACTCCTAACTCCTAAGTTTTAACTTTTGAATTTTGACTTCTTGGGAGAGTTGCTCAAAATTCCCGTGACAAAAATAACTCCTAACTCCTAAGTTTTAACTTTTGACTTTTAACTTTTAACTTCTTGGGAAGGTTGCTCAAAATTCCCGTGACAAAAATAACTCCTAACTCCTAAGTTTTAACTTTTGACTTTTAACTTTTAACTTCTTGGGAGAGTTGCTCAATATTCCTGTAACAAAAATAACTCCTAACTTTTGACTTTTAACTTTTGAATTTTAACTTTTAACTTCTTGGGAAGGTTGCTCAAAATTCCCGTGACAAAAATAACTCCTAACTTTTTACTTTTGAATTTTTACTTTTGAATTTTTACTTTTGACTTCTTGGGAGAGTTGCTCAAAATTCCTGTAACAAAAATAACTCCTAACTTTTGACTTTTAACTTTTAACTTTTAACTTTTAACTTTTGACTTCTTGGGAGAGTGGCTCAAAATTCCCGTGACAAAAATAACTCCTAACTTTTAACTTTTAACTTTTGAATTTTGACTTTTAACTTCTTGGGAGAGTGGCTCAAAATTCCCGTGACAAAAATAACTCCTAACTTTTAACTTTTGAATTTTGACTTCTTGGGAGAGTTGCTCAAAATTCCCGTGACAAAAATCACTCCTAACTTTTAACTTTTAACTTTTGAATTTTAACTTTTAACTTTTAACTTTTGACTTCTTGGGAGAGTTGCTCAAAATTCCCGTGACAAAAATAACTCCTAACTTTTAACTTTTAACTTTTGAATTTTGACTTTTAACTTCTTGGGAGAGTGGCTCAAAATTCCCGTGACAAAAATAACTCCTAAGTTTTAACTTTTAACTTTTGACTTTTGAATTTTGACTTTTAACTTCTTGGGAGAGTTGCTCAAAATTCCCGTGACAAAAATAACTCCTAACTTTTAACTTTTAACTTTTGAATTTTGACTTTTAACTTCTTGGGAGAGTTGCTCAAAATTCCCGTGACAAAAATAACTCCTAAGTTTTAACTTTTAACTTTTGACTTTTGAATTTTTACTTTTAACTTCTTGGGAGGGTTGCTCAAAATTCCTGTGACAAAAATAACTCCTAACTTTTGACTTTTGAATTTTTACTTTTGAATTTTGACTTTTAACTTTTAACTTCTTGGGAGAGTTACTCAAAATTCCCGTGACAAAAATAACTCCATACTCCTAAGTTTTAACTTTTGAATTTTGAACTTTGACTTTTAACTTCTTGGGAGAGTTGCTCAAAATTCCCGTGACAAAAATAACTCCTAACTTTTTACTTTTGAATTTTTACTTTTGAATTTTGACTTTTAACTTCTTGGGAGAGTTGCTCAAAATTCCCGTGACAAAAATAACTCCTAACTTTTAACTTTTGAATGTATGAATTTTAACTTTTAACTTCTTGGGAGAGTTACTCAAAATTCCCGTGACAAAAATAACTCCTAACTTTTAACTTTTGAATGTATGAATTCTTGGGAGAGTCGCTCAAAATTCCCGTGACAAAAATAACTCCTGACTTTTAACTTTTAACTTTTAACTTTTGAATTTTGACTTCATTCTTCCCAAGGCGATCGCGCCTGGTCTAATAACTTATATAACTCCTCACCTTCTATCACTTCTTGCGCTAAAATTTGCTGAGAAATCTTTTCTAACAAATCTTGATTATGATTCAAAATATCTAAAGCTTCTTGATGAGCTTTCTCTACAATTTCCTTCACTTCATTATCAATTGCTTCAGCAGTTTTTTCACTCAATAAACGACGGGAATTCATCCCACCATTCGCCAAAAATCCTCCTTTACCACTCCGTTCATAAGCCAAAGGTCCTAATACTTTACTCATACCATAAGTTGTTACCATTTGTTCGGCAAAATCAGTGGCTTTTTGTAAATCTCCAGAAGCTCCAGTAGTAATATTTCCAAATATAATTTCCTCCGCCGCACGTCCTCCCAAAAAAGTAGCAATTTGCCCTCTAATTTCTTGTTCATTTCTTAAAAATCTATCCTCAGTAGGAAGTTGCAAAGTATAACCTAATGCTGCCATTCCCCTTGGTACAATAGAGATTTTTTCCACCTTACCACTACCAGGCATTATCGCTCCAACTAAAGCATGACCAACCTCGTGATAAGCCACTATTTTCTTCTCGCGATCGCTCAAAACTCTACTTCTTTTTTCCAAACCAGCAATTACTCTTTCAATAGCTTCAGCAAAGTCTTTTTGTGCCACAGTTTGCCTTTGATTTCTAGCAGCTAATAAAGCAGCTTCATTAACAAGATTAGCTAAATCTGCACCGCCAAAACCAGAAGTTCTCACTGCTATTTTATGTAAATCTACATCTTCTCCTAATTTAACTTTTTTGCCATAAATATTTAAAATTGCTTCACGACCAGATAAGTCGGGACGGTCTACTAATACTTGTCTATCAAACCTTCCCGGACGTAATAAAGCAGCATCTAAAGCCTCTGGACGGTTAGTAGCAGCCAAGATAATAACTGTCAAATCTCCAGCACCAAAACCATCCATTTCAGTTAACAATTGATTGAGAGTTTGTTCTCGTTCATCATTACCTCCACTGTGAAAATTTCCACTGCTTCTTGACTTACCAATAGCATCTATTTCATCAATAAAAATAATACAAGGAGCCTTCTTTTTTGCCTCTTTAAATAAATCACGAACTCTAGCAGCACCAGTACCAACAAATAACTCTACAAATTCCGAACCAGATATACTAAAAAAAGGTACTCCTGCTTCTCCTGCCACTGCTTTTGCTAATAAAGTTTTACCCGTTCCAGGAGGTCCGACTAATAATAAACCTTTAGGAATTCTAGCTCCAATTTCAGTAAACTTTTTAGGTGATTTTAAGAAGTCTACAATTTCTGTTAATTCTGTCTTTGCTTCTTCCACTCCAGCAATATCAGTAAAAGTAATTTTATCTGATTCTCCTTCCACATAAACCTTCGCTTTATTCTTACTCATTGACAGAGCGCCTTGAGAACCGCGATTCATAAAAAACTGAAATGCTAATACTAATATAATCGGCGGAATTACCCAGTTTAAGAGAATAGCAACCCAGCGACTTTGAGGCGGTGCAGCTTGAAATAAAACTTTATTATCTTCTAAACGCTGAAGTAATTGAGAGTCATTTATTGGAGTAGTGACAAGTAAAGGTCCGGGTTTATTCTCTTCTCCTTTGAGACGATATAAAATTTTTTCTTCATCTATTTGAACCCCCACTACCTGTCCGTTTTCTACCTGTTGAATAAAGACACTGTAGGGAACACGAGGAGGTTTACGACGTGGCACTAATAAATATGCTGCAAATAACAGACCTGCCAAAATTAATAATGCACTGCCAATCTGACGTTTATTAGGACTTTTTGGTTTCTTTTTAAGATTCATATTTATTGAGGTATAATTGTGAACTGTAGATTCAAATATTCAAAAATTGAACGTTTATTTGAGACTAATACTTTATTATAGCAGTTTGATAAATATTTGTTACCGAATAATTGATAATTAAATAATGATATAATTAAACAATTTAGCTTACTCTGCCTCCCCTTTCAAGGGGAAAAGAATAAATTTTTTCGGAGTTAGTCAATCCTATCCGTTTTAGGGAGAGGTCATTTCAGTTATCAGTTATCAGTTATCAGTTATCAGTACCGACAACTATTGCCGGAGAAAACGAAAATACGCTCACTGAATATTTTTTCATCCTCCTAAAAGGGAGAGGCTTTAAACCCAATTTTTCGGTAATTATCCATTATCCATTATCAATCATCAATTAATGAAAAATAGCTAGGCTACTTCTTAGGAGTCAACCCACCCGCAGGCCCCGACCGTGGAGGGGGAAGACCGAGTCTTATGGGAATGGCTTCAATATCATTTTTTAGGTCGGAAATTATCTTTTTAGTTAAAAGGACATCTCCTATAAAATCTTTTAATCAGCCAAATTATTCGTAACATTCTTTTCTTAAAATGGTATTAGACAGCGGTTTTCTAGTCGATCTGTTCAATAATTGATAATTGATAATGGATAATTGATAATTACCTCTCCCTAAAACGGATAGGATTGAATAAAAGGAAAAAATTTATTTTTTTCCCCTTGAAAGGGGAGGCTTCAAGGCGCGAATTATTTAATTATTTAATTATTTAATTATTTAATTCTTCGGTAAAAATTTTATCGAAAAATTGTGGTTTAAAAACTCCCCTTTTAAGGGGATAATAAATAAAAAAATTCCTTTGAATCAATCCTCTTATTTTCAACAATTAATAATTATTAGGTTGTGCATCAGTAAAGTGTGGGATTCGCCTGCGTAGGGCCTGCATATCTAATCTAAAAGCACTGATCTATAAAGTTTTTAGGATTTTTGTCGGGAAAAAAGTGCAAATTTTTCACCCTTTAAGACCAAAAAGTTAGGACGAAAGACAGACACTTCCCAGAAAGATACAGGTACAATTATTCCTCCTACTTTCGAGCAGACCGGACCACACGGACCACGCTTCCCGCACGGACCGCACAGACCACACGAACCAACTTCCCACACTTCCTTGACGCACTACCAATTATTAATTATTAATTATTAATTGTTGAAGCTTTTAGAGAGGGAATAGAAAACACCGGAGCTGGGAATAGGGAACAGGAAATGAATAAAAATTATAGATTAGTCTTAAACTGTACCTTACTATCCTGAAATTTACTGTAATATCAAATATGGAGTCTTTGCTAATTAATTTAAAATAACAGGAAACAGATAGCAATTAAAAATATTTTCAATCGACCAAATTTGGTCTAATATTTTCTAACCGAAAAAGTCATAACAAAAAAGTATGGTACAAGAACTAATAACTGATACTAAACTAGAAATTATTTATCCAGAAAGTGATGGTCAACATAAGGCAGATAATACAAAACAATTTCGCTGGATTGTAACTATCAAAGAAAATTTAGAAATTTTATTTGCTGAGGTTGCTGATGTTTTTGTCGCTGGAGATTTCCTCTGGTATCCGGTGGTAGGAAATAATAAAATTCGGACTGCTCCTGATATTATGGTTGTATTTGGTAGACCAAAAAGAGATAGAGGTTCTTATAAACAATGGGAGGAAGAAAATATTGCTCCCCAAGTGGTATTTGAAATATTATCACCGGGCAACCGTCTCAAAGAAATGAATAAAAAATTACTATTTTATCAACAGCATGGAGTCGAAGAATATTATATTTATGACCCCGATAAAATAGATTTTACAGGTTTAATTAGAGTGAATAATACTGCTTCTCCTCAAAGCGATCGCTTAGAAACAATAGAAAAGATTGATGGTTGGGTCAGTCCACGTTTGAATATCCGTTTTCAAATCACAGAAAATACCTTAGAAATATATCGACCTGATGGACGCAAGTTCCTGACATCGATAGAATTAGAGCGACTTAGAGAGCAGGAATATCAACGAGCTGAACAGGAAAAGCAACGAGCTGAACAGGAAAAGCAACGAGCTGAACAGGAAAAGCAAAGAGCTGAACAAGAAAAGCAAAGAGCTGAACAGGAAAAGCAAAGAGCTGACAGACTCGCAGCAATACTAAGAGAAAGAGGAATTGACCCAGATGAGCTATAGCGCTACGCGCAAGTCAGCAAGTCAGCAAGTCAGAAGAGTGTTCCCTTGAGCGAGGTACAGAATAATAAGTCGTTTAAATAGGGCTTGCTGATTAAATATCAAAGCATTTACTGATATTGGTTGTAGCATTTTTTTGTCGAAAAAAGTGCCAGCTTTTTAGCTTTTTGAGCTGCATAAAGCTAGTATTTTGGGAGGATTATGGCAGAAAAATCACGATCGACAATTTTTCCGACTACCTCCTCTATAATTCCCATTTCTCCTGTCTTCCCCTCCTGGGAGGGGTTAGGGGTGGGTTGTCTCCTGTCTCCTACCCCTACTAAAAGATTTATTCAGCAAACCCTAAATACATAACAGCTTATCATAGCTTTGATTGAAAAAAAGGCGTTTGTGAATAAATTTATGATATTTCAGGAGTCAGTAGAGTCGAAAGTCACAGAGGTAGAAAGGAGTTTTTTCCTAACTAATATCATCTCCGTTTAATAGCGGGATCAAAAACTTTCTTCTCCTGTTCCTTCTTCTTCCCTTCTGATATAGAATCCGGTTATACAGTATATGTATATGTTGATAATTCTATCCACACTTTCTCGCCTTCAATCTCTCAACCTCTCCACATTCCCCTCCACCGGAGGGGTTAGGGGTGGGTTCCCACACTCCCCACCCAGACCACACTCCCCACCCCCAAACATAAGATAAGTATTCAACCGGATTTGATATGACTCCTGATATAGAATCCGGTTATACAGTATATGTTTATAATTCTATCCACACTTCAATATTAAATCCCCCATCTCCCCATCTCCCCATCTCCCCATCCCCCCATCTCCCCATCTCCCCATCTCCCCATCCCCTCAT
>JAXHSW010000103.1:0-31207 GCA_034190295.1 Cyanobacteriota bacterium | reverse complement strand
TTTAACTGCCAAAATTAAAGAAAAAATCGTCAGTTTTCCTCAGAGCAGAAATTCCCGACTCCGACAAAAGATAAATAGAGAAAATTCACCATCTCCCACAACTAAAAATCAGAAATTGCCAAACTGCTATCCATATTTATCAGAAATTTTAACTGCCAAAATTAAAGAAAAAATCGTCAGTTTTCCTCAGAGCAGAAATTCTCGACGTAGACAAAAGATAAATAGAGAAAAATTTCTCATCTCCCACAACAAAAAATCAGAAATTGCCAAACTGCCATCTATATTTATCAGAAATTTTAACTGCCAAAATTAAAGAAAAAATCGTCAGTTTTCCTCAGAGCAGAAATTCTCGACGTAGACAAAAAATAAATAGAAAAAATTCACCATCCCCCACAGGTAAAAATCATAAATTGGCAAACTGCTATCCATATTTATCAGAAATTTTCACTGCCAGACATAAAGGAAAGTCGACGATTTTTCCTCATAACAGAAATTCCCAACCCAGACAAAAGATAAATAGAAAAAATTTACCATCTATCACAGCCAAAAATCAGAAATTGCCAAACTTATATCTATATATATAGAGAAATTTTCACTGCCAGAGGTAAAGGAAAGTCGAATATTTTTCCTCAGAGCAGAAATTCCCGACGTAGACAAAAAATAAATAGAAAAAATTCACCATCCCCCACAGGTAAAAATCATAAATTGGCAAACTGCTATCCATATTTATCAGAAATTTTCACTGCCAGAGATAAAGGAAAGTCGACGATTTTTCCTCAAAGCCAAAATTTCCGAATCAGACAAAAGATAAATAGAGAAAATTTACCATCTATCACAGCCAAAAATCAGAAATTGCCAAACTTATATCTATATATATAGAGAAATTTTCACTGCCAGAGGTAAAGGAAAGTCGAATATTTTTCCTCAGAGCAGAAATTCCCGACGTAGACAAAAAATAAATAGAAAAAATTCACCATCCCCCACAGGTAAAAATCATAAATTGGCAAACTGCTATCCATATTTATAGAGAAATTTTCATTGCCAGAGGTAAAGGAAAGTCGACGATTTTTCCTCAAAGCCAAAATTTCCGAATCAGACAAAAGATAAATAGAGAAAATTTACCATCTATCACAGGTAAAAATCAGAAATTGCCAAACTTATATCTATATATATAGAGAAATTTTCACTGCCAGAGGTAAAGGAAAGTCGAATATTTTTCCTCAGAGCAGAAATTACCGACCAAGACAAGCGATCGCTCATCTCAATTCACAACATTTCCCCAAATTCATCACACCAGAAAATCGAGAGAAAAACTCATTATTTTCCAAGGTGAAATTTCACAACTTCTACTATCAAAGTCAACAGAAGGTTCAGCCACATCTCGCTCCAACAAATCGACAACTTTTCCTACTGCCAAACCAGCATCACTTTCCAATTTCAAAATTGCCTGTCTTCCCAAACATTCATAACACCTTAAAATCCAAGATTGATTATTCTCTGACCGTTTCAACGCCATTAAAATTAAATTATCAGTTTCCCAACCTAAGAAACGATAAGTTTGTGGCAATTTTCCACTAGATTTTTCCGAACTAATCCACGGCATTACCTTAACAAGCAAAGGCAGATTTAATTCATAACCCCGTTGCACAGTACCAGCACTTTCCCAACTTCCCAAATGAGGATAAATAGCATAAGTAAATTCGTGAATTCCTACATCAGCCTCCTCATCAGGCCAAGTCGAACCCCTTAATAAAGTTAAACGTAATTCATCTGACTTTGCATCATATCCATACTTACAATCATTCAGCAAACTTACCCCATAATTATCATCACTAATATCTGCCCAACGTAAAGCAGGAACTTCCCATTTTGCTTTATCTCTTTCTGTCTGAAACTTAGTCATTCTCTTAATAGCCCCACAAGGAATTTCATAAGTAACAAAATCCGTATCTATATTTATAGGAAAAGCAACTTTAACTAAAGTATGACTTTCCTGCCAATTTACCCAACTCTTAATTTTTAGCAGTGGAGAACCAAATTCCAGAATATAATCCTGACAAAACTCAGACTTTCCTATTTTTCTAATAACTCGCAGACAACTTCTTAAATCTCCCTTTTCTATCCACCCAATATCTATTAATTTTGCAGGTGCTAAAGGATATTTCTCATAATTTGGATCGATATTCCAAGCATCCCAATATTTACCCTCATCTTGAAAAACTTGCAATTCATTCCCCTTCCCTTTTCCCAAAACTTCCCGTTGATTAATCTTGTCAAAAATACTCTCCAAATTTCCCGTTTCCCCCTCCACCTTTACCCGTAATAAATCATTCTCTAAAAGCCATCTTTCACCATTTAAACTAACAGTATTGACAGACTCAATTTTTTTTGCTATTCTATCTGTAAAATGGGGAATAGGTGTGCTCATATATAGTCTTTTGTCCAAATCTGAAAACCCGCAACATAACCAAAACACTCGATAACCAACCCCAGGCACATCAGAAGCAACAAACAATAAATCATTATCCGATACCTGAGAACTAACTAAATTTCCCCCATTGTCATAAACTAGCCAGTCATTTCCATTGTTTTGTATACCAGCAGAATAATTATCTACCCAACTATTCTTTTTTTCCGGAGGCGCTGGCAAAGCAACCGAAACCAATTCCGAGCGTTGCCAATTAAGAGAATTAAAAACAATAACCCGATAAAACATCCCACCTCCACCAGAATCAAAGGAAAAAGGCGGACAAAAATCGATATGAGAAGCGATCGCCTCCATCGCCTCATCCAAAACTTCCAACCCCAACCCTTCAGACTCCCTCCAACCATAATCAGCATCCACATAAACATCAGAAATAGCCGAACCAGGCAAAATATCATGAAACTGATTAAACAAAACCCCCTTCCAAGCAACCTCCAAATCACCCTTCCGATAAAAAGCCCCAGTCAAAACCGAAGCAAAAACAGCAAACAACTCCGCCTCATACAACAAACCCTCACAACAGCGGTTCCATCTTTTTTGATCCGCATGAGTCGTATAACAACCCCGATGAAACTCCAGATAAAGTTCATCCCGCCAAATAGGATAATCATCAGAACTTTCCCCCGCCAACTCCACCAAAAAACTCTCAGCAGTCGTAAACTCCAACAGAGGAAAAAAACCAGACTCCCGCCATCTCCTACCCACCTCCAACATATCCCGAGTCGGACCCCCACCATGGTCTCCCACCCCAGGCAACCACAAAACATTTTTCCTACCAGTTTTCACCAACCATTCACAAGCAAACCTTCCCATCTTCACAACATCAATACCCTCTCCTATCGGCGGTAACATCAAACTAAAAATCCGACTTTTATCCAGACCTTCCCACCAAAAAACCTCAAAAGGAAACCCCATAAAATCATTCCAACCTAACTTTTGAGTCACAAAATATTCCATACCCCCACCCTGAAGAATTTGCGGAAGTTGCCAACAAAAACCAAAACTATCCGGCAACCAAGCTACAAGAGAAAATCTGCCAAACTTTTCCCAAAAATAACCTTGACCATATAAAACCTGCCGAACAATTGATTCCCCACTCACCGTATTTAACTCTGGTTCTACCCACAAACCCCCAACAAACTCCCACTTTCCCAACTCAACTTGCCCTTTAATTCTATTAAATAAATCTGGTCTATTTATTTCTATCCATTCATATAGTGCCGGAGTTGAATGACAGAAAATAAGTTCGGGAAAATCTTGTTGTAAATTCAATACAGACTCAAAAGTTCGTTGCGCTACTTCCCAAGTTTCTTTTACATCCCATAACCAAGCTAAATCTAAATGAGCATGACCCAATAATTTCAGCTTTAAACTATTAATATACTTCTCAGAAATTTTGACTATTTCAGCATTAACTTTTACCAGGTACTTTTCAAACTTTTCCCTCTCTCCAACTGACTGCCAATCTATCAAATTCACCGCATCTTTTATTCTGTCTATATCTAAATAATTCTCAGCCTCAGTATTTGCCAAATATTCAACCAAAATTTCTAACTCATCTGCCAATAAACCAGGGTCTAGCTGATAATTATCCACATTTTCATAGACGCACCAAGACTTTACTAAAGCTCCCCAGTCATGTGCCGGACTTACCAACTTAATCCCAATTAAAAAAGTCTCCCCAATCATCGCCTTTTGACTCAGTAAAATTCGACTCGAACAGTCAAATAAATCTCCTGTTTGTACTAATTTTCCATTCACATAAATTTCTGCAGATTCAGCCCACCAAGTTAAACTTAATCTTAAAGATAAATCAGCTAAAAAATAGTCGTTTAAGTGTGAGGGAATTATCAATTTTTGCCCTAACCATAAAGTCTGTTTACCTTTTGTCCAGGCAATATGTTTTTTCTCATTTGTTACGGCTAACTCCCAACTATCTAAATTTTCAAGTGCGGTTAAAGGTATATCTTTTTGTCGGCATCGCCATTGTCTTTGAATATCTATTTGAGTTAATTTTCTTAGTTTTTCTATAGTTGTTGAAATTTCTTTGATAGGATGTTGCATAAAGTTTTGATTTCTTGATTATTTATCTGGTTAGAGCGAGTATATAGCAGAAGAAAGAAGAATAGATATAAGCTATCGCTCCACTCCACTGAGAAGATAGAGAAAATATTCGTTTCAGTAGAGTCAAATTTAGCATTTTGTGAAGCACCAAAAAATCTGTGAGGTTTTGAGTCTTGCATTCCTCAAAAAATTGTGAGACTATTTATATATTGGGAGTTGTTCGCCCATACGCATGACTATTTATTCAACTAAAAACACCGCACTTTTCACCGATAACTATATATAGAGATATAAGCGATCGCTCCACTCCACTGAGAAGATAGAGAAAATATTCGTTTCAGTAGAGTCAAATTTAGCATTTTGTGAAGCACCAAAAAATCTGTGAGGTTTTGAGTCTTGCATTCCTCAAAAAATTGTGAGACTATTTATATATTGGGAGTCGTTCGCCCCTACGCATGACTATTTATTCAACTAAAAACGCCACACTTTCTACGGATAACTATATATAGAGATATAAGCGATCGCTCCACTCAATTGAGAAGATAGGGAAAATATTCGTTTCGATAGAATCAAAAAAAACATTTTGTGAGGCTCCAAAAAAACCTCACAGGTTTTTAGTCTTGCATTCCTCAAAAAATTGTGAGACTATTTATATATTGGGATTCGTTCGCCCCTACGCATGACTATTTATTCAACTAAAAACGCCACACTTTCTACGGATAACTATATATAGAGATATAAGCGATCGCTCCACTCCACTGAGAAGATAGAGAAAATATTCGTTTCAGTAGAGTCAAATTTAGCATTTTGTGAAGCACCAAAAAATCTGTGAGGTTTTGAGTCTTGCATTCCTCAAAAAATTGTGAGACAATTTATGTATTGGGATTCGTTCGCCCCTACGCATGACTATTTATTCAACTAAAAACACCGCACTTTTCACCGATAACTATATATAGAGATATAAGCGATCGCTCCACTCAATTCAGAACAGAGAAAAAAACATTTTGTGAAGCTCAAAAAAATCTGTGAGGTTTTTAGTCTTGCATTCCTCAAAAAATTGTGAGACAATTTATGTATTGGGATTCGTTCGCCCCTACGCATGACTATTTATTCAACTAAAAACACCGCACTTTTCACCGATAACTATATATAGAGATATAAGCGATCGCTCCACTCAATTCAGAACAGAGAAAAAAACATTTTGTGAAGCTCAAAAAAATCTGTGAGGTTTTTAGTCTTGCATTCCTCAAAAAATTGTGAGACAATTTATGTATTGGGAGTCGTTCGCCCCTACGCATGACTATTTATTCAACTAAAAACACCGCACTTTCTACCGATAACTATATATAGAGATATAAGCGATCGCTCCACTCAACTGAGAAAGTAGAAAAAGTTTTCCTGTCATCTCATCGAAAAAAAACATTCTATGAAGCACCCAAAAGCCCGTGACGCCAAAGTTTTTTGCCTTGCATTCCTCAAAAAACTGTGAGACAATTTATGTATTGGGAGTCGTTTGCCCCTACGCATGACTATTTATTCAACTAAAAACACCGCACTTTTCACCGATAACTATATATTAGAGATATTGGCGATCGCTCCACTCAACTGAGAAAGAAAATAATTATGATTTAGTTTCATTGAAAACAATCATTTTGTGAAGCACTGAAAAAATCTGTAAGGTTTTGAGTCTTGCATTCCTCAAAAAATTGTGAGACAATTTATGTATTGGGAGTCGTTCGCCCCTACGCATGACTATTTATTCAACTAAAAACACCGCACTTTTCACCGATAACTATATATAGAGATATAAGCGATCGCTCCACTCAACTGAGAAAGTAGAAAAAGTTTTCCTGTCATCTCATCGAAAAGAAACATTCTATGAAGCTCCTAAAAAAATCCGTGACGCCAAAGTTTTTTGCCTTGCATTCCTCAAAAAATTGTGAGACAATTTATGTATTGGGAGTCGTTCGCCCCTACGCATGACTATTTATTCAACTAAAAACACCGCACTTTTCACCGATAACTATATATTAGAGATATAGGCGATCGCTCCACTCAATTGAGAAGATAGAGAAAATATTCGTTTCAGTAGAGAAAAAACATTTTGCGAAGCACCAAAAAAATCTGTGAGGTTATTTGCCTTGCATTCCCCAAAAAATTGTGAGACAATTTATGTATTGGGAGTTGTTCGCCCCTACGCATGACTTTTTATTCAACTAAAAACACCGCACTTTCTACCGATAACTATATATAGATATAAGCGATCGCTCCACTCAACTGAGAAGAGCAAAAAAAACATTTTGTGAAGCACCAGAAAATCTGTGAGGTTATTTGCCTTGCATTCCTCAAAAAATTGTGAGACAATTTATGTATTGGGAGTCGTTCGCCCCTACGCATGACTATTTATTCAACTAAAAACACCGCACTTTCTACCTATAACTAACCCATAATTAATTAATAAACAATAGATATATAGAAGCAATCGCTCCACTCAACTAAGAAAGCAGATAACTATGGTTTCGTTTCATTGAAAACAATCATTTTGTGAAGCACAAAAAAACCCCAAAGGTTTTGAGCCTTGCATTCCTCAAAAAATTGTGAGACAATTTATGTATTGGGAGTTGTTCGCCCCTACGCATGACTTTTTATTCAACTAAAAACACCGCACTTTCTACTGATAACTACTAACTAATAGAGCGATCGCCCCACTCAATTGAGAAGAGTCAAAAAAAAACATTTTGTGAAGCTCAAAAAATCTGTGAGGTTTTTAGTCTTGCATTCCCCAAAAAATTGTGAGACAATTTATATATTGGGAGTCGTTCGCCCCTACGCATGACTTTTTATTCAACTAAAAACGCCAAACTTTCTACTGATAACTATATACAGAGAGATAAGCGATCGCCCCACTCAATTGAGAAGAGTCAAAAAAAACATTTTGTGAAGCTTCAAAAAAAACCCAAAGGTTTTGAGTCTTGCATTCCTCAAAAAATTGTGAGACAATTTATGTATTGGGAGTTGTTCGCCCCTACGCATGACTATTTATTCAACTAAAAAAACACCGCACTTTCTACCTATAACTAATAGAGAATCTGAAGCGATCGCTCCACTCAATTTAGAAAGGAGAAAAAGTTTTTTTCCTTTCATTGAAAACAATCATTTTGTGAAGCACCAAAAAAAATCCCCAAGGTTTTGAGCCTTGCATTCCTCAAAAAATTGTGAGACAATTTATGTATTGGGAGTCGTTCGCCCCTACGCATGACTATTTATTCAACAAAAGAATAGATAACTTTTTCATAAAAATACCAACAAAATCCTATATTTTTTCTCCTTGAGATAGAGATGTAGAAGTAGATTCTGACTTTTTTTCTAACAACAACTTTTTTGCAACTAACTTAAGTTCTTCATGAGCTTTCCCCATACAAAAAATTCTTTCATCAAAACCTTAGCTATTCTATAAAAAAGTAAAGCCAAATCATATTTCATATTAAAATTAACTCAGAATTGAAAAAAACTAATTCCTACCACCTGAGTCCCATAAAACTTCACTTTTGAGATATAATACAGTTATTTAGTAACATACTACTATCTATAAATTGTTCGCTTTTAATTCTACAAAAATTATCCAATCGCCTTCCACTATGGCTTCAAAAAAAAGAAAATCTATAGCAAGGAACGAGTTGGTGTTTCACATAGACTGATAATGAACTATAAGACAGAGAAATGCTTTTCCCACTGTTGCCTATTGCCTATTGCCTATTCCCTGCTATAGAAAATAAATAAACCCATCCCTATCAAAAGATCTAAAAAAAATGACATCAAGTCCTTATAAAAGTAAAGTATTAAACTTTGTTTCAGAAAAATATCGCCAAATATTAGACCAAAGCGATCGCGCCCTCAGTCAAATAAAATCTGCAACAACCAACACAATTCAATTGTTACTTTATCCAATATATGTGTTGCTGCAAACCTCTCGCCTAACAGTCAAAAAACTAGGAAAAAAAGCAGAAAAAGATTTACCAGAAATTACAAATAAAGTAAATAATCAAACAACTAAAAATTATCAAAATGCTAATCAATCTATTCAACAAGCATCACTAAAAACAAAACAAACAGTCACCCCAGAAGCAGCTAAACTCTCAATAAACACCTCAAGCACCTCTCTAATAAAACCCCAATCTAAACTTTTCCCAGGACTAGATATTAAATCAAAAAATCAAGACATCCTGGCAGAGAATCATCAAAAATCTGAACTTTTGACCAAAGACCAACAAAAACAGCCACTTATCCTAACAGCATACTTAGAAAACAAAACCCCATTGCAACTTCAACCATGCGCCGAAATTGTACCCAACTCCAGATATATGAGCATTTTCTGGCAAATTATGGCTTGGGTACAAACCAGTAAAATAGCCTTGTGGTTCAATCTATTTGAGGAATTAAATTTAGCCCTAGAGAAAAATGAACTAATTCAGCAAAAGAAGCACTACCAAACACTGCCATTATTGTCAAGTTCCAATCTAACTTTCCGTGACTTTATTAATAATATAGCTAAACATTACCTACACCCAATTACTAGAAGTCTAGGTTTAAATGATTTACTACCACCTATTAATCCGATTAACATAGAAGAATTACCCTTTGATTCATTGTTAGAAGTAAAAATAGAGGAAGACCAGACAAAGAACCCTTCTCAAAATATCATTTTCATATCTAATAATTCTGCCCAAATAGAAACTATCAGATGTCAAGAAAATCGGGACAGAAACATCAAAGCTTTAACAAAGGCAAATGAACAAAACCTTTCTCATACCATAAAAAATACCAAAACTTCTACTCAAGGTTATATAATAGAAAGTAGGCCAGATAATCAACAAGAACAAGACTACTTAGAAGTAGCCTCAGTTTCAATGGGATATATCAAACATCCCCTAGAAGAAATATTGGGGTGGGTGGATGTAGTTATGACCTGGATAGAAAAAGTCCTTGCACAAATCTGGCAATGGAGCCAAAAAAAGTTGAAAAATATTTGACACATTTTTACACATAATTATAGTAAAATAATTAAATATTTAGATATGATAAGAAAAGTGTAGATTTTTCATAATCAATATCAATTTTTCACACTCTGGGAGAAAACTAATAAATGCTAACTCTAAAAATAGTCGTTAATATTGTCGTCCTGTTCTTTGTAGGATTATTCATTTTTGGATTCTTGTCCAACGACCCCGCTCGTAACCCTAGTGGTCGAGATATGGAGTAAGAAAGTCTTTAGATTATAGAGATGACAAAAAACTTGCACTAAGATTTCAGTCAGCCTGGAAGTACACTAATCTTCTAAAGTGTTACATTCCAGGCTAATTTTTGACATGATTTACAAAATATGATAAGTAAAATAAAATTCAGTGAGTAACTAAATGATATACCTATAATAAAGTGGAAAAAAGTAATCTCCAGGCCAAGCTAATTAGACTTTTACTCTTAAATCGATCGATCTTCTGTAAAAGTTCTAACTCTTAAGTTGACCATCGACTCCGATTTTTCACGTTTGAGCTTAGTGTTTCTATCTGAAATATGTCCTATCCTCTGCCTCCACCAGAACTACCTCCAATAGTCGAAACCCTCCCTTCACAAACAGTAACCAATTCTGTTACAAAATTACGACAGGAAGTATCTAACCCAGTGCCAAAATCAAACCAGGGGACTGAAGAAATCATATTGTCTGTAAAAAGCACCTTCTCAGGACAAGAATTTAGAGAAACCGTACTTTACAAAATTCCTCAAATTAAATCCTCCTTTGACCCTGTTAGTCGAGTAAGTCCAATTCAAACAACCTCAGCAAGTCTTGGACCACCTGTAGAAATAGACATATTATCAGCAGAAAAAATTTCTACTATCGAAAACCAAATTAATTCAGATAGAAAACTAACATTCTCCTCTACTTCCTTCTCAAATTTCTCCGAATATATAGCCAGAAAACAAGAAAAACAAACTACTACACAAGTAAACTTATATAGCTCAAACAGTAGAAAAATTTTAGAACATTTCAGTGAAAATACCCCAAGTACCAGAAAAAAAATAATTACCTCCAAATTTTCCAGCCAACCAGAGCAACTAGAAACACAAACACAAAAACAAACATTAAAAATAGGCCAAACAATAGAAGATAGCTCCCCAGAATTGCCCAATCTTCCCCAAGACCAACAACCTATAGACCAGCCAGATGTCCCAGAATCAAAAGAAGAAGAGACACCCACTCCCATAGCAGATCCAGAATCTCAAACCCAAGAATCAGACCAAGAAACAGAAAATCAACAACCTATTACAGTCCCCCTACCAGCAGACGTAGTAGAAGTAACAGCAGAGCGCCAAGAATATGACGACCAACGACGACTAATTACAGCAGAAGGTAAAGTAATAGTGCGATTTAGTCAAGGACTCGTCAACGCCGACAAAGTACAAATTAACTTAACAACTCGTCAACTACTAGCTACAGGAAATGCAGTTTTTACTCAAGGACAACAAGTATTGCTAGGAGAACGAATGGAGTACAACTTCAGCCTAGACAAAGGAGTAATTGAACAAGCAAGTGGAATTATCTTTGTCGGTAACGCCGAAGAAATCACCTCATCATCCCTACCCACCACAGAAGGAGTAGGAGCATTACAAGCAACAACATTAAGCGATCGCATAGCTGCAACTCAACCACCAACAAATGTCAAAGCAACCGATGGCACAAAAGTTACATTTGAACCAAAACTAGAAGCACCAGAACAGGAAGGAACAGTTAATAGACTGCGCTTTGAAGCAGACCGTCTCAACTTATTAGGTGCAGGGACTTGGGAGGCCACAAATCTCCGACTCACCAACGATCCATTTTCACCTCCAGAAGTAGAATTAAGAAGCGAGCGTGCTACACTCACACCCCTATCCCCCTTTCAAGATGAACTAATCACCAAAAAAGCACGGTTAGTATTCGACGATCGCTTTAGTTTACCACTATTTCGCGAACGAACAATTATTGACCGTAACCAAAGAGACCCGCTGCCAATTCAAATTGGTTATGACCAAGATGATAGAGGAGGATTATTTGTTGAAACTACATTTGAACCACCACTTCAAATACCATTTCAAGTCAGAATAACTCCCCAATATTACTTAGAAAGAGCGTTTTTAGGAGATGAAGGCGACTCCCCCATAGATGATAACGTGTTTGGTCTCAAAGCTTCAGTCAACGGCTCCATCACCCCCACAACACAACTAGAAGGACGAGCCACATTTCTCACATTCAAAGACTTTCCCGACCTAGAAGAAGACGACTTTCGGGGTAGCATTCGACTAAGACAGTTATACCAAGGTTACAACTTAACAGGAGAATATAGTTATCGCGATCGCCTATTCAATGGCAGTTTAGGATTTCAAACAGTTCACAGCAGCGCAGGTGTAGTCCTTACCTCCCCCCTAATACCACTAGGTGAAACCGGTGCCCAACTAAGCTTTCAGACAGGTTATCAAGTCGTCAATGCCAGAACAGACCGTCGGGAATTATTAACAGACCTCCAACCATTTGAACCATTACCCGATGAAAATGATGAAAATGATGACGACGATGCCAAAGCACGAGCTGACCTTGGTCGTTTCCAAAACGTAGTCTCTCTGAGATATCCACTAACTATCTGGAGTGGAGAAGCATTGCCAGCTACCCCAAACGAAGGCTTGAGATATACCAGCAAACCAGTAGTTCCATTTGTGCAAATGGTCTTAGGACTTACCGGTGCTACTAGCCTTTATAGTAACGATGAAGACCAATCTTATCTTCGTGGCAGTCTTGGTTTTACTGGTCAGTTTGGACATTTTTCCAGAGACTTTTTTGATTATACTGGATTCAACTTAACTTATAGTCAGACAGGTCTGAGTGGTCAGTCACCTTTTTTCTTTGACCGCGTTGAAGATACGAATGTCCTGTTATTTGGTCTTGTCCAACAGATTTATAAAGGTTTTCGGGTTGGCTATCAAAGTGGAATCAATATAGAAAATGGTGATATTCTCGACGATCGAATCACATTAGAATATAGTCGTCGTACTTATGGAGTCGTATTAACTTTTAGTCCCAGACGACAAACTGGTACATTTAGCCTCCGGATCAGTGACTTCAACTGGGAAGGTGGTACAACTCCTTTCTCAGGGGAAGATATTCGACCCGTAGGCGGCGGTGTTGTTCGCTAATCATAAGAAGTCAGGAGTCAGAATTTCCTACGGAATGCTCCGCAAACAGGAGAAAAAAGAATTAGTAGTTATGGCAATTGGAGATTTTTTTTTATGTCCAATTAAACGAATTTGATATGATATTAAAAGCCAAAGCATGGTGGTGCATAGTAATGGTAGAGACTATGGGGAGATTGGGAGTGTATTAGTGCGAGCGTCTCGCTCGCGAGTGGGAAGTGTGCAGTCAGGTTAGTAGGTGGGATAAAACCACCAAAAACTAACTAACTGCCAGAAACAAACTTGGGTATGGATAGACAGAAAATAATTCCATAACAGGGAAAAGTGGAAAAAGCTTTTCTCTGTCTCAGGTTCATCATCAATCTCTGTCTTAACCAACCCTTTCCTTGCCGCCTACAGAATGTTTACAATTGGTTGGGGTTTGAGTCCCCATCCACTTCTTCCTTCTTCCTTCTTCCTTCTTGAAACTATTAGGGATAAAAGCTCAACTGAGGTAATCCCAGGGTTTCTTCCCAACCCATCATCAAATTCATACACTGAATACCCTGACCAGCTTGACCCTTAATCAAATTATCAATAGCCGACATAATAATCACTCTATCAGTACGGTGATCCACCTCAATACCAAGATAACAGAGATTAGTGCCACAAGCCCATTTAGTTTGAGGATAAGTACCACTAGGTAATACCTTCACCCAAGGGCAATTACGATAAAAAGCATTATAAATAGTCAGCAAGTCTTCTCTGACTAACCCAGGATCTCGGAGAGTACCATAAACAGTAGCTAATATTCCCCGCACCATTGGCATCAAATGAGGAGTAAATTGCACCTTCACATCATAACCAGCCAAATTACCACAAATTTGTTCAATCTCTGGAGTATGTCGATGACTAGCTACTCCATAAGCACCGATAGAATTATCCGCCTCAGCTAGTAACATATTAATAGCTGCTTTGCGACCACCTCCAGAAGTCCCCGACTTCGCATCAATAATTGCAGTATCCGGTACTATCAAACCCTGTTTAAATAGTGGAGAAAGTGCTAAAAGACTAGCCGTGACATAGCAACCAGGACAACCTATAAGTTGAGCATTAGCAATGCGATCGCGATACAACTCTGGTAAACCGTACACAGCAGTTGCAGCTATTTGTTTATCTGTACGTTCCCCACCATACCAAGATTGATAAGTTTCTAGATTAGAAAATCGATAGTCAGCCGATAAGTCCAAGACTTTACATCCTTTTTCCAATAGAGTTGGTGCCATCTTCCAAGCTAAACCATTGGGAAGAGAGAGGAAGACTACCTGACATTTACTGGCTATCTTGTCCAAATCTATTGACTCTACCACTAAATCCACAGAATGCTCCAAGTGAGGGTAGATAGAAAAAAAAGGTTTCCCCGCACTGCTGTCACCCCCCAAGTACACAACCTCAGCCTTTGGATGATCCTGAAGCAGCTTGACAAGTTGCACCCCGCCATAGCCGGAAGCACCTACAATTCCTATTGGCACAGGTGCCGATTCATTCATAATATTAACTCCTAAGTAATTTTACTAGCAAAAAATTTAACTTTTGCTGCATTTTAGTACTAAATCTTAATTTTGGTAATATTTAATATTTTGTTTTATAGTTTTTGTTTTTTTGAGCATTGAGAAGATAGTTTGTCAAAAAGTTTATATTATATCAAATTCTACAGAACTTACGCATTCTTATAGTAAAAAAACTATATATGCCATAGTGCTATAGTTTTTGTCTACTATATATAGTGTCTTTGCGTAAGTCCTGTTCTATTAATTTAGCGGTCTAATTATCAGCGATTGGCCATACTAAATATAAAGAATTGTTATTTGAGTATTAATTTTTAGATCGAGATACCATAAACTTTTTCTTAGTAAATAATGTAGTTCTAATAGAAAAGAATATGTTTCCAGTACATCGCCCTCGTCGTCTTCGTAACCATCCCCAGCTACGTCGCATGGTATGAGAAAACATTGTGAATACTAACGAGCCGATCTATCCTCTTTTTGCTGTACCAGGAGAAAGTGTAGCCAACGAAGTGAAATCAATGCCTGGGGTGATTAACTGTTGAATGAAAATTGTATAAAGTAGTTGCTATTTGTAGAAAAGTCTTTTAAGATTAAACAGGTAACTAAAGAAATGAATTATAGCAGGTGAATGCGACTTGTCTCGAGACATATTATTAATCGAACACATCAGTATTGGCGGGTGTGTGATGAGTTAGCCTTTAAGTCAAAAAACTTGTATAATTTGGCTAACTATTACTGTCGTCAGCATTTTTTCTGTACTGGTTATAGTCTAGATTTAACTAAACTTGATCACACCACCAAAGATAGCGATGCTTACAGAGGATTACCAACTAAAGTATCAAAACAAATAATCAAATGCTTGATTGCAACTTGGCGTGGTTATTTTCAGGCTATAAAAGAATGGTCACGCGCGTCCAGAGAAGTTTTTTGGAAAACCAAAAATACCCAAATATAAGGACAAAACCAAAGGTAGAAATGTAGTTATATATTCAAAGGAATCAGTCTATAAAGCCCCCCTAAAAGACGGTATTTGTCACTTATCAATGAGTGAAATCAAAATACCTGTAGTTGTGGATACTGTCATCGAAGTCAGGATAGTACCTGCTACTGCCTGCTATATAATTGAGGTTGTGTTTGAATTAACGAATCAGCCACAAATAAACTCAAGATATGTAGCCAGCATTGACTTAGGGATTGACCGATTAGTAGCTCTATCTACAAATAAGCCTGGTGTCAAACCACTGCTGATTAATGGGAAGCCACTAAAAAGTGTCAATCAACTATATAACAAGCGAAAAGCTAAGTACCAAAGTCATCTGTTGGGTAACAGAAAAACTAGCCGTAAGATTGAGACGTTAACCTATCACCGAAATCGTTTTGTGGAAAATTATCTGCATAACACCAGTTTCTTAGTGGCCCTTGTATTTAACCACAAATAATATTGGTACTGTAGTTATAGGCCAAAATGATAACTGGAAACAAGGTGCAAATATGGGCAAAAAAAACAACCAAAATTTTACTCAAATACCTCACTCCAAGCTAATTCAACAGATAACTTATAAATGTCAACTGGTTGGCATCAAAGTTATTGAAACAGAAGAAAGTTACACCAGTAAAACATCTGCAGTTGACTTAGAAAAACCGATATGCCATGAAAACTATGTGGGTAAACGAGTCAAACGTGGTTTATTCAGGAGTGCAACAGGCATTGTGATTAATGCTGACATTAATGGTAGTATTCAAATATAAGATAAGAAATTCCCAGAGGCATTTACTGCCGAGGGAATAGTGAGCTGTGCCGTACAGCCATTATTGGTTAATCCAATATCAAGATAAAAGCTGTTTCATTTTTCTACAGTTTTTTTCGTACGGTTTATCAACTATCAATAGACAAAATAGTTGAGGAAGCTAAGGAAGTATATGATTTAGGAATTCCTGCGATCTAGTTGTTTGACATTAGACATCTCCAAAAATAAAAAATCAAATCAATGATCGTGCAGAAATTATCAATTCTTTCCCCCTACTGCCTACAGCAAAGCTGCCTACTGCCTCTTTTCTGGAGATGTCTATTCCTGATGATAAAGATATTGAAGCTACAGGAGCTTGGCATGACTGTGGTATCGTCCAAAAAGCTACAACGGCAGTCAAAGAAGCAGTGCCAGATTTATTAGTAGTTGTAGATACTTGTTTGTGTGAATACACCAGTCATGGTCACTGCGGTTATTTAGAAGTAGGAGACTTAACAGGTCGTGTATTAAACGACCCTACCTTAGAATTGCTGAAAAAAACAGCCGTTTCTCAAGCTCAAGCAGGTGCTGATGTAATTGCACCATCTGGTATGATGGATGGTTTTGTACAAGCAATTAGATCGGGTTTAGACCAAGCAGGATTTGAAAACATTCCGATTTTATCTTATGCTGCTAAATACGCTTCCTCCTACTATGGACCTTTTAGAGATGCTGCAGACTCTGCTCCTCAATTTGGCGATCGCCGAACCTATCAAATGGACCCAGCAAAAGGTAGAGAAGCTATCAAAGAGATTCAGCTTGACATTGCTGAAGGAGCAGATATGTTAATGGTGAAGCCTGCTTTAGCCTATATGGATATTATTTGGCGAGTCAAGGAAGCAACTAACTTACCAGTAGCAGCTTACAATGTCTCTGGAGAATATTCCATGGTTAAAGCTGCTGCACTAAATGGCTGGATCGATGAACAAAAAGTAGTGATGGAAACTATGACAAGTTTTAAACGTGCTGGTAGTGACTCGATCTTAACCTATCACGCCAAAGATATTGCAAGATGGCTTCAATAGACATCTCCAATAATAAAAAATAGGCGTTGGTAAAGCGCGTGTATGATATTAATCTTAATTATTTAGGAGTCAACCCACCCGCAGGCCCCGACCGTGGAGGGGAAAGACCGAGGACCGAGTCAACCCACTCCTAACCCCGCGGGTGGGTTCCCTACTCCCTACTCCCTACTCCCTACTCCCTACTCCCTACTTCCTCTTTTGGTGGAGATGTCTAATAGCTAAAGGATGTTTATCTATCATAAATGTTGAAAGAGGTCGAGCCGTTATAATCGCTCTTATTTAACCGTGAGAGTGTCAAAAAAAGACAAATTTACTCATCAAAAATTGCAACCGATCTCCTAAGATAACTATTTGAAATCCCTGTAAGAAAACCGTAGTAATTCGTGAGCATCTCTCGCGAATTTTTTCTTTACCTAAATTTTCATTATCTAGAAAATTGGACAACTATAGCGCTACGCGCAAGGCAACAGGGTAATACAAGAGGGTTTCACCTTCTATTCATGTCAAACACCTTAATCTGTAGCGCTATAGATACCATAAGGGTTATATGGGTTTAATCGCGATCGAGAAAAAACTGCTCCTCTAGCTTCAACGACAAATCTCTTTAATTCTCACTACTGCCTAAATCTCTACTCGCTTATTTATAAGTATTCATATCATGTCCGAAGGCAATCGTTTGTGTAAACCCAAGGGTAAATATCTACCTCTTTCTTCCCTCCAGACTCGGTCCTTCCCCTCCACGGTCGGGGTTATATCAAATCCGTTTAATTCGGCACTTCAACAATTAATAATTAATAATTAATAATTACCTCTCCCTAAAAGGAAGAGGATTGACGATTAAAGAAAATTTTTTTTGTTTCTCCTTGAAAGGAGAGGCTTTAAACCTTAATTATTCGGTAAAAAATATTCCATCTTCAACCATTACCAAATATTTCCCCTACTCCCCTACTCCCCTACTCCCCTACTCCCCTACTCCCCTACTCCCCTACTCCCCCCATCTCCCCATCTAATTACACCGATGCTACCGGATGTGATATTAGGGGTGGGTTGACTCCTAAGTAATTAAGGTGAATATCATACACGCGCTTCAGCAACGCCACAAGTCTTTTAAGTATCAGTTTTGATGAAAAAATCAGCCCTCAAATTTAATTTTCCCCTATTGCCCAATTCACATATCTCTTACTCCAGACTCTTATTAAAAAAACTTAATATTGACAAAAATACCAATGGATTCTATAAGAACATCACTACATCCACCAATTCACACGACCGCCTAACTGCTACCTATTAAAATTGTTATCAATAAATAAATTTTTAGCAAATATTTTCAAACTTAGGCCATAACTTTGTAGAGAAAATTCCAGATATCCAGATACCTAGAATGACAGATTCATTTTCAAAAAATCCGGCTGGTAAATTCAATAAACTGATTAGATAATTTACCTTATATCCGTAACATTTTGATTTCCTCCTCCCTCCTCAAATAATTTTGTACAAAAATAATCCTAATAGAATCTAATAAAATAGGAACTCTTGAAAATTAGGAGATAATTTCAGAGTAACAAGAATGCTTAAGTTCCACACTATGGAAATCTAGATTATCTACTCAAATATCAGTGGCCTTAAAGCTTAGTAAAATTTTTTTTTGCACAATTGATAAATTTCAGGATATATTTTTAATAAGCCTAACAATTTTCAGTAAAATTGATTTACTATATGACAAACAGAAGGAGAATTATTAAGAACTATGGTTGACAATCCAGAAACTCCATTAACAGGAAAAACTTTACTTCAAAAGGTAAAAGAATTTTCTAACTTACCACGAAGGGAAACTGCTAAACGTTGTGGATATTACACAGTAACAAAAAATGAAGAAACTCGTGTTAATCTCACAGATTTTTATGATGCAGTTCTAGCAGCAAAAGGAGTTGATTTAGATCCTGATGGTAGTAAAGATGGGCGCGGAAGAGAACCAACTTATCGAGTGAGTGTTCATAGAAATGGCCAAATTGTCATAGGAGCTACTTATACTACATCTATGGGATTAGAACCAGGAGATGAATTTGAAATAAAGCTAGGATACAAACATATTCACTTGAAACAAGTAGAAGATGACAAAGTCGATGAGACTAATGGTAATGGCTCACAGATAGAAGAGTAAGTGGAACGGAGAAGCCGAGGAATTTTAATTGACTAGGATTGGAGATGAATTTTACCTCTAAAATAATTACCTAGTTAATACATAAATATTGTCATGGTTCCCGGATTCTCCCTGATTTATTCTTTGTCTAGAGGCAACAATTGAAATAAAAAATCTATATTTTTAGTTGACTCTGCAAATAAGCTGACTAAAAAAATAAAGTCTCAAGTCTCCCCTTATTAAGGAGATAAAAAAGAAAATTATGCATCTTCTCGCCTCCTTATTGCAGGAGGTACTGAAGCCCGAAGTTCCTCTTTCTGAGGCTAGGGTATTTTCTTTGTAAAGAGGCTAACTAATAACTGATAACCGATCGGACCTTGCATATAATTGGATAATTTTTCACATAAATTTTCACAGGAAAATCATGGGACTTTTTAGCCATTGAAGTTTGTAGCTTGCTAGAGCTAAATTTAGTGGTATATTTTATAGATTTTTGTATTTGGTAATTTCTCAAGGCAATCTTCAGCTAGTTGAAAGATAGTTAGTAATTGATGATTACTTAGTTTTGCTTATAGGGGCTAGGGTTAATTTGATTTTTGCTAAAATATCTTTTCTGTGGCGTGAATTTTTAAGAAGGCTAACTGAGAAATTGTGGGTATGCGCCTCCCCTTTTAAGTTCAAAAAAGAGAATTCAGTATTTTCTTGCCTCCTCCGAAGCAGAGGTACTGATAACTGATAACTGAAATGACCTCTAGTTTGATGCGTCTATAAAAATGAGGTAAAGCAAGTATTGATTAAGGATTTATGAATTGATTGTAAGTAAAATTGATACCACTTAACTTATCACAATTTGCTCCGATCAAATAATCTTACAGGATTGTGGTTTTTAGCAACAACTTATATCATGTCCGGTTGAACAGTTATAAATAAATGACAGAGTCCTCAGTCCTCAGTCCTCAGTCCTCAGTCCTCAGGAGGTAAGAAAGAATAAAGAATAAAGTTTTTTTGATCGCTAATTATCCGGACATGATATTATAGGAGGGAACAGCTCCGGAAGGCAACAGTGGGAAAAACATTGTCTAGTCTAAGCTTCATCATTAGTTTATATCCTAACCAACTCGTTCCTTGCTATAGCTACCCGAAAATGCTCATAAGCATGAACCTCAGCAACTGAAAAGCTCATACTTTTTCTGTCTGGAAAAAGCCTAAAACCGATATCAGTCAATGCTTTTATCTTAGGTCGGTAGAGCAATAATTATAGTAATACCAAGTCCGGATGATTAAGTATAATAAAAATTCTCTCCTCTAAGTGTTGAAAAAATATCCCAAATTTCCGCTCCGTTTCCAGTGTTTTCACTTGACTTTACCGAGAAATTGTGGGTATCGCCTCCTCTTTTAAGAGGATAAAAAGCGGTCGTTCGCGGAGATCGGAACGGAGTTCTCTCTTCAAAGCGAACCGTAGGGTGGGATGGCGAATTCTCGTCTCTCGGCAGATCCAATCGACCAAGAGAAAAGAGAATATTCGCCAAGGTCAAGCCTTGTTATTGTAGAGGTACTGATAACTGATAACTGAAATGACACTTACCACCTAAGAACTTTATTATCACTAATCAAGCAGACATGATATGACCCAATAATATCATGTCCGCTTGAATACTTATACTTTGGTCGTAGGAAGGCAGCGGGAGCTGTTTGCGGAGCATTCGGACCGAAAGGCAGAAGGGTTTCTTCCAATTGAAACTTAATTCTATACACGCTCCGATGTTACCGGACATGATATAAAAACTTTCCAACCAGAAGCACTATATATTTATCAATACAGAGGTGAGAAAAAATCACACCAGGAGCAAGAGTATGTCTTCCATCACTTAAGCCATCACTTTAACCAATAAAAATACGAAATCGCTATTAAACGGACATGATATTACTACTCAGTCGCCGTGTTGTTCACATAAACAAAGGCAACTTGGCACAAAAAGTTTCATTGTGTTGTTTGTTTATTCCTAATAGACATCTCCAATAATAAAAAATAAAATCAATTATTATCCATAAATTATTAATTCTTTCTCCCTACTCCCTACTCCCTACTCCCTCTTTTCTGGAGATTTCTAATAGACATCTGGCGAAAAAAGAATAGACTTTTTGCAAAATTAGGCAACAGCTCCGGAAGGCAACAGGGAAGAAAATTTATGAAAAAAGATACAAAAAATGATCTATCTATGTGTGTAATTTCCACTCCTATGTCTAATTAGTCGCTTGGTCTGCTCTCTGCTTTGCTACATCTAGATTATTTTGATATTCGAGAACTTTTGTTTGTGCTGTTTGGTAGTTTGGATTAGACTCTGGCACTTCTTTCATCAGATCGACAGCTTTTTGCCAGTCATTAGCTACCGCATTCCATTCAGATTTTGTTTGAGCAGTCTGGGCTTTTTGAGCAGCACTTTGGGCACTTGTGACAGCAAAATACCAAGGGTCTGAAACAGTGGCTCCGGAATCATTTGTTGTTGAAGATGCTGAAGCTTCAGTATTTTCAGGAGATATTTCTGGTTTAGATGAGCCGCCAGGGTCATTAGCTTCAGTGTTTTCTGATTTTGACCCACTTAGGAAAGGTAAAACATATATTCCACTAAAGTGTAATGCAGCAAGGGTGGCTAATGGTACTAAAAAAATTAGTAGCAATATTGCTAAAATCAGAGGAGTTTTCTTTTTTTGAGCTTGAGGTTGCTGTGATATTTCCTCTTCATATTCTTCATAGTCAGTTTCTTCATACTCAGTTTCTTCGTCGTATTCTCCCTCCTCGTAATAATCTTCGTCTGTTTCAGTTTCGTAGTCAGCTTCAACTTTTTCTTGGTCTAACTCATCTATAGGTTGCTGAATGTCTTCTAAGTCTGAGCTTTCTTCAAAGTCAGGTAGATCGGATATTAGTGGGGTATCTAAAATAATTTCATCTTCCCACACTGGTTCTCGATCGCCAGTCTGAATACCATACACTTTGACTGTGTCGATTGATTCAACCCCCAATTTAACGATTCCAGTTCTAATAAATTCAACAAGAGGGGCTTGTTGATTAGCAATTTGATCGGACTCGAGTGTAACTTCAAGACAAGCATTGTCCCTAGTTACTTGGACGTTAATACCTTTTTTTTGTAGTGAGTGGTTAATAATTGAGGAGATAATTTTTGGATCTCCTTGTTTAGCAAGTTCCCGCAGATTATTTGATGCCATAAATAGCGCTCCTTTGGGCTGGAGGGCGAATAGTTGATTTACTTAAAATTACCAGAAAATTGGGTTTAAAGCCTCGCCCATAAGCGGGCGACTTTTTATTTTATTTGCAAGTGAATTGAATATATGCTACAGTTTTATTAGTTGCCGAGGGGCTCTCGGAAACTCGTGCGCGGACGTGGAGGGAAGCGTTAGACTACCGCCAAGGAAGCAGCACCCTGTGTTAGCGACAGCTATGCGAAGCAAAACGTCAACCCACCGAAGAGCTACGGCTCAGTTTTGTTTCTCCGCGCCTGACCGCCGGAGAGGATGTCAACAAAGCCAAAACTTTTTGGCTCTGAGCTTCCCGATTTAGCGGGAAATTGGGTTTCAAGCCTCCCCCTTGTCGGGGGACTCTGTGTTATACTCGGAGCAGGGGAAAGGTATTCAACCGCTCTAAAAACCTAGCTATTAATCATAGCACTAGCACCTTGAAAAGTAGAGTTATGGGGTTTTGCATAGAAATGCTTATGCATGGAAAAGCTCTAAGCAACAATTGCCAGAGAGCCAAAGTTTTTTAAGGTTTGAACTGTACCGTAGGGCATAGGTCCATAGGCTCTTGATAGCGTAGCTCCTCTGGAGGAGGCAATATAGCCAACGCGCAGGCGTGAGAACCATCTCACGGATTAGATTCCGCAAGGTATTTGATTTAAGTGGGCTCGTTGTTGGCGTAGCCTTGCGGAACGCAAACCAAGAATCCTTGTTTCAGGAGAATCTCCGCATCTTTAGATCGAAGAGTACTGCCTCCACTAAGTTAAGTTAACTTAATTTTGGGTCTTACGTTCTCCCTACAGATTTATACCTTAATTTATAAATTCATCGACTTTACTCTATAAATTACAACCTTATTAACACTAATTTTTACCTGTTTCTCTTTGAAACTATCTAAAAATTAGTAAATGTAAGTTTTTAATGTTCCTGATTTCCCTACTTACTTTTTGAATAGTATGGAACTTTATTAAAGCATTCAGATAAATTTTGACATTTTTACAGCCAATTTTAAAATATTAAAAATCTTAACGGCAGCTTATTGTTTCACTGGGTTTGTCTAGCTACAAACTAACATGAGTTTTTTACCTCGTCCAGATTTTCCTCCACAACCAATTAAATTAATTTCTATAGGTTGACCAATCGCTGATGATTTACAGAATCAGAAAACCTACTACTTGGATTATATATTAGCAGAAATTATCAATTGTTAACAATATCTAATAATTAAAAACTGCTTCTTATCTGTCTATACCTGTAGTTATATTTATCTAAATCATATTATGATGCTTAATATAAGCTCTGATTTTTTGACACTAAGTCATTTCAGTTATCAGTTATCAGTACCGACCACTAAAGCTGGAGGCTACGAAAATACGCTCACTGAATATTTTTTCATCCCCTTAAAAGGAGAGGCTTTGGACCTCATTTTTTGGTAAAAAAAATATAAAATCATTGAATAATATAGCTGATTATGGGATGCGAATCCTATTAATTTTATTAAATTTTAAGAATAGTGATTTTAGGCGGCATTTAAAGATTAAAAAATATGCTAGCGTTAATTGTTAAATATTTTCTAGGTTTTTTATCTTGGCAATTTAATGGATTTATATGTCCTGATTGACATCCTCCCGACGCTGCTCTACGAGACAGCGCGGGATTCCTTAACATCACTGTTAGGGGTTTTCTGTTTCTTAGCACCCGCCTTCCGGGATTTACTCCTTTCAGGTCTAAAAGCGCGCTCCACAGACTGACACTGCGAGTCCCGCAGCCAAAATGTTTATACTTGCATTTATGTCTCGATCGTGGTGAGCTGCACACTCTGGGCAATCCCACTCTCTGATATTTAGAGGTAATTTTTCTACTATATGTCCACAATTAGAGCAACGCGCGCGAACTGGGGAAATATCTGTCAATTTTGATTAATTCCCGTCCATACCAATCAGCTTTGTACTCTAATTGCCTGACTAATTCAGACCAGTTGGCATCACTTATTCCTCTTGCTAATTTGTGATTTTTGACCATGTTTTTTACAGCTAAATCTTCAACTACTATCGTTTGATTTTCACGAATCAGTTGAGTCGTCAGCTTATGAGTATAGTCAAGTCTTGAGTCTTTGATTTTTGCGTGTATTCTGGCTACTTTAAGTCTGGCTTTTTGGTAGTTGTTTGACCCTTTAGTTCTCCTAGATAGAGACTTTTGAGCTAACCTCAGTTTTTTGTATAATTTGTTGAAATTTTTAGGGTTAGTAACTTTTTCTCCATTACTGGTAGTCAGTAAGCTGGTAATTCCGCGCGTCAATACCTATTTGTTTGTTAGTCGGCTTGAGTTTCAAATCTCTAGTGTCATTGACTCTCAAGGATACAGACCATCTACCACTAGGCTCAAGCTTTACGGTGATTGTACTGGGTACACAATTTTGTGGTAGTTGCCTACTCCATCTGATAGGTAATGGTTCAGCACACTTAGCGATCTGAGACTTGACCATCTTGCCACTTGAAGGCTGATGAGCGTGAACTCAGCACTATCCCCTGAACGTTTTTTCTTAAAGTTAGGATATTTAGCTCGTCCACCAAAAAAGTTGCTAAAAGCACTTTGCAGATGTCTTAAGCCTTGCTGTAGTGGTACACTGCTTACCTCAGTCAGAAAATCTAAATCTTCCTGTTTTTTCCAACAAGTAAGCATGGCTGAAGTTTGCTTGTAACTCACTCGTTCTTTGTTCTCATACCAAGCTTGAGTTCTAGCTGCTAAAGCTTTGTTGTAGACTAAACGTACACAACCTAAAGTCCTCCGCAACAGACTTTCCTGTTCTAGAGTTGGGTAAAACCTAAACTTGTACGCTTTTTCAACCATCTACTGTTTACTTTTAAACATTTACATTCTAACAGATTATGTGTGAAAGCGCAACATTGATTGGTTTTCCCATAGGACGCTCCCCTGTGGGAGAGCGCGGGTCTTCAACCAACGTTGAGATAAATATTTCCAACAATGATGATTATGGCGAGGGAAAACCTGAAGATCAACTATATGAATTTACTTAGACTAATGGGGGTGTTTGAATTATCTTTATCTTTTGGGTTTAATATCAAATCCGCTTTATTGGACATAAAAAATTTATCCAATCGTCATAACTACGCTCATCTTTGTAATTCTCTCTCCTCCTGAGGACTGAGGACTGAGGACTGACTCGGTCCTCCTCCTGACTTAAGCATTCTATAACTGTTTAACCGGACTTAATATAATACCCCGCACCTTATGAGCGGTGTTTACAATTGGTTGGGGTTTGCCCAATCCACTTTTTGTTCCTTCTTAAAGGCCATAATAATTCCGGCCTCCTAAATTTTGACTCTCAGCCTACAATAGTTCTAGGCTCTTTTACTCAAGATATTTTTCTGAGAAAACATCTGACAAAGTTCTATTACTTTAGTTTGGAGTGTAGATACTTGCTCTTTTCCTTGCTTGAGACTTACTTCTAACTCTAGTAATAAAGGTAAGGTTTTCTGTAATTGATTTAAGGACAAAGAATTAACCTCTTTTCGTAAAAAATATATCCTTTTAGGGTTGCCTATTTCCGCAGCTTGAGCGATCGCTTTTTCATCTCGCTCCCCTGTCTCTATCATTAGTTTTACCCAAAACCATACTCTAAATTGGCCTACTAGAGTAGCCACTATTCGTAATGGATGTTCGTTGTGGGCAATTAAATCTGCGACTAACTCCAAAGCTTTAACCGTATCACCTAAACGAATTGCTGTAGCTAACTTTAAACTACTTTGAGTCTGAGAACCGACTAGAGCAGTAATTACTTCTAAGTCCACTACAGAATCTCCAGATACATATAGCTGTAATTTAGTCAACTCACTATGAAGTTGTCGGCGATCGTTACCTAAAGCTTCTGCTAAAAAAGTAACCCCACTAGAATTCAGCTTGACTCCTACCTCCTGAGCCATTTCTTTGACTTGCTGCTCCAGTAATTCTGTTTTCCAAGGAGGAATAGGAGAGAAATCTCTAACTTCAGCCCATTTTTGGATCGATTTTGTGGACTTAAGTCTTTTATCGGGTTTATTGGGCGTAGTCAACAATAGCACAGTAGTTTCAGGAATCTGAGGTAGAGTACGTTCCAAATTTTCCAATAGATTTTGTGAACAATGCTGAGTTATATTAGTATCGACTAGCCAGACAAAACGACTACCAGAACCAAAAGGAGGAGTCATGGCCTGATTCAATCCAGTTTGAACAGCATCTATTGCTGGTAAAATTTTGTCATAGTTAAAGCTAGCCCAGTTAGGATCGAGGACAGATTCGCGCAAAGCATTTGCTGCTAGCATCATTGAATATTCATCCTCGCCAAAGTATAGGTAAATTGGCATAAGAAGCTATTTTTTGATAAGGGGCGATTAAGATTGGACGATACATATCAGAACTACATTAACCGAGTAGCACAGACAACCTTGCTATCAAGTTACAAATCTCAGTTGGAATATATCCAACAGTCTCCGAAATTCACTAAACTGGATGGCCAAATTGAGGCAAAAAATTTTCCTGGCTATTCGGTGATTACTCCACCGGGGGAAGAAGACTCGCAAAACGGCAAGTTTTATCAGCATTTGCAACAATGTCAACAACTATTGGTAGAACTATTGGGAACTAATTTAATGATTTCCCTGCCTAGTAATAGTTTTCATTTAACCTTAGCTGATTTAATTTGGGAAAGTGCCTTTCTAGATGCTAGTCAAAATAATCCTCAATTTGAAGAAAAACTACACTCTTGTATTGCGGAAAGTTTTCAAGAGTTATCTACTGCCAAAAATGGCCATCAAGTGCGTTGGCAAATCTTAGGAATTATGGTAAGCACTAGATCTATTAGTGTTTGTCTAGTGCCCAAAGATGAAAGTTCTTACGATCGGATTCTACGACTACGTCGGTCAATTTATCAAAATTCTAATTTCATTGCTCTAGGTATCGAACAGCAATATCATTTTACTGCTCATGTTACCTTGGGATACTTTGGGGGAATTCCATCAGATTTAGATATTGCTGCCGTAGGAGATGGGATTTCAGAATTAAATAATAAATGCTTGGAAAGCAATTCTGAAATGTTGTTGCATCGTGGAGAACTGCGAAAGTTTGATAATATGATACGGTATTATCGAGAACCAGATTGGCCTGTTGTAGATTTGTAATTAAATCAGGCCATAAATAAAACCTGTTGCTTGCTAGAGCTGAAAAACATAGGCTATCCTAGACAAATATCTACAAAATGTCTATATTTTTGTGCCATTAATTTGTGTTATTATCACTTATGTCTGCTAAGACCAGAGGATTTTAGCAACCATTATGGAGTGTTTTGCACTCGACTTTTCATGTCTGATGAAAACCCCAGAGGGAATCCTAAACTCAACGTGTTTGAGCGGAACATTAACCTTCTTTGCCAGTAGACTTATGGACAGGTGAGCCGGAAAATCGCTTTTAGTCACCGATGAAAAGCGTGTCTAGGATTGTCTAGATTTTTAGAAGGTGAGCTACTGGGAACATCTCTACCTCTATCTGAAATGGAGCTAGTGAGGACTCCCAGTATAATCTCCGAAACATATTGTCAGGCAAAGAGAAGATTTTCACTTGCATTACTGCTCATAAATTAGTTAAAGAATATGAGTTAATTGCTGTGGAAGACCTTAATATTAAAGGTTTAGCTAGAAACACGAAACTATCAAAATCAATTTTATATGTAGCTTGGGGTAATTTTATTGAAAAATTGAATGCAGTAGCGGTAAAACGCGGTGTTCATGTCATTAAAGTTAACCCTCACAATACATCACAAAATTGCAGTAATTGTGGTCAGAAAGTACCTAAAACTTTATCAGTTAGAACTCCCGAATTGTCATAAATGTGGAACAGTTTTAGACAGAGATGAAAATGCAGCAATTAACATATTAAATAAAGCATTAAACGAGGTGGGTATCATCTTGTCTGCTTGTGGAGGCGTAAGATGTTAGTCAGCCTGGGAAGCAAGAAACTTCTTTATTTGAGAAGCTCCCGTTATAATCGGGCGATTTAACGGGAGAGAACTTCACAAGATAGCAAGACTTCATCAAAAAATCTCAGACACCCGAAAAGACTTTCACTTTAAACTAGCTCATCATTTGTGCGACCAAGCAGGAATGATATTTGTGGAAGACCTAGACTTGAGAACCTGGGCCAAAGGAATGTTAGGTAAACATACCTTAGATGCAGGGTTCGGTCAGTTCTTTAATATATTGGCTTGGGTATGCAAGAAACGAGGGGTATATTTTGGCCAGGTAGACTACAGATATACCAGTCAAATTTGTCCAAATTGTGGAGCGCATACAGGTAAAAAAGACCTGTCAGAGCGCGAACATAAATGTCCTGAATGTCACTACGAAATAAACCGTGATGTAGCAGCAGCAAAAGTGATTTGTCATCGAGGTGTTACTGCGGCCGAGTGCAGATGCGTGGAGCAAATTGATGCTCGTTGGCGTACTGTCGGGGACTAGCAACAGTCTAGATAAGTGCCACTCAAGCAGTAAACCTAAATCGCGAGGTTTGGGTTTCTCCGGTTATAATCTTTGATTTAACGGGAGAGGATGTCAAAAATTATTGTGACTATAAATGTTATTGGTATAGGTTTAGATGGAGTTGTTGGACTAAATGAGTCAGTGCGGAAAATTGTTGAAAGGGCGACTGTGTTGGTAGGAAGCGATCGCCATCTCGGTTATTTTCCTCATCATTCTGCCGAAATTATTGTACTGGAAGATATACTTGAGACAATTGTAGAAATACGAAAGTATTTAGATATTCCCAATAGTTGTATAGTAGTTTTAGCTTCAGGAGACCCTTTATTTTTTGGTTTAGGGAGGCTATTAGTAACTCATTTTCCGCCAGAAAAATTAAGGTTTTATCCGCATCTGAGTTCGGTACAATTAGCTTTTAGTCGCCTCAAAATTCCTTGGCAAGATGCTAAAATAATTAGCGTTCATGGTCGCTCAATGGATGAGTTGATTCAAGCACTGCAGCAAGGAGTTGAGAAAATAGCAGTGTTAACAGACCATACTCATACACCAAAAGCGATCGCTAGTTTATTATTGGCTTTAGATTTACCAATTGACTATAATTTTTGGGTCTGTGAAAATATAGGTAGTGAAGAGGAACGAGTTCAACAATGGTCTATAGATGAAGCACAACAAGAAATATTTGCTCCGTTAAATGTAGTAGTATTATTACGTCAAGCTAGAATAGCTAATCAATCTGTAGATTTAGCTAATTTGCCTTGGTTGGGGATACCGGATAGTTATTTTTGTACTTACGATGACCGCCCGGGTTTAATGACTAAACGGGAAATACGAGTGTTAATTTTGGCCGAGTTGGGTTTGCAACCAGGACAAATTATTTGGGATATTGGTGCTGGAAGTGGCTCTGTTTCAGTTGAAATTGCTCGTCTTTTTAGTGATTCTACAGTATATGCAATTGAAAAAACTGCTGCAGGAACAAGTTTAATTGAAGAAAACTGCCGTCGCTTTCAGGTTAACAATGTAGTTTCTATTAATGGTAATGCTCCAGATATTTTGCATCACCTGCGCCCTCCCCAGAGAATTTTTATTGGGGGTAGTAGTGGTAAACTCAGAAATATTCTGGGAGTTTGTGGTATGAGGATGCTACCTGGAGGAATTATAGTATTAGCGTTTACCAGTTTGGAAAATTTGCATACTGCTTTAAGTTGGGTAGAGGAAAGAAAAAAGAGCGATCGAAGTTGGAATTATCGTCTTTTACAGGTACAGTTATCTCGTTCTATACCTATAGCTAATTTAACTCGCTTTACTCCACTCAATCCAGTGAATATTATGATTATTAGTAGATAGCAATTTATTTGGGGAACAGGGAACAGGGGATGCTTTTTAACCCACATTCGGCAGGTTATAGTAGAAATTTTGAATATTTTTCAACTAAGGCAGGGTCATTTCAGTTATCAGTTATCAGTTATCAGTTATCAGTTATCAGTTATCAAAATAACATGGATCTAAAACCCCGCCTTTTAAGGCGCAATATTTTTTGAGCTTTTCTCAAATCCCCTATTTCCCCTCCTGGCTCCCCTCCTGGGAGGGGTTAGGGGTGGGTTGGGTTAGGGGTGGGTACACTTGCAGACTTGCACACCTTGCAGACTTCTGACGCGCGTTAACAGTACCTCTCGCTGTTTGCGCAGCATGACAAAGGTCAAACAAGAGGCTTGAAATACGGAATTATCTTTTTTTTTATCCCCTTAAAAGGGGAGGCGCATACCCACAATTTCTCGGTAAGGATTTCAAGATTTTGACCATGAGAGACTTAGGACTGGGTCATTTCAGTTATCAGTTATCAGTTATCAGTTATCAGTACCGACCACTAAAGTATAAGGCTTGAAATATTGAACTGAATATTTTTTCATCCCCTTAAAAGGGGAGGCGCGTGGACCTCATTTTTTGGTAAAAATAACCAGAACAGTTTTTTTGATGGAAACTATATTTAATATCATGTTCGGATGATCACTTATAATAAAGCCAGAATCATTACAGTAGAGCCTCACGGGGTGACAAGCGCCTCAAAACTATTGTGGTATAATGGTTTAAAGAATATAATCCCTTTCAAAAATTAAATATTTTTTTTGAGAATGATAATCATTATCATAAAGGGAGTGGATT
>JAXHSW010000102.1:22536-31382 GCA_034190295.1 Cyanobacteriota bacterium | reverse complement strand
GTGGATAGAATTATAAACATATACTGTATAACCGGATTCTATATAATATTGAAATAATTTAAGAAATTATAAACAGATATTATATAACCGGATTCTATGTGCAATTAACCGGATTTGATATTAGGGCTAAAGCCCAACTACAAGCGTAGCTCCCCCGAAGGGAGCACATAATATGAAAATTTTATCTTTGATATAAAACCTCAATTTGAATAATTTGACCTACGGTTAATCAAATATAAAAAGATATAAATCCAAAATGTTAGACTAGGTAACAACCAAGGTAATAAAATTGCTACTGAAATATAAATTTGTAGGCTAGCTAGCGCATAAATAAGACTCAATAAAAACAATAATAGAATAATTTTTTGTTTTTGAGTTTTAGTACTAATTCCTAACACCAATACTGTTCCTTTTCCTAACAAAGCAGCTAATAAAATTAACCATAAATTAGGAATAGGTATAACTAATCTTTGATTGAGCAAATGATGAACCATATAAGCATGAATTTCCCCTCCAGTGAATACCTGACTTGGGTTTGCAGGATGTTGAGAACGCCAGAAACCAACAGCAGCAGGTAAAGGAAAACTGTCTCCTCCTGGAGCAACTAATCCTGCATCTTTATATCCAGCAGCAATAATCACTATTGATGGACGTTTATCTAATGTAGTTAGTGATAATAATGGGGAGTCATTACTCTCCAAAAGTTGCCAAGCAGGTAAACGTTGAAAAACTGCTTCTGGGGGAACAGAAAAATCTATAATTGGATGCATCCACATTTGCCCTAATTTATAGGAAAATTTAGTTAAAGGTTGTAAGCGAGATGAATGAGAAAATAAATCCAAAAATTCATATTCACCTGTGGTCTGATTCATCAGATTTTTGACTTGAGAACCCCAATTATCTGAGGAATTAATCTGGGGTTGAAGCAACTCCCCAGGTTGTTCAAAGTTTAACCAGTGAGCAACTGCTAACCAATAAGCAAAGGGCAATGGTCTCTTGCTAGAATATTTCCTCGGTAACAATGTAAAATGGGTAACGTAACTGTCATAACCGACAACAAAAGTATCTCCCTGTAGTTGCCAATTTGGGGATGCTAACTCCGGTAAGGGTTCAAACCAACCACCAGCTTGATTACGAGATGTGGCTAAAACAAACCAAGTATTTTGTTTTTTTATGGATGAACGCAAAGTACGAGCTAGTTGTCGGTCATTTTTTGGTTGATGGCGGTCGAATAGATAGTCAACACCAATGATTTTGGCGTTGATAGCTGTAAGTTGAGTAATGATTTTGGCTATATAACTACGATCCATAGGTCTAGGATCGGATATTTTTGCTTTTTTGATGGACTCTTCGTCAATTTCAACTAATAACACGGGAGGCGAATTTTTGCTATCGGGTTGGTTGGTAAATTGCCGATACATGGCTTGCACTAATACTCGCTTTTCAATTAAAAAGCTTTGAGTTGATAATTGCCAACTGCATAACATTAATGCACTGAGCGCCATTGCTTCTTGTTTGCTAGGTAACCACCGTTTGCATTTGTCTTTAATTCTAGATGGTTGCAGGCGAAATAGTGGAGCATCCGGGTGGCAAAACAAAGATGGTATTAAATATGTACTAGGATAGGTGAGATTTTTCTCTAGTTTTAAAAATTGACACGCTGATAATAATGATTCATGAACATCTTTGTATTCGGCTAGACTTTGTAGAAATCGTACTAAGAATTCTTGGGCGACTTGGTTATGAATAGGTTCTCGCATGACGGCAACTTGACTTAAACCTAAGTCGATCAGAGTGTTAGCGATGCTTAAACCACTACAGGAGTTGAAGATGGCAAATTGTAAACCTCTCTGTTTCGCTATAGTTAAGGATTGAGCAATTTCGATCGTGGATATAGATGTACCTGGAGCGATCGCTAATTCCCCTCCTGTATTCAGATTTTCATTACTGTGTCCGGCGAAAAATAAGATATCCCACCCACGTTCGTCTTTTATGGCTTTGACAATTTTGTCTTTTAGCTGTGCTTGATGCTCGTGAGGTTGCCAACCGACAAACTCTACTTCTGCTATTGGGGATAATGATTTTACTGCTTCTCTGTCTACCTGGAAATTTAAACCTGTATCATCTCCTAATATTGCTAAGACCCTAGCCTTACCTCGACTGGGTTGGGATTGATAATTAACTGGTGTATCGTGGATATTTATAGGTTGACGAACTATTCTAATTTTACTTGATGCCGCAAATTCTGTAATTTCCCATACTTCCCAGGGTAAACGACATAAGTCTTGGGAGTTACAAGTTAGAAATATGTCAATAGTTGGTACATGAGTGTTGTGTTGTGATGGTAAATTTTCTGTTTTTTGTTTGGCTGCTTGAGCAATTCTTGCTCTAATTTCAAACAGTTGTTCGTGTCGTAGCCAACGATGAAATTCACACAGAAGTTTTGCTTCTGCTTGCACCAATTTTTGTTCCCAATCAACTTGTCTGACTATTGTTCCTGTACTTACTACTCTTCCTCGTAAGGCTTTATGATAAAAACTCAGATATTTTGTTTGCCAATCTTGATAAAATATGGTAAGGTTTTCAGGATAAGGAAGAGTCACACTTAATTGTTGTCCTCTACCCCAGGCAAGTTCAAATAGGCAGACTTTTTCAACTTGTTGAATCTTCAGGTAGAATCTATAAGCAGTCTGAGTCATTTTTCTTTGATTTTGAGCGCATACCTCTTTATTTTAGCAATTTTAAATTATCGGGACTTACCCATGCTTCACCTTAATAACGCCATATGTAGAATGGCATTCGCCCTCTGGTATTCGCTTGATTTAGTGTCCGTGCGTAATATCATGTCCGGATAATTAGTTATAAAAAAACTTTCTCCTTTAACTCCAGTTCTTCTTCTTTCTTCCCTTTTCTTCCCCTCCTGGGAGGGGTTAGGGGTGGGTTTCCTCCTGATATAGAATCCGGTTATACAGCATATGTTTATAATTCTATCCACACTTCAATATTAAATCCCCCCATCCCCCCATCCCCCAATCTCCCAATCTCCCCATCTCCCCATCTCCCATCTCCCCATCTCATATAATAAGTATTCAACCGGATTCTATATGACTCCTGACTCCTGACTCCTGACTCCTCCGTAGTTATTTATTTATCACTGTTCAACCGGACATGATATAAGTCCTGTTGATTACAGAGATTTAGACAGATGTCTGAACAACTCTGGTAAACTATAAAAACAGCGATCGCTCTATTTTTTGTTCTGGAAAATAAGCGATCGCCAAAGTATTAACTAGCTATCAGCTCTCAGCATTTAGCTGGAGCGCTAAAATTCGAGGGTTTAAGTCCCCCGCTATATTTGAAAAAGCGCGCGGTGCACCTTTTATGGGGGATTCAAACCCCCATTATACACCTTTAGAAGCTGATAGCTGACCGCTGAGGTGCTGACTGCTATTTCAAAAATAGTTAATCAATGTCTCACTTACATAACAAACAACTACTGCTCTGAAGATTCAAGATATTGATAAGTTTTCTTGGATACATCACGAATCAAATTTATGGCTGTTTGTTCGTCATCTGGACGCTTCACCAGTACAGCTAATAAATAGCGCTTACCATTGAGCAAATCAATCATACCCACATCTGCTAATACAGACTTCAAGTTGCCTGTTTTGTGAGCAATAATAGTACCCCTACCTATACCCCGAGGTAACAATGAATCATTTTTAGTCCTCTCCATAATTCTAAACAAGCGATCGCGAGACTTGAGAGAGACCAACCCACCTTGATTTACTTGTGAAATTAAATTAATCAAATCCTTGGGAGTTGTTGTATTAGTACCAGAGAGGTCTGGTAAAGAGTCATTAATAATAGTATTCTGCAAACCCCAACTCTGGAACAACTGATTCAAAACTTCAGCTCCACCAAGTGCTTCAATTAACATATTAGTTGCAGTATTATCGCTAATTACAATCATTTTTGTCGCTGTTTGCAAAGCGGTATATTTAGTACCAGGTCTGCGAAACTGCATATCTCCCGAACCCTCAGCGACATGAGATTCCTCCATTGTCAACATATCATCTAGCTTGATGCGGCCTTGGTCCACAGCTTGAAAGAAAGCCACTAATACTGGCACCTTAATCGTACTAGCTGCTGCAACAGCAACATTTCCATTAATATCTAGATAAGCACCAGTATCAACATCAATCAGAAATATTCCTGGTGTGAGACTTGGATATTCTGCGATGACAGTATCTAGCTCTGTTTTCAAAGCTGCAATTTCTCTAGTTTGTTGTACTGCTAAAGGTACAATAGAAGGAGATTTCCATTCTTGATTTGATTCAACTTGACTATCTGCTGCTTGAGAAACGAGACTAGAACTACTTCCAGGCTTCAACATTGATAGCAATGTTCCACTAATTACCGCTATTCCCATACCCAAAATCAACATCCGAGCTGCGTACAACGCTACAGAAGAAGACACAGAACCTTTACGACTTGTGAGTGGGGACTTTTTTTGCAGTGGTGGCTGAGAAATAAAAGATTGGGCTTTTTCTGGCCGTTTTTGGGGTCGAGTAGATGTTTTGGGTTGTTGTTCTGCTATGGACCTTAATCTGGCTATTTCTTCCCTTCGGCTGCGTTTATCTCTGTGAGATTGAAATTTAGGAATCTCTGTTTTTAAGGTTCTGGGTCTAGCAACTTTCTTTTTTGGAGGAACTGGCCTTAAATGAGGTTCCTCAGAGGGTGGCAGAGGAAATTTAGCTACATTGCGCCTTCTTTTTGGGGGTAGCTCGGGTTGCACGGGATGATTTTGCTGTCTACTACTAGATTGCTTCGATTGAGAGTCTGGCCTAGTAGGGGATGATACTACGGAAAGAATTGATGGACTAGGAAATCTCTGAACCACTCCAAACACCTTAATTTACAACTATAATTTTGTTTATTGAACAGAAATAAATCAAGATAGACAAAAATTGACTATTTCTGCATAAAAATTTATGGGACTTTCAGTTTTGCAAGAGGTATATTAATTTATGCCATTTCACAAAAGTCAAAAGTCATATAAGCAACATATCAATCGAAAAAACTTAATACCAGGAGAAAATACAGATAATTGCAGTAGATTCAGTGGTACATGAGGTAAAAATATTAATGTTCAACAATTGATAATTAACAATGAATAATGGATAATTACCTCTCCTTGAAAGAAGAGGATTGAACTTAAGGAAAATTTTTTCTTTTTATTTTATTCATAAATGAAGAGGTCTTAGACCAAATTAAGCAATTATCAATTGATAAATTGAGGGTATCTTGCCCACCACAGATTTACCTCACTAATATGAAATATGTTGTATTTTATTTCTCACAGGTTGTGACATTATTAATATCGAGTTAGCTGTAGAAAACTAACTTAATTAAATATTAACTTTGCCCGATAATCTATGATTTAGGTAAATTATCTACTACTTTAACCCAAGTCGTAACTATATTTTGCCTATTTTAGACAAAAAAACACCTTAAAGATAAATCCAGAAGATTTTCACAAGTATTTTGAACTTGGTTCTCAGATATTTCTATTCGGTAAGCATTCAGCATTCAGCAGTCAGCTATCAGCCATTAGTTATTAAATCATTGTATGCTAGATAGTAAATTACTATGGAGAGATGAAGCAAAAACTAAAAGTATAAATAAAAGCTAATACCTAAGCAGTGTTTCTTATGAAAAAGCTTTTAGTCTACTATTCAGTAGTTATGACCGCTAATACCTGAATACTTAACCTATTCGACCGTTTATACATCAAAAGAAAGAATACCCAGGAAGATATAGATTAACTATCATTTTCACAATGTTGAGAAAGTGCCCAATTCATTTGCCTAATCATTCCGCGTAACATTGCCACTTCCTCAGTAGAAGGATAGGCACGGTTGAATAGACGACGAATTTTTTCCATCCTGCTAGATGCTGTATGGGGATAAAGATAACCTATTTTCAGTAGCAGGGTTTCTAAATCCTGATAATATGCCTCTATTAAATCTATTGGAGCTTCTAAGTTAGGAGCAGGGGTGGGTGGACTATCCTGATTTTGTTGGTCGCTCTGTGCTATGGTTTGCAACTGATATAGCTCATAACAACAGATAGCTACTGCTTGAGCTAGATTTAGTGAAGGATAGATATCATCTGATGGAATACGGACAAATCTTTGGGCATAGTTTAATTCTACATTGGTTAAGCCTCGGTCTTCTCTTCCAAATATTAAGGCTGCTGGATATCCTAATAGCCAAGGTAAGGTATGTCGCGGGTTTTCTAGCTTGGTTGGTAATGAACGGTCTAGGGATGTTGTGGCGATCGCTCTTTGACATCCTTTTAGTGCTTCAGGTAATGTTTGAACTATGGTGGCTGTTTCTAAAATTTCTGGGGCATGAACTGCCATTTTCCTGGCTTCTAGTCCATGGGGGTCGCATTGAGGATTAACTAAGACTAGGTGATGGAAACCCATGTTTTTCATTATCCGGGCTACGGAACCAACGTTTAGTGGTCCGGCTGGCTCTACTAATACTATTCTTATTTGTTTCGATCGTTGTTTGAGCATTCAGGGAAGAGGGAAAAGGGAATATCTGGCGCTATCTGAGTTTTACAGTGCAATTCATTATATTTGGTTTTGGCTCTGATTTTTTTAGTTGAATAAAAAGTCATGCATAGGGGCGAGCACATCCCAATATATCAATCTTTCTTTGAAAATATCACGATTTTTTCTGATACGCAACCCTATTTTTTTAAGCTTTAGAAAATGAAGAGGAAGAGGGAAGATTGCTTTGTCTGAAGTTTGACATTGCAATTCATTGATATTTGGTTTTGGCTCTGATTTTTTTAGTTGAATAAAAAGTCATGCATAGGGGCGAGCGCAACCCAATATATCAATCTTTCTTTGAAAATATCACGATTTTTTCTGATACGCAACCCTATTTTTTTTTGAGCTTCAGAAAATGAAGAGGAAATAGGGGAAAATATTGCTTTGTTTGAGTTTTACAGTGCAATTCATTGATATTTGGTTTTGGCTCTGATTTTTTTAGTTGAATAAAAAGTCATGCGTAGGGGCGAGCGAATCTCAATATATCAATCTTTCTTTGAAAATATCACGATTTTTTCTGATACGCAACCCTATTTTTTTTGAGCTTTAGAAAATGAAGAGGGAAGAGGGAAGAGGGAAGATTGCTTTGTTTGAGTTTTACATTGCAATTCATTGATATTTGGTTTTGGCTCTGATTTTTTTAGTTGAATAAAAAGTCATGCATAGGGGCGAGCGCAACCCAATATATCAATCTTTCTTTGAAAATATCACGATTTTTTCTGATACGCAACCCTATTTTTTTTTGAGCTTTAGAAAATGAAATTGATGAGTAAATCAAATCTGTTTTCTTCTACTAGAGTGACACAGCTAAAACTGTGCAGTAGATTTTTATCTCTAGATGTCTTTATCAAAATCATAAGGGTCGCGCAACCCCGCCTTTTAAGGCGATCGGATTTGTGGAGAGTTGCTCAAATCCCCGTTACAAAAATAACTTCTGTAAGGGTGATTCGCGAATCACCCCTACTGAGTTCTGACTTCTGACTTCCTTACTCCCCGACTCTGAAGGTGAGAGTGCTAAAAGGCATATTTTCTCAACTCCAGCTTTTTTCAACCTACAAAATCTGCGACAGAAACTGGCGCGTGCGCTCCTCCTTCGGGCTTTGAAAAAATTCTTCTGGGGTCGCCTCCTCTACCAATAACCCATCCGCCATTAATACGATCCGGTCTGCCACCTCCCTAGCAAACCCTACTTCATGAGTCACAACCACCATCGTCATTCCCGAATCTGCCAAATTTCGCATTACATCCAAAACTTCTCGCACCATTTCTGGGTCTAACGCAGAAGTAGGTTCGTCAAACAACATAATTTTTGGCTGCATAGCTAAAGCACGAGCGATCGCCACCCTTTGCTGCTGACCCCCAGAAAGTTGACCGGGAAATTTTTTTGCCTGTTCCAAGATACCCACTCTTTCCAAAAGTTGCATTGCCACTTCTTCTGCTTTGACTTTTGGCCATCGACGCACCCATATTGGCGCTAAGGTAACATTTTGCAAAACTGTGAGATGGGGAAATAAATTAAACTGCTGAAATACCATTCCCACTTCTTGCCTAATTGCCTCAATATTTTTCAAGTCGTGGGATAAACTAATGTCATCAATAATAATGCTACCTTTTTGAAATTCTTCTAAAGCATTAAAAGTACGGATAAAGGTGGATTTACCTGAGCCACTTGGCCCCATAATTACTACTACTTCTCCACGTTCTACTGTGAGACTTACTCCACGGAGGACATGAAAATTATTGCTGTACCACTTTTGAACATCTCTAGCAACTATTGCTAAATCAGAATTTATTTGTGCTTCAGTTTGTTTGGTTTTTGTTTCAGTCATTTTCAGTTATTAGCAGGGAATTGGGAATAGGGAATAGGGAAAAGTAGGAAAAATATTTCCCTGTCTAAAGATCATTATCAGTATAAGTCTTAACCTATCTGTCTATTTCTATAATATCTTTTTCTATAATATCTTTAAATCTATTTAATTTTATATTAGACATCTCTAGAAAAGAGGGAACAGGGAATAGGGAACAGGGAACAGGGAACAGTGAATAGGGGATAAGAATACATAATTAATATTTTATGGATAATCATTGATTTTATTTGGAATTTTTGGAGATGTCTATTTGAGTATTTCAATTTAATTTTAGATGAGACATCTCGATCAAAAGAGGGAACAGGGAATAGTGAATAGGGGATAAGAATACATCATTGATATTTTATGGATAA
>JAXHSW010000102.1:21872-22436 GCA_034190295.1 Cyanobacteriota bacterium | reverse complement strand
TGAGTATTTCAATTTAATTTTAGATGAGACATCTCGATCAAAAGAGGGAAGGGGGAATAGGAAACAGTGAATAGGGAACAGGGGATAAGAATACATCATTGATATTTTATGGATAATCATTAATTTTATTTAGGATTTTTGGAGATGTCTATTTGAGTATTTCAATTATCTATCTATAGCCAAGATTTTCAACTAATATACTTCTGGTCATTTTAGTTATCAGTTATCAATTATTGAACAAGCTTTTAGCGTAGCTTTTGAGTAGGAAACAGAGAGGGATTAATTACGGACTCGATACATAACTTTTGACTACTTTTGTTTTTGTTAATTATTGTTCTACCGTTCTAAGATCAAAGCATTGACTGATATTGATTTTAGCCTTTTTATGGTCTAATTGTAGTGCGCCTGTTTCAGTTTAAAACGCTCAAAAAGTTAGTATTTTAGGCGCATAGTTGAACAGAAAAATTATTCTGACAATTCTTACCGAAAAATTGTGGTTTAAAGCCGAGCTTTTAAGGGGATAATAACGAAGTCAGAAGGCGCGAAGTCAGAAGGCGCAAAGTT
>JAXHSW010000102.1:16443-21772 GCA_034190295.1 Cyanobacteriota bacterium | reverse complement strand
ATTTTTGTAACGGAGATTTGAGTTCCGCTCCAAAAATATTGCGCCTTATAAAGGCGGGGTTTTAGACCCTTATGATTTTGATAAAGAAAAATTTTGATGATTAGTCAATTCTCTTCTTTTCCAGGAGAGGTAATTATTCATTATTCATTATTCATTATTAATTGTTGAATCCTACCTCCTCGCTCATTCCCATTTCTCCTGTCTCTTACCCCTGCTAAAATACTTTTTCAGCAAACCCTAATTATTGTTCTACCGTTCTAAGATAAAAGCATTGACTGATATTAGTTTTAGCCTTTTTATGGTCTAATTTTAGTGCGCCTGTTTCAGTCTAAAAGGCTCAAAAATTTAGTATTTTAGGCGCATAGTTGAACAGAAAAATTATTCTGACAATTCTTACCGAAAAATTGTGGTTTAAAGCCGAGCTTTTTAAGGGGATAATAACGAAGTCAGAAGGCGCGAAGTCAGAAGGCGCGAAGTTATTTTTGTAACGGAGATTTGAGTTCCGCTCCAAAAATATTGCGCCTTATAAAGGCGGGGTTTTAGACCCTTATGATTTTGATAAAGAAAAATTTTGATGATTAGTCAATTCTCTTCTTTTCAAGGAGAGGTAATTTCAGTTATCAGTTATCAGTTATCAGTACCGACAACTAAAGCCAGAGGCTTGAAAATACTGAATTGAATATTTTTCATCCTTCTAAAAGGGGGAGGCTTTAAACCCAATTTTTCGGTAATTGTTAATTATTAATTATTAATAATTAATTGTTGAATCCTATCTCCTCGCTCATTCCCATTTCTCCTGTCTCCTGTCTCCTACTAAAAGACTTTTAAGCGCAAACCCTAATGATCGGTATTTAATTTTTTTTCTAACTGCCGACTACCAATTGACATGGCATAACAAATAATCCAAAAAAGTATACCGTCAAATAAATAAACTTCTGCATAATCTCCTAAAAATTCTGGTTGAGCTAAGATTGAACGACTCATGCGTAACAATTCTGATAATCCGACAATTGATAATAAAGTTGTATCCTGAAATAGACTAATAAACTGACCGACAATTGAAGGAATAGCAACTTTTAATGCTTGAGGTAATACAATTAATCCTAATACTAATGGAGTGTTTAAACCTAATGCTTTGGCTGCTTCTGTTTGACCTCTAGGTACGGACTGTAAACCTCCTCTAATATTTTCTGCTAGGTAAGCTGAACTAAATAAAGTTAATCCTAATATTGCTCGTAAAATTCGGTCTGGTCGCATTCCGTCTGGCAGAAATAGGGGAATCATAATTTGCCCCATAAATAAGATTGAGATTAAAGGTAATCCTCGGATAATTTCAATATAACCAATAGAAAATATTTTGATTACTGGTAATTTACTTTGTCTGCCTAAAGCTAATAAAATTCCTAGAGGAAAAGATAGAAAAATGCTAACTATAGCCATTAATATAGTTAACATTAAGCCTCCCCAGTCGTTTGTAGATACAGATTTTAAACCTAATCCTCCTCCGATTAACCAGATAATTATGAGAAAAGCTATAAACCAAATAAAAGATATAGATTTACCTATATTTGGAATTTTTTTGCCTAAAATTTTTCCTGCCCAAGCAGTACTAATAACTAAAATAACTATTCCTATTAGTAAAAGTTTGAATGGGGTTGTTACTGGGATTAATAATAATATGGCAGGTATAACAGCCAGAAAAATTAATACTGGTTGGGAAAATAATGTGGCTGAGTTTCTGGCAATAATTCCCCAAGAAAAACCAGATAAGCTAGAAATTATGCTAACTATTAACCAGATGCGCCAATATTGGTCTTTAGGATATCTACCTACCATTAATAATGGCAAATTAACTTTGATGACTTCCCATTCTGCTTGAGTTATTGCCCAAGAGATAAAACCTGTTATTCCCGAGGTAATAATGCTGAATAAGATGATGGTTAATAAGGTGTTATACCAGGTACTAAAAAAGTTTTGTCTCAGCCATTCTATAGGGTTATTTTTCTGAAATGGGGGTGCTGATAATTTATGAGTATTAATTGTTTTCATATTAAGTGGGTATGCAAAATTAATTATATCTAGTCTGTCAGTATGGATATGATTAAAGTTCAGGTGAAGGAAGAAAGAAGAAATAGATATTTCCCAAGTTTTTACACGAAAAATAGCAGATGTTGCTGATAGCTGATAGCTGACTGCTGAATGCTTATATGTTATCTTTCTTTGAGTTGAACGCTTTTATTTAAGAAATTCATAGACAATGAAATTATCAAATTTATCAAAAGATAAACTGCCATAATTAGAATAAATACTTCTACTGGACGACCTGTTTGATTATAAGTAGTATTAGCAACGGAATATAAATCTGGATAACCAATAGCTATTGCTAAACTAGAGTTTTTTGCTAAGTTCATATATTGGCTATTTAATGGTGGAATCATTACCCTTAATGCTTGGGGAAAAATAACTAACCGCATAACTAAACTTGATTTTAATCCTAAAGACTTTGCTGCTTCCCATTGCCCTTTTGGTACTGCTTGAATGCCCGAACGGACAATTTCAGCAATAAATGCACCTGTATAAAATACTAATCCTGCCAGTAAAGCTGATAGTTCTAATGTTAAATTTAATCCCCCTTCTGTCGCACCTGTTTCTGTTGCTATTGGTGGTTGCCAACCTAGAGCAAATATAATAATTAATAATTCGATAATTCCAATACTAATTACAGCGATAAGTTGAGGTTGACCAGAGGTAGCTTTTTCTGTCATTAACTTATTTCGCCACTGCCAAATAAATATAGTAGCGATCGCTCCTATTACCAAAACTATTAACCATAACCAAACATTGAGAGTATTTTCCGGCCAAGGAATAGATATTCCTCGTTTACTCATAAATATTGGTCCTGGTAATTCTAATTTTTCTTCTGGTTTGGGAAGATTGAAAAAAACTGCAAAATACCAGAAAAATAACTGTAATAGTAGAGGAGTATTTCTGACAACTTCTACATAAACCCGATTCAAATTTCGCAGTAACCAGTTTTGAGAAAAACTAGAAATTCCAGCTAATATTCCGACTATTGTTGTGAAGAAAATTCCCAAAATCATTACTCGCAGGGAATTAATCAGACCTGCTAATAATACTTGAGTATAGGGGTCTTTTGGTTTGTAGGGAATGAGACTTTCACTAATATTAAATCCAGCTTCGTTACTGAGGAAACTAAATCCAAATTTTGTACCTTGTTGCGCTAAATTACGGTTAAGATTGCTAATCATTATAACTACAACCGCAACAAAAATTACTATAGCGATAACTTGTAAGGCAATGCGCCAAAATCTTTCATCTCGCCATAGTGGAATTTTTTGATTTTCTTGGTCAATCATTTTAATCTTTTGATATTTTCAGCGAAAGGGTGGTGAATAAAGTAGACCACCATTAGTCCACAAATTATTTTGACCGCGAGGCAGTTTAAATGAAGAATTTTTTCCTAGGTTTCGGTCATAAATTTCGCCATAGTTGCCTACTTGCTTAATTACTCTATAAGCAAAATCATTAGACATCTCCACCACAAAAAGGCAACAGGGAGAAATAATTGATAATTTATGGATAAGAATTGATTTTATTTTTGATTTTTACCGAATAATTAAGGTAAAAATCCTCTCACTCGCTGTGGAGAAACAAGAAAAAATTTTCCTTTTATTCAATGCTCTTCCTTTTAGGGAGAGGTAATTATCAATTATCAATTATCCATTATTGAACAGATGTCTATTAGTCAGACCTAAACCTTTACCGAATAATTAATAATTAAATAATGATATAATTAAACAATTTAAGTTAAAAGCCTCCCCTTTCAAGGGGAAAAGAATAAATTTTTTTGGCGTTGGTCAATCCTATCCGTTTTAGGGAGAGATAATTATCCATTATCCATTATCCATTATTAATTAATGAACGATATTTTCTCCTATTCGCTCTTCTCCTAAAAAAATTAGGGTGCATCTCAATGGATGAATAAAGCCAAAAATTTATCGCTTTTAAACAACAGCTCCGAAAGGCAACAGCTCCGGAAGAGAATATATAGGAAAAAAGTATTTTTGCACTACCAGATGCACCCAAAAATTCTTACTTTCCAGTCATTATAATTTTTTTTATCATCTACATTTGCTTGAGTAATACCTCATTCTTCTGCTTCTATCAAAGCATAAATTACCCACTTAACTACATAAAACCAAGCTGAATCATTATTCTTTGTTGCTGGACTTAAAGGTTCTTTTGAAAGAGTAAAATTTAAAATAATATGTTGTTCGGAATTAGGTAAAGTTGCACGACGATCCAATAACTGAGATTTATCAGAAGTCATCCCATCACAACGTCCTTCTGCATAAGCAGCATAAGCTGGATATGCTTGTTAAAATGTTAAAGTCTCAGCTTCGATGTTTTGTTTCCGAAGACTATCTGCTAAGTTTAGTTCTGTTGTTGGACCTGCTTCGACACAAATTGATTTGCCTTCGAGGTCCTCTAAAGATTTAATCCCACTATCAGCACGGACCATCATCCCTTGACCATCATAAAATGTTGTGGGGGCAAATTCTAGACCAACGGTGGTATCTCGACTAATGGTCCAAGTTGTGTTTCGAGAAAGCATATCTACTTTTCCACTATTGAGAGCTGTAAAATGCTCAGTTGAATCTAGGTTACGATATTCCACAGCATTTGGATTGTTAAATAAAGCTGCTGCTACTGCTTTGCAGATATCCACATCTATTCCGGAATAGTTACCATTTTGGTCTACAAAACTAAATCCTCGTATGTTGCCTTCTACACCACAATGTAGTTTCCCACGTTCTTTCACAACATCTAGACGACTTTTTCCTGGTAGGGTTAGTTCAGATGGGTAATTTTCACAAGTTGTCAAGTATGTATAAAAGAGCAAAGTTGTCAATAGCAAATATACCCACTTCTGCATTATTTCTTTTCAGTCTCCTGCTAAGAACTTTCGATCCTTATTTAATGTATTGAATGTATGGGAGCGATCGCTAATTAATTTATAGACAATTTCAGCTTTTGTTGAATGTTCAAAACTACAAGCGATTTTGCTGAAAAAGTCTTTTTGTTAAATTTTTTTCTTTTTTTTCCTTCTAGGAATACATCCCGTGGAACATCCTCAGAGATATTTTAAATCTTAATTATTCGCTCAAGACTTTTTATGAAAAATTCCTTCTTACTTCTTACTTCTTCCTTCTTACTTCTGCCATCTGATGTATTGGAGCGATCGCTAATTAATTTATAGACAATTTCAGCTTTTGTTGAATGTTCAAAACTACAAGCGATTTTGCTG
>JAXHSW010000102.1:0-16343 GCA_034190295.1 Cyanobacteriota bacterium | reverse complement strand
AAAGTCTTTTTGTTAAATTTTTTTCTTTTTTTCCTTCTAGGAATAAATCCCGTGGAACATCCTCAGAGATATTTTAAATCTTAATTATTCGGTCAATACTTTTTATGAAAAATTCCTTCTTACTTCTTACTTCTTACTTCTTCCTTCTTACTTCTGCCATCTGATGTATTGGAGCGATCGCTAATTAATTTATAGACAATTTCAGCTTTTGTTGAATGTTCAAAACTACAAGCGATTTTGCTGAAAAAGTCTTTTTGTTAAATTTTTTTCTTTTTTTCCTTCTAGGAATAAATCCCGTGGAACATCCTCAGAGATATTTTAAATCTTAATTATTCGGTCAATACTTTTTATGAAAAATTCCTTCTTCCTTCTTACTTCTTCCTTCTTACTTCTGCCATCTAATGTATTAGAGCGATCGCTAATTAATTTATAGACAATTTCAGCTTTTGTTGAATGTTCAAAACTACAAGCGATTTTGCTGAAAAAGTCTTTTTGTTAAATTTTTTTCTTTTTTCCTTCTAGGAATAAATCCCGTGGAACATCCTCAGAGAGATTTTAAATCTTAATTATTCGGTCAATACTTTTTATGAAAAATTCCTTCTTCCTTCTTACTTCTTCCTTCTTACTTCTGCCATCTGATGTATGGGAGCGATCGCTAATTAATTTATATAGAATTTCAGCTTTTTTTGAATGTTCAAAACTGCATAGATTTTGCTGAAAAAGTCTTTTTGTTAAATTTTTTTCTTTTTTTCCTTCTAGGGTGACATCCCGTGGAAAATCCTCAGAGAGATTTTAAATCTTAATTATTCGGTCAATACTTTTTATGAAAAATTCCTTCTTCCTTCTTACTTCTTCCTTCTTACTTCTGCCATCTGATGTATGGGAGCGATCGCTAATTAATTTATATAGAATTTCAGCTTTTTTTGAATGTTCAAAACTGCATAGATTTTGCTGAAAAAGTCTTTTTGTTAAATTTTTTTCTTTTTTTCCTTCTAGGGTGACATCCCGTGGAAAATCCTCAGAGAGATTTTAAATCTTAATTATTCGCTCAAGACTTTTTATGAAAAATTCCTTCTTCCTTCTTCCTTCTTAACTTTTGTTATAAAGATTTGGGACAGGGTGTAGATGTATTCCCAAATCTTTAATCTTTTTTACAGCTATTATTTTTTAACGGAATGGAGGAGAATAAAGTAACCCACCATTTTTCCATAAATTATTTTGAGCGCGAGGTAAGTTAAATTGAGATTGTGTTCCTAAATTACGGTCATAAATTTCACCATAGTTGCCTACTTGCTTAATTACACGATAAGCAAAATCATTACTCAAACCCAAACCTTCGCCCAGGTCTCCCTCTACTCCTAAAAAACGTCTTATTGTTGGGTCATCAGAATTTGTCTTTTCATCTACATTTGCTTGGGTAATACCTAATTCTTCAGCTTCTATCAAAGCGTAAGTTACCCACTTAACCACGTCAAACCAAGCCGAATCATTATTTCTCGTCACAGGACCCAAAGGTTCCTTGGACATAGTAACATCTAGGATAGTATGGGTATCTGGATTAGGCAAAGTACTACGACGACCCAATAACTGAGATTTATCAGAAGTCATCCCATCACAACGTCCTTCTGCATAAGCAGCATAAGCAGGGTCTGCTTGTTGAAACGTTAAAGTCTCAGCTTCAATATTTCGTTGACGGAGATTGTCTGTTAAATTTAGTTCAGTTGTTGTACCTGCTTCAACACAAATTGATTTGCCTTGCAAACCCTCTAAAGAATTAATCCCACTATCAGCACGGACCATCATCCCTTGACCATCATAAAATGTTGTGGGGGCAAACTCTAGACCAACGGTGGTATCTCGACTAATGGTCCAAGTTGTGTTTCGAGAAAGCATATCTACTTCTCCACCATTAAGAGCGGTGAAACGCTCAGTTGAATCTAGGTTACGATATTCTACAGCATTTGGATCATTAAATAAAGCTGCTGCTACTGCCTTGCAAATATCCACATCTATTCCTGAGTAGTTGCCATTTTGGTCTACAAAGCTAAATCCTGGTATAGCTCCTTCTACCCCACAGTTTAATTTACCACGCTCTTTTACTATATCTAGACGACTATTTAGACGACTGGTGGTTTGTTGACTTTCTTCTTCGCAGGCTGTTAATGGTAGTACTATTAACACAGTTGCTATTAGCAGAGATAAGCATTTTTTCATAGTTGATTATGATTTTTTTGATCTGGGAAAAATAACCTATTCAAAACTACCATAACGTTTAACTTAGCGATCGCTTCTCGAGGACTTCAAGCAAATACTTTCCACATTTAGTGGGCAACCCGCAACAGGCAATAGGCAACAGGCAAAAGTTGGAAAAACATTTTCTAGTCTAAGATTTGTCATGAGTCTATGTCCTAACCAATTCTTTCTTAAGCTATATATATCAAATAGATATAGTTTCTACTTATATTTGACATTATTTGAATATATAGGACTATATTTCTGTAGAACTTTTACTATACTGATGCTGAAGGTTCGCTGCCCAAACGTTCTTCAGCTAAATCCCTAATTAAAGATAGCCGAGACTGGATATATTCGTTAATTAAATCTGCTTCCCTGCCATTTAGGGCATTTCTAGTTTTCAATTGTTTGATTAACCATTGAACCAGGGTAGCATCATCTAGAGATATTAAGGTTGTAGCTTGGGAGTTTTCGATTAAAGACCAAACCTGACGCAACATTGTGGGAGTCATAGAATCTCCTTATGAGTATAAATAATCATCTTCTTGGCAGATTGGTACAGGCTAGTTAGTAATCTGGACGTAGCCTAAAGCACATTTGTTTCCAATCTTATGCTTTCTTAACTATTCTTTTATATTTAGTTAATAGTCATAGTAACTGAAATCTACTAATATCAAAAGTAGTTAAACACAATAAGTTACAATTATTACCAATTTCTTTACAAACCGATGTTGTTCTTTACTGATTTTTGATGGGACTCAAAAGGTTTGATGGCTATTCGACCGGAACGAAAATAGTTAAATTATTGATTTACATATTTTTGGGCGAGATAATAAGTACTTTATTTTTGTATAAAATACAGTATTCTTCTATACAAATATCTAAGAATTAATTTGTTGATAAGCTTTTTGTATTCTGTCCAATTCAAGGTCTGATAGATAATCTACACACCAGTTGGCCAAACGCTGGAGCATATGAAAAGGATAAGTATGGGCGACACCAACTACAGACATTCCTGCGAGTTTAGCTGCTTCAATTCCGGCAAAAGTATCTTCTATTGCTAAACATTCTGAAGGTTGTAAATCCATGCCTGGATATTGTTGATTTAGAATATTTACTGCCAACAAATAAGCGTCGGGTTTTGGCTTACTAACTTTTACATCATCTCCAGCAATAATTATCTTAAAAAAATCAATTAAATTAGCTTTATTTAAGACTAATTCTACTTCGGATCGAAGAGCGCCGCTAACCACAGCCATTTTCAGATTCTCTTTAGCGACCTGAGAAATAAAATCTATTGTATCTGAATAAATTGGTAACTCTTCAAGACTTTCTAATTGTTGTTGATAAGCTAGAGTTTTACGTTTAATTAACTGGTCTAAATATCCTTCATTAATATATCTACCTCTTTCTGTAAGTATTCCTTCTAAACAAGCACGATCGCTTCTTCCTAAGCAAAATTGGTGGTATTCTCCTGGTCTAAGTAGCAAATTTTCATCAATTAATACTTGTTCTATTAATTTTTCATGAAGAAATTCATCATTAATAATTACACCATTAAAATCGAACAAAATAGCTTTGAGAGTCATTTCAGTTATCAGTTATCAGTTATCAGTTATCAGTACCGACTGCTGTTTGCGCAGCATGACAAAGGTCAAGTATGAGGCACCGAAATACTGAAGTTTTCTTTTTTTATCCTCTTGTGGAGCGATGTCTCGCGACGGAGCCAAGGGGAGACTATTGACCATATTTTTTTGTCATAAATTATAGCGATTTATAATTATAATTCAATTAATTACAATAACAAAAGTGGTTAGGGCTTATGGTTTTAGTGGTCTAAGGTGACAATTATAAATAATAGCAAATCTCAAAAAGTTTATTATATATCTTTAGTAATGGGGGGATGGTAATCAAACATAGCATTACTGTTTAGAAATGGTGTTATATCAAGTTGGTATCAGGAAGAATTATTTCATACTTAACATTTAACAATTAATAGTTACGTCTTCTTTTTTAAGAAGAGTATTTACTAAAAAATAATATTAATGATTTTTCTCCTTAATTGAAAGAGAAACTTCAAACCGGAAATTATCAATTATTCAGTGAAGCGATCGCTTTGTGTCTCCCAATATAATACTAAGGCGGAATAGTTCCATAGCTTCTTGGTTAATTAAAAATTTGCTGACCAATGACGCAAGACATTTTTCGTATATTGGATTTTTCTTAACGGCCATCAAATTTTTCCTTGCACTATGGAACTAAAAAATTAGGAAATTTTCTTCTGTAGAGCTTTTCTAGCAATTTTTGTCACATAAAGAGTTACTGCAACTGTAGCTATTAAACCTACTCCATAAAGAATCCATTCTGCTGTGGTACGCGTTCCTCCTTCTGTGCCCAAAGTTGCCAAACTGCCTGCCAGGGAACCAAGATATACATACATTACTGTTCCTGGCATCATCCCAATCCAAGAAGCGAAAAAATAGTCTCGTAAAGATACTTGGGTTAGGCCAAAGGCATAGTTTAGCAGGTTAAAAGGAAAAATAGGAGATAAGCGAGTTAGTCCAACGATTTTCCATCCCTCGTCAGCTACTGCTTCATCAATGGCCTTAAAGTTTTCATTTCCTTCTATCTGCTGAGAAACCCAACCTCGTGCCAGATAGCGACCAACTAGGAAGGCGCAAGTGGCACCGATAGTGGAAGCAACAGAAACGTAGATGGAACCAAAGATTGGGCCAAATAATAGACCTGCACCCAAGGTTAGTAGCGAGCCTGGAAGGAATAAAACTGTGGCCAGGATATAAATAATTATAAAAGCTATTGGACCCCAAGGGCCAAGGGTTTCGATCCAATCTAGGGCGTTTATCAAGAGTTGTTGAGCGTTAAATTTATAAGCAATAACTAGGAGAGTTGCTACTACAAAAATAATTAAGAGTGGTTTGAGTAGTTTGTTTGATTTTGGCTTTTTTTCTGTGTCTTGTTCTAGGTTATTCATCTATATACAGAGTTTACAATAATCTTGGTTTTAATGTATATGATACTGGCATATAGATATAGAAATCTTGATTTTAATGGTAGTCTTATCAGATTTTTATCTAATTTTCATTTGATGTCGATTTTGATCTCTGGGCTATTTTTAAATGATTTTTTTGACGGTTTCTTAGACATATATGATACTCATGTTTAACTGAGTTGCTTTATTGATAGATATGTTTGGTAAAAATTGAAAGTTTAATGAGTGCTAGAAACAGGTTTTAATTAAATTTAGATGTTATGCTTAGTTTTGTCACAAATAGTAAGCATTTCCTCCGGAATGCGCTCGCATTCAGCCGTCAGCTATTAGCTATCAGCCATTAATTTTGGGTCTGCGTAAAAGCAACCTTTGAAATTGATAAAGAATCAAAAGTTATTGCTAAAGCTCCCGGAACAAACCTTAGAAGTAATTATTCATTACTAATTGCTGATGGCTGACTGCTAATAGCTGTTTGCGCAGCAGTCGGACCGAAATGCTTACCACAAATATAGAAATCATAAATCATTTGTAAAAAATCTAATATATAAAAACTCTGAAACTTTTACCGAAAAATTGTGGTTTAAAGCCTCCCCTTTCAAGGATAAACAAGAAAAATTTTTCATGATTAGTCAATCAATTCCGTTTTCAAGGAGAGGTCATTTCAGTTATCAGTTATCAGTTATCAGTTATCAGTTATCAGTACCTCTGCCTGTTTGCGCAGCATGAAAAACGGAAAGTAAAGTGAATTGAAATATTGAACTTGATTTTTTTTCATCCCCTTAAAAGGGGAGGGTTTGGACCTCATTTTTTGGTAATTATTAATTATTAATTATTAATTGTTGAAGGACTCGATAGATAACTTTTGACTACTTTTGTTTTTTGTTAATTATTGCTCTACCGATCTAAGATAAAAGCATTGACTTATAGTCGAATTGCAGTGCGCCTGTTTCAGCTCTTCACGCTCAAAAATTTAGTATTTTAGGCTCATAGTTGAGCAGAAAAATCCCAAATTGACAATTCTTACCGAAAAATTGTGGTTTAAAGTCTCCCCTTTTAAGCTATGCTTTACCCACATCTTTCTTAACATAAAGCTTGACAAAATAGACGAGTTATACATAAGTTTTTGCTCGGCTCTTTCGGGAGAAAAATGTATGGAAAAATACATTTATTTTGAAAATTTCAGTAGTTTTATTTAGCTACTATTATTTTTTCTCCTTTCTCCCCTGCCCCCTGCTCCCCCGATCCCCACAAGGCTTTCAAGATTTCTGGTTAAGGGATAGCCTTTTCAGGGGATAATAAATAAAAATTTTCATAATTAGTCAATCCTATCCGCTTTCAAGGAGAGGTAATTGTTAATTATTAATTATTAATTATTCATTATTAATTGTTGAATCCTACCTCCTCGCTCATTCCCATTTCTCCTGTCTCCTACCCCTACTAAAAGACTTTTAAGAGCAAACCCTAATTAATTGAATTTAATGGTTCTGTGGCCACATCATTTAAACCTACTGAATTGAGCAGATTTTGCCATTGTGATTTAAGTTCTTTATCGTTCGGATTAGAACTAATTTTTTCTGCTAAGGCATCCAGTTTTTCGTGCCATAAACCTGCGTTAGAATAAATTAACCAGCGGTCGCTCTCTGATGTTTTCTGTAGTTCTCTTGTCAAATTTGGATTGGGATTAACTCTTTTAATTGAGCTTTGAACAACAGTTCCATAACCACTTCCTTCGCAACTCAAAGAAAATGTCAAGTTATAATTTTCACCTACTTTTAATTCTGGTTGATTGTTGGGAATTTTAATACGTATAATGCCCTGACTATTTGACACTGGTATTAGCTTTTCATAAACTATTTTTTGACTAGAATCTTTCAAGATAAATTCTCCAGCTATAGCTGTGTTTTCTGGCACATACATATAAATTGTTGGATGTGAGGCTAACGTTACTAGGGTTAATTCTTGTGTTTGATTTATCTTGGGAATTAGAGGAGTTAGAGGTTTTTGATCCTCATCTATACAATTATCTTGTCCTCGCGATCCTCCACCATAAGTACCTCTTGAACCGCCTTCGACTCTAGGAGTAATATTTGCTAAGGTATTTTGAGAAATACCTAGAGTAGTACTTGCTTTACTATTAGTTGAACTAGCAGAATTAGTAGAGTTTGCTGATGTACTGCTGGGAAAAGAAGTAGTAAATAATCCTAAAACTAATGTCAAAACCATAGTTTTGAGAGTAATAGAAAAACGGGAATTTTGTAGATACATATTCTGAGTTCCTTTTTTTGGTAAATGTTTTAATTACTTATTACTATTATAGTTTATTCATTTATGAATTGTGTCAGTAGCTAGTGCAAGAAGGCATAAGGCAGGAAGCAGAAGGGAAGAAAGCTTGCAAACTTTTTAACCTTTAACTCAATACAGTTCAGTTAAGGACTTTTTTTAGCAGTTCTGTAATCTCAAGAGCTACTCTAATGGTTCTATATCTTATAAGTTTTCGTCTGAACTGTTTGTGTAGCATTTCGTAGGAAACCGTATTGAATTTTAACTGATTAGTTAAGTAGGTGGGTCATTTCAGTTATCAGTTATCAGTACCTTTGCAATAAGGAGACTACGAAAATACGAAATCTTTTTTTCTCCTGGTCTGATGGATATAGCGAGGTCTCCTCACCATCCCTAGTGAGGTATATTTACGGAGTGACATAGGAAAACAATAGTAATATCATGTCCGGATAATTAGTGATAAAAAAAACTTTCTCCTTTTCCTCTTCTTTATTCTTTATTCTTTCTTCTTCTTTGTTGCTTCTTTCTTCCCCTCCACGGTCGGGGTTATATAGAATCCGGTTATATAGTATATGTTGATAATTTCTTAAATTACTTCAATATTTAATCAGACCCACTCCCCCACTCCCCCACTCCCCCACTCCTCTACTCCCCTACTCCCCTACTCCCAACTATACAATAACTATTCAACCGGATTCTATATTAGGGGTGGGTAGACTCCTGAGGAGGTCCGACTGACTCCTGAGGACTCTGTCATTTATTTATAACTGTTCAACCGGACATGATATAACTATGGGATTGTTTTTCTCGCAATTTGCTCCCCAATGTTCCTCGTTCGGATGCAGTATATTACCGCAAAATTGTGGTTGAAAGCCGACCCTTTTAAGGAGATAATAAATAAAAATTTTCATAATTAGTCAATCCTATCCGCTTTCAAGGAGAGGTAATTGTTCATTATTAATTATTAATTATTCATTATTCATTATTAATTGTTGAATTATATTTATACCTATACACTTACCGAAAAATTGTGGTTGAAAGCCGACCCTTTTAAGGGGATAATAAATAAAAATTTTCATGATTAGTCAATCCTATCCGCTTTCAAGGAGAGGTAATTGTTCATTATTAATTATTAATTATTAATTATTAATTGTTGAACTATGCCATCCTGTACTAGAGTGTTGGAAAATAAATAGTTTAATATATTTTTGTGTGTGTAGAAAAATAGCAACATTGATGAGGAGTCAAAAATTCAAATTATTTGTTGTTTCTGGTTAATTTCAAAAGAATTTTTTCCCAGTAACTAAGTATACATTTACTGGTATTTTTTTTCCTTTTAAATTTAAATTACCCCATGCTTCTACTGAAAATTTTCTATCTAAATATTCCAAAGTTTCCTGAGCAATCAAAATGCGACAAATTCCTGGATGACGTTCTTTATCAAAACTTTCTAAGCGAGAAGCAATATTGACACCATCGCCAATTACTCCATATTCTAAGCGATTTTTTCCTCCTAAACTACCAACTGTTACAGTTCCGGTATAAATTCCTACACGCATTTTTAATTCTGGAGAATTTTGTTGTTGCCATTTTTGATTTAATTCTGATAGATGTTTACCCATTGCTAAAGCACAATTAACTGCATTTTGTGCATCTGTAGCAATCTCTTCAACACTGGTACGAGGTACTGGTATTCCAAATACTGCCATAACTCCATCTCCAGTAAATTTGTTGACTATTCCGTGATGATTTATCACAATATCTGTCATGGAACTGAGATATTCATTCAACCAATTCATTAAAGCTTCTGAAGTTTTTTTTTCGGAGATAGTACTAAAGTTTTTTAGGTCAGTAAATAATATTGTTGCTGTAACTGTTTTTGGAGGTAAAATTCCACTATTAATCAGATATGAACGTTCCTGCCAAAGAGCCTGAGCAACCTCTGGAGAAGTTTGTTGACCTAATAATTTCATCACCATATTTTGTTGTTGCCATGATTCCTGAATTTTGTAGACTATTACTACCCCAGTTGTCATAACTATTCCTAATATCGGTGCTGCTATAGGTATCCATCCCATTTTGATAAAAATGCCATAACTAATAGCTATTAAAACCCCTAAAGCCAGACAATTAATTAGCAGTAAAATTAAAGGTCGTCTGATACGCCAAGCAATACTACCACCAACTATTGACCAACTGAAAATCCATAGTATTTCCGTTGATTCATCCCAGTACCAAAATAGCTTTCGATCGTCAATAACTGCACTAATAATTTGACTGGTAGCTTGAGCATGAATCTCTAACCCTGACATCTTTGACTTTAATATGTCTAACTGAGCAAAACTGTAAGGAGTAAAAAAAAAGTCGTTGCTACTAGAAGCTGTATTACCAATTATGACAATTTTGTTTTTAACTAATTCGGGGTCAAAGTTATCTAATAAAACATCTTTAATTGTAATTTTGGGAGCTATAGATTGAGAATTACGATAATTAATTAAGATTGGATATCCCTCAGCGTCGATTTGTTGATATCCTCCAGAGTTTGGTTGTAATTTTTTAAATATTGCGTCACCTAATTGATATTCGTTATTTTCAGTTATCTGAGGAATTATTTCGAGATAAGCAAGAGCTAAATTTAAGGCAAAAGCCACCATTGTTTCTTCATCATTATTAATAAAGAATGAATAGCGACGAACTACACCATCTGGGTCAAGAGGAATATTATTAAAGCCAATTCTTTCCTTTGGGATACTAGGAGGTGGCGGTGTTGTACTCACAGATTCATTGCCAATAAAAGTAATGCCAAAAACATTCGGTTTCTCTAGTTGTTCTACTAATTCTGGATAACCGGGATCTTTCGGGACATCTCGGTATAAATCTAGACCTATTACTTTGGGTTGATGCTTTTGTAGGGAAGCTAAAACATCTGCTAAATTTTTGTCAGATATTGGCCACTGTCTCAAATACTGTATATCTTCTTCAGTAAGCTCTACTATTAATAGTCTGGAGTCAGAGATGTTATCAGGTCCCAGACGCACCATCCCATCAAATATAAATAGCTCTAGTCGCTGCAATCCTCCTAAGTGTCTGAAAAATAATAAACTCACAATTGCTGTACCAGAAGCTAAAATTGCTGGTATTGGTATTCTGTAAGAATGGACTTTTTTATAGATCCATTTAACAAAATGTATAGGGTGCATAATTTTGATGGCCATTCATCCTGATTAGATTCAGGATGAAGCAAGTATTCTCCGCACTCTTGCTCAACTTAAACAGAAAAAAGCATGGGAATTACTCAACTTCACCTAGATTTCAATTATTCATGTCTCGCGCCATCTGGCATAATCGCACCGCTGAGGATGGCCCCTTCTATACTAGCTCCTGCTAAATTTGCTCCCCCTAAATTTGCTCCTTCTAGATTTGCTCCTGCTAAATTTGCTCCTTCCAAGTAAGCACCTCCTAAGTTAGCTCCTGCTAGATAAGCTCCTTCTAAGTTTGCTCCTTCCAAGTAAGCTCCACCTAAGTTAGCTCCTCCCAGATAAGCTCCTCCTAAGTAAGCTCCTGCTAGGTTAGCTCCTCCGAGGTTAGCTCCTCCTAATTTTGCTCCTGCTAGGTTAGCTACTGGTAATTTTGCTTCTCCAAGATTAGCTCCTCCTAAATTTACACCTCCTAGTCTGGCTCCTTCTAGGTAACAGTTTGGACATTCGCGAGTTTCGAGCAACAGTCTAATGTTTCGTTCTATTTGTTGGCTAGTCATTATTTGGAATAAATAAGATATAGTCTAATTATTTATTGTATAAAACTATAGTGCTATTTCTAAAAATCTGATAAGCTGTTTGCGGAGTATTCGGTCAGGAAAAGCTTTTTAAGATTGTTGATGAAAGGAGGAAGTGGAGGCAAATCATCAATTTTTTTTATGGATGAAACTTGGTATGAATTATGGGAAATAAGGAAAATAGAGAAGGGAAAATGAGGAGAGGATAGAATTTTTGTTGATTGTTAATTAAGTGGAGATGATATTAGTATTGCTATGATTTTCAGATTAGTGGCCCAATGTCTTTATCGGGCATTTAAGTTAATCATTATTGACACAAAGGTAAGCTGGTAAGGGGCTAATATTTTGATATTCTGATAGGTACTTTTCTAAACTTTCAAATTGAGATAAATTAAGACTGTAATATATCCAACGACCATCCTGACGAGTTTTGACTAAAGCAGCTTCTTTGAGATTTTTGAGATGAAAAGACAGTTTGGACTGAGAAACTTGAAGGCGATCGCATATATCACATACACATAGTTCTTGTGTACGCAACAATTCTAATATTTTAATTCGTAATGGGTCAGAAAGTGCTTGAAAGCTTGCTGCCATAGAAGTAGGGGATAAGTTTAGTGATGTTTGTAGCATTTGTTTTGGTAATAATTTGCGAGTTTTATATGTCAGTTATAGCATTTCACTAAAGTCAAAAATCAGAAGTTAAAAGTTAAAAGTGGTATTTTAAGTACTTAAAACCTCTACTTTACAGTAATTTCAGCTTATTATTTTACTTCATAAGTTACCAACTATTTGTGACATTTTTTTAAGTGAAATGGTATTATTCAATAATGGATAATTGATAATTACCTCTCCTTAAAACGGATAGGATTGAATAAAAGGAAAATTTTTTCTTGTTTCTTCACGGCGAGTGAGAGGCTTTAAACCTTAATTATTCGGTAATATATGATATTGTTAATTTATGATGTTATCATAGATTTGATAATTCAAGAAATAAAAGACCTCTAAATTAATCCTTTAGTAGTAGCTTGGGGATTAATTTTAACTATGTTTTTTACTGACTATAATGCCAATTTTGAAAAAAGAATACTATTTTTAAGTGAAACTTCAATTATTAAGTAATGAACACAGATAGAATAACATTTTTGATAATTAGCAGGGTGCATCTCAGTTTTGAAGAAAGCCAAAAATTTATCGCTTTTAGGTATGGAGGTATGGAGGTATGGAGGTATGGAGGAAAAAAGTATTTTTGTAAATATGAGATGCACCCAATTAGTACGCCAGTTAGTATTAATTATTCTTATGTTTATTTCTCCCCTACTCCCCTACTCCGGGCGAATGCCATTCGCCCCTACTCAAGAAAATGTAGCAAACATTTATTACGCTTGGTATAAATTATATTAATGACCCACTGCAACTAGAGCCACAACCTGCGGTACAACCGTAACAATAATTTGCTGTCTGTACTTGTTCAATTATGTCTAAACTATTAGCTTCTAATAACTTAGCTACTGTAATTTTTTCAATTTTGTTAGTTTGAGCTGGGATATTTTCCATCTGATTAAAGTCACAGTCATAGACATTACCTAAATAATCAATTGATAACTCATTTCGACACATTAAATTTTCTACAGTCTCAGAGTTAAAATTTGACTCCAAAAAATCTAGATAAGGCTGATATATTTTTCGATTTTGCAGATATAGTTTAGTTCTACCTATGGGTAAATTGGTAATTGTAAAAAGTTGGTTAAAGTTGATGTTAAAATTCTCTTCTAAATATTTTTTATAATCTTCCTCTAGATTTTTTTGATTAGGAGGAAGGGTAAATTGATTTTTATTTGGAACGGGAGGATTATAAACTAAATCTAAGACTAGATTTGGATATTTTCCATATCCTAATTTGTTTAACCATTGCAATGCTTTAATTGATTGACTATAAACGCCATAACCGCGCATTTTATCGACATTATCTTCTAAATAACAAGGCAATGATGCAACTATTCTCAGTTTATTTTCAGCACAATATTCTGGAATATCTGTAAATCCTTTAACAAAATAAATCGTTAAATTAGAACGAACAATCACTTCTTTTTTATTTGTTCTAGCAGCTTCAACTAATTGTTTAAAACCATAATTCATTTCCGGCGCACCGCCAGTTAAGTCAACTGTTTGAATTTGAGGAAATCTATTAATTAGTTCAATTAATTGTTCGCAAATTTCTGGGGAAAGTTCTTCTGTTCGTTTCGGACTCGCTTCGACATGACAATGGGTACAGGCAAGATTACAACGTTTGCCCAGATTAATTTGTAAAACAGTAATTTTTTTCTTAGTTAAGGTTCGACCGAGTTTAGTTTTGAAAGGTGTAAAAGCTGTCTGAATCATTGTTATTGTTATTATTTAATAATAAGGAGTTGAAAAACTTGTGAAATAAAAATATTTTGTGAACAGATAAGTATTGATTGAAGTCAATATGACATTTACCGAAAAATTAATAATTAAATAATTCAGCTTACTTTGCTTCCCCTTTCAAGGGAAAAAAAAGTGCACTTGATATTTCCTTACATTCAATTCCGTAACGGTTTTAACCAGAGGTAATTATCCATTATCCATTATCCATTAATGAAATTTTCCAGATTTTTTCCATCATTATTAAGTGTTTCAATCTTAACTGGAATGACTATAGGTATTCTATTTTTTTTGTAGATGTTTGTTTAATAATTTTTACTAGGGTCATTTCAGTTATCGGTTATCAGTACCTATGCAATAAGGAGGCTTGACATCAGGAATAGTCTCTTTTTTTTTATCCCATTAAAAAGGGAGGCTTTATACCACAAATTTTCGGTAAAAGTTTCGGGCGATCGCTCTACTTCTATTAGTATTTGATTCAATAGTTTAATTAGAGTGAGGGAAACAATTAGTAGTTATTTCTACACTAACACTAACACTAAAATATAGCATGCAATAATGGATAATTGATAATTACCTCTCCCTAAAACGGATAGGATTGAATAAAAGGAAAATTTTTTCTTATTTCTCCTTTAAAGGAGAGGCTTTAAACCTTAATTATTCGGTAATAGCAAATGTCATAAAATAGTGATGTTTGATCGAAGTCAATACATTATAATTTTTAACTTAATTATTAATTACAGATATTTATAATTAAATCTAGGTAAACTGAATCTAACCTGAGAAATAATTAAGAAATAGGCGAGGGTCTATTATTAAATTAAATTTAATCGTAAGCATTCGGACCGAAATGCTTACGAATTATCCGCCAATCTATGCAACATGAAGATTATGATATATAGCTGTCCTAAATAGATTTTGAACGGCATTGCTGAGGGGCGAATGGGAATAAATATAAGTGGCATCCTGCCTGCCCCATCCTGCCTGTCCCTGCCAGGGAGTGAAAAGATCGGGAACGGTTCATTAATTGATAATGGATAATGAATAATGGATAATTACAAGAAGGTTTTAACCGTTACGGAATTGAATATAAGGAATTCTCAAGTGTACTTTTTTCTCCTTGCTCATAAGAAGATTTTTACCTAAGATTCGATTAATTATCAATTATCAATTATCCATTATCTATTGGTTAAGATGCCCATTCCACTTCCACAAAACTATTAAAATTATCCCGTATTTATGCAACGCCTTTTGAGCAAATGTTAGTCATCTAAATACTGAGAGTTACTTCTCTTGATATATAGCTAATGTTCATATTCTATCTAGGATAGCTATAGCAGTGCTGAAAATCCCAAAAAATCTTTTCTTTCCCTTCTTTATTCCTCCTTGTCTAAAAAATTAGGCACTAAAAAACCTAGTTATGTTGAAGAGTAGAAAAATATTAATTTCCTAAGCTTCGTTCCACATAGCCTTAACTTTATCTGGCATAAAACTAGCTATTTCTTGAATTCTTTCTGGAGAAAGTTCTTCCTTTGTCGCGGAAAAAACAGCTTTAATTACTGTTTCCGGTGCTACTCCTTTAGGAACACCTGATTCTTGATTAATTCGGAAAATAAAAGTATCACCATCAAATGTAAGTGGTGGTCGAATTTTACTCAGAAAAGCAACAAGTGGATTATTATCTTTCCAAAGTTCTGCTATTTCATCTGGGTCTGGTTTTTCACTACTGGAAGTTAAATCTGAAGCTACCTGATTAGATGCTTCTGTTGTCATTAAATCGCGCATTGTACGAAAGACAATAACACTAATATCTCTGGCATCGTAAATATCTGGTAATCCTGCTTGAGTTTGAACTTTCTGAAGAAAAGGCACAAATTTTTCATCTACAGGGACTTGTTGAGAATCTGTCATAATTAAATCCTTAAATATTATTAGGTGATCAGATATTATCACATAGTTCAACAGTTATTAATTTAGTAAGTATTTCGGTCCGAATGTGGAGCTAACAGCTATTAGCAGTCAGCTATCAGCAACAAGACTCTCTCTTATGGGACAGTGTTTAAATTAATATAGACTTTAAGGGCAAAGGAGCCAACTTTTGTAGTAATATCATGTCCGGATAATTAGTGATAAAAAAATTTCCTCCTTTTCCTCCTCTTATTTCTTGCTTCTTTCTTCCCCTCCAGGGAGGGGTTAGGGGTGGGTTCTCCACGGTCGGGGCCCGCGGGTGGGTAGACTTCTGAAGACTCCGTCATTTTATTTATAAGTAATCAACCGGACATAATATAAGACAATTAATAAAGCTTTTATTGTCAACTAAAAACAATAGCTGATAGCTAATAGCTGACAGCTAAATGCTTACATTAATTATTAATTATTAATTATTAATTACCTAGGTAGTTTTGATCTACTCACTAAGATGTTTGTCATCTAGATAAATAATAAGTAAACATTCAGCTATTAGCAGTCAGCTAGAGCGCAATAATACATAAGCATTTCGGTCCGAATGCGGAGCTAATAGCTAGCTCGCAGTCAGCTAGAGCGCAATAAAAATCAATGAAGCAAATACTCGTTTAACTTCTACTACATTTTCAACTCTATGGAGGGAAATGTAGATGTAGTTCGCACTTACTGCTAAGG
>JAXHSW010000101.1:0-31663 GCA_034190295.1 Cyanobacteriota bacterium | reverse complement strand
GGTTTAAAGCCTCCCCCTTTTAGGGGGATGAAAAAATATTCAATGAGCGTATTTTCGTTTTCTCCGGCTTTAGCGGTCGGTACTGATAACTGATAACTGATAACTGAAATGACCTGTCCCCGTGTCCCCGTGTCAGCTTCAATCATCCCAGTATTCAGCAACGCCAGAAAATTAGAGGACGGTCTCGCCGACAATTATTGACTAGATTTTTTATTTTATTATTTTTTTGAATTTTTTGCCACTCCCCAACTGTACATAAACCCAAAATTGCACGTTTTATTGGTTCTAGCTGCAACAATTCAATAATGTTATTTTCAGTAGGCGGAATAGTAGCTAATAGCCAGCAAATGCGAATAGGAATACGACTAGCTGGAGAGTCTTTTAATTTATTTATAACTTGCTCAAATTTAATATTTGCTCGAATTGCAAATGTAAACTGATTAGCATTGTTTGAATTGAGAAAATCATTTTCTTTCTCTCTTTGGCTTTGGTAAAAATCATATAATTCTTGAAGAAATAGCGAGTTAGGCGCTAACTTTTGAATAATGGTTTGAATTTTTTCATTATTGCTATACTTTTCCTTTCGCAAAAGAGCCAGAAATAAACCTTCAAACTTCAGCTTATTACTCTTGCCAATATCTGAGGTAAACGCCCCATTTCGATCGAGTAAATCTAGATCGAGCATATCAATATTTATGGCATCAACCCAATCATCCATAAGAATATCTGAAAGGAGAATAAAATCATCATCAGTTGCTATATTTAATGCTGCTATAACAGCTTCCCAGATTTCACTTTTGACACAAGCATTAATCCATGTACGGCTTGATTCACGAGAGAAAATTACAATTATTTTGAGTAGCTGTTCATAGATTTTTTGCAAATTTTGAGATGCACTCTCTTGAATATCTAATACCACATTATTTGCCGTAATTTGGCGATAAATCTCTTTCAAATCTTCTTCCGAGTAATTCTCATTTAATGTTTCATATAATTCTACAATATTTTGATAATCATCGTTCTTTCCCTCAAATATTTCCTGTAGTAAACTGGAGTTCGGAACTTTATTATATATCCAACTACAAAACACTAATCCTGGTTCCTTTTTCAACTTATTTTTTAAGTTAATATAATTAATATTATTAGTTATCTGAGATGATTTATTCTCGTGATTATTGAAAAATAGTCGATAATCTAGGCGCATTAATTCAATAGGTTTTTCTTGAGCAATTTTTTCTAATTCTGTTTTAAACTTTTTAACACTTTGCTCAATATTTTCTTCTATCGAACTAACAATATTAATCGCGATAGCTACTGACTGTGAAGGAAATAATTCATTGAGTAGAGCTTTGCACCAATTTTGAATTTGCTTAGAATAATTTGTATTAAGTTCTTTTGCCTGAATTTCTAAGAAAAAACCCGGTATATTTGAATCTGGAGAAGAGTCGTTATTTAAAAATTTCTCCACTTCCTGAGTTGGATTTACTGCTACGTCGATAATTTTGAATTTCTCCAAGGGTGGATTATTCTGATTTATATCTAGCCATATCCACTCTCTTTTTGGCAATATTATACCCGAGGGATTTTTTTCTTTATTCGCTATAGTTTCGGACAATAAAAACTCAACATTTTTTAAATTTTCATAGATTTCAGCTTGCTCAAAGCTAATTAAAATACCAATAAAACTACTACGTTGTAGTCCCCAAATTGTTCCAATATCAAAAGCCATGAGTTGGTAAATTTGAGAATCCACAAAATAAGCGGGTTGAGCTATAGGTTTATCGGGTAGGTATTCCCTTAAATTTATTAGACGATCTACAGGTAATAAACTCCTTATTTCTTGATGATAATGAAGAGGTAATTTTTCTTCTAATTTTTCTAAAATTAACTGAATAACTTTCTCATTTCTAGTTTGTACTAATTGATAAATTAAATTAACAACAAAATCACGTTCCGCTCCATCAAATTCATAGTCTTCTTGTGTTAAATCAATATCAATAATAAATGTTCTACGATTTTTTTTAGTCTTACACAAACCAGAATCTTTAATCAAACGAACCAAGCTTTTTTGCTGTTGTTTATTTAGTAACTCATTCATATTGATTACACTTTAACTTGTTTTGAATATAATTTAACTCAGCTCTGAAACCTGGTACAATAGGAGCAATTCTCTGACAAAGCTTACAGAGTGCCAAAAAATTGCGAGTTTCCTGAAGGAAAGAGATTAATTGTTGCGCAAAATCAAGAGGAGCAACATTTTCTATGAAATCTATATTAGACGGATCGACTTCTATCGATATACATAAGGATCTTCGTGAATCTAATCTATTAACTCGACCACTTCTTTTAAGAATATCTACTAAAGTTTCAATATCAAAAAAATTCAAGTCTTCAGTTTCTTCACTTTCTGAAGTTGTGGGAGATGCACTTTCAAATAAATCTACTGAGGTACTAATATTGGAAAGATTCAAGTCTTTTATTTCTTCACTTTCTGAAGTTGAACTTTCAAATAAATGACCATCTTCTACACCCATAAAAATTACAGGAGTAGCAAAATCTCGTTGCTCATAACCATTCTCAATACTTAGTTGAAACCGAGCTTTCTGCACTGCCACCTCAACAGAATCACCTTTGATAATTCTTGAATAAAACTTTTTCACAAAACTAAACGCCGTTAGATTAGAAATCTGATATTGCATAGCTATGACTACTGGAATTCTTTGCAGTATTAAGCGAGAAGCGACACTACTAAAAGCATTAGTTTCAGATTGCTTTCCAGTTTCACAAGCTTGTAAAATGACAATTTTAGGTGTATGATCATTAAACAACCTAGCAAAGGTTTTAGCATCTTTCCAATCAGCTTTACCAAACTCATTAGCAAAAGCAATTTGTCCTACTTCTTCTCCATCCTTCTCGATTAATTGACCGTGACCAATAAAGTGAAAAATATCCGGTTTATTTGCTTCTAAATTTTCTACAATCTCATAGAAATCCAGAGAATCCATAGCACCCATAAATTTCACTTGTTCTTGTTCAATATCTACCGATTTTAAGTATTTTTGTACTGGCTCATATTCCACATCATTTAACTGAGGATCGGCAGTCGGTATCGAGACAACTAAAGCAATTTTTAACTGTTCACCTTTATTAATTTTAATAGATACTTTCTCTGATTCTTTTAATTTATATCGACAGCGATAAAAGCTTAATTTACCGTCAGTAGCGAAATAAATCTCACCTTGATTATAATTATAATATATTTCAGGTAAACACATTAACTCCCAGGGATAGGCTGCCAATTCTGGCATTAATACCTCATTTATTTCTAAAATAACCGCTAAATTTTGTTTCTTTTGTTTAACAATTTCTTGATAGTATGCCAAAAAATCTTCTCTTAATTGACTGTCAAATAAAGCCTCAAACAAAGTTTCTCCCACTTTAGTAATTTGCCTACCTTCCAAATCATCAGGAGCCTTAATAATTTCTCTGATTTTATTGTTGATTTGAGTTAAATCTAACTTTCCTGGTGGCATCTCTTCAGCTAACTGAGGAGTTAATTTTCTCACTCTAACCGTATTCTCATTTGGGACAGTAATATGATAAAAATATTGATTCATTGTCATCATACTTAAACATTAAATTAATATTATAGCAGTTCTTTAATCGTAAGCATTCAGCGGTCAGCGGTCAGCGGTCAGCTATTCCTAGGTCATGCTGCGCAAACAGCTTTATTACCAAAAAATGAGGTCCACGCGCCTCCCCTTTTAAGGGGATGAAAAAATATTCAGTTCAATATTTCAAGCCTTCTAATTTAGTCGGAGGTACTGATAACTGATAACTGTTAACGCAGTTCCTCCGGAGGAGGCTAACTGATAACTGAAATGACCTTTAGTAGACAATTAGAGCTGCGTTATTCTTGTGCTTAAATTCTTTGTTCAAAAATGCAGTAGAAGTTAAGCAAATACTTGGTTCATTCATTAAAATAAAAAGCTGAATGCGAGCGCATTCAGCAGGAAATGCTTACAAATAATCTACGGTTTAGGTAAAATAATTCGTTTATCGCCAATCCATTTTTCTTTTACCCCAACTGCAAAACTCTTAGCTGCTTTATCTTCACTCCCAAACAAATCTTTTAAACGATCTGGTAAAGCTTTCATTACATGAGTTAATTCACCATAAAGCCAATCAATACTCGGTTCAATCCAAACATTACCAATTAAATCAATAGACTCCTGTCCTTTAGGAGCTTTGAAAATAATGTCAAATTCAACTGTAGATTTATCCTTAATTTCTGGTGATTCAATTCGCCAGTAACACTGAGATTTACCCTCCCCTTCAGCAACAATAGTAAACTTACCAAACTTATAATTTAATCCATCTAAAATAGTAAATGCTTTAAATTCACCCTTAGCTCCTACATTCGCTTTTAACTTGTCATAATCAGGAAGATTAACTATTTTTGTTAACTCAGAAGCATCAACTCCAACTCCCACATCTAAGTTGGCGTCTAGTCCTAAATTCAAGTTTATTCCTGTCTTTAATACGCTTTGCCATTTACTACCTGGAATAATACGATGCACTATTGGTTCGTCTTTTCCTTGAGGACTAAAATCAAGCTGACATTCTAACTTTGAAATCAAAACACTTGCTTGAGGTTTTAAGTCAATACTCATAACCATAGAATAGAAATCAAACTGCTTCATTAACTGCTTAATTTCGTAATTTAACTCCACTCCCTTTGCTGCAAAACCTTCTGCAGTAAGAGCAATTAATATATGACGAGGATTGCTAAATGTAACAGTAGTTTCTTTTAATCTTTGAACTGCAGTTCCTCCTCTTCCTAAATTTTGAGCTTCTCCTCCCGCTAATTTACCTTCCTTCCTTTTTACTTCTTTAAATAAATCATTCAGTAAATCTTCTGCTTTATCAAAGTTAGGTGGAGGTGGATTAAATTTCTGATTTGTCATTGATTTTTTTTGAAATAATATTTACCTTACTTTAAGCGATCGCTTTTCTCAAAACTAAGCTGAGGATGCCTTAAGGAAGTCAGAAGTCAGAAGTCGTAGCAGCAAAACGTCGTTAGAACGTACAGAAGTTAACCCACCCTATTTCCCCTCCTGGGAGGGGAAATAGGGGATTTGAGAAAAGCTTCAAAAATATTGCGCCTTCAGGACTTACGCATAGACTCTACATACAGAGAGAGCGAATGGCATTCGCCCCTACTGACTTCTGACTTCCTTAAGATTTAGGGTGGCGATCGCCTACCGTCAGTATCCATCATACCTCAGAGCACGACTTTTGCAAGACCCCATTTTTTTATACCGAATTAAGCGGATTTGAGATCGGGAGCTAGAGAATATAGAATAGGGGAAAAAGCGGATGCAACCCCGCGACAACGTTAGTCGCACTTGGTAGCGCATCAAGCAGGTGGAAATTTGCCTCCAGATTCACCAAAAAATCAGGTCTGAAGCCTCCCCTTTCAAGGGGATGAAAAAGCGGTGGAGGGATGGATGGATTTCCTAAGCATATCCAATCGACCAAGAGAAAACAAGTTCAATATTTCAAGCCTCTGCCTAAACTCAGAGGTACTGATAACTGATAACTGATAACTGATAACTGAAATGACCATCTCCCCACCCTCTCCAACCCAAAACCTCCTCTAACTGACTACTTCTTCAATGGTAATTCTAAAATAAATTCTGAACCCTGACCTAAAGTTGATTCACACCAAAGCTTTCCGCCATGATTTTCTACTATAATTTGATGGGCAATACACAATCCTAAACCTGTTCCATCACCCACTGGTTTAGTAGTAAAATGGCTATCAAAAATTTTGGCTTTAACTTCTTCTGACATTCCTACTCCGTTGTCTTTAATTCTAACTACTACTGCTGTTTGATTCTCATTTATTGCAGTATGAATTAGAATCTGAGGCGCAACTTTCAACTGATAAAATTCTCTTTGACGATTCAATTCATTTATAGCATCAATAGCATTAGAAATAATATTCATAAATACCTGCCCTAATTGTCCGGGAAAACATTCAATATGCGGAATATATCCATATTTTTTCACGACTTTAATTAGCGAACGATACTGATTGGCTTTCAGACGATGATTGAGAATTAATAGGGTGCTATCAATACTTTTATGAATATGAAAAGTTACCTTTTTTTTATTGCTTAATTCAATCCGAGAAAATGTTCTTAAAGATGTGCTAAGGTAAGTAATTCTTTCTGAAGCTGCTTTCATAGACGTAACCATTTTCGGTAAATCATAAATGATAAAGTCTAAGTCTATTTTTTCAGCATCTTCAATAATTTCTGAAATCGGATGAGAATAATATTTTTGGTAAAGAGATAAGTGGTGAGTTATATCTTGAATATAATTTTCTAGATGAGTAGTATTACTATAAATTGAACCAATGGGATTATTTAATTCGTGAGCTATTCCAGCTATTAATTCTCCCAGTGCTGACATTTTTTCGCTTTGAATCAGTTTGAGTTGAAAACTTTTTAATTCATTTAAAATTTGATTAAGTTCATCAGTTTTTTTGACTACTTTTTGTTCGAGATTTTTTCTCAAATGTTGTAAATTAATGTGCGTTTTAACTCTAGCAATAACTTCTGCTACTTGAAAAGGTTTCGTAATATAATCAACGGCTCCCAAACTAAAACCTTTAACTATACTTTCAGTGTCTGCAAGAGCAGTCATAAAAATTATGGGGATATCTTTAGTTTCAGGATTTTCTTTCAATTTTTTACAAGTTTCAAATCCATCAATGCCAGGCATTTGTATATCTAGCAATATTAGTTCTGGCAATTCATAAGAAATTTGTTTTAGCGCTCGTTCGCCACTAATTGCTGTAGTAACTTCATATCCTTCATTAGTTAAAGTTTCAACCATTACTTTGAGATTAGCTGGAGTATCATCTACAACTAAAATAAATTCTGAACTACTTGTGGTTGTCACTAATTTACTCCTTTTGCTCTAAAAAACTCTGAATAAATTCTTCAATTTTATCAGCTTCAAAATCTTCAGTCCATTGCCAAATTGGTTAAATTAGCGATCCGTATTCGATCGCTTCCGTACCGGAATGCGGAGCTAACAGCTTTCAGCGCGCTAAAAGCTTGGGTTTAAATCCCCGACTTCTAGCAAGTCGTTTAATTTTAGGGCAGTCGGTGCAACCGTAATGGTATTGATTAACTGAGGACAAATTACCTAATGATGTCAATTGTTTTTTTAAGCACTTTAATTAACTATAATTAATCTGCCTAATTTTTATTAGACAAACTTGGTCTATTCAAAAAGAATAACTTTGTAATGGTAATAGAAATAAATTCTTAATTCATCTATCATTTTTGATTATAGGTCATTCTCATTTTAAAATTATATTTATTGGTAATTATCCTATAACTACTAATAAAATTTTGATAGATATTAGGAAATATAAGTTACTGAAAAATTGCGTTCTAAAGCCTCCCATTTTAAGGGGATAAAAAGCAGTCGATCTTCGGAGCTTCTCTTAGGGTGGGATGGCAAGGTCTCCTCACCATATCCAATCAACCAAGAGAAAAGAGAATATTCGCCAAGGTCAAGCTTTCTTATTGCAGGAGGTACTGATAACTGAAGTCCGTAGTTCCTCTGGAGGAGGATAACTGATAACTGATAACTGATAACTGAAATTACCGAGTCATAACTTCAATTTTTTTGAATTAATTTGAGTTATTACTTAACTGTAGAAAATCTATGCTCTAATTGCTATGGCACCTCTTAATACATATTATCACAAAGAAAAGAAATTGCTCTTGAAATAGCAGTCAGCACCTCAGCGGTCAGCTATCAGCTTCTAGTTGAGTGTATAATGGGGGTTTTAATCCACCATAAAAGGCGCACCACGCGCTTTTTCACGCGCTTGCGTGGGGGACTTAAACCCTTGGATTTTTAGCTGATAGCTAAATGCTTCTTGCGCAGCATGACTATCACGAAAAGCTAATAGCTAGTTAAACTCTGAAAATAGTAGTATAAAATTAATATCTAAAAGTCAAACACTAGATTATGAACAGCTCATTTTTGAATCGTCTCCATAGTCCAGAACGCCCAGTCATCGTCTTTGATGGCGCAATGGGTACTAATCTCCAAGTCCAAAACCTGACTGCAGAAGACTTTGGCGGTAAAGAATACGAAGGTTGCAACGAATATCTCGTCCATACTAAACCAGAAGCAGTTGCCACAGTCCACCGAGCTTTCTTCGCAGCAGGTGCCGATGTGGTTGAAACGGATACTTTTGGCGGTACAAAAATTGTCTTAGCAGAATACGATTTGGCAGACAAAGCTTATTATTTGAATAAAGCAGCGGCCGAATTAGCAAAGTCTGTTGCTGCGGAATTTTCTACCCCAGAAAAGCCTCGATTTGTTGCCGGGTCAATGGGACCAGGAACAAAATTACCTACCCTCGGACATATTGATTTTGACACCCTAAAAAATGGTTTTGCCGAACAAGCAGAAGGTCTTTTTGATGGTGGAGTAGATTTATTTCTTGTAGAAACTTGTCAGGATGTTTTACAAATTAAAGCTGCTCTAAATGGCATAGAAGAAACCTTTGCTAAAAAAGGCGATCGCCGACCAATCATGGTATCAGTAACTATGGAAGCTTTTGGCACTATGTTAGTAGGTTCGGAAATTAATGCTGCTCTGACAATTTTAGAACCTTATTCTATCGATATTCTGGGATTAAATTGTGCCACTGGTCCGGATTTAATGAAGGAACATATTCGCTATCTATCAGAAAATTCGCCTTTTGTTGTTTCCTGTATTCCTAACGCTGGTTTACCAGAAAATGTCGGCGGTCAAGCTCACTATAAATTAACTCCTTTAGAGTTAAAGATGGCATTAATGCACTTCGTTGAAGACCTGGGAGTTCAAGTGATAGGCGGTTGTTGTGGTACTCGACCAGACCATATTCAAGCATTAGCTGAAATTACTCAAACCCTTAAACCAAAAGAACGAAAATATAACTATATTCCTTCAGCAGCATCTATTTATTCTTCCGAAACTTATGAACAAGAAAACTCTTTTTTAATTGTTGGGGAAAGACTTAATGCAAGTGGTTCTAAAAAATGCCGAACGTTGCTTAATAATGAAGACTGGGATGGCTTAGTTGCCCTGGCAAAATCTCAGGTAAAAGAAGGGGCACATATTCTCGATGTTAACGTTGATTATGTGGGGCGCGACGGGGTGCGAGATATGCACGAATTAGCATCTCGTTTAGTAACAAATGTCAATTTACCCTTAATGTTAGACTCCACAGAATGGGAAAAAATGGAGGCTGGTTTAAAAGTCGTCGGTGGGAAATGTTTGCTCAATTCTACTAACTACGAAGATGGAGAACCTCGTTTTTATCAAGTATTAGAATTGGCGAAAAAATATGGTGCGGGTGTGGTAGTTGGAACTATCGATGAAGATGGTATGGCACGGACTGCAGATAAGAAATTTGAAATAGCAAAACGAGCTTATGATGCAGCAATAGAATATGGCATTCCCGCTCAAGAATTGTTTTTTGATACCCTAGCTTTGCCAATTTCTACAGGTATTGAAGAGGATAGGGAAAATGGTAAAGCTACAATTGAATCAATTAAAAGAATTCGGGAAGAATTACCAGGGTGTCATATTATGCTTGGGGTTTCTAATGTTTCTTTTGGTTTAAATCCCGCAGCCAGACAAGTGTTGAACTCGGTATTTTTGCATGAAGCAATGGCAGTAGGATTAGATGGTGCTATTGTTAGTGCGAGTAAAATTTTACCCTTAGCAAAAATTGAACCAGAACATCAAGAGATTTGCCGAAAATTAATTTATGACCAACGTGAATTTGAGGGAGATATTTGTGTTTATGACCCTTTAACTAAATTGACAACAATGTTTGAGGGTAAGACAACTAAAAAAGACCGAACTGCTACACAAAATCTCCCCATTGAAGAACGTTTAAAACAACATATTATTGATGGAGAACGTATTGGTTTAGACGAAGCATTAGCTAAAGCTTTAGAAACATATCCGCCACTAGATATTATCAACGTCTACTTATTAGATGGGATGAAAGTAGTGGGAGAATTATTCGGTTCCGGGCAAATGCAATTACCATTTGTATTGCAGTCCGCTCAAACTATGAAAGCAGCAGTTGCTTATCTCCAACCTTTCATGGAAACAGAAGAGTCAGGTGAAGATAATTCTAAAGGAACTTTCTTAATTGCCACTGTTAAAGGAGACGTTCACGATATTGGTAAAAATCTCGTGGATATTATCTTGTCAAATAATGGTTATAAAGTAATTAACCTGGGAATTAAACAACCAGTTGATAACATTATTTCCGCTTACCGAGAACATAATGCTGACTGTATTGCCATGAGTGGTTTATTGGTTAAGTCAACTGCATTTATGAAAGATAATTTGGAAACATTTAACCAAGAAGGTATTACCGTTCCAGTGATTTTAGGCGGTGCTGCTCTTACTCCGAAATTTGTCCATGAAGATTGTCAAAATACCTATAAAGGTAAAGTCGTTTACGGTAAAGATGCGTTTTCCGACTTGCATTTCATGGATAAATTGATGCCAGCAAAAGCAGGAGAGAAATGGGATGACTTCCAAGGATTTTTGGATGAGTTGGCAGAAGAGAATGGAAATGGAAATGGAAATGGTAATGGTAATGGTAAAGTTGCTACCCAAGTTAAGTCCGAGGAAAAAGAAGAAACTAAACCTGCTGCACCAGTTGTGATAGATACTCGACGTTCCGATGATGTAGCAGTAGATATCGATCGCCCCACACCGCCATTCTGGGGAACAAAACTACTACAACCAGAAGATATGCCATTCGAGGAATTATTCTGGTATTTAGATTTGCAAGCGTTGATGGCAGGGCAATGGCAATTCCGCAAACCCCAAGGGCAACCACGGGAAGAGTATAATGAGTTTTTAGCGGAGAAAGTTTATCCTATTCTAGAAACTTGGAAGTCACGGGTAGTCGAAGAAAAGTTGTTACATCCCCAAGCTATTTATGGTTATTTTCCTTGTCAAGCAGAAGGAAATACACTTTTCATCTACGACTCTGAGGAAGTGACTCAGACTGGTAAAGCAACAAAAGTTGTCAACAGTTTTGAATTTCCTCGGCAAAAGTCTGGACGACGGTTGTGTATTGCTGACTTCTTTGCTCCTAAGGATTCGGGAATTATTGATGTGTTCCCGATGCACGCTGTAACAGTAGGAGAAATAGCCACTGAGTTTGCGCAGAAATTGTTTGCTGCCGATCAGTATACAGATTATTTGTATTTCCACGGTATGGCGGTACAAACTGCGGAAGCAATGGCAGAATGGTTACACGCTCGAATTCGTCGGGAGTTAGGTTTCGGTGCAGAGGATGCAGATAATATTAAGGATCTTCTGAAACAGCGTTATCAAGGGTCTCGTTATAGTTTTGGTTATCCCGCTTGTCCGAATATGCAAGACCAGTTTAAGCAATTAGACTTGTTGCAAGTAGACAGAATTGATATGTATATGGATGAGAGTGAGCAATTGTATCCAGAACAGTCTACAACGGCGATCGTTACTTATCATCCTGCGGCGAAGTATTTTAGTGCGTAGTTTGATGTAGTTTAATTTAGGGTGGGCAATATGCTCACCTTATAAGTTTGATTGTTGCTTTTTGAGTTCTCCAGGGGTTAAAACACCCTGGATTCGGTAGCGGTTGTGCTACGCGGGTTAAAACCACGCTACGCACTGCTGACGATATGATAAGGTTAGAGAATCCAACCTATATCGTTGTGGCAGACTCAAAACTGCCCTAGAGACCTTGGCTAGAGATAACCCTAGCTGTGTCGATACTTTTTGAAGAATATTAGCTGCTGCGTTACAATCAGCATTAATGATTTGGCCCGATGCCGAGCGATACAGACCACGCTGAACACGCTTTCCTGATGGTCTCCACCTTTTCCTACGGAATGCTACGCAAACGGGTTTCTCACCGAAAGCAGGTAGAAAATCATCCGATACGAAAACTTGCTTTGCTAGTATAACTTTCCTCAGTCAAGACAAAGTTAAGCCCATACTGTTGACACAATTGAGCTATTCTAGCTTTTAATTTAGCTGTTGGGATTTGCACAAAGTTTTGGTTATTCTTTGAACCGATATTGATTCCGTCTTTGATACCTTTGTTCCAAGCAAATATTACGGTACTTATTTGATGCTCTAAGCACCAGTTAATGACAAACCTAGCTGCTTTATTCACATTGTCACGCATTTGGCGGTTACGCTTTTCAGTAATAGCAGCGAGTTTATTGTCCCAGTAATTTCCTGTTTTCCCTTGCTTAATCTTGGCTACTTGCTTGTTGTACCATTGCCATACGAGATTTTACCTTCCTGCCATCAACGATAAAAGCTTTGCCTACATTACTGACGCAAGTTAGCCAATTATTGACTCCTGGGTCAATACCTAAGACATTTCCTGCTATGGGTTGAGCTTGGTCTGGTTCTGGTTGTTCATAGGCAAATTCTAGATAAAAACAGTGATTTCTAGGTACAAACCTAAATTCTTTAATCTGTTTAAAATCTAGATTACTAGGCATTGGTAGTAAGAAATGGTCAATGCCAAACCATGCCTTTACCTGATTACCTAATGGAAATTTCAGCATTCCATTGACTAGCTTAACCCAACGTGCAGGATAGCTAACAACTGCCAAACCTCCTTTCTTACGGTACTTTGGTGGTCTCGGTTTCTCTGTTAACTCGCCATTTTTATACATGGAGGCTAACTTAGCATAGGAGTTAAAAGACTCAATCACTGAGTGCAAAGTTTGTTGGGCACAAGCAGACCTCATGGCTTTAAAATGTGGACTACTTTTAAGCTGAAAATCGCGCCTCAGCTTTAGTTAAAAACTTCCGTGCTTTGAACAGCATTTGCCGGCAATAGTAAATCCCACAATTTGTTAATTTATTGGCCTCAGTACAAATATATTCCAGGACTGCTATAATTTCTGGCGTGCTATTAACTAAATGTTGCTGACATCCATACATTTGGCTTACCTCCTGTAGATATAATAGCACTGTTAAACATATTATGTCTACAGATTTGATGTTTGCGCAGCATTCCGTAGGAAAGAAAAAACCAGATGAATATAGAAGAAATCCCCACTCAGTTACGTTAATCAACTACCACTTTGTCTTTTGTCCAAAACGTAGAAAAGCTGTACTAATAGGTCAAGTAAAACAAAGGTTACAAGAAATAATTTTTGAGTTATGCACTGAACATGACTGGCGGTTAATTGCACTAGAAATAATGCCAGACCACGTACACCTGTTCTTAGAGGTTGACCCAACTTTTGCACCCTCTGTAATTATCAAGCGAGTCAAAGGTAGGGCCTCGCATCATTTGAGAAAAGAATTTCCCAGATTGCTGAAATTGCCTACTCTGTGGACACCAAGCTTTTTCTGTGCAACTACTGGCAATGCTTCAACACAGACAGTTAGGAAGTATATTGAGAGCCAGACCGGAAAGTAACTACGCTTTATTACCCGCGTGTCGTTATTCAACCAGGGGTTAAAACACCCTGGCTAACTTCCTCCCGCCTGTTTTTCTGTTTTTTTAGTGAGATGGAGGAGCGAACGCTTGTCTGACTTAATTTAGCAAGCTATGAATTTTTATTATCTCATCAATGTCTAGAAATTTTCAGCTTATACGAAGTTGGTTGACTATCATAAAGCCATACTTTAACATAGTAGCTACCAGGTCGTAGCTCGAAATCATTTAGCTGGTCTGCTCCAGTGCTTGTTCTTTTAGAATTTTCTACTTTTTCCATCTGCTGATTTAAAAGAACAAAGTCTGCATCAGAATCTAAGTCATACAATTTAAAATCAAATTTACCAGTCTCATTGACCCAAAATATATGGAGGTTATTTTCACGTTTAGCTGATAAGTAACCACTATGAATTATTTGTCCACCTGGTGGTAGTTTGGAATTACTCTCGTTTCCAATTGTATTTACTCTACTTTGTAATTCATTTTGTTCAGTTTTTAATTCCCTAGTTTGATTCTCCAACTGTTTCTGATTTTGCTTCATTTCCCTTACTTCTTCATATAAGTAATAACAAAAGCCACCTAAAGCAACAGCAGCTATTGTCGAAATTATAGCAAGTGCTTTGACCACGAAATTCCCTCCTGAACTAGATTGAGCATTTGTCAGTTTTGTTTGATTAGTTGTGCCTAAAGATTTTGGTTGACTTAGAGGTAAAGGAGAAGAGCCAGTATTCCATACTGCTTGTTGTTTAGACGATAGAGTTAAAGGAGAAGGGGTAGGATTCCATACTACTCGTTGCTGAGGTGATTGTGTAGAAGTGGGAGGTTGAGTCGTCTTTGATTGAGAAGTTACCGGATTCCAACTGGTTGTACTAGCTGCTGGTTTAGGCTTAGGTGTTTGAGTCGTCTTTGATTGAGAAGTTACCGGATTCCAACTGGTTGTACTAGCTGCTGGTTTAGGCTTAGGTGTTTGAGTCGTCTTTGATTGAGAAGTTACCGGATTCCAACTGGTTGTACTAGCTGCTGGTTTAGGCTTAGGTGTTTGAGTCGTCTTTTGTTGGGAAGTTACCGGATTCCAACTGGTTGTACTAGCTGCTGGTTTAGGCTTAGGTGTTTGAGTCGTCTTTTGTTGGGAAGTTACCGGATTCCAAGTGGCTGTACTAGCTGCTGGTTTAGGTGGTTGAGTCGTCTTTTGTTGGGAAGTTACTGGAGGAATCCATTGCTGAACAGGAGGAGTTAAAATTGTATCCAGGGAAGGAATTTTACTAAAATCTGTGTAGTTACAGATTTGTTTTAGCTTTTTAGCAAGCTTTGATATCTCAGAAGGTAACTGGGATAAGTCATTAAAAACTTTGGATTTGTTTGGATTCTGAAAATCGACAAGGGAAAATAGCAGTCGCTCTGTATTTTCTATATTGTAAATTTTCCATAATTGGGGCTTTTCAGCGATCGCTACAATTGAAAGATAAATAACCAACTGAGGAAAAAAATCAATTTCCATGCACTGTTTTTGTAAATTTTCTCTGAGTGGATGCTGATAACCAGGCAATCCTTTTATTTCATCATTAATACTGTTGCCATCTACTTTAAAGTAAAGACTATCATAGTCAATTAATTTTAGATTGATACCGTTACTTTCATCAACCAATATATTACCGTGTTGTAAATCTCCATGAGCTATTCCAGCATCAACTAAGTCTTTCGATAACTTAATCCATGCTTTAGCTAAAGCATCTAATTTACTTTTATTCCCTTTATTATCCCTGATAAAATCTTTTAAATTTTTACCTTCAACCCATTCCATTTTGACAATAGGGTAAAAATTACCATTTACCATAATACCTTTGTCTTGGAATAGAAATTTAGTAAAATAAGACGAACAACTAATATTTTTAAGATGCCTATAAACTTTGCCGTAATGGTTAGCAACACTGGATGTACTTTGTAAAAAACATCTGACCGCCCACCGTTTATTAGGGTTAAATGTTTGATACTGAAACACGCAGGCAAAACCACCTGCTGCAAACCACAAATCTTTGATACCTTGAGCATTTTTTATTTCTACAGGTTTACCAGCAGCTAATTCTAGGTCAAGATTTTTAAATGCTATTTGAGGATGACGAACAGCACTGAAATATCTAGTTCTATTTGGATAGCGAGCGTTTGCCAAGCTTTTATCCTCCTCAGTTTCTTAGCTTAACTTTAACTTTAACCCACCGACTATCTTTGAATGGATTTGGTGTCTTTCTGGGTTTAAAAAACTCGTATCTTCCGGTTAAAAGATAACCTAAAAAATAACTTTGCCCGTTCTCCTGAAAAAGTGGAAGAATTACATCAGTTGGAATATTGATATGTTTACCAGAATCAGATAAGTAATTTTTAGGTATAAGAACCCATAAATCTAATTCGTCTTTAGGCTGGTTATCCTGTTTTCCGTATAAAAAACCAATGACTTTGGAGTTAGGACTATTAGGAGAGTAAATTGGTGTTTTAAACTCAATTTGGGTTGTTTTATTTGAATCTAAATTATTTTCTTTATTAGTAACATCTTCTTGCAATTTAGCTAGATTATTTATCTGATTATTCTGCCTTGCATTTGAAAGATTATTGTTAGACTTATCTGTTTTATTGAAATCTAAATTATTCTCTTTATTAGTAACATCTTCTTGCAACTTAGGTGGATTATTTATCTGATTATCCTTGCTTGTCTTTGAAAATTTATCTACAGTCTCTTTTTGTTCTTTAGTTTCATCTGTTTTCCTATTTTCTCTCACTAAAAACCAGAATAAAACAGTAATAAAAACCACTCCTAAAACCCCTATTAATATGAAAAACTCAATTCTTTTAAGTTTCCTATTCTTTGAAAGCCTTCCGTTCTCTCTATTCTCTATATTGCTTATACTTGTAGTTGGTGGTGCTATTGGCGATTGATTTGAAGCTTCATGCACTATTGGGTATTGTTGTTTTGACTGCTCTCCAGGTTGATCATTAGTATGATCATTTTGTAACAGGGTATTGGAATTTGCTGCCTGGACACTAGGGGTAGGTGGGATCGGAAATTCTGATATTCGCTGTTGCTTCTGCTGTACATTCTGTGACGAATATTCAATATTCTTATGTTGAGAAGTTGTTAGCTGTTGAACATCTGCACTAACTATTAACCTACATAGTGTTGTATCATCGTTTTTTATAAGTTTGTTGTGTCTAAGATTTTGAATAAAATTTTCAAATTCTAGTTGTGTAGCTACAGAAATTAACTTTTTACCTTCACGTTTTTTGGTTTCTATATCTCGCAAAATCCATTCTGCCAAAGCATCGGTAGCTAGTATAAATATGTCACCATCATCATAGTCATCTTTGTAGTATCGAGGTTGAGATACGTTATATTGTGGAAGACTATTAAAGCATTCTGTTACTGTTGTAAAATCAGATGATTTACTAATAGGAAATGGTAGAATTGTATTTGATATAGTTTTGTATTGAAACAGACAACTATCGCCAATAGCAATAGCTTCCCAAATTTTTTGTCCTGCTTGGTTTGGGGGATGAAGCTTTAGACCGATAAAAGTTGCCGAAGCACTATTCTTCTCTTGAGAACCTTTTACATACCAAGGAATATTAGGGTTTTGTTTGATCTGGTTTGAATAATTTATCCATTTTTGTTGTAGAGGTTTTAGCCACTGTTGCCAATTCCTATAAAGATTTTCAACTGACTCTTGCTGACGATGGCAGAAATCTTCAACCAGAATATCAGCCCACTCCTTGGCAAATAGAGAGGTAGAAGCTCCATCAGCAATTGCGACCATACTTCCATCATTGCTACAACAACAAGCATCTTGGTTATCTGCTTCTTGTTCACCTATTTTGGGCATAGTGAAGCAGACTATCTCATTCTGATTGAATTTTTCCATTTTACTACCATCTTGATTTATTAGATCAAAAAAATTTGAGAACTAAATGCAGCCTATTTTTACTGCAACTTAGCTCTCGTACCAATATCTAAAAGACGAATCATTGCCTCAGCATCAGCATTATAAACAAATCCCCTGGAGCCAGCCATTGGCTGATAACCCATTGCTCCTGCACGCTCCAACATCACAGGCGGTAACTCACTTGAAATATCAAACAAGAACTTTGCATTACTATCCCCAGAAGGGAGTTGATTAGGGTCTGATGGAAGTTCTACCTTAGCTGCCCTACCTTCAGAAATATGAATATTCAGAACTAAGGCATTTCCATCACTCGTTCCTAGTTGGCCTAATTTCAAAGCAGCAGCCTTAGCACTTGGTCCATTATTAGGAGCGCCATCAGTAATATTGATAATAATAGGTGGAAAACTAGCTTGGTGAGTTTTAATCCAGTCCTCTGCTAGATTGTAGGCCATCTCAAAAGCCTCTGTCATTGGGGTTCCACCCACAGCAGCAGCCTCGATCCAGACCGGAAATTGTTCGTCAACTTCTACCAGTCCACCTGCCCCGTCAGGAACTTTCATTTTTATAGTTTCTACTCTGAGACAATTTTGTGCCAACTCTTGCATAGTGACAACAGGTTTAGAAGCTAGGTTGCCTGCAAAAGCATTTATGGCTGCGTTCCCAGACTTACCGTAACTAAAGATTGAAATGTCACAACGGTTCTTTATATTTTGACCGACAGTACAAGCTAAACCAGTCTCCCGCAACACCCGGTTGACAGCTTTAGCACATTCTTCAGCCTTAGAACCTCCTGTCGAACCACCGAAAGAAGATCCCATAGAACCTGATTGGTCAATCAGGATCAAAATGTATCCTGGGTTTTCGCTACTGAGCGATTGACTGTAGGGCATTGTTATACCAATTTTTTTACTATCAAAATTAAGAGTTTATTCCCCATTATTGAAGAATAGCAGTCATCAGTTTCTTTTGGCCTAGCCATATCACTGATGTAATACCTAGTTTATACTCATCATAATCAAGACTTTTTCTGACTAGCACCTGATAAAACTTAGAACTTATATTAGAATTACATCAGGAACTTTAAAAACTCTCTCAACTATGGCCTCCATCGACAAACAGTTTGCTGAAGCTGCGCAAAATTGGGACTTAGAAACCCTATATACAGACCTCGCCTCCGCTAAGGGAAAGCGTCTTACCCCTACTGAAAAGCTACACCTCCGAGGCTTACTCTGTGGCTACAGTCCCGCAGAAATTGCTGAAAAACTAGGTAAAAATCCTAAAGGTGTCGAAACTGACTTATGTGCAACCATATATAGATACGTCAAAAGCTTAGTCGATAGATGCGATCGCAGAATCGAAAATTGGAGAAATATTTCTGAATGGCTGGAAATAGATGGATATAAATGTCAGTCATCTCCTCAAGTACCACTTGATAGTTTGTTAACAGAAAAGAGCACAGTTAGTGTCACTAATATTAATATTGAAAATCATCAATTAGTAGTTGTTTTTAATTTACGGATACCCACTTCAAAATCCGAAAAAATATCAGTAGAAAACTTTGGCTTAAGTGATGATGTGATTCCTAAAGATATTGCTAAAGATTTATCTGAAAAGTATTAAAATTATTAATTATATTTGGTAGAAAGTAAATTTAATTGATTAATTTCGTAATGTGAAAAACAATTATCGGGGTAATAAATATGGTTTATTATTTAGGTGCAGTTTGCTATAGTTTCATTAGGGTGGGTTAATTTGTAAATAAGGAGTTAAATATGCCAGAACTAAAAATCAAATGCCAACATCCAGAATCATTAAAGATATTTTTTCAGGATATGGTAGAAAAATAATTAAGCTTAATATCCAGTAGCATTCAACTTACAGAACAACGACTCTTAGAATTTGAAGCTAAATATCATTTATCCACAAATGAATTTCTACAAAAATATGAAAATGATGAATTTGAAGAAACTTTAGAATTAGACGAATGGATTGGAGAATCAATAATGTTAGAGCGATTAAGGAAAGAATTAGAAATATATAAAGGAGTTGATTTTACTGATTGAAGAATATTTTCAACTACTTAATCAAGCTCTTCAGACATTTTCAATAATTCAAAATTGTACATTTAATTCCACAAAACAAAGTAGTTATCAAGGTTTTATTCGGGGAGAGGCTAGATTTAAAGACAATTCAACGCTTTACTTTCGCGAGTTTGTAGATGTAAAAATAACTGTAGAGCCTGATATGTATTCTTATCAATATATGACAAGCTCAAATAATCCGATCTTCCGCTATGACAATACCAGGCATCATAAAAAGCTAAATTTGCCAAACTTTCCCCACCATAAACATGAGGGTAGTCAAGATAACGTTATTTCCTCAAATGCTCCTTCCTTGATAGAAGTCTTACAGGAAATTGAAAATTTGAGATAAGCATTGCAATTCTGAAATAGAGTAATGTTAATGAATTAATCTACAAAATTAATTAAGGTAATTAAACATGAAATTAACAGCAACAGAACAAAGCTTATTAATACCAAAAGAACTGTTAGGAGAAAGTCAATAATTTGAGATTATTCAAGAAAATGGGAAAATTATTATTACCAGGATCGAAAAAACACCTTCTATTTGGGATTTAGGTAAAAATCCTGTGGAATTTGATGTAGAGGATGGCGCAATTAATCACGACCGTTATCTGTACAATCAACAATGAAAGAAGTTTATTTTTTGGATAGTAGCTATATTGTTACTAAAATTACTTTTAAAGGAGATAATAAATATGCCAGAACTCAAAATTATAAGTTCGTAGTATTGCAAATTTGGGACTTCTTGGTTCAGGTTTGGGCCGTCTCAGTTGACTCCTACCCTAACCACTCATACTTTTTTAGCAAACTCTAGGTGGACAAAACCAATAATTTTGTCTATGTTTGTTTTTAGGTAACTTTTTTAATGTTGTTTTATTTTTAGACATTTAACTATTGTCCAACAGTTAAGGAAAAAATTATGGGTACTAGAGAAGCATCTTTTTTATTAGGTATATCTCGTCAACGTTTATTAGTTTTATTAGCTCAAGGAAGAGTTAAAGGAGCTGAGAAAAAAGGTAGATTCTGGGAAATTCCAGTTTCAGAGAGTGGAATGCCTGTAATAATTCCGGCTCGGCGGGGTCCGAAAGGTATCTGGCGCAAGAAAGAATCTACTACACCAAAAATGATTCATGTCAATCAAAACAAAATTAAAAGTAATAAAACTAAGCCTCCAACAGAATTGGAACCTGTAGTGTCACTCAAGCACAGCGGTCATAACTATTATGGTTATGAGTTATATATTTCAGGTCCTTGCCAAATCGTCTATCGACCTTACAAACCAGCAAGTTGTGGCGCTCATCTGTGGATTAATACTTTTGATTCTGTGCAATTTATAGATACTAAATCGAATCCAGCTACCGCAAGGCAACCCAGCAAACAAATTTTCATCTAGTCTGGTTTCAAAAGCACTATATAATCACCAAAAAATATTTATTCGCTCTAATAGCTTAACTGACAATAACTTCAGCATCCTTTGTGCTGTTTGTGAGAAATCGTCACAGTATTAAAATTTTGATCTTCTGCCTTTATTAGTTAGGATTGCTGAAGATTGGGAAACAGAATCGGTGTAGATTTGGGAGTGAAAACATTAGCTACTTTAAGTGATGGGAAAGTATTTGAGAGCGTGAAATCGTATCGGAGTATGACAGCTAAGTTATCTCGGCTGCAATACCTACATCGTCATAAAAAGATTGGCTCTGCTAACGGTCGGGCAGCACAACTGAAAATAGCAGCATTGTATTGTATAGAAGAGTAGCAAACATTCGTGAATCAGCACAGCAATAACTATTGTCCAATAGTAATAATTGCGGTCGCAGAGCGATATAGCTGCCGCACTTACTCCGAATGGCGCTCTTCAGCACAGCAATAACTATTGTCCAATAGATAAATAATAATCATTGCCAAAGAAAGCGATCGCTCATCAGCAGAGCAATAACTATTGTCCAATAGATAATAATAATTGCGAAAGAGGGCGATATAACTGCCGAATGGATGTTAAGAACGCAACTTTCATGCAACAAAGCCACAGTAAATTGAAAATATTCTCAGGAGGTAAATATGCCAGAACTAAAAATTAAATGCCAGCACCCGGAATCATGAAAAAACACCATTGAAAATATGATATCTGACCGAGTAAAATCCCTGAAATCAGGAATTGCTCAAACAAAAAAAAGACTCTTAGAATTTGAAGAAAAATATCAGTTATCAACTCAAGAATTTCTGCTTCGATATGAAAATGATGAATTTGAAGAAACTTTAGAATTAGATGAATGGATAGGGGAAGCTTTGATGTTGAAACGACTGGAAGAAAAGATAGAGAAATTGGGAGATATTGAGTTTGTTATTTGAGGATTATTTGCAGCAACTTCACGATTTAATAGTAGCTATTCAATAATTAATAATTAATAATTACCTCTTCTTAAAAAAAAGGATTGGTTAAAAGTAATTTTTTTCTCCTTGCTCATGAGAGGCTTTAAACCTTTATTTTTCGGTAAAGTAGTGCAGCATTTTCAGATTATACGCTCTCAACGAAGTGATGCGTGAAGGTATGATTCGAGGGAAAATAAAGTTTCTAGATAATTCTGTTTTAATGGTGCGATAATTTGTAGATTTAGAATTAATAATAGACCGCGATATGTATTCGTATCAATATATGACTGCCTCAAATAATCTGATTTTCCGCTATGATAATACCAGGCATCGTAAAAAGCTAAACTTACCAAATTTTCCCCACCATAAATATGAAGGTAGTCAAGATAATGTTATTTCTTCAAATGCTCCTACTTTAGTAGACGTATTACAGGAAATTGAAAATATTCTCAGGAGGTAAATATGCCAGAACTAAAAATTAAATGTCAACATCCAGATTCGTTGCGCAGGTAGTCTAAGTTAGGTGATAATACCATTTATCCGTGAAGTTGCGCTTAATAAAAGATAATAGCTATTAGTAAAATTCAGGTGTTGGTAAGAATTATTAAGCGCATTGTTACAGAGAAATGGTATAACCAGGAACCATACTCATAAAAAATTGATAAAATACAAATTACTAATTACTCACTAATCGAGGTTTTATGCAACCAAATTCGGAACAATTTTCCAATTATACTTCTAATGTTAAATACTTTGCCTATGGCTCCAACTTATCTAAATCATTACTAGAATTCAAATTATCATTAAATCCTCAAACGAAGGAGAAATACAAAACAAAACCTAATTCATTGATTGTACATTCTCAACCAGCTATATTAAAAGATTTTGAATTGACATTTAATTTATATGTGCCGACGAATAATGTCGATCCAAGTTATGCTAATTTAGTTTATAAACAAAATTCTACTGTACATGGTTGTTTGTATGAAATGTCACCAGAATGTAAAGCAGTAATTGATGGATTAGAAGGTAAAGGTCAAGTATATCAAGAAGAAATTGTAAGAGTTTTGCCTTATGATTCAACTACTACTATTACTGCTCTAACATATATAGCTTACAGAGAAAAATTTAAATTCCCAGGTATTACCATTAAAGATGGTGTGCCACCTTCTAAAAGATATTTAAAAACTCTAATTTATGGTGCTAAAGAATGTAATTTAGATTCTGAGTGGATCGAATATTTAAAAAATCAAAAAGTTGCTACAATACCTTGGACTAAATTATCAAATGAAGAGTTGAAAAAGATTAATGAAAAAATTTATACTGCCAAAGATTTAGAACTTAAAAATTTACCACTAGACCAAGCTTTTAATGAAAAGGGAGAACCGATCGCACCTATCATTAGCAGTATTTGTGGGTTAGTATTTATGTGTAATCCGAATCAAGGATTTGCGATTGGGGCCAGGGCATGGATTAAACAAATATTAGGACGAGATATGACAGTATTTTATGCAAGAAGATGTTTGCGAAATGAAGGTGTGTCATTATATGAAACTGAACAAGATGTATTATTAGGAGACCGAGATTGTCTAGATTATGTTATTGCAAATGCCTGCGATTTATTGAGACAATCAAGAACAGAAGGAGAAGGTGTATTTTTACTTGGTAGGACAACTAATTTTCATTTGTGGAAAGATTATTTGTAAGCTATCAGCTATCAGCTATTGCTTTGCAGGAGGTAAAAGCGATTGATAAATTGAGGCCAAATTCAACTTATTAATGTTCCTGAAACGCCTTAAGCTTTACTATTATTACTATTAATAGCTGAATGTTTACGATTATTTGACCTCAAAAAGTTAGTTAAATTTAAAATGTATGATAATTTTTGTCGTGGCTTAGTCATCCTCTGAGATAGAGGTGGATTTTAGCCTAAATACTTAGGAGTTTGCTTCTAATTCCAGTATATTTTCTATAACATTTTCATTAAATAGGATTACTATATATTGAATAAATTATAGAATATGAGTAAGCATTCAGCGGTCAGCTATTAGCTATCAGCTATTGATGATAGGAGGAGGTAAAAGCAATTGATAAATTTGGAGATATCTAAAACTTACTGTCAAATTACGCTTTTTTAAGCTTATAAGGAATTATTCATTATTTGCTGTTTGCGTAACATCCCGCCGGAAAGTACTGACTGCTAAGAGCTGTTTGCGCAGCATTCGGACCGAAATGTTTACGAATATGATGATAAATAATTTGGAGATTAATTTATGATTAAGTATAAAATCAGAAATTCAACTATTTTTTTATGGATTTTTTTCGCAGCACTTCCATCATTAGCAAATTCTAATAATCTAGAAATATTAACCCACAATAAATCAGATATTTCTCAATCTCAAACTATTACTTCACCAGAGTCAGATAATTCTCCTTATACTAAGTTAGAAAACTTATTAGCAGATAATAAATGGCAAGAAGCAGACGAAGAAACATACGATCTAATTTTAAATTTAACTCAAAGAAAGAGAGGAGGAGGTATAAATACAAGAGCAATAAAAGAAAAAATTTCTTGTGAAGAAATTAGCAATATAGACCAACTATGGCGGAAATATTCTGAAGACAAATTTGGTCTTAGTATTCAAATGTCAATTTACTTAGAAACTGGCAATAATTTGGAAGAATACGACCCACAAAGTTATCAACTATTCGGTGACAAATTAGGTTGGAGAAAAGCCAGAAAATGGAAACAATATGAGCAGTTAAATTTTTCAGAAAATGCTCCTCAAGGTCATTTGCCAATAGCCTTAAGAGAGCTAGATGCTACTGTGAATATCCCAGAATTTATGATTACTAAACGTTTGCGTCGGATATTATATTCTAAGGTTCAAGAATGTGACCTCTAAATTGAAGAAGGAGTCATTTCAGTTATCAGTTATCAGTTATCAGTTATCAGTTATCAGTTATCAGTTATCAGTACCTTTGCCTGAATTCAGAGGCTTGAAATATGGAACTTTATTTTTTTTCATCGCGCTATTATCCGGATATGATATTACAAAGGTATTTTTTTTTCTCTAATACACTTTATTCAGCCACTTGAGCAACTATTTTACCCCGGACATGACGGCCTTTTAAACGATTTAATGCTTCTGGTATTTCCTCCAAACTAATTACTTCTGTTAACATTGAATCAACTTTTTTTTGTCTGACTAACTCCCCCATTTCTCTTGCCATTTTTCCTAAATCTTTAATTGCTCTTTTATCCCCAGATAAATAAGCACCTCCCAAAGCAACTTCATGGATAGAAGCAGCAATACTAAAAGGTTTAAACTTACTAAAATCTGGCAACCCAGCAATACAAACAATTCCACCATTAAATGCCAACATTTCAAAACCTTTTGTTGCAGTTTCCGAACTAACCGTATCTAAAATTGCATCAACACCACGTCCTTTAGTAATTTCTTTCACTCTCACAACTACATCCTCATTTTTATAGTCAATTAAATGCTTTGCGCCCAACTTTTGCACATAATCAAAATTATTTTGAGAACAAGTTGTAATTACCTCCAACCCAGCTAACACTGCCAACTGTACCCCAAAACCACCAACCCCACCAGCACCACCATGAATTAAAATAGTTTGCTCTGACTGAATGTGCAAGCGTCGATGCAAAGCTTGGTAAGCAGTGAAACTCGCACAAGGAATAGCAGCAGCTTCAGTAAAAGAAACACCCTCTGGAAGTGGAGCAACTGCTATGGCGGTAGCATTAGTATATTCTGCATAACCACCAGGTTTCGACAAATTTCCATGATAATAAACTTTATCGCCAACTTGCCAGTCAGTCACATCAGCACCGACAGCATCCACAACTCCCGCCACATCTAAGCCTAAAATAAATGGATAACTGCTTCATAAAACCGATATAAAACGTTATATAACGTGACATTTTAATGTTTACTTCCTGCTTTCGGTCCGGAATGCTACGCAAACCACCGGAACTGTCGGCAGCACTCCGTCCACAGGCATCAACGGTCAAGCCGACCGCATTTCTTAAATTAATTGAGGCATTTCCTACGGAATGCTCCGCAAACAAGTCTCTCTCAATTGATAGACCGCATTCAGGGCACTCATAAGTTCTGATGTTTAAAGCCCACATTCCGCACGTCAATTTGTAACATTAAAAGTAGTATACAATTTCTATTATTGGTAAATATTGATACTGTATAAATTACTTCTCAATAGTCAAATTCTCAGTTAAATATTAAGCATAAATACTTACTGAATTATTGATTCTTATTGACCACTATAATTTACTTCTTACTTCTTACTTCTTACTTCTTACTTCTTACTTCTTACTTTTGACTTTTGACTTATATTTTCATGCTACGTTTTGTCGTGCGGAATGTAGGTTAAAGGCATATCTTGGAGGTGACCACAGTTAGAACAAGTCTTTGAAGATGGGAAAAATCTGTCCACTACTACTAGCTCACAACCGTACCATTGGCATTTATATTCAAGCTGTCTTCTAAACTCGTAAAACCACTATCTGCTAACTGATTTGGCTAATTTGTGATTAGCTAACATTCCCTGAACATTGTCATACTTCAATCACAACAGTGCCGTGGTTTTTAGCGATTGTTGTTGTCAATTTATCAAGTGCGTCTTTACGAATGTTAGCTACTCGTCTATGTTGCTTGCCTAGCTTGACTACAGCTTTGTACCAATTACTTGAATGCTTAACTTTCTTACTCAGTTGTCGTTGTAACGCGCTAGTCTTTTTTGCGCTTTTTTGTAAGGCTTCACACTCTGGAATACTTCACCAGTACTTAGTGTTGCTAGTGTCTTAATTCCTAAATCTACACCTACAACTTCAGTAGTTTTTGAAGTTGAAGTGGGAGTAAATTCAAAAGCTAAACTAAGATACCAATCACCAGCTTGTCTACTAATAGTTATTTTTTGAGTTGTTGCTTCAATTGGTTCATAAGTTTTGACAATGCCAATAAAAGGTAATTTGTGACTCCATCCATTTAATTCTATGGGAAAACCACAATTATCAATTGTAAATGAATCAGACCTACCTTTCTTCTTAAATCTTGGATATTTACCTAACCCTTGGAAGAACCTCTTAAATGCTTCACCCAAGTTAATAAAAGCATATTGATAAACTTGCTTATGACAAGTTTTTCATCCAAGGATAAAGTGGTTTTGTGTGATTGGTAAACACATCTCTAAGCTTACGAGTGTTTGGCTTGAAACCATCTTTGTAAGCAGCATTCCACAGACTCAACCCCCAGTTGTAGCACCAGCGTGAATAGCCAGCGTGTTGAGCCATCAGAGTTTTCTGTTTATTATTAAGTTTCAGCTTTGTTAATCATGGATTTCATTTATGAGTGAGTGCTGCCTGTCTAAAAGTATGCTTATTAGCGTATTATATCGTTATTCTCTGATTAAGTCAATGCTCCCTATTCACTACTCCCTACTCCCTGCTCCCTACTCCCTAAAGTTCAATTGTAATTTTACCAAAATGAGAACCAGTTTCCATATAACTTAGTGCTTCTGGAGCTGACTCAAATGGAAAGACGCGATCGCATACAGGATGCAATTTATTAACATCTATGGCCTTATTCATCGCCTCAAACATTTGGCGCGAACCAACAAAAATTCCTTGTATCCGAACTCCTTTCATCACTGCTGGTAAAGGATTAAATTCTGCTTGCGCTCCTGCTAATACACCTATTAAACTAATTTGCCCCCCCATTTTGACTGCTTTTAAAGACTTACTCAAAGTATTTGCTCCACCAACTTCCACAATATAATCAACTCCCACTCCATCAGTTAACGCCAACACCTGTTTTTCCCACTTCGGTACAGACTTATAATTAATGACTTCAGATGCACCTAACTGCTTCACCTTCTCCAACTTTTCATCACTACTAGAAGTTGCGATAACCCTTGCTCCTGCCATAACTGCAAACTGTAAAGCAAACAAAGAAACTCCACCTGTCCCCATAACTAGCACTGTTTCCCCTGGTTTTAAACCTGCTTCCATTAAAGCGTGCCAAGCTGTTACTGCAGCGCAAGGTAAAGTTGCTGCTTCTGTATCAGATAAGTGAGACGGAATACTTACTAAACCATCTTCAGACAACACCACATATTCTGCCAACATTCCGTCAACTTCACCACCCAAAGCTGACTTAACTGCCTCCTTAGTTAAATTACCCGATCGCCATTTCTGCATAAAAATACCCGCGACTCTATCTCCTGGTTGAAATTTAGTAACACCTTCTCCTACAGACACAACTTCTCCAACTCCATCCGAACACGGAATAACAGGCAAACGTAGATGGGGGTTGTAAACACCTTTTACCATTAAAATATCTCGATAGTTAACCGAGACTGCTTTTACCCTGACTAAAACTTCTCCAAATTTTGGTTGTGGTTGTGGTTTTTCTGTTAAAACTAAATTACCAAATTCCTGAATTTCAAAAGCTCTCACAAAATTATCTCCCTCAAGAAACCTTGAAAAAAATAGCAGTCGAAGGAAGGGTGCGGACATATCAAAAACTTAAAATTCAGACAACGTAAGATTTTTTTGTCCTTCGCTCCTTCCTTCTTCCCTATTTTTACTTCTTCCGTTCTTAGAAACCTACGATAATCTATAGAAACATAAGATTATCTGTTCCATTCCTGCTTCACTCTGGCAGTGTCGGCACTCACCAGTCCACAGGCTGACACGGACTAACTGCCCGCCATAGCTAAATTTCACGCTGCATTTCCTACGGAATGCTACGCAAACAAGTCTCGTTCGCAGCTAAAATTGCAGTGTTCACACTTAAACACTCTTTCAGATAAAGACAGAGACTCTTTAACATTTCCACACCTACTGCAAGTCTTAGAACTAGGAAACCATCTATCTACAAGGGTGAGTTGAGAACCGTATAACTCACACTTGTACTCGCGCCTGTCTACGAAACTCATAAAAACCCATATCGCCAACGGCCTTAGCTAGCTTGTGATTTGCCATCATGCCTGATACATTTAAGTCTTCTATTACTATCTGGCTGTGGTTAAGAGCCAAGTAAGTAGTTAGCTTGTGCAATGTATCTTTTCTCATGTTGGCTATCTTTGTGTGTAGCCTGGCTATCTTGAGTTGTGCTTTTTTCCAGTTATGAGAAAACTTGACTTTATGTCGGTTTAAATATTGCAATCGAGAGAGTTTAGCTTCTAACTTTTTGTAAGACTTTGCACCAACAAAAACCTCACCAGTTGAAAGTGTAGCTAGTGATTTTACTCCTAAATCTACACCAACTACATCTACTGACTTATCAGTAATTTGAGGTTCTTTCTCTACTTTGAAACTGATAAACCAACGGTCGGCTTTTCGGCTAATAGTTACAGACTTAGGGGTAACATTATCTGGTAATATTTCGTAGGTTTTAATCCATCCAATTCTTGGTAATTTAATACGATTAAAACCTACTGATATTGAACCGTCTAGAGTAAAACTATCATCTCTACCTTTTTTCTTGAATTTAGGTTTGCTAGACACTTTGGTGAAGCAACGTTTCCAAGCATTTGATAAATACCTCAAAGCATAGCTCGGCGCACCCGATCGAGACTTCATAGTACCAATAGTTATTAGGTTTAACCATTGCTACCAAAAGTTTATGCGTATTCGTTTGCAGTGGGAAATTTAAGTTTACTATCAGGATTCTTGAAATTGTGATCGAGAATTTTCTTGGTTAACCATAGTCCCCAATTATAAGCATGACGGGCTACACCAGCGTGTGAGCGCCAGTAATGTTTTTTGCTGTTTATTTGGGTGCAGTTCAGTTTGGAATCCTAGTAACATAAAACAGATAATCCCATATTTTTATAGATAATACCAGATTTTAGTCAAAAGTTACAAGCCCTCTTCCTTCTTCCTTCTTCTTTCTTTTTTACTCTTGAATTTTTTGCTCCGACTCATTTTCCTGTTGCTTCTTCTCATCAGACTGCTTTAACCGCCAACCTTTTCTCGTAAGTTGTCGAGAGCGAGCAATAACTAAACTATCATCTTCCACATTCTTTGTTACTACCGAACCTGCCGCTACCGTCACATCTTCCCCCAAAGTGACAGGAGCAACCAATACACTATTTGCACCAGTCTTAGAGCGATCGCCAATTTCGGTCTGATGTTTTTTCACCCCATCATAGTTAGCAATAATAGTACCTGCACCAACATTTACCTTTTCTCCCAAAGTCGCATCCCCTAAATAAGATAAATGAGCTGCATTAGTGCGATCGCCTACCTGAGCTTTTTTCAATTCTACAAAATTACCAATTCGACAGTGAGAACCCACTTGAGAATCTCCTCGTAGATGTGCATAAGGACCAATACGAGTACGGTCGGCCACTGCACTATCAGAAATCACCGAATATAAAACAGATACATTTTTACCGATCTGACTATTTTCAATCAAACTTCCTGGCCCAATGCGACTACCAGCACCGATGATACTTCGACCCCGAATATGAGTTTGTGGTTCAATAATCACGTCCCGTTGTAACAAAACAGTATCATCAATAGTTATACTATTGGGGTCTATCAAAGTTACTCCGGCATTCATCCAATCATCTTTAACCCGGGTTTGCAAAATATCGTAAGCTGTAGCCAAGTGTTTACGGTCATTAATTCCCACAATTTCTTGATAGTCATTCACATCGACCGCCATAACAGGGCTGAGAAAATTAACTGTCTCTGTTATGTAATACTCTTTTTGGTCATTATTTGTGGTGAGTCTTGGTAAAATCTCTGCTAAAGCAGGCCAGTTAAAACAGTAGACTCCAGCATTGACTCGGTGGTTTTGTTTTTGAGCTGCCGTACAGTCTCGGTCTTCTACTATTTGCGTAACGATATTATTTATATCACAGAATATTCTACCGTAACCTTTGGGATTAGGCAGATTCGCAGTCAAGATGGTGGCTGCATTTTTATTTTCTTTGTGAGTGTCAATTAAATTCTTCAGAGTTTCTGGCCGTAATAATGGTACATCCCCATTTAAAACCAGAAGGTCTTCAGAAAATCCTTCAAGACTGGGCAATAACTGTTGAACAGCATGACCAGTCCCTAATTGTTCCCTTTGCTCTACAAATTCCGGAGTGGGTAAGTTATCGTCTTGATTTTCAGTATTAAGAAGAGACTCTCGTACAAGGTCTCCACGATAACCAACTATAATAATTATTCTCGATGGTTGAATAGAAACACAACTTTTCAAGACCCGTTCAACTAAGGTACAAGAACCTAACTGGTGTAATACCTTGGGTAAGTCAGACTTCATTCTGGTGCCACGTCCAGCCGCTAAAATTGCTACCGCTACCATGATTTTTGAGATTATGTTCTTATTGAATAAGAAACGTTATATTACTGAATTTATAATATTTATCCTCTCATATATAGCAGTATTCGAGGTAGTTGTTTAGAAAAAGTGGGGGAGTGTGGGAAGTGTGGGGAGTGTGGGAGGTGTGGGGAGTGTGGGGAGTGTGAGGAGTGTGGGGAGTGTGGATGGGGCCGCTGCACCAGGTCATGGAGATGATCCCCGGCGCGAGCAAGATGATGCCCGAGGGCGGGGCCACCGAGGGCCAGGAGCGGCAGCTGAAGAGGATGCAGGCGTGCATCGACTCGATGACGCCCAAGGAGCGCCGGCATCCGCAGATTCTGAACGGCTCGCGCAAGC
>JAXHSW010000100.1:0-31667 GCA_034190295.1 Cyanobacteriota bacterium | reverse complement strand
GGCCTCGGGACGCACATCCCCAATTTCCATCACTTGGGTGATAAGCTTCTGTTCAAAATGGCACCTTAAGCTCCTCCCCATCTCATATAATAAGTATTCAACCGGATTCTATATTAGGGGTGGGTTTACTCGGTCCTCCTCGCTAAGTTATTTATAAGTATTCAACCGCAATTCGTAGCTCCCCTGGAGGGGAACATGATATTATAGCGGTTTTCACTCATGTTGACTACAAAGCTTCTGCCTTCTGCCTTCTGCCTTCTGTCTTCTGCCTTTAAGCCAAAATTTCTGTATTCTATGAAACATGAAAACTGCTATAAGCGGATTTGATATGACAAAATTAGGACGACTGTATGGATTAGGCATTGGACCTGGCGACCCAGAGTTGCTGACTTTGAAAGCACACCGTATTTTGACTACTGTTCCGGTAATTGCTTACCCTATTTCTGAAAATGGTAAAGCTTTAGCACGGGCGATCGTCTCGGACTTTATTCGTCCCGACCAGATAGAAATTTCTATGTCTTTACCGTTTGATGTCAAGCGATCGTCACAACCTTATTATGATATAGCTGCTGAAAAGATTGCGGAATACCTAAAAATTGGGACAGATGTGGCGGTGTTGTGTGAAGGGGAACCAATGTTGTATGGCTCATTTATGTATCTTTTTCAACGACTTTACAGACAGTTTCCTACTGAAATTGTACCGGGAATTTCTTCTACAATGGCAAGTGCTGCTATGCTGGGTGTGCCAATTACTTATGGCAATGATGTATTGAGTATTATACCTGCTACTTTGGATGAAATTACTTTGAGCGATCGCCTTGCTGTTGTTGATACGGCAGTGATTATTAAATTAGGGAGGCATTTTACCAAAGTCCGTAGGGTTATCGATCGCTTAGGGTTATTGCATAGAGCACTTTATATTGAAAGGGCAACTCAATCAAATCAGCGAATTGTTGATATTACTGAGGTTGAGCAAGGCGATGTTCCTTATTGGTCTTTGATTTTGATTCCCACTCAAATGGAGTAGGGGAGTCATTTCAGTTATCAGTTATCAGTTATCAGTTATCAGTTGTGAGGGAGCGGGGGAGTAGGGGAGTGGGGAAGTGGGGGAGTGTGGGGAGTGTGGGAAGATAGAGAAAGATTTCGTAATGGCGTTGAGATGGAACATTGGTAGTCCCAATGGTAATGGTATACAGGAAAAAGGAATACCCGGCACGGGAGCAAGATGCTCCTACTGCTTTGCCTCGTAACAAATTTTCCTCCTCTTCTTCTTTCTTCCCGTCCACGGTCGGGGTTAGGGGTGGGTTGACTCCTGATATCATGTCCGCTGGGGCGCGTTTGTGTAAACCCAAGGGTGAATATCTACAGGAAATTTAAGTTTTTTTTCTTGCTCTTAAGTATTGTTGCCTGTTGCCTGTTGCCTGTTGCCTGTTGCCTACCTTTGCTATACAATACCGATGCTACCGGACATGATATGACTCCTGACTCCTGACTCCTCATATCAGTATTCAACCGGACATGATATTATATTATGTCCATTTAATTCGCGATCGAACACTTTCTTCTCTTCTCCCTTCTTCCTTCTTCCTTCTTCCTCTTGCTATAAAATTGAATGGGCAAAAATAGCAGCTTGAGTGCGATCGCGTAAATTTAACCTCCTCAGAATCTTAGTAATATGATTTTTTACAGTCTTCTCAGAAATATAGAGAGTTTTGGCGATTTCTCGGTTATTTGCACCAGAAGCAATTAATTTTAAAATTTCTTGTTCTCTTGGTGTTAATTCTTGCCAATTTTGGGGAAGGTTACTAACAGGAATTGCCATTTGAGAAATAACTTTTTTACCTATGCCAGGTCCTAGTTGTGTATAACCTTTAAATACAGCTTGAATTGCCTGACCTAATTCTTCTGAGGGTGTGTCTTTTAGTAAATATCCTGCTGCTCCATATTTCAATGCTTGAGTGACATATCGATCGTCATCAAATGTGGTTAATATTAATATTTTTACTTCTGGGAAACGCTGACAAATTTCTTTAGTTGCTGCTACTCCATCCATTATTGGCATTCGTACATCCATTAAAACTACATCTGGCTGTAGATTTTCTATTTGATTTATTGCCATTTCTCCATTTTCGGCTTCTCCTATTATTTGCAAATAATTTTCTAACTTTAATAAAGCTTTTAATCCACGCCGGATTAAGTTTTCATCATCAACTAATAATACTTTAATCATAATTTATATTATGTCCGGTTGAATACTTATAAATAATTAGGGAGTCCTCAGGAGTCTACCCACCCGCGGGCCCCGACCATGGAGAACCCACCCCTAACCCCTCCCAGGAGGGGAAGAAAGAAGGAAGAAGGAAAAAGCAAGAAAAGAATAAAGTTTTTTGAGCGCTAATTATCCGGATATGAGATTATATCATGTCCGGTTGAACAGTTATAAATAATGACGGAGGAGTCAGGAGGGAAGAAAGAAGAAAGAAGAAAGAAGAAGGAAGAAAGAAGAAGGAAGAAGGGAGAAGGAAGAAGAAGAACAGGAAAAGAAGAATAAAGTTTTTTGAGCGCTAATTATCCGGATATGAGATTATACCAAAAAATTAAAATCTACCTTTAGTTGTAAGCATTTAGCTAGCTTGCGGTCAGCTATTAACTGTTTCACAAATAATAAATATACACTCTAAAGTCAAGGTCTGTTTTTTTCCAATACTTTTAATTTTACTTAAATATATCTATACTAACTTCTGATATAAAGGCAATAAATTAATAGCTGATAGCTGATAGCTGATAGCTGACGGCTTACCTTTAGTTTATACGAATTAAGGGAAAATTAGCAATTATTTTACATCCTGTATTAGGAGAGGTAAGAATCTCGAATTTACCTCCTAATGCTAAGGCACGTTCTTGCATTCCCTGTAAACCAAAACCAGTAGTATTTTGGTTTAAATTAAATCCTTTGCCATTATCTTGAATGATTAAATGTAAATTTTTTGTGGTAAAAATATTAATTTCTACAGTGGTTGCTTCGGCATATTTATAAATATTAGTTAATGCTTCCTGCACTATACGATAAACAGCAATTTTTAATTCATTATCAGGAGAATAATTGAGATTTATATTGCTCGCGGGTAAAATACCAGTAGATTTATGAAAATCTGCTATTAAAGTAGCGATCGCTGATTCTAAAGATTGATTTTCCCACCAGTTAGACCGTAGAGTGGCTACTGACTGACGCACTTCATTTAATGCTTTTGAGCCTAGTTGTTTAGCATCTGCTAAAAATTCTATTGATTCTTGTGGTTCGGATTTTCTCAACTTCCAAGCTGCTTCTAAACTAACATTTAAAACTGTTAAATAATGCCCTAGGGAATCGTGAATTTCTCTGGCAATCCGATTTCGTTCTTCTAGAGCAGCAATATTTTCGATTTTCAGGGCATATTGTCGTAGTTTTTCATTGGCAATTAGTAATTGTTCTCTACTTTTTCGTTCTGACATTATTGCTTTTACTAATAATTGCAAGAAAACTATTACCAGTCCAAATAGAATTATTGAACTTAATAGAACTAAAATAAATTTTTCTCTAGCAAATAATGGTAATTTTGTGAGTTTATGTAATCTTTGAAGTTGGATAAATATAAATAAGGAAAAAACAAATATATTAATAATTAAATTTTGTTTTCTTTCAAAAATAAAACAATCTCGAATTACCAAAATTATACATAATATTGGAGATAGACGCAAATTACTCAGGAATGACATTAAAATAATTAAACCAATTTCGACGGTAGTATAAATAATTTTATTTGAGCGGGATTTATTGATAGGTAAAAATAGTCCCATCAGGCTAAATACTAACAGGAGAAAAAGATTGATAGAGAGTGAATTGGAAACTTCTGTTGTGTGAATATGTCGTATTTTTCGCCGACCACCATAGAGAGGAAATTTCAAAGTTTCACTCATGGCAATAATAATCAGCAAAATCCATTCTAAGTAGAGTAAAAAACGGATTGGATGTTTAGTTATTTTGGGAAAAATATTCATAATTTTATCTAGTTATACAGAATTTTCTTATACCAAATTCATAAGAAGTTGCATAGAATAATATTTTAATCAAAGTTGCCTGTAATATCATGTCCGGATAATTAGCGGTCAAAAATATTTTTGTTTGTAGTAGGGCTTTAGCCCCTGAGATACTTATCTGATATCAAATCTTACCGAACAATTAAGGTTTAAAGCCTCTCCTTTAAAGGAGAAACAAGAAAAAATTTTCATGATTAGTCAATCCTCTCTTTGAAAAGAAGAGGTAATTCTTAATTCTTAATTCTAAATTCTTGAAGCATTCTTGCTAAATCTTCTTTAAATTAGGAAGTAGGGAGTAAGCTTTAAAGACATAATATATTTTGATTTAATGCCGATAATTGTTACAAAAATTACTGAAGTATTATTATTATTTAATAGCTGAAGTTACATCAAAAGTATGAAATTATTTTTGGAAATTGGTATTAGGGCTTTAGCCTTAATACAAGCTTTAATTATAACTATTCAACCGGATATAATATAAATTAAAGATAGACAAGTTAATAAAATTCATAATTATCAAAATAATATGGGTCTAAAACCCCGCTTTTTAAGGCGCAATATTTTTGGATAATTGCTCAAATCTCCGTTACAAAAATAACTTCTGACTTGCAGACTTGCTGACTTGCAGACTTCGTTAAGTGTCACCTAACACTCAATACCTAACACCTATCACCTAAAACCTAATTTTGTGCAGCCTCACATAAAATTAGTATTAGTCAGTAGTTGAAGAATATAACATGACAATAGCATGATTATTAAATTGGCATTAAATGAAATTATAGCATTCTTAAATCCTTTATAAAAAATCAAAAAATAGACAGAAAATATGAAATTATTATCCAAGTTATTTTGTTCTATTTTTCCTGTTTGCCAGATATTTTCATACAACTACACCGAGGGTTTATATACCAATAAGATGAGGAATATAGCAGTGGAAGCAAAGGGTAAGACATATCAAAAGCTTAAAACTCAAACAACGTAATATTTTTCTTTTTCCTTCTTCTTTCTTCCTTCTGTTATATTCCGAAGATAAGGAACTTTATTAAAACCCTAAAATTAGTAAAATCAAGGAAACATTTAATTATAGCAGTGGAAACAAAGGGTAGGACATATCAAAAGCTTAAAACTCAAACAACGTAATATTTTTTCTTTTTCCTTCTTCTTTCTTCCTTCTTCCTTCTTCCTTCTGCTATACATAAATTTAGGACTAAAGTCCTAGATAAAATTAGGACTTTCAGCTCTGGTTGTTTACGAGCGATCGCCTATAGGATGAAGACAGTAAGCACCTAATACATGGAGTTGTAAATAAATCTAATGAAACGTCAATCTTTCTCTCTATTATTATTTGGCATCGTTGCCACTATTCTATTTGCTAATCCTTTAAAAGTGGATGCGCATCCCAAAAATTTGAATCTGACTCCCGAACAAAAAACTCAGTGGGAAGAAATTCGAGCGCAAAGCAAAGCTCAAATACAAAATATTCTAACTCCCGAACAACAGCAACAGCTTCAAACTTTAACTTCACAAGGTCAACGTCCACGCAGAGCAATGAAACAGTTAAATCTCTCTGAAGAGCAAAAAACTCAGATGCGCGAAATTATGCAGTCATCCCGCGAACAAATGGCAAATATGTTAACTGAAGAACAACGAGAGCAGTTTCGTCAACAGATGCAAAGACGGGGACGGAGGAGTCAGGACTCAGGACTCAGGAGTCAGGAGTAGGGGAGCGGGGGAGTAGGGGAGTAGGGGAGTAGGGGAGATTAACATAAGCTAGTGCCGCTACCCGGAAGTTAAAAGTCAAAAGTTAAAAGTTAAAAGTCAATCATTTTTGATTTGTAATTGTTTTAGGATTTTGTAACCAGTTATTTCCGGCATCCTGCACTAGAATTGTAATAGTCACTTACAAACTTTGGTGTAAAAATCTATTCTCTGTTCCCTTTTCCCTGCTCTGACAAAAAGTCTATATCTTTTTCACCAGGTGCTGAAAATAACTTGTCTCAGTGAATCCTTTTTTCATAACCGACCCACTCTTTCTCTCGCAACAAATATTTCTGAACCTTACCCGTAGCAGTTTTTGGCAACTCTATAAATGCAACCGCTTTCGGAATCTTAAAAGCCGCTAAATGCTGACGACAAAAATCAATAATTTCCTGCGCAGTCACACTAACATCAGACTTGAGAGTCACAAAAGCTTTCGGCACTTCACCTCGTTTCGCATCTGGAATAGCTATCACCGCAACTTCTAAAACTGCCGGATGTTTATAAATAACCCTCTCCACCTCAATAGTCGAAATATTCGTGCCACTACTAATAATAATATCCTTAGCGCGATCGCGTAACTCAATATAACCATCAGGATACATCACTGCCAAATCTCCACTGTGAAACCAACCACCGCGAAACGCCCAATCAGTGGCCTCCGGGTCATTGAAATATCCCTGCATTACATTATTACCACGCATCACCACTTTTCCCATAGTTTCCCCATCAGCAGGTATATCCTGCATATCTTTGTCTACTACCCGCATCTGAGCAGCATGAATATAAGACACTCCTTGTCGAGCTTTCAATTTTGCTCTTTCTGCCATTGGTAAATTATCCCAAGGTGCTTGCCATTCACAAACACTATGGGGTCCGTAAGTTTCCGTTAAACCATAAACATGAGTAATATCAATTCCCAATTCTTCCATTGTCTGAATAATAGTGGGGGAAGGTGGTGCTCCAGCAGTGGCAACTCGAAGAGTATGAGAAAGTTGTAATTTTTTGATGGCGCGGTCGTTGGTAAGAGCTATTAATATTGTAGGAGAACCACAGAAGTGAGTGACTCCTTCATCCATAATTAATGAAACTACAGTATTGGGGAAAAATTTCCGCATACAGATATGAGTACCACCCACAGCAACAACTCCCCAGGTAAAACACCAACCATTGCAGTGAAACATGGGTAACGTCCATAAATAGATACTGTTATTATTCATCCCTAATTCTAATGCTTCGCCCAAAGCATTGAGATAAGCTCCACGGTGGGTATATACTACTCCCTTTGGTTGACCACTGGTGCCACTGGTGTAGTCGATCGAAGTTGGTTCGTTTTCGTCTGTGAGTGGAGAAGGTAGAGGGTCTGATGTACCTATGGTTAAAAAGGTTTCATAATCTGTTCTTGGTAATTTTTCTCCTGTTGTTTCTATTTGAGTATCTACTATATTGATAATTTCTTCGACAGTTTCTAACTCATCCCGCACTGATGCTACTAGGTGAGACAATTCTGTATCTACAAATAGTAGACGCGCTCCACAGTTATTCAGGATGTAGCAAATATCTTTAGCAGCTAATCAAATATTGATAGCGACTAAAACTCCTCCTGCTAGGGGAACGTTAAAATGTGCTTCTAGCATGGGTGGAATATTAGGGCAAAGGAAAGCTACGCGATCGCCTTTTTGTAAACCTCTATTTTTTAAGGCGTTTGCTAGTTGATTTACTCTAGTGGCAAACTGAGCATAAGTCCACCGAGAGGAACGGTAAACTATAGCATCTTTGTTATGAAATGCTCCCACACTGCGTTCTAGAAAACTTTGGGGAGTAAGAAATTGAGAGGAAATTTTATGGTTTGACACGATCGGAATTTAGAATTTAGAATGCGCGAATTTAGAATTTCCTACGGAATGCTCCGCAAACAGAATTTAGAATAAAAATAACCTCAGTATGGGTATGGCAAAATTTAAAGATATCTTATAATGCGCGAATTTAGAATTTCCTACGGAATGCTCCGCAAACAGAATTTAGAATAAAAATAACCTCAGTATGGCGTATGGCAAAAAAAGATATACAGGATAGGACTCTAAACTTTAGCATAAGAATAGTAAAGCTTTGCAAGTTTTTGAGAGAAAATGGTGGGACAGGGTATGATTTGAGTAAACAGTTAATACGCTCTGGGACAAGCATAGGTGCAAATATTGAGGAAGCACAAAACGCGGAAAGTAAAGCCGATTTTATCCATAAAATGAATATTTCTCTCAAGGAAGCTAGAGAGACTAATTACTGGTTAAAGATATTAATTGCAACAGAAAAAGAACTAGAACAAAGATTAGTTCTTTTACTAAATGAATCTAATGAATTAATTTCTATTCTTCATGCAATCATTAAAAATACCAAAGCTCAAAATTAAAAGAATGCAGAATTTAGAATGCGCGAATTACGTTTTGGAACGGGGATTTTATATAGAATCCGGTTATACAATCTATGTTTATAATTCTATCTATACCTAAATATTCAATATTCAATCTCCCCATCTTTTCAGAGGTCTAATTCATTGTGGTCAGAGAATATTTGTCACCCTATATTTTCCATGAAGTAACTTTGGCAAGATATACGAGATTTCAAAGGATACAATTTTTCTCCGGTGACAATGAATTAGCCCTACCATCTCCCCATCTCCTCCAACTATACAATAAGTATTCAACCGGATTTGATATTACCCCGACGTAAAACGCGCTGCATTCTCAAAAAATACCAAAGCTTAAAATTAATTCTTAATTCTTAATTCTTAATTCTTAATTCTAAGTTTTTTTTATAATCCTTCCATTGCTAAATCTTCAATAACTTGCAGACCCCTGGGGTCTCCTACTCGTAACAAAGATGATTTAGCATCTTCCCGCACTCCCATATCTCGATCCTCTTCTAATGCTTCAATTAAGGCATCAATTCCACCTGCATAGACCACATTAGAAGGTAATTCCCGACATAACTGACCTATGGCCCATGCACAATTACTTCTAACTGCTGGCATTGAGTCTCGTCGCAAACCTTCAATTAATGGTGGTATTGCCCCTACTACCACTTCATAACTAACTTTGGCCATCTGACCAAGGGAACTTGCTGCCCATAGACGTACTGCAGAAATATCTGTTCTGAGGACATCAACTAAAGGCTCCAAAGCACGGCGATCGCGACAATTTCCCAAGGCCCAAACCACTCCTTTACGGACATAGCCGTTGAAGTCCCTATTCAATTGTGTAATTAGAGGTTCTACTGCATCTGGGCTAGGATTACGGCCCAAAGCATAAGCAGCACTTACTCGTATTAATGGACAATTATCCTCTAATAATTTAATTAATGGAATAATAGCCCGTTTTTCCTGGAGTTCACAGAAAGCTCGCGCTGCAATCATCCTTTGGGAGGGTTCTGAAGAAGTTAGCAATGGCAACATTTCCTCTGGATCTGGTTTTGGGTGTTCTTCTCCTAAATGATCTAAAGGACTTTCTGCCATTGGCTGAATATTGAGTTGATTGAGGTCTTCATTGTCCATAACAGTAATTTTACCCAAGAATCCTGGTTTCAGGAGAATCTCCGTGCCTTTAGGTCGGAGAGTATGTCACTGTACCAATACACCTTAATTTACTAAGTCAAAAGTCAAAAGTCAAAAATTAGTCCAAACATCACCTAACCTTGGTTCATTTTCTGCCAACATTCACAAGCGATCGCCCAATCTTCTTCTGTATGTACTACCAATACTCGTACTTTTGAATCTGAAGTAGAAATTTCGGTATCTATTCCTGGTTTAATATTTTTTTCCTTATCTATTTTTAACCCTAAAAATTCAAAATTTTCACAAGTTTTTTCTCTGACAATTGCTGAACGTTCTCCTATTCCAGCAGTAAATACTAAAACGTCTATACCACTAAGAGAAGGGAGCATTTTTCCAATAAAACAAGAAAGTTGATGAATATAAATATCGAATGCTAATTGGGCACGTTCATCTCCTTCTTGCATAGCTGTCTCTATATAACGCATATCTCCAGATTTTCCAGATATTCCTTTTAACCCTGATTCTTTGTTGAGAATTGTATTGAGTTTTTCCGCATCAAGACCATGTTCTCGCATTAAATAAATGAGAATTGCCGGGTCAATTGAGCCACTACGAGTTCCCATCATTAATCCTTCTAATGGAGTAAATCCCATGGTAGTATTAATACTAATTCCATTACGAACTGCTGCTAAAGAAGCTCCATTACCTAAATGACAAGTAATTATCCGCAAAGATTCTAGTGGTTTTCCTAATATTTTTGCTGTTTTTTGAGCACAATATTTATGACTTGTTCCATGAAATCCATAGCGTCTAATTCCTTTTTCAAACCATTCATAAGGAATTGGATAAACAGCAGTTTTTTTTGGCATTTTACTGTGAAATGCTGTATCAAATACTGCTATTTGAGTCACATTTCCTAATGTTTTTTCAATAGCTTCAATTCCTTCTAAATGATTGGGATTATGAGTAGGTGCTAAAGGGATAAGATTTTTGATTGTTGCTTTAACTTTATCTGTAATTAATGTTGCCTCTGAATAATCTGAACCGCCATGAACTACTCGATGACCAACTACATCTATATCGGATAGTTTTTCTATAACTTTAGTTTCTCCTTGCCTCAGAGTTTCTAACATTTTAGCAATGCTTTCTAAGCGTTTTTCTGGGTTAAGTTTTACCTCTTTTTCTACTCCATTTGCTGCTATTTCCATGAGACCATAATCCTCATTAGCAGTCCAGTCAATTGCTGCTTCCCAAATTGGTTTTGGTGGATTTTCTGGTAAGTTTTCCCCAGTAATTTCATACAAGCAACTTTTTTGAGAACTAGAGCCTGCGTTTAAAACTAAAATTTTCATCATTAGTAATTATTTCTATTTCTTATAATTAGGCTAGTAGTTGGGCTTTAGCCCGCTAAATATGTATCTGGGCTTTAGCCCAACTACAAACTAATACTTTTTTATAACTGACCCGTCCGCAATTCGTAGCTCCCCCGGAGGGGAAACATGATATTAGAGAAAATTTTTGTTTGATGATAGCTCAAGTGGAAGGGTATTCAAATATTCAAAAAACCTAGTTATCTCCTAATTCCCGATTACCGAAAATTTGTGGTTTCAAGCCTCCTCTTTTAAGGAGATAAAAAGCCAAATTTTCATAATTAGTCAATTTTATCCGTTTTCAAGGAGAAGTAATTATTAATTATTTTAAGTACCCTTTAAAAAGCGTAACTTTTCATCAAGATAACAACGGTCTGATAAACAATGTAGCAATGGACCATGATGACACATTTCTACAATACTTACTCCACCAACCAACATCGCAATGCGATCGCGATACCTACCAATATCAATTCCCAATAAATCACAAAGCATAATTCTAATAGTTGCTTTATGAGACACAACTAATACATTACCCGTTTCATGGTTGTCTTGAATTTCTTGAATTACCTGAGAAGAGCGACGAGCAATATCTATACCTTTTTCTCCACCAGTAGGTGAATTCCAACCAGGGTCTGTTAACCAACGAACATATTCATCATGGTAGTCGCGATTAACTGTTTCTGGAGTTTCTCCTTCCCATTGTCCGTAAGCAATTTCCTTCAAACCATCCCGTATTTGCATTTCTAATCCTACTGCTTCACACAAAGGTTTTGCAGTAGCAATTGTTCTTTTCTTCGGGCTAACATAGGCGGCAGTCCAATTTAATGAGCTATGAGTTTTAGCAAATTGTTCTGCCATTTCCAACCCTTCCGGTGTCAATTCTGGGTCTAAAATTCCACAGTAACCACCAGTTTTACTGTATGTGGTCTCCCCATGTCGGATAAAATATAACTTCAAACTCATGGACTATTATATATTCCTAATGATTTTTCTTTGATATACTAGCACTTTGACGGTACTGAAGGGCATTCAGGAACCTCCGATAACTCGGGAACGCTTGGGGAGATAACAACCAATGCTAAATTTGGGGCAACCCCGATCTAGTAAGTTGTGTCGTTGAGCCAAGAATCACTATTTAGGTGAGAACCCCCGTGCGTTTACACTGGGGAGTATGTCAAAAAGCTGAAAGTCACAGAAATTATAGCGTAGAAACTATCAATCTGTCTGACTTTTGACTTTTAATTTTTGACTTTTGACTTTTGATTTATAAATACTATGACTTTTGAACGTGCAAGTGGCATCATACTACACCCGACAAGTTTACCCAGTAGGTTCGGCATTGGGGATTTGGGCAAATCAGCTTATGACTTTATTGATTTTCTGGCCAGAAGCGGACAAAAAATCTGGCAAGTATTACCTTTAGGCCCAACAGGTTATGAACATTCGCCCTATACCATGAATTTCAGTGCCTTTGCAGGAAATCCTCTGTTAATTAGTCTGGATATATTGGCAGAGAAAGGACTATTAAATCCTGATGAACTCACACCTCTACCTTCAGAAGGAGACCCAGCATACGCAAGAGTCAACTTTGCAGAAGTTATTCCCCACAAAACAAAATATTTCCAGCAAGCTTACGACAGCTTTAAACAAGCCATTCCACCAGAATACGAAACTTTTTGCCAACAACAATCATATTGGCTGGATGACTATGCTCTATTTATGGCATTACATGAGGCCAACCCAGACAAAACATGGAATCAATGGGAACCAGGTTTAGCCCGTCGAGAACCAGGTGCAGTAAAAATAGCAACAAGTCTATTACAGGATAGTATTGAATATCATAAGTTCTTACAATTTCAGTTTTTTGAACAATGGACAAAAGTCCGCAGATATTGCAACGGGAAAAATATCAAAATTATTGGTGACGTTTCGATTTATGTCTGTCATCATAGCGCAGAAGTTTGGAGTCACCCAGAAAACTTTGAACTCAACCCAGAAACTTTAGAAACCGCATGGAAAGCAGGAGTCCCACCAGACTATTTTAGTGCAACTGGGCAGTTATGGGGAAATCCTGTCTATAACTGGGAAAATTTAATCAATACTAATTTTGCTTGGTGGATCGAAAGATTTAGAGCAACTTTACAATATGTAGACATCGTGCGTGTCGATCACTTCCGTGGTTTTGAAGCTTTCTGGCGAGTTCCCGCAGGAGAAGATAACGCTATTAATGGCGAATGGATAAAAGCACCAGGGTACAAATTATTTTCCAAATTAAAGGAAGCTCTGGGAACTCTACCTATTTTGGCAGAAGACTTGGGAATTATTACTCCCGAAGTAGAAGCAATGCGCGATCGCTTTGAATTTCCGGGAATGCGAATATTGTTGTTTGCTTTTGGCGGTGATGCAGATCATCCCTACTTACCTCATAGTTATATCAACAACTGCATAGTTTATACGGGTACTCACGATAACGATACTACTCTTGGTTGGTGGTTACAAGCTCCTGAGAATGTAAAACAGCACGTTGCTCAATATTTGGGTTGTGCTAGTGATGGTGATATCCATGAAATCAGTTGGTCGCTCATGCGTTTAGCTTCCGCTTCCGTTGCTGATATGGCAATATTCCCTCTCCAAGATGTTCTTTCTTTAGATAACCGCGCTCGCATGAATGACCCTAGTGTTAATCCCGGACAGTGGCGGTGGCGCTATACTACTTCAGAGCTTTTGAGTCAAGAATTGAGCGATCGCTTACTACAACTTACTCAACTTTACAACCGATAATCTATGGACAAAAATAGTATAGTATGTTACGTTTTCTTGGCTAACTAGATGTAAAAAAACAGAAAAAAAAGATAATAATCTTTTCCCTTTTGGTTTATTAACCTACGTTACATAGAATGTCAATGGGGTTGGTGGCGCGATAATTACCATCGACCCCATTCTTAGTTCTACTGACTACTTCTTCAAAGATTTTTTATCGGCAAAAAGTACTATTTTTTTCTGGTTGATTAATCATCAATACTAACAGGCACGTTTGAGCATAATAGAAAATCACCTGGCCTCTGCGTAGATAGACAGAGAGCGATATTCATCTTAGCATAATAGAAAATCACCAGCCCTCTGAGTAAATAGACAGAGAGAGCGATATTCATCATCAAATCTGGTGTCATATCAAATCCGGTAGCATCGGTGTAATTAGATAGGGAGTAGGGGAGTAGGGGCGAATGGCATTCGCCCTTACAGGAGTAGGGGAGTAGGGGAGTAGGGGAGTGGCTCACACGGATTATGGCACGGATACACGGATAGGTCAGGGAGTAGGGGAGTGGCTCACACGGATTATGGCACGGATACACGGATAGGTCAGGGAGTAGGGGAGTAGGGGAGTAGGGGAGATGGAGAAATATTTGGTAATGGTTGAAGATGGAACATTTTTTATGTGCCGAATTAAACAGATATGATATCAAAAACTAACCATGTAAGTACATAACAGTTTTCATTTCGATCGAGCAAAAAGTCTTTAGAGGTAGAGTTCAGAAGACATAGAGCAGAAATTATATCATGTCCGGTAGCATCGGTCTTGTATAGCAAAGGTAGGCAACAGCTCATCTGCTCCGGAAGGCAACAGGCACCGAATACTTAAGAGCAAGAAAAAAACTTAAATTTCCTGTAGATATTCACTCTTGGGTTTACACAAACGATAAAGTGCGGACATGATACAGCAGTTTTCTAGTGGATGAGGTACAAAATTTTATTGCTCTAGGCAACAGCTCCGGAAGGCAACAGCTCCGGAAGGGAATATAGGAATCAATAGTCTTATAACTGTACCTCACGCTTCCTCAAAAGTGCTGTATCATACCAAATCCGGCGTTCGCGATCGCGTTTTTTCCCTAAAAACATCTTCCCTGTTCCCTATTTTTACCGAATAATTAAGGTTTAAAGCCTCTCACTCGCCGTGGAGAAACAAGAAAAATTTTTCATGATTAGTCAATCCTATCCGCTTTCAAGGAGAGGTAATTATTAATTATTAATTATTAATTATTAATTGTTGAAAAAAAGTCTATATCTTTTTCACCAGATGTCTATTATATGTTTGATTCAAGTGAAAAGCGCTATAAATTTATATGAAGATTTGATGAAGCTTATATGAAGATTTGATGAAGCTTATATGAAGATTTGATGAAGTTTATATGAAGATTTGATGAAGAATTTTGTTTTTTCTCCCCTCTGTACCTTCTTAAACTATATATTTTCAGTGCTTTATACATCTTAACAAGAATATAAAATCCATTATGTTCCTTCGGTAGAATTGCTATACTATTAAGAACAAACAAATGGATTAGAGAAACTTAGTCTCATCCCCATGTAATTCATCATCTAGAGGAATTAGGCAATGCATCTTTATTTATCAAACAATGACAAAGCAAAAGCAAGATTCAATAATTCCATACTAAAATCTTTTAAAATGAAAAAAGCTAGCAAAATAGGGCTTAGTTGCATACTTGGCTTAGTAGCCAGTCAGAGCATTCAAACATCTGTACGAAGCATAGTAATAAATGAGACAGCGGGATCTGATACTGCTATAGAGATAGGTTCTCCTTTTACTGCTGTCACTGACATTTTATTTTTCGATGAAGATGATTTTTTTAGTGACTGTACTGGTTCGCTGATTGCAGATAATTATATACTCACAGCCCAACATTGTTTCGATCCTGTTGAATTTGGAGAGATTTTTCCTGAAGATGTGAGGGTTCGATTTAGCGATGAAAATAACGACACAAATATTGCAGTCAGTAACATCTTCTTTCCAGATAACACCTTCAGTAGTCTATTGGATGGTACAGATATTGCTGTACTTGAACTTGAAGTGGCTGCTCCAGAAGACATCGAGCCTTTCAAGTTATTTGGCTCCGATCCCCGACACCTCATTACAACCGATCCAAACGACCCAGCAATTATGGTCGGTTTTGGTGATATTGGTTTAGGTGACGATGGGAGTGATTTTAATGAAGAGAGTGTGCGGTGGGGTGCTGAAAACTCTATCGATCTTGTTGGTAGTGTTTTCGATCCATTTTTTAATACTATCTTTGAATCAAATATTATTAACACTGATTATGATGATGGAACTGAAGAAAATAACAGTATTGGTAGTAAAGATCCTTTAGAGAATGAAGGAACTTCTGCTTTTGGCGATAGTGGTGGCCCACTGCTAGTAAGAAATCAAGAAAATGACGAATACTTAATTGCAGGAGTGGTTGCTGGTGGTTCTTCTGACTTCAGTACATTTGGAGATGTATCCTGGTGGACTGGAGTTACACAGCACCGTGAATTTATAGAATCATTTGGTGGTGAGTTTGTTGGTGATTTTGTACCTGTTACTCCCGAACCTACAGATGATATTCAGAATAGTAGTTTTGAAGAAGGTTTGACTGGTTGGAGCAGAAGAGGATCTGCTGGTGTCACAAATAGCACTTTTCCTGTGTCACCGTCACAGGGAGATTCTCAAGCATTAATAGTTAATGATGAACTTCTAGGGATTGCTAGTACTAATGAAATAGAAGAACTATTAGAGTTAGATTCAGGAGACTTGAATGCCGTATCAGGTAGTTCGATCGTTGCAGGTTCTGCTATCAAGCAAACTTTCCAAGCAAAAGCAGGAGATGTCCTAACTTTTGATTTCAACTTTTTGACAGATGAAGAGGCACCTGATGATTACCTCAACGACTTTTCTTTTGTCTCCCTTTCCAGTAATGTATTCAAAAATCCTTTCATAGATTTATTAGCTGATACTTTCTCTGACTTCGTTGATTCTGATACTGTCTTCTTGAGCGAAACTGGGTATCAAAGTTATTCTTATGTGATTCCTGAAACTGGAGCTTATACTCTAGGATTTGGAGTTGCAGATGCAGAAGAGATTGGAGGTTTGTCTGGACTTTTAGTTGATAATGTGAAACTGGCATCCACACCAGAACCTACTACAACAATAGGATTATTTGCTACTGTTTTTGGAGCATTTTCTTTGCTCAAGCGTAAAAAAAAGTCATAAGATGGCAATTAGCTATTAGCTTGTTACTTTCTCTGAAAATCTCTCAGCTTTCAAGACTGCTTAATTTATTTAACTTCTAGATGTCAGTGCTATATTTCCAGATATTGGAACTAATATTAATCCCTACTCTTAAGATTAGTTTGAGTAGGGATAATTTTTTAGCCCTATTATCGCTCAAACAAACTAGAATCAACCTTAAAAAAAATTCCCAAAGTTTCAGCCAACTCATCGCTAATCTCACCCTTACCACTAACCAACTCAAGCACAACATTCGACGAACCAACAACCTCTACCAAATCTTCTGGTTGTACGTTCTGCTGTTCCATTAAAAACAGTAACATCGAATGAGGTGTCGATGTCGCACCAGGACGATAAAAATCGCTCTCAAATTTTTCAATTAAAACAATCAATAACTCATAGAGAACCTCCTCTTCTGGAGTGCGATTTTGAATGTGCATCAACTCTTCTACAACAGCCAGCATTCGTTCGTTTTCATCCTCTGTTTTAATTAGCTTCGGCTGGTATTTTACTAATAAATCGCTATATTTTTGCGAGCTAAAAGTAAGGGTCATTTTTCCAAGACTCCTTATCGTATTCTGCATGAGTAAGAATGTATTTAGGGTTTGCTGAATAAAGTTTTTTGGTAGGGGTAGGAGACAGGATACAGGAGACAGGAGAAAAGGGAATTTATATCATGTTCGGTTAAATACTTATACTTTGGAGAAAGGAAGGCAGAAGGAAGAGAGGAAAGTTTGAAGTGAAGAAGTTTTTATAACTAATCATCCGAACATGATATTAGAGGAGGTAGGGGAAAAGAATTGATAATTTCTGTACGATAATTTATTTTATTTTTGATTATTGGAGATTTCTAATATTAATCCCTACTCCAACTAATGTTCAGAGTAGGGATAACTTTGCCTAAAACCCAATGGTCTCACCTACAGCGAAAACGGGAGCAAGATGCTCCCACTGTAGAATTAAACCTTAGCTAATTGGAACACAGCTCCTAACCCAGATGCCATTTCTTCTGGAGAAATTTTACCATCCTGATTGATATCTAGAGCATCAAAGACAGCATCAGTTCCTGCCCATTCTTCACGAGTGATGAAACCATCACCATCTAGGTCATAGATATGGAAAATATCTTCTGCTGCATGAGTGACTCCCTCTAAACGAGTCAAGCGCTCTGCCAAAAGACCTTCCAATGATTCTAATGCTTTGGAGAAACCTTTAATACCTTCATCCAGTTTTTGAGATGCCATCCGGTTTTCAGCGTGCATCTTATCGAAAGTATCTTTGTCTAATGTAATTTTTTCTGCGTCAGACTGAGCGGCTTTCTCAGCAGAAAGTTTTGTGGGTAGGTCTGCTGTAGTTGATTCTAACTCACTCAACAGACCAGGTGAAATAGTCAACAAGTCGCAACCTGCTAATTCTGTGATTTCACCAATGTTGCGGAAGCTAGCTCCCATGACTTCTGTCTTGTAACCAAATTTTTTGTAGTAGTTGTAGACTTGAGTCACAGATAATACACCGGGGTCTTCCGCAGGAGGATAAGAGTCTCGCCCAGTTTCTTTTTTGTACCAGTCTAATATTCTACCTACAAAAGGAGAAATTAGAGTTGCTCCTGCTTCAGCACAGGCGATCGCTTGATGGAGACCAAATAGTAGGGTTAAGTTGCAATGAATACCCTCTTTTTCTAATACTTCGGCGGCTTTGATACCTTCCCAGGTAGAAGCGATTTTAATCAAGATGCGATCGCGAGAGACTCCTGCTGCTTCATACTGAGCAATTAAATCTCGTCCTTGAGCTATTGTTGATTCTGTATCGTAGGATAGTCGTGCGTCAACTTCTGTAGATACTCGTCCTGGAATAATCTGTAAAATCTTAAGTCCAAAAGCAACTGCTAGTCTCTTAAATGCTAAATTTGCCACATCAGAAGGAGTTGCATCTGTTCCCAACTCTTCCCTTGCCTTTTTCAAGGTTTCATCCACAATTTCCTGATATTGTGGCATCTGAGCTGCAGCAGTAATTAATGAGGGATTAGTAGTAGCATCCCGTGGTTGAAATTTTTCAATTGCTTGAATATCGCCTGTATCTGCAACAACGATGGTTACTTCTCGTAGTTGTTCGAGTAAATTCTTAGCCATTTATTTCTCCTTTTCAGAATAAGTTGCTTACTTATGGTTTAGTCGATAACTTCCCAGTATTCAATATACCAGGACTTACGCGCGGACACGCTTATTGAGTGAGGGCGCCCTTCGGAGCTTGGCGGAACGCCAATGCCATTCGCCCCTACATATGACGTTTTAAAGGTGAAGCATGCGTAAGTCCTGATACTTTGAGATATTAGGACAAAGCTATTTGCACTAATTTTCTACTATTTCCCATACAAATCTTCATCCAATTCCATTTCTGATACCATACTTTCAGCATGAACTAATCTATCTACAGCCGAAAGAACGTCATTTCGATCGCCAAAAAAAGACATTTTTTTAGTAACTATTTTCATTTCTTCAGTTAGTTCTCCTTCTTCTTCTGTATCATCTGAAGTTTCTAGTTTACCTAATAATTTATCCCTGCATTACTTCATAATAAGCTTGAGAATTTATCAAGTATTCATGCAGTTCAGTTACTAATTTGGAGACTGAGTAATCGCCAATGTCTAATTGTGGTTTTTTCTTGCTCATTCAGAGTATTTGTAGTTAATTACCACCTCAGTATTATATCAGAACAAATTTTTAATTCATCATAAGAATGGATGAAATTATCAGTACGTTAGTTTTGTGTTTGACTTTATGGATAACTTACCAGATTAACTTCCGGATTTCTGTGCCTTAACATACACTCTCAATTTTTCAAATATATTATTGTTAAGAGCATACAGTTAAGTTGAAAAAACTCGTAACTAAAATCATTTTAAGTATTTACCAAGTTTATGATAAATAGCTTAATAACTAGATATAATGCTTAAGTTTGCGAAGACGATTGGAATAATTCCGAATTACAGACAGGGCAAATAAAGGTGTTTCTTGAACTACAAATAAAAAGCGTTATTGGTCAAGATAAGCTAATTTACATTCTGTTTTAGCAATAGCAGTAGAAGCTCTAGTATGTTCCTCGTGAATTAGCGCTCCTTGACCAAAAATATCACCTTTTTTAATTGTTTCCACAACTTGACCATTCACAAATAATTCGACAACTCCTTCCATAATTCCATACATTACCGAATAATTAATAATTAATAATTAAATAATTCGCGCCTTGAAGCCTCCCTTTACCAATTGATAATTGATAATTAAAGAGGAGCGAAAGTTAGAGAGGAGCGAGAGGAGCGAGAATTCTTTCATTATCTATTATCCACTATCCATTATCCATTAATACCCTAGCCCTTATATTCAATTCCGTAACGGTTAAAACCTTCTTGTAATTATCAATTATCCATTATCAATTATCAATTAATGAAATCAGCTTTTTGCCCTTCTTCAAAAATCACATCTTCTGGTGCAAAAAATCTTCGCTTTAGATGTTTCTGAAATAACTCTACAGTTTTTGCAGGTTCTAACATAACTATGTCTTTCCTAATGTAAATTATCTTAAAATCTAACAGAAAATTAAACTTTTGAAAGAAAAAGTGAAAATATCTAAAGTTTTTCATGTAGGTTGGGTTGAGGAAATAAACCCAACACAAACATACTTAGGAACGCTACATCTGCTGATAAATTATGGAATCAAAAAGTCTATGTTTATTCAAATAACTTTCCGCTTTCCATTCTTATATCATGTCCGGATAATTAGTGATAAAAAACTTTCTCCTTCTTCTCCTGTTCTTCTTCTTCCTTCTTCTTTCTTCCCCTCCTGGGAGGGGTTAGGGGTGGGTAGACTCCTGACTCCTGACTCCTGAGGACTCCGTTGTTATTTATTTATAACTGTTCAACCGGACACGATATTACAGCAGTTTTCAGGTCAATAAACCACATCAAAAAAATGATAACCCTGTAAGGACGTTGCATGCAACCTCCCTACTTTGTGGTCTACTCAAATGAAAAGCGCTGTAAATCAATCTCTTGTCTCCTACCTAAAAAAATTAGGTAATTACAGTTGGTTTTTCCCTACCTGTAAGATTTTTAATTTGAGCTATTTCGTCTGCGATACTAATCAAAGGAGATAGTGCTGCTTGAGTATCTTCGTCATGTTTGCTAGCATCTGGTTCATAACTTTCCACATATAACCGCAGAGTTGCACCTTGAGTACCTGTACCTGAAAGTCGGAACACAATGCGAGAACCATCAGTGAAACCAATACGAATCCCCTGTTTTTCACTAACACTACCATCTACCGGGTCAGTATAGCTAAAATCATCAGCATATTTCACCTCATATTCACCATATTTCTTTCCTGGAAGAGAAGGTAATAAGGAACGCAAATTTCCCATCAAAGTATTAGCTTTATCTGTTTCTACCCCTTCATAGTCATGGCGAGAATAATAATTGCGACCGTAAGTTTTCCAGTGTTCCTTCACAATATCTTCTACAGACTCTTGCCGTGCTGCTAAAATATTCAACCAGAATAAAACAGCCCAAAGTCCGTCTTTTTCCCGCACATGATTCGACCCCGTACCAAAACTCTCCTCACCACAAATAGTAGCTCGATCCGCATCTAACAAATTACCAAAAAACTTCCAACCAGTGGGAGTCTCATAACAGTCAATACCCATCTTCTCAGCTACTCGGTCTGCTGCTGCTGAAGTTGGCATCGATCGCGCAATACCTGCCAAACCAGAACTATAACCTGGTACCAACTTAGCATTAGCCGCCAATACTGCCAAACTATCGCTAGGAGTCACAAAGAAATTTTTGCCTAAAATCATATTGCGATCGCCATCCCCATCAGAAGCAGCACCAAAGTCAGGAGCATTATCTCCGAACATGACTTCTACCAAGTCGTGAGCATATACCAAATTCGGGTCTGGATGTCCTCCACCAAAATCTTCCAGAGGCACACCATTTTGCACTGTACCTGCGGGAGCGCCTAACCGTTTTTCAAAAATATCTTTAGCATAACCTCCAGTCACAGCGTGTAATGAGTCCATACACATCCGGAATTTACCAGACTTTAGTAGTTCTGATATTTTGCCAAAATCAAATAATGATTCCATCAACTCAGCGTAGTCTGCTACAGAGTCAATAACTTCTACAGTCATTTCCCCTAATTTATTGCTACCCAATTGGTCTAAATTAATATCTGCAGCTTCCATTATTTTGTAGCTATCTATAACTTTACTGCGTTCATAAATGGCACTCGTGACTTTTTCCGGAGCAGGGCCACCATTACTAATATTATACTTAACACCAAAGTCCTCTTCTGGTCCACCTGGGTTATGACTAGCAGAAAGGATTATACCACCAAAGGCTTGATTTTTACGAATAATACAGGAAGCAGCAGGAGTAGAAAGAATACCACCCTGACCCACTAACATTCGACCCACTCCATTAGCGGCAGCCATTTTCAGAATTATTTGAATTGCCTGACGGTTGTAATAGCGACCATCACCGCCAAGCACAAATGTTTGACCTTGAATGTTTTCTAGACTATCAAAGATAGACTGAATAAAGTTTTCTAGATAGTGGGTTTGTTTAAAAGTAGGCACTTTTTTGCGGAGTCCTGAAGTGCCTGGTTTTTGGTCACTAAATGGTTGTGTTGCAACTGTCTGTATGTTCATAGTTTATTGTATAACAACTGTTAAGTTTTTGTATCTACATATCAGTTATCAGTTATCAGTTTCTCTTACTTTTAACTTTTAACTTACTTCTGCAAGAAATCTATTGTTTCTGCTTTAATTTTTACACTAAATATGGCACGTTAGAAAAATTAATTTTTTGGTTTTGAGCAAATGTGCTTATTATTAAGATTTTATTAAGTAGTCATGCAAAATTAATTACACATACTCTCAAGCTAAAAAGCTGATGTTGTAAAAATTACAGGGAATAAATAATGGTAATTAATTTTGCCTAAGCACTTAATAAAATTGGCGTTGCTGATTTTAAGTATGATATTAAACTAGCAATAAGATAAATTTTAAGCCAAAGCAAGAAAGGTTAAGATAATTGATATTATCTTGAATTTGCTATTCTTTGCCATGTTAAGCTTTAAATAATGAGAATAATTGAACATAATGACTTGTAATTCTAATCTTGATTTCAAGGATGGGACATTGAAAGCTTATTTGATGGCATTAAGACCTAACCAGTGGACAAAAAACTTGTTGGTCTTTGCTGCACCACTTTTGGCTTTTCAGATCGATCTAAGTTCTTTTTCCTCTACTATCATAGCATTCTGCCTATTTTGTCTAATATCTAGCAGTTTTTATCTGTTAAATGATGTGAAAGACCTAGAGTCAGATCGTCAGCATCCAGTTAAGTGCAATCGCCCCATTGCAGCAGGGTATGTCAGTGTGCCCATTGCTGTAACTATGGCCAGTTTGTTCCTGTTAGTATCCCTTAGCTTTAGCTGGTTTTACAGCTCATCCCTGGGAGCAGTGCTGACCTGTTACTCTCTGATCCAGGTGGCCTACAATTTAAAGCTTAAACAAATGCCACTATTGGATATAGCTTGTATTGCTAGTGGCTTTGTTTTCAGAGCTGGCGCTGGATTTGTTGTCACCAATATATACCCATCTCCATGGTTTTTGATATTTACAGCAATGCTGGCCCTGTTTTTGGCGATCGAGAAGCGCAAGGCAGAATTGCAAATGTTGCAACTAAAAGGAAAAGTCAGTACCCGTGAGGTTCTCAAAGTATATTCCTTACCACTGCTCAATCGTATGGAAAGCATTGTAGCAACAGGAGCAGTTATGAGCTATGCCATTTGGAGTTGTGGCTTGAATTCTAGTTCTAATTTTTGTGAGGTACCAACTCCTTGGATGAGCATTACCTTGCCGTTTGTGCTATATGGTATATTTCGATATCAGCTCTTAGGCGACTCCTCAACAGAGGTTCATCAGCTACAGAAACATCTGGAACAGGACAAGGTTGGCGATCGCAAGACAGAAGTTCCAGATCGGATTTTATTGTCCGATGAGCAGATTCAATATACAATAATTGGTTGGCTACTGACATCCACTTTGACACTATGGCTCAACAGTCAAGGCGTTATTTAGTTAATTCAATTTTCTCAAGCCATCAGAATATTTCTATAGAAGCAATAATAATGAATTTTGAATCAACCGTATCTGCACTTTGTTACACGTTTATCGATAAGCACTCCAACGAACATCAGACCCTGTTGCACTTCCCTAACAATGAAGTTGTTGAGTTTGTCAAAGCACAACAGAGAAATATGCCTGACTACCTAAAACTACCGCTGCTTATCCTCACAGCTATTTTTGATTTGTGGTCGATCGTTAGAGGAGGCAAAAGATTTCATCAACTCCCATCAACTATCCGAGTAGACAGGATCGCAGCTTGGAAAATGTCACCCCTGAAAGTTTGTCGTGACCTCATGCGATTTTACGAAAGCTTAACCATATTCAGTTATTACGCAAGCAAGGAAAAATTGACATGACAGTGTGGGAAAACAACATTATCGCCGAGCCAGATACTGCTCTCAACTGTGAAGTTGCCATTGTTGGCTCGGGTCCAGGTGGCGCTGTTACCGCTGCAACTCTCAGCAAAGCTGGACTCGACGTTTTACTCATTGAAGAAGGCCCTTATTTGCCCTTAGAATCATGCAATCCCTTTTCTCAGGAAGAGATGGTGCAAAAATATCGAAATCGCGGCCTTACTGTTGCTTTTGGCGCTCCCAAAATCCAGTACGTTGAGGGACGGTGTGTCGGTGGTGGCAGCGAAGTCAACAGCGGGCTATATCACCGCACTCCCTCCGATATTTTGGCTCACTGGCGAGAAAAATTTCAAGTACAAAATCTGACAGAAGCAGAACTTGCCTCCCACTATGAAGCCTGCGAAAATGCCGTTAGCGTCAGCTACCTACCCGGTAAACCTTCCCTAGCCTCTCTCAAATTGCAGTCAGGAGCAACTCAGCTTGGTTGGGAGTCTCAGGAAGTACCGCGTTGGTTTAAGTACGAGCCAAGCAACGACCCCGGTGTTTCCTCAAAGGGAACCAAACAATCTATGACAAAAACCTATGTACCTGAGATGCTGCGCGCGGGGGGGAAAATTCTCGCCAACACTAAAATTAAAATCCTCCGTCGTCAGGGCGATCGCTGGATGTTACAGGGACGTTATACCAATAGTCCCTCGCCGTACCAAATCAAGATAACAGCCAAAACAGTATTTATCGCTGCTGGAGCAGTACACACACCAGCGCTGTTACGGCGTAGTGGTATCACTCGGAATATAGGCAACGCCCTACAGATGCATCCCACCGCCAAAGTTGTTGCTCAATTTTCAGAACCCGTTAGCTCTGCACAATTGGATGTAGCCGTCCATCAGGTTAAAGAGTTTGCACCGCAGCTAAGTTTTGGAGGGTCTATAAGTTCGCTGCCCTACCTCCAACTAGCCATGGTCGATTACCCTGAGTACACCCAGGAGGTCAATCGGTACTGGCAAAATATGAACATCTACTATGTCTCACTGGTGGGAACAGGTAGAGGTACTGTTCGTTGTTTACCAGGCTTTGACGATCCGTTGGTGCGTTATCATCTGCCCTCTGATGACTTGAAGGTACTAGCTAGTGGTTTGAAAAACCTATGTCGGTTGCTAATAGCTGCCAAAGCTGAAGCCCTGTTTCCACTGCTACCAAACGCACCCCGATTGACTAAACTAGCTGAGATAGACCAGCTACCCCAACAACTTCCCTCAGATACCAGTCTGATGACTGTTCACTTGTTTTCATCTTGCCCTATGGGAGAAAACCTAGACTTATGTGCTACAAACTCCTTTGGTAAAGTTCACGGACAAGAAAATCTCTATGTAGCCGATGCTAGTTTGCTCTGCACGGCTCCAGGAGTGAATCCTCAAGGAACTGTGATGGCAATTGCCCGACGAAATGCTTTATCTCATGTCCGGTTGAACAGTTATATCAAATCCGGTTGAATACTTATTATATAGTTGGGAGATGGGGAGATGGGGGGATTGGGAGATGGGGAGATTGGGAGATTGGGAGATGGGGAGATTGGGAGATTGGGAGATGGGGAGATTGGGAGATTGAAGTAATTATAGAATTATGAACATACACTGTATAACCGGATTCTATATTATAAATAAATGACAGAGGAGTCAGGAGTCAGGAGTCAGATCAAATCCGGTTGAATACTTATCATATATTTGGGGGTGGGGGGAAGGGGAGGTCGAGAGATTGAAGGTGAGAAAGTGTGGATAGAATTATAAACATATACTGTATAACCGGATTCTATATCAGGAGGGAATAAAGAAAGAAGAAAGAATAAAGAAGAGGAAAAGGAGAAAGTTTGTCGATCGCTAATTATCCGGACATGATATTACATTTTTTAGAACAGAGCTAGACCTATGAATTTTGACACACCTTTAGTTTTAGTAACGGGAGCCAATGGCTGGCTAGGATATAGTCTGGTCAAAGCACTGGTTGCAGGACTACCAGACTGTGAAACCCTGCGACATCCACAGCCAGACCTCACAATTCGCTGTTTTGTGTTGCCTGGTACTGACGATAAACCTCTCAAATCCCTTTCCAAACGGATAGAAGTGGTATCTGGAGACCTGCGTAACCCAGAAAATTGCGATCGCTTTTGTCATGGTGCTCAAAGCGCAATTTTGTTTCATACAGCCGGGATAATTCATCCCCAAAAAACTGATGAATTTTATCAGGTGAATGTTAGGGGAACTGAGAATCTTCTGGCAGCCGCCCATCGTGCCTCGGTTAAACGAGCAGTGGTCGTGTCTTCTAATTCTCCCTGTGGTTGTAACCCTCATTCTGACCATCGGTTTGATGAAACCTCTGCCTATAATCCATACATGGGGTATGGACGATCCAAAATGCAGATGGAGCTAGCCATTAAAACATTTTTTGATGCTGGAAAACTTGAAACCGTTATCATTCGTGCGCCTTGGTTTTACGGTCCCTATCAGCCACCACGCCAAACACTATTTTTTGAAATGATTAGAACTGGCAAGTGCCCAATAGTTGGTAATGGTAACAATTTGCGGTCGATGGCTTATACTGATAATCTCTGTCAAGGGCTGATCCTGGCTGGGATTACTCCCGCAGCTAACGGTGAAACCTACTGGATTGCAGATGAGCGACCTTACACGATGAATGAAGTGGTTGACACCGTTGAAAATCTCTTGGAAACAGAATTCGAGCAAATTTGTCGCCACACGCGCCTGAAGCTACCTAGTTTCGTCAGCGAACTAGCCCTGCTGGTAGACGGGAGTTTGCAAGCAATAGGGGTTTATCACCAGAAAATTCATGTACTTTCTGAGATGAACAAAACCATTGCCTGCTCAATCGTTAAAGCGCAACGACAGCTTAATTACCAACCCACGATCGACTTAGAAGAAGGAATGCGCCGCAGTCTGAGATGGATGTTTGATAATAACAGTGGAACTGCAAGTGGTTGATATCAAATATGGTTGAATACTAGAGTTGTTGGGAGAGATGGGAGGATGGGGGGATGGGCAGTATTTTTCAATTATTGCTTCCATCCACTGACTACGGAGATGTCTATAGCAAAGTTAAATGTTATTTATTGAGGTAAAATTATGACTGTTATGTCTTCTGCTTTAGTAACTGGTGGGTCTGGATATTTTGGGTCACTTTTGGTAAAAAAACTACTGGATAAAGGGATATCTTGCAGTATCCTAGATATAATTGACACACCCGATCGCCCCTCCAATGTTAAGCTATTCCAATGCGACATTCGAGATGCTGAAGCAGTCAAAGCTGCCTGCAAAAATGTAGATGTAGTTTACCACAGCGTTGCACAAGTCCCACTTGCTAAAAATAAAGAATTGTTCAACTCTGTAAATATTCAAGGCACAGAAAATGTTTTAGCAGCAGCTCTGGCAAACGGTGTTAAAAAAGTCGTTTATACTTCATCTAGCTCAATTTTTGGAGTACCCAAGAAAAATCCTGTCACAGAAACTGACATACCTGAGCCTTTTGAGGCTTATGGTAAAGCCAAACTAGAAGGCGAGCATCTCTCCAAAAAGTATATTGAGCAGGGGTTGGATGTTTCAATAGTGCGCCCACGCACCATGCTAGGTCATGGTCGCCTGGGAATTTTTCAAATTCTTTTCGAGTGGATTCGCCAAGGCTATAACGTACCAGTTCTGGGAAAAGGTGATAATCTTTATCAGTTTGTTCACTCTGACGATCTTGCTGAAGCGTGCATTTTAGCAGCAGGTCGTCCCGGTCCCGAACTTTATAACTGTGGCACAGACCGCTTTGGCACGATGCGAGAACTCCTAGAAGCACTATGTCAGCACGCCAAAACTGGCTCCCTAGTCAAAGGACTACCAGCTCAACCCACAATTTGGGTGATGAAAGCAACGAGCACTCTAGGGATTTCTCCTTTGGGAATGTATCATGCCATGTTATACGGTGGAGAGATGTATTTTGATATTTCCAAAGCCAGTACAGAACTGGGTTGGCAGCCACAATACTCTAATAGTGAAATGCTGATTCAGAGCTATCAGTGGTATTTGGCTAATCGCGAAACTGTCTTGACCTCTAGTGGTGGTAGTCCTCATCGCTCTGCAGTCAAACAGGGAGTATTGAACGCAGTCAAGTGGATTCTTTAGCTAATTAGGAGTCAGGAGTCAGGAGGACCTCCTCAGGAGTCTACCCACCCGCGGGCCCCGACCGTGGAGGGGATTAACGCGCGTCAGCAAGTCTGCAAGTCAGTAGGGGCGGCCGTTCCGTTCGCCCGTACAGAAGTTATTTTTGTAACGGGGATTTAAGCCCCGCTCTAAAAATATTGCGCCTTAAAAGGCGATCGGGTTTTTGGAGGGTAGCTCTAATCCCCTAGTTCCCCTCCCAGGAGGGGAAGGACCGAGGACCGAGTCAGGAGGAGAGAGAATTACAAAGATGAGCGTAGTTATGACGATTGGAGATTTTTTTTATGTTCAATAAAACGGATTTGATATGATACCGTTCAAGGTCGTCAAGGTAGCGATCGCCTGTGCAGAGACATCAGGAGTATTTATTTTTGATAACAGCAACAACGGCAAATTGTTCTACAATGCAAATGGTGCAGATGCAGAATTTGGTAGTGGTGGTGAAGAAAGCTAATCTCACGAATACTGCATCTATTAGTGAGGATGATTTCTTGCTCAGAGGATAAACTCTTGAAGTAGCAGTCAGCACTCAGCTTTTCAAGGTGTATAATAGGGGATACTCTAGAGTTGCCGCTCCGCGTCTACAAACTCCGAGAAAAGGCGCACCACCGAACCCTCGATTTTTTTTAGCGCTCCAGCTAAATACGCTCAAGCTGATAGCTAGTTAATATTATTTTTTATTAAGAAATAGCACAAATTGATGGTATATTTTTCTAACTATTGTCTAAAATATTCCTAGATTATAAATCAAACACTCCTAATATTATGAATCAAACCAAACTATTATTCATAGACTCCAAGGTAGAAAATTACGATCGCCTCACCTCACAGGTTGACCCTCAGACAAGAATAGTTGTCCTACAACCCAATGGAAATGGTATAGACCAAATATCTCAAAGTCTGGCTAAATGCCTAGATGTAGAGACAATTCATATTATTTCTCATGGGACAAAAGGCACTTTGTATCTGGGAAACAGTATCCTAAGTCTAGACAACATTCATCTATATGTTGAGAGTATTCAGCAATGGGGTAAATGTTTGTCTGCTGATGGGGAAATATTGTTTTATGGTTGTGAGGTAGCAAGGGGTAAAGAAGGTAAAGAATTTATTCGACAACTACATCAACTTACAGGAGCAAATATTGCAGCATCGGAAACTCTGACGGGAAATGTTAATAAAGGTGGCAACTGGAATTTAGAAGTAATATTTGGTCAACTAAAGTCGGCATTGGCATTTACCCCACAAGTGAGGGCAAGTTATGCCGGGGTGTTGGCAGATATTGTGGTAGATACTACTGATGATGTAGTAGATAATAGCGATGGTGTGACATCTTTGCGGGAAGCAATTATTGAAGCTAACAGTACCCCGGAAGATGACACTATTCAACTTACAGCAGGAGAAACTTATAATCTGAATATCTTAGGTAGTAATGAAAATGCTGCTGCTACCGGAGACTTAGATATTGTTGCTGGTGCTGTAGAAATAACAGTTATTTCAGAGGGAGAACAAAAAGCTGTTATTGATGCTGGGGGTATAGAAGGAGTAGGCGATCGAGTGTTTCATGTTTTGGAAGATGCTGCCCTACAGTTGGAGAATGTAGAAGTAATTGGTGGGTTTATAAGCAATGCTTCTGGTGCAGGAATCTTCAACTCAGGTACAATTAGTATCAACAACAGCACTATTAGTGGAAATTTAGAAATTTTATCAAATGGTGGTGGAGGAATTTACAACGCAGGTACAGCTAATATCAGCAACAGTACTGTTAGTGATAACTCAGCATTTTCTGGTGGAGGCATTCAAAACACAGGTAGACTCAATATTAGCGACAGCACCATTACTGGCAATTTTGGCGAGAGTATTGGTGGAGGCATTCAAAACACAGGTAGGGCAAATATTAGCGACAGCACCATTACTGGCAATTCTGTAGATACAAGCGATGGTGGTGGCATCTTCAATTCAGGTAGAGTCAGTCTGATCGACAGTACCATTAGTGGCAATTCAGCCGTTACAAGTAATGGTGGAGGCATTCAAAACACAGGAACAGCCATTCTTACCAACAGTAATATTAGTGGCAATTATGCTGATAACGGTGGTGGCATCAATAACTTAGGCAGAGTTAATCTTAATAGCAGCACTATTGACAGCAATGTAACATTTTTAGCAGGTGGTGGCATCAGAAACTCAGGCGTAACCAACGTTAGGAACAGCACTCTTAGTAGCAATTCAGCTAATCGTGGCGGTGGTATTTACAACACAGGTAGAACCAACGTTAGTAACAGCACTCTTAGTGAAGCTATATCTAATTATGGTGGTGGTATCTACAATGCTGGCAGCGCTAGCATTACTAACAGTACGATTACTGGTAATGGAGGTCAGCCCAATCAAGGAAGTGGCATTCTCACCAAAGCTCTTGATGAATTAGGAATTGACCCCACTACTACTGTAACCTCTAGCATTGTCTCCGGTAATTCCGATAGCGATTTTGATTCCATAGGAAGTGATAATATTATTATCAGTGGCAACAATAATCTCATTGGTACGGGTAACGCTATCAATATCTTTAACCGTAACAATGACCAAACAGGTGTAACTGACCCTATACTTGGAAACCTTGCCGACAACGGTGGCCCCACATTCACCCATTTACCTTTTCCCAATAGTCCGGCCATTGATGCAGGTAGCAATTCCAGCGCACTTACCACCGACCAACGAGGCAAACTTCGATTCGTAGGTGAAGGGGTTGATATTGGTGCAGTAGAATTGCAAAATTCACCGAAGAGAACTGGCACTCCTCAAAGCGAAGTCCTCATTGGTACAAATGAAAACAACACCATTACAGGTCTGGCAGGTAATGACACTATTGATGGTCGTGGTGGTGATGACCAAATTATTGGTAGTCTAGGTAGCGACTTTCTCTATGGAAAAGACGGAAATGATACCCTCCAAGGTCGTCAAGGTAACGACTTTCTCTTTGGTAGTAATGGTAATGACTCTCTCGTTGGTGGTATTGGTCGCGATCGCTTCAATGGTGGTGCGGGTAATGATACTCTCATTGGTGGTGCTAGTATTGACCGCTTTATTTTCAATACAAATGATGA
>JAXHSW010000010.1:47566-85770 GCA_034190295.1 Cyanobacteriota bacterium | reverse complement strand
TGGGGAGATGGGGAGATGGGGAGATGGGGAGATGGGGGATGGGGAGATGGGGAGATCGAGAAATATTTGCTAATGGTTGAAGATGGAACATTTTTTACGTGCCGAATTAAACGGATTTGATATTATATACCAAATTGATAAATGTTTGCTACAAATAGTTAGGGTATTTATTAGAATTTCCGTTTGTCACCGCGAAGCAAACAGAATTTAGAATTCAGAATGGATAGATTTAATACCATTTTTGATGTTGTAATATCATGTCCGGATAATTAGTGATGAAAAAACTTTCCCTCTTCTTCCCTCTTTTTCTCTCTTCATTTCCTCTTTTTCTCTCTTCTTCCTTCTTCTTCCCTCCTGAGGACTGACTCCTGACTCCTTCGTCGTTTATTTATAACTGTTCAACCGGACATGATATAAATTATCTTTTTAGTCAAATAGACTTGCTCTGAAAGTCTTTTTATGATGCTTATTATTCGTAACATTCTTTTTTCAAAATGGTTATACAGTATATGTTTATAATTCTATCCACACTTCAATATTAAATCAGACCATCTCCCCATCTCCCCATCTCCCCATCTCCCTATCTCTGCCAACTATATAAACTGAGAATTTGACTCCCGCTCGAGGTAAATGAAGATAATTTATATAGTATAAATACCTAAACAAGCTAAGGATTTTATACTAATTTTTATCATTTCCCTTATGGGTTTAATACCCCACCGTCACCCGCGGTGCTCAAAATTGTTTGGGGGAGCGAATCCCCATGCAATTAATTTTCTCTCCTGAGGACTGACTCCTTCTTCAAGTTACAAATTGAAGTGCGGAATGTGAGATATAAGTGCGGTGGATATCCTACCTGCGGTGAAAATATCAGGAACGGGAACGGACAAGATGCCCATTCCACACTTGCAATGCCATTTTCTGTACTTCCATCAAAGGAATATTTTGCTCTCTAGCTAATGTGGCACAATCTTCATATTCAGGTTGCACATTCATAATTTGATTCCCCATTTTTGCCACTTTTAACCGCACTGCTCCATAGTCTGTCTGCACCCGATTAATTGTTCGCTGCAAAATAGCCCGTTTTTGAGTAGAGCGACGAATACCCAGAGTTGTAGTCTCTCGAAATATTACCTCCTCACAAACAGACAACTTTTCCGGTAGACAAATAACAGTAAGTAACACTCCTAACCTAGATTTTTTCATCGTCACAGGTTGGGTAAAAACATCTAATGCACCTACTGCAAACAGAGCATCAAAAGTATAAGCGATCGCTTGAGGAGTACAATCATCTATTTGAGTTTCCAACACCATTACAGTTTCTAGGTGTGGATGCGAGGAACTGGGAGAACGATATTCTGTAAGTTGAGAATGTGGAGTATTAACCTCCCCTTCCCCGATCCACAAACGTAGAATATTAGGAATAGCTAAATCCCGGGAACCCGCACCCAAACCCACACATTCTAGAGACATTGACGGTGGCGAACCAAAACTACTGGCCAGAGTACAAGCGATCGCGCTACCTGTAGGAGTACACAACTCTTTTTCAATGCCATTACTATAAATAGGAACCTGATGTAACTCCCAAAGTTTTAACACTGCTGGTACAGGTACAGGTAACCGACCATGAGCCGCCCTCACAGTACCCCCACCAGTGGGCAAAGGCGAACAATATAATTGGTCAATATTCAACCAATCTAATCCTAAACAAGTCCCCACAATATCAACAATGGCATCAGTTGCCCCTACTTCGTGAAAATGTACCTTTTCTGGGGCAATACCATGTACGGCCCCTTCAGCTTCGGCCAATTTCTGAAATACAGCCAAACTCCAACCTTCAGCACGTCGGGGCAATCCTGCTTTTTTAATTAATGCTGCAATTTCTGGCAAATGACGGTGGTGAGAATGATTGTGTTGTTCCGTACTTTGGTCATTATCTGAATGGTGAGTATGATGATGGTGGTCAAAAGTCAGAGGTTCCCCATTTTCAGGATTTGCAGAAATTAGATTGACATGAAATTTCGTAGCTAGTAAACCATTACGATGTACTTTTTCAGTACTTAACTGATATTCCTGGGAAATGCCGAGAAGATTGAGTTTTTCTATCAGATATTCTAGGGGAACACCCGCATGGACTAAAGCACCCAGACACATATCGCCGGCAATACCAGTGGGACATTCAAGGTAAGCTATTTTTTTCATATATTGAATTAATGTGGTAGTTCAACAATTAATAATTAATAATTACCTCTTTTTATAAAGAAGAGGATTGGCTAAAAGGATTTTTTTTTCTTCTCTTAGTCGATTGGATATGGTGCAGGTTTCTTCGCCATCCCACCCTACGGTCTGCTACGAAGAGATAACTCCGTTCCGCTATCGCGAACGACTGCTTTTTTCTCCATGAATGGAGAGGCTTTATACCTTAATTTTTCGGTAAATAATATTAAATCCGTTTAATTAGGTATAGCATTACGCAAATAGGTTAGGGCAATTATAGACACTCAAACGAGCGTCAGGGATTACTTGCAGACTTGCTGACTTGCGCGTAGCGCTATATAGCACTACAAGAATTGGGCGCGGACATTTTTCAATCCTAAAACCCTTTTACAGTTTGCTATTCCCTGTTCCCTAGCGCTATTTAACGAAGTCAGCAAGTGTACCCACCCCTAACCCCTCCCAGGAGGGGAAGTAGCGGATTTAAACCCCGCTCCAAAAATATTGCGCCTTAAAAGGCTGGGTTTTAGACCCATGTTATTTTGATAAAAAAATTGGTAGTGCGTCAAGGAAGTGTGGGAAGCGTGGGAAGCGTGGGAAGAGTGGGAAGAGTGGGAAGTTGGTTCGTGTGGGAAGTGTGGGAAGTGTGGTCTGCTCGAAAGTAGGAGGAATAATTGTACCTGTATCTTTCTGGGAAGTGTCTGTCTTTCGTCCTAACTTTTTGGTCTTAAAGGGTGAAAAATTTGCACTTTTTTCCCGACAAAAATCCTAAAAACTTTATATCTCAGTGCTTTTAGATTAGATCTGCGGGCCCTACGCAGGCGAATCCCACACTTTACGCTCTGCACAACCAAAAAATTCTTCAATATCTATATCTATGAAGTTGCCAAATCTTGTCTTATTCTGTTCCCTCCTGATTCTGCTTCCTAACTAACGATACTGATGCTAGGGGATTTGAGATAACTTACGGCCTATGACATAAGAGGTAAGACAAAGTTAATTCAAAAGTCTTTCCTGACGGAATGCTCCGTAAACAACAATTCAGCACTCAGCAGTCAGCAAACTGCTTAGATTTATACTAAAACCTAGAGGAATGCAATTTAAAAGGACATTTCAATTCCTCTTAAATTATCCGACTCCTAAAAGTCGCGGTTTTCAAGCTGATAGCTGAAAGCTCTTAGCCCAGAGCTAGTTAAACAATATTAAATCTGAAACCCCCTATCCAGTCTAGATACTAATATGTCAATATTTCTGTCAGATTAGTTATGACTTATGACCTACAATCTTCTTCAAAACCCGCAGATGGCCGTTGGGTTTCAAAGCAAATTTTTGGGTATTTAGGCAAATTTTTCCAATCTAAAATCTAATACATTCTTTTTCTATAATCTAAAATAAAAATTATGGCAATATTCTATGAACTTCATCCTGATACACCCCAGCAAAGACGCGTAGAACAAATCATTACCGATCTGAAAAATGGGGCAGTGATGCTTTATCCCACGGATACCGTTTACGCGATCGGTTGCGACCTCTATGCTAAATCCGCTGTGGAGCGAGTCAGACAAATTAAACAACTGTCTAATGATAAACCTCTGACATTCCTCTGTTCCTCTCTGTCCAATATCGCCAATTACGCTATTGTGAGTGACTCAGCCTACCGAATCATCAAACGTTTAATTCCTGGCCCTTATACATTTGTATTGCCTGCCACAAAGTTAGTCCCACGACTGGTGATGAGTCCTAAGCGAAAAACAACGGGTATTCGGGTTCCAGAAAATCAATCTTGTTTATCTTTGTTGGAGACTTTGGGCAATCCCATTATTTCAACATCAGCTCACATTACCAGTGATGCGGAAGGAATGGCCCCAGTAGATGTAGGAGCAGTTACTGGTAAAGCGGAATTATTTGATTCTCTAGAAAATTTAGTGGACATAATTGTTGATGACGGTTCTGACCCTGGATATCAAGTATCCACTATCCTGGAATTAACTGGCCAAGAGCCAAATCTGATTAGGCAAGGTCTTGGAGTTGAAACTGTAACAGCTCTAATTGGTTAATATAGCGGTCAGCGGTCAGCAGTCAGCAGTCAGCAGTCAGCTATAGAAACCGGGTATTTAAACCCAGAGCTGCTAAAAGCTGATAGCTGGCAAGGGTCGCATTCTGGTACGGAAATGCGCTCAAGCTAATAGCTAGTTATATCATGTCCGGTTAAATACTTATTATTAAGATAGTAGGGGACCCACCCCTAACCCCTCCGGTGGAGGCAGGGATTATAGAAAGATTTACTGTTTAAGCACTCATGATAAGTTTTTTCCAGATCGCTCTTATCCGGACATGATATTGAAATAGCAGTCAGCACCTCAGCGGTCAGCTATCAGCTTCTCAAGGTGTATAATGGGGTTTTAATCCACCATAAAAGGCGCACCACTAATTTTTTCAAACTCTTGTGGGGGACGCCGAACCCTCGAATTTTTAGCGCTCCAGCTAAATGCTGTTTGCGGAGCATTCCGCACCGAAGAGCAGATAGCTAGTTAAAGAGACATGATATTAGGTAGTAGGTCCTAAGATTTTCCCTTCTTCCTTCTTCCCTCTTCCTTCTTCCCTCTTCCCTCTTCCCTCTTCCTTCTTCCTTCTTCCTTCTTACATAAAACCTACGACTGTGCCACTTGTGTATTTGTTACACGGGTGGCACTGCCAATTTGAATATTGTCACAGTCTCTTTGAGTTGGATAATTTTGTAAGTAAAGTTCTGATTTTCAATCTATATCTAGCTTTCGTTGATTTTAGACCGAAATCCGGAAAATATACTTCTGATAGTGAACTAGAGAATTGGTTAGTAACAGAAAAACCACATCATAAAAGTGTAACCTTCCTCCACAAATAGTTTGGTGAACTTTCCTATAGTCGTAAGTGTAGAGGAAAGAAAGGAATCACACAGATTTCAACCAACACTTAATCACTCTACATGATTACTTCGTACACCTACCGCATTATCCAAAGGTAAAATCAAATGACTGTTAAGATTGCTCACACCCCCAACTCCCTAAACACAAACACTATTATCGCTCCAGAAGTTAACAACAGCAAAGTTGAAAATGACACTACAGCGAATACTGTACTAGAAATGAATACTGAAGATTTAGCTGCTGTAGTTTTAAAAGAATTACAAGGTATTTTGAAAAGCAAGCCAGCAAAAGCTGAAACTATAACTACTCGCATCGCTCAAGAAATAGAGCGGATTTGCCAAAAAAGTAATAGAATTCAAAATTCTGGTGAAGTTCAATCTTGGCAACTTAGTTTGGCTCGTCATCGCTTGCAAAAGTGCATACAATACTACAAACTTGGTTCTAAGCAAGGTCGGGTAGAATTACACTCTCTGCTAGCTTCTATGATTTATCGTCATATTGCTTCTTTTAGAGCACAATTAGGTTTCCAAGGTCGCTATAACTTGATTGAGGATTTTCTACAAGGTTTTTATATTGAGTCTCTAAGAGCTTTCCGTAGAGAACATGGCCTTGAGCAAAACTATACTCCTAGATTAAGGTTAGAATTGGCAGAATATATGGCATTTACTGAACAGTACGCCAAGCGTCAAATAGGTTTGCCAGGCCGGAATCGTCAAAGATTGATTGTACTGCGCGCTCAAAGTTTTGCTAAGGGTCAACCCCCTGAAACTTCTCTTGATATTGAAATGGCAGTTGAGTCTCCTAAAGGTGAAGATGCAGAGGCTTTTAGTCGGTCTTCTGCTGTACAACAGGTACGGGAGCAAATGGTTTCTGAAGCTGTTGACCCTGCTGAAGCTGTATTGCGCGATCGCGTAGTTTCTGAATTAATCAATTACTTGGAAGCTCAAGGTCAAGAGCAATGTATTGCTTATCTGCGTTTAAAATTACAAGATTATCAAGCATCTGATATTGATAAGGAGCTTGGTTTAACTTCTCGTCAACGGGATTATTTACAACAACGTTTTAAGTATCATGTTGAAAAATTTGCTTGTTCTAAAAATTGGAAGTTAGTACATCAATGGTTAGGTGCCGATCTTGACCAAAAATTAGGTATGACTTCTGATAAATGGGAAGCTTTCCAGGCAACTCTTTCTCCTGAACAACAGCAAATTTTACAACTCAAGCGTAATGGTGAAGATGAACAAGCGATCGCGAAGACTATTAAATGTACTCCGAAACAGTTACAAAAACGTTGGGCAAAATTGTTGGATATGGCTTGGGTCTTTCGCAATAGCGACCAAAGTTAGTATGGTATTAAAATTGAAACAGATTCTTTTTACTCATCCATCAATTAAAGTTTGCAATATGGGTCATCCTGCTTCTGTCTAGGGTGGGCATTGCCCACCTTATATAAGTCAGAAGGCGTGAAGTCAGAAGTCAGAAGGCGTGAAGTGATATTTTAGGTACTTAAAACTTTTACTCTACAGTAATTTCAGCTTATTATTTGATTTCATCAGTTACAAACTATTTGTGACATTTTTTAAGTAAAATCGTATCAGAAGTCAGAAGTCAGAAGGCGTGAAGGCGTGAAGTGAAAGTTGATAGAGTTAAAGTATTGACGCTGAGAATAATTTCAGCCTGTTATTCAACTATTCCACATCATCAGTTGCTGACTATTTATAACATCCTTAGAGTTAATTGGTATTACATTCAGTCTATTTACGATTTTTATGTTATTTAAAATACAAATTAATTGAGACTAATATGAGGTTCAGATCGGCAATTTTTATTAGATTTAGTAGCTAGTAGCCAGTTATGGAAGTTTTCCGATTAGCAACGGACAGTAGTTATTAACTATTTTTAATTCAGTATGACCATTTCAGAAAAGAATGAAGCAGTTTTAACTATTGTCAATTACTAATTATAAGTTATAAATTATCAATTACTTACTTTTACAGATACGATCGGCATTTAAAGACACAGAATTTAATCAGTATAAATACTATCTTATTTTTCGGTAAAAATTTTCCCATTATTCCCATCAAATAAATACGATTTAATCAATTAGATATAGATATTTTTAAATATAAAATTTTAATACATTAGTTAGGTAGAGCTAATTAGCAGTTTTGGATAAAAATTAGATATATTGGATAAAGTAACGATTTATTAAAATATATGTCTATCAATATAGCTTTGGCTCCTGATTGGACTAACCGAGTGGCCAATAACTACTCTCAAATTAAGCAAATCTTTGAAACTATTGATGCTCATAGCTGTCCATACTCTTATAACTTTCATCTGCATACAATTCACTCCGATGGACAGTTAAAACCTGAGAGTTTGATAGAACAAGCAATTGCGATCGGCCTTAAAGGTTTGGCCATTACCGATCATCATACTGTTGCCGGTTATCAAGTAGCTAAAAGTTGGTTAGACAATTGGAAATCTGCCGATGGAGACCGCGAGGGTTTAGCACCAACTCTGTGGAGTGGAGTAGAAATTAATGCCAACTTAATTAATATTGAGGTACATATTCTAGGATATGGCTTTAACCCAGAACACTCAAGTTTGCAGCCCTATTTGACAGGAAAAGCAACTCAAGGTCAAGAATATCAAGCGGGTAATGTTATTGCTGCTATCCAACAAGCTGGTGGTTTGGCGGTACTTGCTCATCCCTGTCGTTATAAGCGTTCTGCTACCGATCTAATCAAAGCAGCAGCTAAATTAGGTATTGATGGTGTAGAAACCTACTACGGTTACACTCATACTAAACCCTGGTCTCCTAGCCCAAAACAAACAGAAAAAGTAAAAAAACTCAGTGCTACTTATGGTCTACTTAATACCTGTGGTACTGATACTCATGGAAAAAATCTCTTACTACGTTTATAGAGTGGGAATACCTCTACTCCACCTCTATAATGCTGTATTATCCCGATGTTCCACTAAAGGGACACCGCAGGATTAAACCCCCTGGAGTTTCTGTTTATATATCAGGTGATGTCTTCTACCTGTTTTCTTATTAAGCTTGTTGCTATTGAATACGAATTTCCTTTACTATGCTAGAGTTCGCGGAAATTCTCACTATTTTTGTTAAATTGAATTAAATTGCTAGACCTCTTTATTTTACTTAAAGGGGTCTGCTGTTTTTTTTAGCTTCCATTTGCTATCATAATTGTTGTCACAAGCATTATCCCAACGCTCATTAGCAACAAAACAATTCCTAAAGATATTGATTGGCCTAGATGTAAGGATGATTTTGATACTCTCATAATTTTTATCACGGTTTTTTAAATTGATGTATTTAGGATAACAAGTGTTGTAAGAGTTCGACGCAAATATTAATATTTCGTGATTAAACGTATATTTTCTTTATAGAACCCCTAAGGGTGCTTGTCACCCCGTGAGAAGTTCGTCAGCAGTATCAAATGCTACTCACACGCCGATAATTGAAAGGAATGCTTCATTGGTAATACACTTTGAAGCACGAAATGTGGGTTGATGATTGAAGTTGGTTGAGTCGAGATTAAAAAAATTAGTGCTAACTCGAAAAAGTCAGAAATTGGGTTTGGAAATCGTCTTATGTAAGGAGAGAGGATCGAAATTAACATTTTGTCCAAACTCCAATCAGAAGGACAAAACCAATTTCTTTTTTTATGACCTCCAGCACTGCAAATACAAGACGAAACTTAATGGATCATGCTGGGACAGAGAACGATCGCTCCCATCTAATCTCTCAGTTTTGGCAGCAATGGCAAGAAAGTCGAGGCCAGCTTTATCGCTGCTGTCTCAAGATGATGAATTCTAACCGAATGGATGCCGAGGATGCTCTGAGTCAGGCAATGGTAAAAGCTTGGGAAAAGGTGCAAAAATTTGGGGAAAAAATTACTAATTTAAAGGCTTGGTTGTATCAGGTAACTCGTAATTTTTGCATCGATCTTATCCGCAAAGGTTCTTGTGGTGCTGTGGGTGTTGAAAGTATTGAATGGGTGGGGAATACTGAGGAAGTTATTACTACAGGAACGGTTGAATGTCCAGAGTCGGTTCTGGAGAGAGAGGAGAGGTCCGAACGGATACGAGGAGCGATCGCTGAGTTGCCGGAAAAGTGTCGAGAGACGTTTATTTTGCATTTTTATCGGGAGCTTTCCCATAAAGAAATTGCCGAACAGCAAGGAATATCTTATGACAATGTCTGCAAGCGGATATCTTTGGCACGGAAACAGCTTAAACAGAAGTTGAGTGCCTATTTTCGAGAGTCGGAGTCGGAAGTAGGGGCAAACAGCCATTCGTCCCTACAGATGTCAGGGTCGAGTCAGTCTCCTACCCAAGAAGAAAATGGGGAAAAGCAGCAGCAGATAAGGTCGCAAGATGATAAGAGTGTTTTGGAGACGGAGACTGTATCGGTTGAAAGTGAGATAGCAAAAGTTCAACCATATCCCAATAATAATAATGCTATATTTAATTGCCGTTCCATTACTCCATCGGGCGATCGCTCTATTTCTCCATCGCAACCAGAGGTCGAAAAGTCAGAGAGTGTTGATAGTTTTGGAGAGTTAGATCGAGTCCGGATAATTAGTGATGAAAAGACTTATCCTCGTTACACAGGGAAAATCTCTCGATTTTCTCCTTTCCCCTCTCCCTTATTTATAAGTATTCAACGGTCGATGATATTAAAGGCGATGGTTTGGTTAAATATTACTGATATGGTTAATGTTAGTAGAGACCCACCTTTATTATCCAGACTTTCTGTTTTTTGGCAGAGTTTGATGCATGGTGTGGGGGAAACGGTGAGTTTATCTGAAGCGGTTGAGGTGACAACAGTACAAAAGTGGGAAAAGTTACGGGAGATTTTTTGGTTCTCATTTGTATTGTCTTTTCTATTTTCAATCTCTTGCCAAAACTCTGTCGAGCATGATGAGGGATCATTTTTTTGAGTCAAAGTTCAGAAACTGATGAATGGAATCGTCTTTAAAATGTACTATGACATCTTATGTGATAGATTGTCCAATCTAATAAGTACATCAACGAATAAAGTAATGGAGTTTGAGTGATGAAAGTTATAGCGTCCACGTATGATATGGTTCATCGTCATGGGTATCGACTCGTTTTATCGGTGTGCATAATCAGTGCATTGTTAATGTTGATTCATACGCCGTATGCAAGAGCTCAAATAGGCATAACCGTTGGGAGCGATATCCAAGGCCATTGCAGTTTAAACCAAACCATCATCAATAACAGCCGGATAGCGATAAATCAACTCGAACCTGACCAGTTGGCGGGTAACGCAGGAACAATCTTGGAGTATCCAAACCAAGGGAATGACAAAGTAAGGATTGACCGACAGGGATATACGAGTGACAACATGCAAAATATACAGATCCAAACAGGCAATGCGACCTGTGCTGGTGTCCTGGTTCCGATTAACTTATTGTATCCGAGTGGCGAGCATCAGGAAGGGGAACTGAGGAATAAGGTACGAGGTGCATTGAGTGCGAGCCTCTCTAATAAGGTGGGCGAGGTTTGGAAATTTCGCAATCTGACGGGTAGTTTTTCAAACTAAGCCATAGACCATCCGGTAGGAGGGAACCAGAACATCAGCCCCATTCAATCGGATACTTCAGCAGGCGCTGTTGGTGTGAGCGCGCGCGTTCCGGCGGTAGCGAAGAGGAAGCGTCGCCACAACGCATCCCGTGCATAACGTCCCCTCAGCAGGGTTTGGGTATCCGTAGCCAGCAGGTATGATATGCAGGCCCAAGGCGGCTAATAGTTACCCCCGCTGGATTTGCAAGACCCCGAGACCGTGTTATGGAGCTGACGGAAGAAGACCGAGGCTTCTGTTCTTTAGTTACAGGAAAGTTGGAAACTGATGTCATTCCCGGCGACCATTATGGGATAATGCGATCGCCCCACGTCCGGGTTCTCGCCCAAAAGCTGGCAGCTTGCTTGAATAGGGGTTGACTTTTGTCACATTGTACTAGGCTGCACCTGGTCGCACGAACCAATATTAACCCCAACTCCTGGCTGGAATTCATCCCAAGTTTTACGTACTTGCTCGTAGCATTGAGGTGGTGTAATGGGTAGGTTTTTCAAGTAAAAGAACGTCGCTTGATCAAAAGACTCCAGCAACAATACAACCTCTGTTGTTGGATCATAATTATCGACAACTTCCAAGATTTGACACTCCCAGCATTCCGCTTCGCTAAAATACTGGGATTCTTTCACTTACAGAGAAGGCTTATGCAGAGGGGGCTTACTCGCCCCGTGCCATAACTTGACTCTAGCTGCGGTTGTCAAAGTCCGCCTACACAGTTTGCTTAGGTCTACGCCTAAGTTCCTGCTTACTTTCGTTAAAATGTTTGCCGCTCCGTTCAGATCGGCGTTCACTAAATATCCCTTAGAAGTACGATACAATCCGCGTCTAGTTCTGTTACCCGATGCTGTCCATCCATCCGGCTTTTCCCGGTACTTGGGTGGAGTGTCTCCATCTAAGTAGCTAGATTTGCTAGTATATGCCTCTTCCGTTACGTGGAACTTAATCCCATGTAGTCTACAAAGTTGTTCTAGCCTGTCTTTGAGTTTCCCTAAAGGCATCTGAACAAACTTTTGATTGTTAACCCGCCCCATTTTGGCGTTGATTTTAAAACTTTCGTTCCAACCTACAACCAAATTGCCGATACCGTGTTTTAGGCAATGGTCAACAATTAACTTCGCTGCTTTGTTGATACCGTCTCTTAGTTGGTGGTTACGTTTGCGAGTTACCCTATCTAACCAAGAGTTCCAAAAACCTTGTGGCTTATTTTCTTTGTAAGTAGCTACTTTTTTGTTCCATAGCTGATTCATCGCTTTCATGTGGCGAGCATCTACCAAGAAAGAATTACCCAAAGTATCGACACAAGCTGCTAAGTTATCTGCTGTTCCCAGGTCTATAGATAGGGCTTGTTCAAAGTCTAAAACAGGTGTTTGTGGTGTTAACTCGTAGCTACATTCCAAATAAAACGCACCATTAGACGGAAGAATAGTAAACTCTTTAACTGTGTTGATATCAAGGTTTGAGGGCATGGGAAGAAAAAATTCACCCACTCCGAACCATCTTTTAACAGTTAAGCCCAAAGAGAATCTTAACTGACCATTAATTAACTTTGGCTTCTGTCCACCAGAGTTGGGATAGGCTACTTTGAACAGTTTCGAGCCTTTTAAGTAGTTTGGCGGCTTGGGTTTGAAATGCAATTCTCCTTTCTTATGTTTGACTCTCAATTCGCGATATGACTTAAACGCTTCGACAACAGACCTTAAAGTTTGCTGCATTGGTGTTGATGGCATCGATTGAGCCAACATAGTCTTAGAAACAGTAGGTTCAAAATCAAGGTCGAACTTGCCTGTTAGTAGCTTTCCAGTCTTGAAAAATGTCTGACGAGCGAAATAAATACCACAGTTATAGAGTTTTCCAGCTTGTTGACAAAGGTAGTGCAATAACGCTTTTGTCTCTTCGTCAGGGTGCAACAATACTTGCTGAACCCCCATCTGTTTTTTAATTTTCTTTGTCTTACCCATCAGTTCGACCCAACTAACTTCGTGTTGACAAATATATAGTAATCTACTAAATTAGTATTTGTCAATAGGTATTGAGCAAAAAACAAACTATTATGCTAGCTGTTAACGAATACAAGACCCACAACCACGTAAAGTTCTTAGTTAATTACCATTTCGTCTGGATACCGAAACGAAGGAAAAAAGTTTTAATAGGGGATGTAGCAACAAGATTAAGACAAATTTTTGCAGAATTAGCCATTGAAAAAGAATGGGATATCTTAGCCTTAGAAGTAGCGCCCGACCATATACATCTATTTGTCAGTGTCAAGCCAACCGATACACCGCATTTAGTAGTTAAAGCTTTTAAAGGTCGTTCTAGTTGTTATTTAAGAAGAGAGTTCCCACGGCTAAAGAAACTTCCTTCTTTGTGGACTAACAGTTATTTTATAAGCACTGCTGGTAACGTTTGCAGTGACGTAATCAAAAAATATATTGAAGACCCACACCACGGGTAAACTAAAAAAACACGGCGAATAAATGAAGCGAATGTCGCTTCCCTCCCAAGTCTAAAGACGTTGGGCTTCCCGCTTACCGCGTGTTTTCTTGTGAGAAATCATAAAGTGATGGTGCAAAATTGCAGTATCAGGAGTCGCTAACCAGGCATTCAGAAACGGCGCAAGGCGAGAACGTCCGACAAAATGGGTTTTGAATGATTCTCCGCCAACCCCCAATATTGGAGAATTTGTGCTACAAACAATCGCGCCGCGCTTCTGACTCAGATGACCAGCCCAAGCATTATAGCCAATGACCAGCAAATTACTGGCAATAAAATCTTGATGCCAATTCGATCCATCGTTTGTTTCACTCATTAGAGACCTCTATTTTGAAAGCCAATCCAGCTTGTAGCTTGTAGGGTGCGTTAGGCAGAGCCGGACGCTGCTGGCGAAATATTTCGTAATGTCGTGAAGCGACACCGAAGCCCCCTAAAGCCCCCAATCCTGGGGGACTTTGAGTCCAGGCTCCCCCAGAATTGGGGGCTGGGGGGCGTAAAAAACCTTCGTTTTGTTGCCAATATTTCGGAATGTTAATTTCGCCACCAGCATTGGCAGAGCCGTAACGCACCGCTGATTCAGGTTTTGATGCGTTACGCTATCGCTAACACATCCTACAGAAACCTCCTTCGATCTACTTAGAGACCGCCAGGATTTCAGCGCGACCCCATTGCCGATCGCTCTAAGCACTAAAATATCTAGCGACAGGATGGTAGGTGACAAAAGCAGTGGTTGTTTGCTCTGGATAAAGCTGTTCGCTCTCATCAATTGATATCCCAATGCGATCGCATCCCAATAATTGCAACTGTGGCACTTGATCGATGACCACCGGACAAGCTGGATAGCCAAAACTATACCGAGAACCCTGATACCTTTGGGCTAATACATCGCGAATGTTATCTGGCTCTAAATCCCCATAGCCCAATTCCCGCCGAATCCTGGCATGACTCCATTCCGCCAAGGCTTCCGCTAACTGCACTGCCACCCCGTGGAAATAGAGATAATCGGTGTACTTGTTGTCTTTATAGAGTTCCTGTGCTTTCTCGGTAGCAATTTCTCCCATAGTCACTGCCTGCATAGGCAAGACATCAAATTGATTCTGTTCGACTGGGCGGATAAAATCAGCAATGCACAGCCGACGGCCGGATTTCTGACGGGGGAATGTCCAAGTGACAAACGGAGTTGCTGTTGCAGGTGTTGAGCCACGCTCGATGACACTTGGATCGTAAACATGAACGGAATTGCCGATCGCTGCACAGGGGAAATAACCATAAACTAGAGTTGGCTCCAACCATTGTTCAGTGCGAATTTTTTGCTTCCATTCTTCCAAGATCGGATGAACCTTCGATGCCAGGAACCAATCATATTCCTCGCGAGATTGGTCTTTCGGTTTACGGAATTGCCATTGGCCAGCAAACAGTGCCTGCAAATCCATGTACCAGAACAGTTCTTCTAATTCTAGATCACCACTCTGAAGAATTTTCGTCCCCCAGAAAGGCGGCGTAGGACGTTCGATATCAATCTCTACCGCTGTCGAGCGTTCGGTATCGATGACAGTGGGTTCATCGGATTTGGGATCATCACCATTGAGTTCTCGATCTGAATCTTCAATCGCCTTGCGTCCCTTTTGGTTAAACTGAGCAAATCCTCCTGTAAAGCCTTCGGTATCCACCCAGCATTCCTTCTCTTTGGCGGGCATCAGCCGATCCATAAAGGTCAAATCGGCAAAAGCATCTTTCCCGTAAATGACCTGCCCTTGGTAAGTTTCTTGACAATCGCCATAGACAAATTTTGGTGTGAGTGCCGCACCGCCCAAAATCACTGGGACTGTAATACCTTTAGCATTAAATGCTGCCAGATTTTCTTTCATAAATGCTGTAGACTTCACCAGCAAGCCACTCATGGCAATACAATCAGGCTGATGCTGCTGATATGCTTCGACGATTGCCTCAATGGCTTGTTTAATGCCCAGATTGATAACCTTGTAGCCATTATTGGTCAAGATGATATCCACTAGATTCTTCCCGATGTCATGAACATCGCCTTTAACGGTGGCAATCAGGAATTTCCCTTTACCGCGATCTTCGTCCTCTCCTTCGATTTTTTCCATGTAGGGTTCGAGGAAAGCCACTGCAGATTTCATGGTTTCGGCTGACTGCAACACGAAGGGCAATTGCATAAATCAATTATCGTACAGAAATCATTAGTTATTTCCCCCTATTCCCTATTCCCTATTCCCTCTTTTCTGGAGATGTCTACTGAGTTAATCCATGTTCTAGAGCATAACGAACTAATTCTGTGCGGCTGTTTGTACCAGTTTTCGTAAATAATCTACTGACATACTTTTCTACATTGCGGACACTGGTGCTTAGGTCTCTAGCTATTTCTTTATTCATTAGTCCTCTAGCTACTAAATCTAATACACTTTGTTCTCTTGGGGTTAAATCTATTTTAATTGGTGATGGGGTTTGAGCGATCGTATTTTTACCCATCAACATAGCTTTAATTTCGGCAATTTGACTTGCTAAAGCAGCAATATCTGGAGTATTTTCCCCTTCATTTTGGCTTGTCGCTACTATTCGACGTTCTAACAAATTTTCGACTATAGCTACCAACTCTTCAGGGTCAAAGGGTTTAGAAAGGTAAGCATCACAACCTGCTTGATAACCTTGAATGCGGTCCGTAGTCATTCCTTTTGCTGTCAAAAATACTACAGGTAAAGCTTTAAATCTTGGATCTTCTCGTAATTTTTGCAGAAATTGATAGCCATCTATTTGAGGCATCATAACATCTGTAATTACTAAGTCCGGTAAATATGATTGTAGGATATCCCATCCTTCATTAGCATTACTGGCAACGTTTACATTAAATCCACTATCTTCTAAGTAAGCTTGTACAGCTTCCCGTAATCCTGGTTCATCATCTACTAATAGTATTTTTCCTGATATTTTTAAATTTTCTTGGCGGTCGTTTTCGGCTTGAATCATTTTAGGTATCATAGATTATTTTAGTCTAAGTACTTTTTATAATTTAGCTAATTTTTATGATTTGTGGAGTTTACCTAATATATAGGTAACAATACTTGAGTGAACTACTCCACCGTATAGACGGATGGGGCTTCTGAACTCAAAGGGGAATGCCTCAAGACAGACTTACGTCCACCTTTTGGTCTTACTTCCCCTCCTTCAGCAGCAGTCCTGGCTCCCAAGACCGATATTTCCCTGATGCCTTCTGCCCTAATATTTTTGGACGCATTTTCGTCTCGGTCGTGGTGAGTACCACAGCTCGGACAAGTCCACTCTCTCACATCTAATGGCATTTCTGATATTTGATAGAGACAATTAGAGCAAGTTTTAGAGCTAGGAAACCATCTATTAATCTCTACTAAAAAACCACCTTTTTGTTGCAGTTTATAGTCCAGAAAATTGATAAACATTCCCCAACCCACATCAGAGATACTTTTAGCTAAGTTGTGATTACAAACCATACCCTTGATGTTCAGATTCTCAACAATTACTACTTGATTATCATTGACGATTTTTCTTGATAATTTATGTAGAAAGTCTTGACGGGTATTACTTATACGTTCGTGAACTTTAGCTACTAGCTTGCGTGCTTTTTCTCTTGATTTACTTTCTTTCTTTTTACGAGCTAATTTAGCCTGTTTTCGAGCTAAGTTTTTTTGATGTTTTTTGAAGTGTTTTGGGTTAGCATACTTAGATGTTTTGTCGCCATCATGGGTAATACAAAAGTCTTTTAGTCCTAAGTCAATACCAACAACCTTACCTGTTACAACTACTTCAGGGGTTTCAAGTTCTGTGTCAAATAACAATGAAGCATAATACTTTCCTGTCGGTGTTTTAGTAATTGTTACGGTTTTCAGTTGTCCATCAAATAGCCTATGAATTGAAGATTTTATAACTCCAACTTGAGGTACTTTCACCCCTTTATCTACTACTTGGCAGTTTTGAGGATATTGACAGGATTGCCTCCCTCGATAATACTTGAATCTAGGATATTTAGCTCTACCTTCAAAAAAGTTTTTGAATGCTTTGGTTAGGTTGAGAGTGGTTGACTGCAAAACTTGAGAATAACACTCTTTTAGCCACTTAGTCTCTTCTGACTTCTTCAGCTTAGGTAACACTTTGTTTAGTGCTACTCGACTCAACCCAAAACCTGTTTCTTTGTAAGTTTCATTGCACAGATTCAAAGCATAATTCCACCACCATCTCGAACACCCCATGACTTGGCTTAGTTTCTGGGCTTGCGACTGAGTTGGATACATTCTGACTTTTACGGCTCTGTACAATGATTTCACATGAAATATAGTTTATGGTAAAAGTATAACACATTGACATCCTCCCGACGCTGCTCTACGAGACAGCGCGGGATTCCTTAACATCACTGTTAGGGGCTTTCTGTTTCTTAGCACCCGCCTTCCGAGATTTACTCCCCTCGGGTCTTACAGTCGCTCCACAGACTGACACTGCGAGTCCCGCAGCCAAAATATTGATACTTGCATTAATGTCCCGGTCATGGTGGCTACCACACTCTGGACAATCCCACTCTCTGATATTTAGAGGTAATTTTTCTACTATATGTCCACAATTAGAGCAACCCTTAGAACTGGGAAAATATCTGTCAATTTTGATCAATTCCCGTCCATACCATTCAGCTTTGTACTCTAATTGTCTGACTAATTCTCCCCAGTTAGCATCACTTATTGCCCTAGCTAATTTATGGTTTTTTACCATATTCTTTACTGCTAAATCCTCAACCACTATCGTTTGGTATTTTTTGATTAGTTGAGTAGTTAGCTTATGGGTGTAATCAAGCCTTGAATCTTTAATTTTTGCGTGTACCTTGGCTAATTTCAGCCTAGCCTTTTGATAGTTATTAGAACCCTTGGTTTTCCTGGATAAAGACTTCTGAGCTAACCTCAGTTTTTTTGTAATTTGTTGATCTTTTTAGGGTTAGTAACTTTTTCTCCATCACTGGTAGTCAGTAAGCTGGTAATTCCTAAATCAATACCTACTTGTTTGGTCACTGGCTCGAGCTTTAAACTTCTAGTGTCATTGATTCTCAGAGACACTGACCATCTGCTACTGGGGTCAAGTTTCACGGTAATTGTACTTGGTACACAGTTTTGGGGTAATTGCCTACTCCATCTGATCGGTAATGGCTCTGAGCATTTAGCTAGATATACTTGACCATCTTTCCACTTGAATGCTGATTTTGTAAACTCAGCACTACCACCATTCCGTTTTTTTTTAAAGTTAGGATATTTAGCTCGTCCACTGAAAAAATTAGTGTTTGCGCAGCATTCCGCAGGAAAAGCAGTTTGTAGATGTCTTAAACCTTGCTGTAATGGAACACTGCTGACTTCTGCAAGGAAATCTAAATCTTCCTGTTTTTTCCAGCTTGTCAGCATGGCCGAAGTTTGCTTGTACCCTACTCGCTCTTGTTTCTCGTACCAAGCTTGAGTCTTGGCTGCCAAGGCCTTGTTGTAGATTAGTCGTACACATCCTATTGTTCTCCGCAACAAGTTTTCTTGCTGCTTAGTTGGGTAGAACCTAAATTTGTACGCTTTTTCGACCATCTGCTGCTTACTTGTTTAAGGCTTAAATTTTAGCATATTGTATGTCAAATCGCAACATTGATTGGTTTTCATCCCGACGCTCCCCTGCGGGAGAGCGCGGGTCTTCAACCAACGTTGAGATAAAATCGAAATTGGTGCGCTACGCAGTTTATTTATTTGTAGGGCATTCATACCTAACCGTTCTACTAAACTTACCTAAACTTACCCATAATACTTAACATCTAATTTGAGAGCGATCGGTCAAAATTTCATAACCAGTATTTGTTACCAATACTGTATGCTCAAACTGAGCTGAAAGAGAATTATCAACAGTAACAGCAGTCCATTTATCTGATAAAATTCGTGTAAATCTAGAACCAGCATTCAGAATTGGTTCAATAGCTAAAGTCATACCTGCTCTTAGTTTCACATTTGGCAAACTTTTAGTTCTAGAGTTGAAAACTGAAGGTTCTTCGTGTAAATTTCTCCCCACACCGTGACCTGTAAATTCTTCGACTATACGAAAACCATTTGCTTCTACATGATCTTGAATAGCTCCTGCAAGATCGAGTAGATAAGCACCAGCTTTGACTTGTTCGATACCTTTATACATTGCTTCTTCTGCTACACGAATTAATTTGGCTGCTTCTGGAGTCACTTCAACTACGCCAATAGTAATACAAGAGTCTCCATGAAATTCTTGATAGTAAGCTCCTGTATCTACTTTTAAAACATCACCAACTCGAATAACTTTTTTCTTATTGGGAATGCCATGAACAACTTCGTTATTTATGCAAGCACAAATAGAACCAGGAAAGCCATGATAACCTTTAAAACTTGGTGTTGCCCCCATTTCTCGAATGCGTTTTTCTGCATAAGCATCTAGATCGGCAGTTGTCATTCCTGGTTTAACAATCTGAGAGATTTCTTTGAGTACCGTTGCGACTATTTTACAGGATTGTCGCATAACTTCTATTTCTCGTTGAGATTTGATTTCTATTCCTCGACGTTGTTTTTTCTTAACAGTAGGACGCGGTTTAGGTTTTGCTGGAGTTGCGAGTATATTACTAAAAATGTTCATTTTTTCTGACAAGTTGTTAAATATTATCTATGACATCTTAAAGTCTAGGTAGAACTAAAGTCAAATGTCAAATTTTTCCCCGGAATTTATAGATTGAGAATTTTTTTGACTAAAATATTATGAAATTATTGATTTATTAGCTTTTTTTTTGATGATATCTACTCGGATTTTTTAATACTGCAAATTTCAGGATCGTGAGGTACAGTTTAAGACTAATCTATAATTTTTATTCATTTGTTTGTTGTTCCCTATTCCCTATTCCCTATTCCCTGTTCCCTAAAAGCATCAGGACTTACGCAGAGACTCTACATATAGCTAGGGCGCCCTTCGGAGCTTGGCGCTAGCCAATACCATTCGCCCCTACAAATGGTGATTTAAAAGTTAATTTGCGTAAGTCCTGAGCATAAAACTTTGTGCCTTATAAACTCGAAAACTGCTGTAATTCTATGATTCCACTGTAGTTGTTTTTGATTCCGTATTTTGCTTGGTTTTCTTTTGATTAAATAAACCACTCATAATAATACCTGTTACTAACATCCAGATTAATCCGATACCATTTAAGAGTACATAAAAAGGTTTAATGTCTTCTCCAAGATATTCAGCTTCGTGAATTACCATTAAAATATGTGCCTGGTCTCTGGATAAACCAAACCAATTTCTACCAAGTCGGTAAGCTACTCCTGTAATAACAGTGACAAATAATGGTAGAAAAACTATTGGCGCGACTATTTTATGTAATTTACGGAATGTTTGTTTCATAATTTCCTTTAAAGTTTAAAGTTACCAAATAAAATAAAGTAGAATATGTGACGGTTTGCTTTGTTGTATTTTTTTTCTAGAAGCAAGGCTGTCACATACCACAATAATTGAATGCTGCATTTTTAACTAGCTATCAGTTATTAGCTATCAGCTATCAGCCTAAAAAATTGTGCTATAGAATGCTGAAACTTTTCAAAACCTTCAGAGTATTGGTAAGCATTTCCTCCGGAATGCGCCCGCATTCAGCCGTCAGCTATCAGCTATCAGCTATTAATTCATTGCCTTGAGAACAGGAATTAGTATCAAAAATTTTAAGGATAATTATAAAGTTTTAGAAAAAAACTGACCTTGACCTTAGCAGTGTATATACATTATCTATGAAACAGCTAAAAGCTGACCGCTAATAGCTGAATGCTTACGAGTATTGTGTAATGTATTCTAAGAATTTAATTTCCTAATAAATTCTAGAGGCAAACCATCACAGTCCGCAATAAAAGCAACTTCATAAACATTATTTCCAATCATTTGTTGAGTAGGTTCTAAAAGAATTTTCAACGATTGAAACATTTCTGGTTGTGCAGCATAAGCAGTATCAAATTGCTGTTTTAAATCATTTAGCCAACTAGGTAAATCTTTAGTATTTTGAGTCAAATCAAATGATAAATGATAATATCCAACATAATTCTCATCCCCAAAAGCATCAGGTGCAGGTTTTGGCTGAGGAATTTCAATCAGTTCAATTCTACCATTTAATCCCTCCATCCAACAAGCTAAAGTATAGCCTGTACTAAAGCGTTCGCAGACCGTAAAACCTAGTTTTTCATAGAAAGCGATCGCTCGGTGAATATTGGCTGTCCGAATCGAGGCATGGTGCATTCTAATTTAATATTTTCAACCTGATTTTAAGTATTAATTTTACACTAAATATAACTAAGGTAAGACCGATTTATTTTGGCAATAAATAAAGATAATTTTTAAAGAGAAAAGGGAAAGACTTTTCAGCTATCAACCATATTCAATAAATCAATATTTATAAATCATTTATAAATGCTAGACATCTTGCAAAAGTTTTAATTAAATCAATTTCAATTCAAGATATGAAATAAACAATTTCATCTTCCTATTCCCTATTCCCTATTCCTTATTCTCTGACTTCAGCAATAACTCTGCTGAATAGCCTATTCAAACAATCGAAAATAGGGATACCGAACGGGTACTCCTGCTTCTTTGTCCAACTGAAAATTAATAACTTCCCAACAAGGCTCATCCTTGGGGTCGGGACTAAATTCTACAGGTAAACCATAAAGTTTGGGCTTACAGGAAGAGTCAGAATTAGAACGCCAGGGGGTATTACGTTCCAAATAGGTACTAACCAACTCCTGATATCTTTGAGCAATAATCACACGAGTGGCTCTATATCCTTGAGTATAAAGTCGATCCAGAGCTTCATGGATTTCAAACCTAATACCGTCGGGATGAGTATGTTGTCTATACCACTCATTGTTCCATAGACGCCAGTGACGGCCAGACTGAAGATGACACAATTCACCAGTATTTGGGTCAACCTCAAAAGCTCCATGACGAGGACATAAATAAGTATCTGTCAAGGTAAGAGCTGGTATGGTCTGACGACAGTGGGGACACTGAATTTCAGGGCCAAACATTGGGTATTGGAGGGCAGGATTGATAGAGAATTGGGTCATAGTTTCTAGAGAGCTGTAGTGACTTTATTATAGATAAAAGAATCTGAGCCAAATAGCTGGATAGTTATTAAAGTAGTACATAAAACTCTTAACCTATAATTATGGGGTAGAGAGTTTCGACTTAGTTAACAATTTGCGCAATTTAGCGATAAAATGCTAGTTCTCACAGGCAAGTAGTAACGAGGGTGAAATTTGTATCTTCTGCACTAATCGCGACTTAAACATTTCTGGCAGTCTATCTATTATAGACATAGACCTCTCCTGAAATCCAGCTCCCTACTAAGAACGAGGCAGTAAGGGTTTGAGGACTTTTTTCTGATGTTAATTGACAAAGACTTAAATGTAAGTATAGACTTTAGGGATGCGGTTGGGCAAGACCCGTCAATGCCTGTGGATGAGTAACCGCTGACGGCCTCAGTAGAAGCAGGAAGTAAACATCAATTTGTTACGTTATGTAACGCTTTGTATCAGTTTTATGAAGCAGTTTGTAATGTTTCAACCAAAAGTTAGGAGCCAGGAGTTAAACATTTTTTAGCCTATAGCAAGGAACGAGTTTGTATTTGACATAGACTAACGATGAATCTTAAGATTAGGCAATGTTTGTCCCGCTGTTGCCTGTTGCCTGCTATAAAATTCTGATTTAGCAAACATCACTAATATGAACGAAGATCATGTCAAATCAGCCCTCTTTTTGGCCTCCTCCAGATTTATCTCAAGCTGCTTTTGTGGCAGATAACGCTGTAGTTATGGGTATTGTTGAAGTAGGAGTGGGAGCTAGTATTTGGTATGGAGCTGTTGTCCGGGGTGATGTAGAAGGGATTATGATTGGAGACCATAGTAATGTCCAGGATGGAGCAGTGCTTCATGGAGACCCTGGTTTGGTAACAGTTTTGGAAGATCATGTAACAATTGGACATCGAGCTGTGATTCACTCGGCTCATATAGAAAAAGGTTGTTTGATTGGTATTGGAGCTGTAATTTTGGATGGCGTGCGGGTAGGGTCAGGTAGTATTGTGGGAGCTGGGTCTATTGTCACGAAGGATATACCGCCTTTGTCTTTGGTGGTAGGAGTACCTGCGAGAAAAGTTAGGGATATTTCAGAGTCAGAGGCTGCTAATTTGATTGAACACGCTCAACGTTATGAAAAGTTAGCTTTAGTCCACGCTGGTAAGGGAACTGATGTTGGATTTACCTAAACCCATCAGAAGGCCAGCACTATAATCGTGAGATTTAGTGTCTGGATGAATGATGCGTGTATAATTATGATTTCCTAGGTCATGCTCCGCAAACGATGTCATAATTATACACAAATATTAATAGTAAATCCCGTATACATTTTAGGTAAATTTAGTTATAATAATCAATGTAGTCAAGGAATTAACAATAGCTTTGCCCTTTAATTGAGGCCAAATTAAAAGGCAGTCAAAATCAGTACAAAATTTTAGATGAAATGATTCTCACAGGTCAATTCATCAGGAACAGTTGTTTGCGCTATTGGATGGATAATAAAAACGTCAAACGCAACGACTTACAAAAGCTTTGTTCTGTAATAGCAAAGGATAGTAATTTTCCTTGGGTGAAAAAGTTAAACTCTCAAGCAAGACAAGCATCAGCCGACAGGACATGGCAATCAATACAACGATTCTACAAAAATTGTAGACTGAAATTACCAGGTAAAAAGGGCTACCCAAAATTCAAGAAGTTCACCCGTTTCCTCCGGAATGCTGCGCAAACAGTAGAGTATAAAACAACTGGCTATAAGCTATCCCCAGACAGAAAGAAAATTGAATTTAAAGATGGTTTTAAAGCAGGTGTATTTGAACTATGGACAAGTCGCGATTTAGTCTGGTATTCAGAACAACAAATAAGTAGAGTCAGAGTTGTTAAACGTGCAGATGGTTATTATTGTCAATTCTTAGTAAATGCTGAGAGAAAAGAAACTCATAATTTTGAAGGCAATGTAGTAGGAATAGACTTAGGTTTAAATGCTTTTTATACTGATAGTAATGGTAAAGCGGTAGATAATCCTAAGTATTTGAGGAAGTCGGAAAAACGACTAAAAAAGCTACAAGGTCGAGTATCGCGTCGCCATGAAAAAGGCAAGAAACCTCAGTCAAATAACTACCACAAAGCAAGAATTCAATTAGCGCGGGCAAATCTTAAAATCAGCAGACAACGTAAAGATCATGCAGTAAAGACTGCACGGGCGTTAATCCAATAAATACGATTTGGTAGTCTACGTAGACGCGGAGCGGCGCGCCGAAGGCAGATTTAAAGATTGCTAACCTAGTTAAAAATCATCACGCATGCCAAATCAATATCTGATGCAAGTTGGTATCAGTTCACCGAATGGCTGGAATATTATGCTAAGTTCCATGGAATTGCTTCCATAGCAGTGCCTCCGCATTTCACAAGCCAAAATTGTTCAAATTGTGGTCAAACTGTTAAAAAATCTTTGTCTGTTAGGACTCACAAATGTCCTCACTGTGGTTATATAGCAGACCGTGACCATAATGCAGCAAGGAACATTTTAGCTAAAGGTTTAGAAATGCGCTTGAGCAATAGTCAACAGTACCGAGGGGCACTCGGAATCTGGGGGAAACCCAAAAGCTACGGGAGAGTCCGACCTCTGGTTTGGTAATAGCAATATTGCCAATCTAAGTCATCTCTGTGAGCGTAGAATCATCAATGATGAGAATCCCGCATTGCGTATCTGTGATTTGATGCCGGGAGTATGTCAACAAGTGAAGTCAAAAGTCAAAAGTCAAAAGTCAAAAGTCAAAAGTCAAAAGTCAAAAGTCAAAAGTCAAAAGTCAAAAGTCAAAACTGTATTGAAGTCAAAAGCTTATTGAACAGGACTTACACACCAAGCGCAATATTTAGTAGGGGCGAATGGCATTGGCTAACGCCAAGCTCCGCTAACGCCCCCTACAGATAGCGTATTGTCTAAGAATTTGCGTAAGTCCTGTGGAAGTCAAAAGTCAAAAGTCAAAAGTGTATTTGAAGTCAAAAGTCAAAAGTCAAAAGTCAAAAGTGAATTGAAGATCGTATCAGTGAAGAAAGATAATTAATCTTTTTCCTCTTTCCTTGCTGTTTCTTCCTTTTTTGGTAAATGCTGCCCAAACCATTAAAAATTTTCCTCAAAAAACTTAATTTTAGATTAAGATTATAAGACAATGATAAATCTTTAAAAATCTTCAGGAGGGGAGTAAATGGAATTTGACTTCCGTTTGTTAATCGTTCTATTACCTATAATTGCCGCTGGTGGTTGGGCAGTTTACAATATTGGGGCTGTAGCCATTCAACAAATCCAAAAGTTCTTAAACAAAGAAGCTTAGATTCAACCTCAGCTCTTTGCTAAAGTGCCGACTGTTTCTTACATTTAGACAACAGTCGGTATTTTATTGGTAAGCATTTCCTCCGGAATGCTGCGCAAACAGCGGTCAGCTATCAACTATCAGCTTTATTACCTTTAAATGTAAGCATTCATCAGAGTACGAATCTCTGCTTGAAAATGTAGTAGAAGTTAAACGAATGCTTGCTTCATTCATTAGACTTCTTGCAGAAGTTAGGGAATAGCGGTGAGACCCCGCGTCCGCGACAGACGCAAGGGAATGCGCACTCCTGTGAGGAAATAGGGAGATGAAATTGTTGATTTCATATCTTGAATTGATTTAATTAATACTTTTGCAAGAGGTCTATTAAAAAGCTGAGGGCTGACCGCTAATAGCTGTTTGCGCAGCAGTCCGCAGGAAATGCTTACTTTTATTGATTAATTTTATGCAAAATTTAGGAGTAATATATGGCTTTAGAAACTGCCGTAACTGAAACAGTTATTGAGCAAAATATAGAACAATTTTTGTTAGTTCTTTCTGTATCTCTGAGTGTGGCTACTCTCTCACGAGTTTTTAGTTGGTTCCGTCGAATTCCCTTTACATTATTATTAGTAATTTTTGGATTAATTCTGGCATTTATTAATGTAAGATTAGTCAGCTTATCTCCTGAGTTAATCCTTGAAATTTTCTTGCCTCCTTTATTATTTGAAGCTGCTTGGAATTTGAACTGGCGAGACTTAAAAAGAGATTTAGTTCCGGTAGGACTTTTTGCAATTTTTGGTGTAATTATTTCTGTAGTTGGTATTGCCTATGGTTTGAATTTTTTCACCGGAATTCCCTTAGCGATCGCCTTTCTCGTCGGAGCTAGTTTATCAGCAACAGACCCGATTTCTGTAGTAGCTTTATTAAAAGAATTAGGAGCAAGTAAACGCCTACGCACCTTAATGGAAGGAGAAAGTTTATTTAATGATGGCGTGGCAGTTGTTGCCTTTACTTTATTAGTAGGAATTCCATTAGGAACAGTCGATAAATTTTCTGTTTCAGACTCTATATTCACTTTTCTCAGTTTTGTTGGCATCGGTATCGGTATCGGTTGCTTAATTGGTTTTGGCATTTCTTACCTCACTCAACGTTTCGATCTACCTTTGGTGGAACAGTCACTAACTTTAGTTTCTGCTTATGGTACTTATGTCATAGTAGAAAAATTAGGGGGTTCGGGAGTTATTGGGGTTGTCACCGTTGGTTTGATTTTAGGTAACTTCGGTTCCCGCATTGGGATGAACCCCCGGACTCGGTTAATAGTTAGTGAGTTTTGGGAATTTGTGGCATTTTTTGTCAACTCTATAGTGTTTCTGTTAATAGGCGATCAAATTCAATATTCGACTCTGGCAGATAATATAGTATTAATAGTAGTAGCTATTGGAGCAGTTCTTGTCACGCGAGCAATTTCTGTTTATAGTTTGAGTGCTTTGAGTAATTTGGTAGTCAAGTCAAATATTGGTTTAAAAGAACAAACGTTGCTTTGGTGGGGAGGTTTACGGGGTTCTGTTTCTATTGCTCTGGTGTTGAGTGTACCTGTAGTTTTGCCTGGACGAGATGAAATTACGGCAGTTGTATTTGGAGTGGTATTGTTTACATTGTTGGTGCAAGGTTTAACAACTCAGTTAATGTTGCAAGTATTGGGTTTGATAGGCGACCAACCGTTGCGCCAGGAATATATGGAAACGACTGCTCGTCGTGTAGCTTTAAAGCGGGTGCTTAATTATGTGTCTGAGTTGGTCAGGTTGCAAGAAATTGACCCAGAGTATTATCGCTATCAGGCAGAATTTTTGCAAAATGAATTGAAACAGTTACAGGAGAAAATTGATAAGATGCAAGCAGAACATTCTCAGTTAGTGACACTGGATATGGAGTTATTACGGAAAGAGTTGGTAGATATCGAAGCGGAAACTTATGCTGAGTTTATTCGTGCAGGTAAGTTGAATAGTAATGTATCGCCATTGTTGGCAGAAGTATTTGAGGTAAAGGAACATGAGTCTTGATAAATTAGGGTCAGGACTTACGCAAATTAACTTTTAAAGCACCATCTGTAGGGGCGAATGGCATTGGCTAGCGCCAAGCTCCGAAGGGCGCCCTCGCTATATCTAGAGTCTCTGCGTAAGTCCTAAGGGTATGATATTAATCTTAATTACTTAGGAGTCAGTCCTCAGTCCTCAGGAGGGAAGAAAGAAGAAGAAATAAGGAATAGAAGGAGAAAGTTTAGGGAAAAATAATTGATGATTTCTGGATAAGAATTGATTTTATTTTTTATTTTTACCGAAGAATTAATAATTAAATAATTAAATAATTAAATAATTCACGCCTTGAAGTCTCCCCTTTCAAGGGGAAAAAAATAAATTTTTTCCTTTTATTCAATCCTATCCGTTTTAGGGAGAGGTAATTATCAATTATCCATTATCAATTATCAATTATTGAACAGATGTCTAATAGCAATAAGAATGGAGTAGAGGCAATTCATGTTTGTGTAGCATTCCGCAGGAAACTATCCCTACGCTGTTTTACTCTGCAACATATTTGCGGAGCATTCCGATAGGAAAAAGCGGAGAGCTTCTACCTTAGCATAAGGCCATCCATCTCTACTGTGGTCTACCGAAATGAAAACCGCTGTAAATGCTAAGGATATAGAGAAGGGTATAGAGAGCGATCGCTCTATATCTTTTTAATATGAACAGGACTTACGCAAACTCTTAGACAATACACTACCTGTAGAGGGCAAATGCCATTTGCCCCTACTAAATATGGCGCTTGGTGCGTAAATCCTGATGAAATACAAAAAATTGTGCTACTCCCCTACTCCCCTACTCCCCTACTCCCCTACTCCCTACTCTCCCGCTCCCCTACTCCCGGCGCGTAGCGCTATAAAATATATCAGACAGGACTTACGCAAATTATTAGACAATACGCTATCTGTAGGGGGTGCCATTCGGAGCTTTGCGGAACGCAAATGCCATTCGTCCCTACTAAATATGGCGCTTGGTGCGTAAGTCCTGTCAGAGTTATCTAAACTGAAAATTTGAGAAAATATGATGAATAATTATTTTGAATTTGAGCAAGACTTTGTAGAATCTCTAAGGTGTATTCCTATGATAGTCCGTTATAAATTAGATACCTGTGGAGTTAAATTAAAATTATCTCACTGGCATCAATTTAATCATTTAATTCGTCAAGAGCTAGTAGATAAACCTTGTAGTACACCAGAAGAAATTAAAAATTATCGGGAGTGGCTACATGAGTTAGTAATTCAACATACAAATACCCCTGCTAAAGAATTATCTATAGAACTAAATCCAGCTTGGATGGATGATACAAAAATTCCGGATGTAGTTCAAAGTAAAGCTCAAGAAACAGGCGTTGAAATTGAATTAAAGCAATGGGAAAATCTGACTCCACTACAAAGATTTGTTCTGATTAAACTTAGTCGCCCAAGCCATGAAAATAAAAACTTTTTACCTGCTATTAAAGAATTTCAAATTATGTAATTTTTTATAAGTCAATTAAGCCTAATGGGGGAACAATTTCAATAATACCTTTTTCAAAATCAACTACAGGAACAATTTCTTTAACAAAAGGAATTAATAGATTTTGAGGAGGAGAAGATTTCGGTTTTTTCTGATGTTTTTTACGCCTACTTCTCCCACTTTTTTGTAGTGGTTTATCTTCAGTAATAGCTTCAGAAAGAATAGGAGTATCTATAGATATTTTTTCTACTTCTAATAAATCGTTTCCTGCTGAAATCATACTCACAACTTTACCAACCATTTCCCCATTTAATTGATTAATAACTGTCAAACCAATTAAGTCTGGTAGATAAAATTCATCCTCTGCTAGTTGGGGGCGATCGCCTCGTTGGATGAACAAATGACTATTGCGTAATGCTTCAGCTTGTTCGCGACTTTCGATTCCTGCCAACTCTATCACATATAATTCTTTACCAGGAAGATAACGACCACCCAGTAACTCAATATCTTGGGGGTCTACCTGACCTGGCTGTAATAACCATCTTTTTCCTGGTTCTAAGAATCTTTCTGGAAAGTCAGAGTTAGGATATACTCGCAACTCTCCTCTCAAACCTTGAGGAGCAACAATTCTACCAATTTCAATCCATTCAGACATTTTTAAGTCAAAAGTTAAAAATTAAAAGTCAAAAGTTATAGCGCTACTTGAATCGGGAATAGGAAACTGTAAAAGGATTTTAGGATTGAAAAATGTCCGCGCCCAATTCTTTTAGTGCTATAAAAATCAAAAGTTAAAAATTTACTATTTCTATAATGCTATAGATAGGAATATTATTACTTTATAGCACAAGGAAGAAGGAAAAAGAAAGAAGAAAGAAGTAAAAATCTATAGTTTTGTGGAATGGGCATCTTGCCCGTTCCTGATATTTTCACTCCTTGGCAGGATACCGACTCCACTTATACCTTTTCAATGTCTTGCTAAATCTCCTTAAAATTAGGAAGTAGGCAGTAGGGAGTAGGCTTCAAATACATAAGATATTTTGGCTTAATGCCGATAATAGTTACAAAAATTACTTAAGTATTATTATTACTTAATAACTGAAGTCGCATCGGAGGTATAGCATTATTTTTGGGAATTGGTATTATATTCATCCCGCCCCTCAGCAATACCTCTTATTCTCTCCTTTCAAACTTCAGTCCTTCCTTCTTGAAGAAATTGATTAATTTGTCTATCTAGAACTACACTTAACCCCGTTCGAGATATTATTCTATGCAACTTATAAATTAATTTGGTATTAGAAGCTATGAGAATTATCCATAAGGTAGAGTTTTGCTACAAGCAGATGTTAAAAAACCTAAGCAAAGGCTTACCACAATCAATTTCTATTTTAATTATAACCCTAATATTTTCTATTAGTGGAAATTCTGCATATAGTCAAGGGACAAAGGATAAAATTGACGATAATTACCAACAAAAAAATGATTTAAAGTTATTATCTGTACTCCCAGAAAATCAAAATTTTGCAACTCATCCAATTAATAGTTTGCTAGCTCAAAATCAGGAGCAAGTAGCAGATTTTCAATTGAAAGAAGAAATTCGTAGTACCGTGCGAGAAGAAGTAGATTATACATTTCGTCATGCCACATCATTACTCAGTATTTTTTTGATTTTGCTGACTTTATTTCCTGCCTCTGCAGCAATTTGGATTTGGTTTCTTCAGACAAAATTATCTAACAAAATTTTTATTACAGAGCAAGAAATTGAAAGTTTTAAATATGACACAATATCTCAGTTAAAAGAAATCGTGAATGAAGCTCAAATAATATTAGATGAACTGCAACAACAAAGTCAACAAGCTGACGAAAAAATAGAACAACTGCAAAAGGATACGTTGATTCAATATTCTGCTGCTCAAACTGATAATTCTGAGCCGTTAATGATGGCAAATGATTATGCTAAACAAGCAGATAAATTTTTCTTTGCAGGTAGACTCAAAGAAGCTATTTCTTCTTACGATCGAGCCTTAAAAATTCATCCTGAAATGGCAGATACTTGGAATAATCGAGGGGTGGTATTGACAAGATTAAAAATGTATGACGAGGCGATCGCTTCTTATGATAGAGCTTTACAAATTCGCGCTGATTATGCTGATGCTTGGAATAATCGGGGTGTTTCTTTAATAGAATTGCAGCATTATCAAGAGGCAATTAATTCTTTTGAACAAGCGATTAAAGTTAAAGCTGATTATGCTGATGCTTGGAATAATCGTGGTGTTTGTTTAGCAAAAATTCAAAAATATCAAGAGGCTGTTAAGTCTTATAATCAGGCAATTGCTATTAAAAATAATTATAGCGATGCCTGGAATAATCGAGGGGTTGCTTTGATGAAGTTGGGTATTTATGGAGAGGCGATCGCTTGTTATGATAATGCAGCAAAAATTAAACCTGACTTTTTTAGTGCTTGGTATAATAAGGCTCGTTGTTGTGTTTTGAAAGGTGAAGTTGAAGCAGGTTTGAAAACTTTGAAAAAAGCAATTAGTCTTAATCCTAATAGATGTCAGGAAATGGCAAAAAATGAAGCAGACTTTGACGATATTAGAAATAACGAACTGTTTAATAAATTAATTAATTAATTGATAGGTAGTAGGTTTGAAATTTTGGGTGAATTTGTATTTGACCGAATAATTAAGGTTTAAAGCCTCTTTTTTAAAGAAGAAATAAGCGGTCGTTTTGCTGTGGAGCATTCCGGACCGAAATTGCGGAGCTTCCCGTAGGATGGGATGGCGTTAGGGTTTGCGCCCTTTATTCCATAAGGAAAAGCGACTCTATTCAACAATTGAAGTCTGAACAATGAATAATGGATAATTAATAATTGTTGAACAGTAGACCTAATCAAGAAATCCACATCCTAATTAGTTATTTGTCACATGATTTCATCGTGCTTGCTATAAAAGCTATATCTTTACCGAAAAATAGTGGTTGAAAGCCTCCCCTTTTAAGGGGATAATAAAGAAAAATTTTCATAATTAGTCAATCCTATCCGCTTTCAAGGAGAGGTAATTGTTAATTATTAATTATTCATTATTAATTATTAATTGTTGAATATGCCTTTTGTCTTTCCTCTGTTCCCTTTTGCTATTTATACAGCAGATTCGGTGATTAATGTCCTACAACTTACGGAGTAAATACTTTTTACTTGTTCTCTATCCTCCGACCGATCTTTCCTACTCCCTAAAACCATCAACATAAGTACTTAATCAAGTAGGAAACTGCTGTAAGTATTCAACCGGAGATAGTCTTAATAAATAGTTTAAGTAACCGTATTGAATTTTATTGCTTAGTAAGCAAACAGCTATTAGCAGTCAGCTATCAACAAGCCCTAATTATTCATTATTTCTAAGATTTAGGAAGGAGACTTTAACAATAATTTTTATTCTGTTTCAATTTCAAAGGTTATTTTTATCTTCCCCAAAATTAATAGCTAATAGCTGACAGCTGTTTGCGCAACATTCCGGAGGAAAAGCTTACATTGCTTAGTTGCATAACTTCCTATTTTTTTAACATATATACATTCATTTATTGTATAATTATCAACGATAAATAAAATTATGTTGATCCATATTCAACCACAGACAAAATAATTATATTAATTTGAAGAAAAAATCTATGTCTGCTCAAAGTAAAATCTCCTGGCAAGAACGCTTTCAATATAAGTTTGACAACTTTATGTCAAGAGGTGGATTTTCTGTATTTCTAGCATTGCTCTCTGCTTTTTTTGGGGCCTTTTTATTCATGACAGTTCTACGTTATATTTCTGAGTGGCTGTTCCCAAATCAAGATTTAGAAGGCGATTTACTTTGGGATGTATTTGTTCAACTAATAGGTCTCAGAGACACTGGAGACGAAGCAAATTTATCCACTAAAACTGTAGGGGTGTTAACTATTTTTGTCGGTTTAGTACTTTTTTCTAGTTTAGTAGCTTTTATAACTCAAGAATTTGAATCGCGACTGACTTTGCTGAAAAAAGGTAAAAGCTTGGTAGTAGAAAAAAACCATACTTTAATCTTAGGTTTTAATGACAGAATTGTAGATATTCTTACTGAGTTAGTAATAGCAAATGAATCAGAATCTGATGCAGTAATTGTGATTTTATCAGCAGAAGATAAAGAAGAAATGGATGATTTTCTCCGCGATAAATTAGGAGATTTAAAAACTACTAGAGTAGTTACTCGTAGTGGAACAGTAACAAATATAAATAATCTGAATAAAGTAGGAGTTAAAGTTGCTAGATCGGTAGTGATTTTAAATGATGCTAAAGGCTCAGATTCAAAAGAGTTGAAAAAATTGTCTGATGCCAGAGTTGTCAAAGCAATTTTAGCCACTGTAGCAGCTAATGAGGAAAAAAAATTATCTTTACCACCAATAATAGCTGAAATTCACTCAGAACAATATCGCATTTTAGCTAAAAGCATTGCTCCTGAAGCTGTAACAACTTTGAATGAAGCTGATATTTTAGGTAGAATTTTAGTCCAAACTTCACGCTCTGTAGGGCTAGCAACAGTATACTTAAATTTAGTGGGTTTTGCTGGAAATGAAATTTATTTTTATCGTCCTGAACATGATTGGCAAAACCTCCGTTTTACCGAATTACAATTTCATTTTTATCAAAGTATTCCTTTAGGTGTGCGAGATAAAAATGGCAATGTAATTATCAAACCAGATAACAATTACAACTTAAAAGATGCTGAATCAATAATTGTTCTGGCGGAAGATGACTCCCAAATTACATTTCATCAGGAACCTTTCGTTAAACCTCAAATTTTAGGTTATGTTGACTCCCGAAAAACTCTTGCTAGAAAAACAGAAAAACATTTAATTATTGGTTGGAACTCAAAAACTCCAATCTGTCTCCGAGAATATGCTAAATATGTACTTGATGGTTCAGAAATTAATCTAGTTACTCACAAATTAACATCAGAAATTGAAGCTCAGTTTAACGAAATTAGTCAAGCTTATCCTGAAATTTTAATGCAATTTTGGGAAAGAGATGTAGATGTTGTTGAGGAACTGGAAACTCTCCAACCAGAACGATATAACAGCATTTCAATTTTAGCCAGTCAAGGTAAAAACTCTGAAGAAATAGATGCTAAAACTCTCACAATATTACTAGAAATTAGGCAAATATTTTTGCAATATACAGAGAAAACAGGAAACCCAGTTACAACTGAATTAGTAGCAGAACTAGCTGACTCCGAAGAAACAGATTTGGTAATTAAAGCTGGGGTTCAAGACTTCCTACTATCTAATCAATTTGTGTCGAAAATTTTAGCCCAAGTATCTCAAGAACCAGGGGTAATGTTAGTCTATCGTTATTTATTTTCGGCAGAAGGTAGCGAAATGTATATTAAACCTATAGCACTTTTCTTCCCTCCTGAAAAAATTGGTAAATTATCTTTTGCTGACTGTGTATTTGCTGCTCAATCTCGTAATGAAATTTGCATTGGTGTGAAGATAACTTCTCAATCTCAAGATAAAGAAAATAATTTTGGTATCTATATAGCGCCGAGTTTAAATACTCAATTTGATTTAACTCTTGAAGATGAATTAATTACCCTCGCTGAAGATGAAACCTGAAAAGACCGGGAGTGTGGCTCACACGGATTATGGCACGGATACACGGATACGCAAGGGATGGAGGTGTGGGAGGTGTGGGAAGTTTGGGAAGTGTGGGAGGTGTGGGAGGTGTGGGAAGTGCGGGAAGTGTGGGAAGTTAACGCGCGTCAGCAAGTCTGCAAGTCTGCAAGTCAGAAGTTATTTTTGTAAAGGAGATTTGAGCAACTCTCCAAAAATATTGGGTTGTGCAGAGCGTAATATCATGTCCGGTTGAATACTTATTATTAAGATAGTAGGGGAGCGGGGGAGTAGGGGAGTAGGGGAGTAGGGGAGTAGGGGAGTAGGGGAAATAGAAAGATTTACTGTTGAAGCACTCATGATAAGTTTTTTCATCACTAATTATCCGGACATGATATAAAGTGTGGGATTCGCCTGCGTAGGGCCCGCAGATCTAATCTAAAAGCACTGAGATATAAAGTTTTTAGGATTTTTGTCGGGAAAAAAGTGCAAATTTTTCACCCTTTAAGACCAAAAAGTTAGGACGAAAGACAGACACTTCCCAGAAAGATACAGGTACAATTATTCCTCCTACTTTCGAGCAGACCAGACCACACGGACCACGCTTCCCGCACGGACCACACTTCCCACACTTCCTTGACGCACTACCAAATATTGCGCCTTAAAAGGCGGGGTGGCGCGACCCATGTTATTTTGATAAAGAAAGATTTGGCAATGGCGCTTGTGATGGAACATTTTTTTATTACTTCTTCCTTCTTCCCTCTGACTTCTTTCTTGTTAACTATAATAGAAGACAAATGTAAAGTTTTACAAATAAAGGCCAAATATGCAAAAGATGAGTTTAGAGCAAATATCTGTCCAATTAGATAGTGAAAATTCTCGCGATCGCCTTCTTGCCCTTGCCTATCTAAGAGAAGTATCTGCTACTGAGGCAGTACCTTTGATTAAAAAAGTATTGAATGACCAAAATTTACCAGTACGCTCCATGGCAGTATTTGCCCTGGGTGTAAAACAGACAGAGGAATGCTACTCAATTTTAGTAGAATTGTTAGAAAAAGATGCAGATTATGGAATTCGTGCTGATGCTGCGGGAGCGTTAGGTTATCTAGAGGATATTAGAGCTTTTGAACCCTTAGCGAGAGCATTTTATGAAGATACCAGTTGGTTAGTACGTTTCAGTGCCGCAGTTTCTCTGGGAAACCTGAAAGATCGACGTGCTCATGATTTATTGATAGAAGCTTTAGATAGTCAGGAGATGGTGATACAACAAGCAGCGATCGCAGCTTTAGGAGAAATTGGAGACTTAGAAGCAGTGGAACATATTCTCAAGTTTGCCCTTTCAGAAGATTGGTTAATTCGCCAACGTTTAGCAGAAGCTTTAGGAAATATGTCTACTCCTAAGAGTATATCTGCCTTGAAATATTTAGAAAAAGATAGCCATTCTCAAGTATCTCAAGCAGCAAGTATATCTCTGCAACGTTTATCTAGTAATTGAAGAAGGCAGAAGACAGAAGGCAGAAGGCAGAAGGCAGAAGGCAGAAGGGAAAGAGCAAGCTATTGGTAGTGGACTGACACAGCTAAAACTGTGCACTCTTATTTTTGTTTCTAGGTGTCTTTTTCTCCCCACCCTCCCCACACTCCTCATCTAATGCACCATTTAAGGTGTGTCGCTCCAGTAGGGTGTGAAGCGCGGTAGCGTAACGCACGAAAACCCTATATAGAAGGCATTTGGTCTCTTTGCACGCGGTACGGGTTTTTGGCAAAGTCCTGGTGAAGTCAGTCCTGGTGAAGCCAGGAGTTCCAGTTAGAGGATAGGGGAAAAAGGTAGAATAATGCTTCCATCTCCCCACACTCCCCACCCTGACCACACCTCCCACACCTCCCACACTCCCTTTTAAATAGATTTGGTTAGGGGTTCTATATATTAGAGTTGTTGGGAAATAACTTAGGTTAGGAAAAAACTAACATGAAAATAATATATTTTGGTTAGTGATTTGATTATTTATGCTGCCATCAGATATAAGTTCCACGGACCCAGTTGCTGTGAACATTAACTTGTCATCAAAATTACTCTTGTGATTACGATAAATCTGGCTAACTGCGCCATAACGTTTAACACCGGCGAAAACGTTTTCACATATTACCCTTGATTGACTCAAATTTCTGTTTTCTAACTTTTGCTGTTCAGTTAGTTCTCCTCCCTTTGGTTTTTTATGGGGGATGCGGATATTTTCATACTGGCGCGTGGAGACAAGCGAAAACCACTATCTACTTCAATTGGAATTTCTAGAGGTATACTACCAACAACCTTTTCCTGGTCATGGAACTTTTTATCATGTAACTTCCCTTCTCGAGCCTGAGTTAATATTAGCACTCGCTTGTTTTGGTCTACTGCTGCTAGATGTTTGCGAGAGTTTCGCTTTTTTTTCCCGAATAATTGAGTTTTTGTTTTTCTGGATCAATTGGTCGTTGCACTGGCCGCTCTGTGCCATCGACGATCGCTCGTTCTACTCCTGGGAAACGCTCTCTAAATGCTTGGACACAATTGATTTGACGCTCCGGTAGTGCCTTTTTTTCTCCCAGAGTGGCTTCTAATGCTAGGGGTTGTAAACGATGAACCCAATAATGTGCCTGACTGCGGTCCAGATCAAACAATATACTAGCTAAATCAAAGGTTGGGTAACATTTAAAGTAGAAGAGAATATAGAATAATTTGTGCTAAGGAGTGCGTAAACGAGCCTTACGGCCTCCTCCAACAGAGCGCCCTCCGAGGTTTCTCCAGCAATGTTTGCTCATATATTTGGTCAAAAGACTGCAACAAGGATTCAAATGCTTTACGGTTTAATCCTGTTAATGCTCTTAGTAACCTGTCTTGTTTTAGGGCTTGTTCAACGTTGAGCATTCTTCTGGCCAATTTATTCTTTTGTCATTCTAGCTTATTTCCCAACAACTCTATTGTCAGTGCGCGTAAGTCCCGATCTCATTTGAAAACGCTATATAGCGCTGTGCGCAGGCAACAGGCAATAGGCAACAGCTCATCTGCGGGAATAAAAAACCGTTTGCGCAAGCATTCCGCAGGAATAATATAAGACTTTTAGTGATTGAACAGTTCCTGTAATTTGTACATAAGCCAGCGCACATTGCTATGGCTTTGTTGCATGAAAGTATTAGCTGCCGCACTTGCTCCGCATATATACAACAATAACGTGCGGAAACTGCTGTAACTATTGTCCAATAGATAAATAGTAATAATTGCAGTCGCAGAGCGATTAAGCTGCCGCACTTACTCCGAATGGCGCTCTTGAGCACAGCAATAACTATTGTCCAATAGTAATAATTGCAGTCGCAGAGCGATTAAGCTG
>JAXHSW010000010.1:35329-47466 GCA_034190295.1 Cyanobacteriota bacterium | reverse complement strand
ATAACTATTGTCCAATAGTAATAATTGCAGTCGCAGAGCGATTAAGCTGCCGCACTTACTCCGAATGGCGCTCTTGAGCACAGCAATAACTATTGTCCAATAGTAATAATTGCAGTCGCAGGGCGATTAAGCTGCCGCACTTACTCCGAATGGCGCTCTTGAGCACAGCAATAACTATTGTCCAATAGTAATAATTGCAGTCGCAGGGCGATCGCTCTTGAGCACAGCAATAACTATTGTCCAATAGTAATAATTGCAGTCGCAGGGCAATATAGCTGCCGCACTTACTCCGAATGGCGCTCTTGAGCACAGCAATAACTATTGTCCAATAGTAATAATTGCAGTCGCAGAGCGATTAAGCTGCCGCACTTACTCCGAATGGCGCTCTTGAGCACAGCAATAACTATTGTCCAATAGTAATAATTGCAGTCGCAGGGCGATTAAGCTGCCGCACTTACTCCGAATGGCGCTCTTGAGCACAGCAATAACTATTGTCCAATAGTAATAATTGCAGTCGCAGGGCGATCGCTCTTCAGCACAGCAATAACTATTGTCCAATAGATACAGGACTTACGCAGTGCTGCTACATATAGTGTATTGTTTGGTCATTATTGCGGATGTAACCACTATAATTAGGGTTTGCATAAGGAAAGTCTTTTTATTGGGGTAGGAGACAGGAGACAGGAAGAACGGGGAATGAAGGAGGAGGTAGGAGTAATATCATGTCCGGTTAAATGGTGATAATTAATTAAAGTTCGTAGTAGGGCTTTAGCCCTATTTATACTTCGGGCTGAAGCCCTACTACAAACAAAGACTTTTTTATCACTAATTATCCGGACATGGTATAAGTTTTGTCTCTCAATTTTTCTGCCATAATCATCCCAAAATACTAGCTTTATGCAGCTCTTGCCACCCAAAAGCTGGTACTTTTTTCAACTCTAAAACGCTAAAACCAATATCAGTCAATACTTTTAGAATAGATCGGTAAGCCCTAATTAGTGCCATTGCGTAAGTCCTGAGATAAATAGTAATAATTGCAGTCGCAGGGCGATATAGCTGCCGAATGGATGTTAAGAACGCTACTTTCATGCAACAAAGCCCATTGCTATAGAAAAATACTCCCATCTCCCCATCTCCCCCACTCCCCCACACCCTGACCTATCCGTATATCCGTGCCCAAATCCGTGTGAGCCACTCCCCCACACCCTGACCTATCCGTATCCGTATATCCGTGCCCAAATCCGTGTGAGCCACTCCCCCACACCCTGACCTATCCGTATCCGTATATCCGTGCCCAAATCCGTGTGAGCCACTCCCCTATACCCTGACCTATCCGTATATCCGTGCCCAAATCCGTGTGAGCCACTCCCCCACACCCTGACCTATCCGTATATCCGTGCCCAAATCCGTGTGAGCCACTCCCCCTTAATAAAACGGTTCCTCAAATTTTTGCCTAGTATTCGCCACTAACTTATTTAAGTATTCTCTTGCATACTCTGCTTGTTCATCACGCAAACAATATCCACTACCATCAGCTTCTTGGTAAAAAAGTGGCTTTCCTCTCAAACTTTGATAGTCAGAATTTTGTCGAGAAACTTCACTTAATAACACTAAATCTTCCTCCGAAGGCATTAAACCAGGAGGTAATTTACCCTCTAAAATAGCCTTAATATTCTCCTGACAAACACGAGTATTTATTCCTTGTTCCTCTAATAATTGATAAACTTCTTTTAGAGATAAACAACGATCTGGAAAAACTCGCAGTATTTCCCAAAATAAAAAATAGTCGTTGTACAGTTGCTGAGGCGTATCTATAATTTGTGGATAAAGAGGTAAAATAGTCAAACCATAAGCAACCCTACCTATAGTTAATTTAATATCCTCAATCTCAGATAAACAATTATCCACTCCCTGACCTAACCCTACATTTTCAGAATTAACTATTGCATCTTGAACAATAATTGCATTAGACAATTTTTGACGTAACCAACGAGATATCCCGCTCCAACTTCCACTACCTCCAGTACATAAAACCCGGTTAATTCCCACCGGAGATACTCCCACCCTACTCAAAAAATCATTCAACTCCTGATTCAATTGTTGTATAAAAGGCTCTAATACCTTTTTTTCTAAATCTTGTTGCTGTAAATTCCATTGGCGATCGCCTATATTCAAAATAAATTCATTTTCCGACGGCAGAATTACTTTTAAATTACGAGCTGCTGCTAATAATTCTTGTCTATAGGATGAACTTTGTAACCATTGCTGTAATTGATACCTAATTGACAAATCTGGATATCCCGGTCGTGGCCATAATTGAGTAGATTGTTCTTTATTTTTTTCTTTCTCAGTCTGGGGCGAAATATTTTCCTTTTTGAGTAACAGTTGACAAACAATATCTTGGTCTAGAGCATGACCCCCATAAGCAAAACTATGACAATGGAAGTGAGAATAAGTTAAATTTTGGCCATCATCAGGGAAATTAACTAATGTCATTTCTGTTGTGGTTGCTCCCACATTCACAATTAAAATTTTACCCCTTCTAAATTCTGAGATAGTAGATGTTTTTGGCTCTTCTGTGAGTGAAGTTAACTCTGATAAGGCAGTAGCGATCGCCTCCTCAACCACAATTACTTGACTGACATCTTTGACAAGACCTGCTTCTAAAACTGCTTCTCTCAGATTGAAGCGATAAGCTTCTGGCCAATTAGTCGGACTACCTATGAACACAGATTTTAATTGTGCCAAAGCGGAAACAAATGTTTCTTGGTCTAATCCTACTGCGCCACAAGTATAATCATTAGGTAAAGCAACTATTGTTTGAGTTTCTCTATCAGTTAGATCCAGAAAGTCTTGGCCAGAAGCTCTGGGTTGAAGGGTGGTCAATAAAGTTACTAATCCTTGCTTAACTAACTTGAGAGGAATTTGTTGATGTTCAGACAACTGTAAAATTGGTTCATGGGTAGTTGTAGCAATTAAGTTAGAAGCGAGAAGAAAAGATTTGTCTGGTTTCTCCAGGGATTTTTGTTTTTCAAATTTAATTGAAAGGTAAGGAATAGTAACTTTTAAAGCAGGCTTAAAGTTTTGTAGTAATAAGGGTTTTTCTTCTATAGTTTTCTCTTGAGATGATTTTTGATAAATATATAAAGTTGATGGTAACTGATATATTTTTGTGGTAGAACCGAAAGTTTTTTGGTCTATTTTTGTTGAGAGAGTAAATTCTTGATTTGCTTCAGTAATATCTAACTCTTGTTTAGTTGCAATTCTCTCCCAATATATAGGATAAATTTCACTGCTGCTACGATTAAATAATGCTGCAGAAATACCTGTAGTACCAAAGTCAATTCCTAAATACCATAGTGAAGCTGTTTTATCTAGTTTTCTATCTGTCTCTCTTGATAAATTCAGTTTTTTTTTTCTGTTTCTGGAGAGTCTTGAATTACGTTTTCTAGCGGCAACAATCCTCGGTCGTCTGTGTCTGTTGATTCTACTTCTGTAGAAGATGTTAAGCCATCTAAAATATCTTCTAAAGTTTGTTCATTTTCTGTATTTTCTGCTGAATTGTGAATATTTTTTTTGTTCCTTAGATTTGATTGTTCTGAAACATCGCCAATATCTATAAATAAACCCTCTAAATTAGTAACTTCTGCTTTTGAAGTCGAAGTACCAGAATCATTAGTCGATTCAAGATTATTTTCTGCTAAATTAGGTGAATATTCTCCTAATTGAAGTTCAGTTTGTTGCGGATCGTCTTCTAAACTTTCTATGTCAAATTCTTCTAGATTTTCTAAATCATTACGCAAATTATTGAGGGTATTAGTATCTAATAATAAATCTATATCTTGATTTTCTTCTTCATGCGATTCTTCTATTGGTAAAAGATTTTCTTTAGCCGATGCCTGAAGATACTCTTCTTCTGATTTTTCTGATTTATTACTACTATTTTTTTGTTCTTGTTTAGGTTCCAGAGAAGCAATTAATTGGTTAGTTTCCGCTTCATCTATCTCTAGTTCACCAAAGAGATTACTGAGACATTCGAGAATTTCACTATTTTCTACATTTTCTGACTTTTCTAACTTTGACCCTGAATTTAGTGATGATTCCTTCGCATTTACTATTTCTGCATTTTCTATTTTAGCAGTTGAATTTTCATCTTTTTGCCACTCTGTTTCATTCTCTTCAAAACTAGGAGCTTCTATTCGAGCGAAAGTTTTATTTTGCTGGTTTGGATTTTTAATAACTTCTAAATCTTGCTGTTCATCAAGATTAAATTGATTCTGAATTGATGATTCTTGAGCGTTTGAATTATCTGTTTCAGTTGTATTTGATTCTGTATTTGCTTCTGTTACAAACTCATATCCCGGATAAGGAAATACTCCTGTATCGGTCAGCTCATCTAATTCATTTATTTGAGTAGATAGCTCTTTATTTTGAATATTTTGAGGACTAACATTGGATGCTATAAAATTTTCTGGTTCTTGCTGTATTTCCTCACTATCCTCTGTATTGAAGTCATCAACAAATGAGCGATCGAAGTTAGAGTCTTCTCTAAATCTATCCTCTGAACTTGTCACCATCTCAGAAGATTCAATATTCTTAGAAGTCTGTGGATCGAGATTTTCGTTAAGAGGTAAAGCACTCCGACCTTGACTTGGATATGAATGTTGGCTAGTTAACTGAGACAAATGTTCCACCAAAGTTTCTTGCACCGGGCCAAGTAAAGCTTGAGAAAACTCAGAGATAATTTGCTCCTGTTTAGCATATTGTTGAGCTAGGGAATAATTATCTTGTCTATGCTTCTCCAGTTGCCTAATTTCCTCTTGCAAAGCTTGTCGTTGTTCTTTAAGAATCTGAAAATCTTCCTGTAGATAGTGATTAATAGGAGTCAAAAACTCTTCTACCTGTGGTGGATATTGCTTTGTCGTCTGGTCAATAAGATTTTCCGAATTTGAAGGAGGGTCAACAGAGAGTAGCTGTAGACTTGAGATAGTATCCACATTCTGACTCAGGTAGCTCAACACCTGCTTTAGTATATTTTGGGATTTTCTGAGTGTTTGTTCTAAGACTTTAGGAGAATTTTCAGTGCTAGACTGATTTAGCACCTCATCTATTTCACTGATTATTGATTTGATTTGCTTATTCTGGAAATTCAAGAGTTTCACCTCTGTTGCTCACCTTTATTAAGAATTATAAAACTGATGAGAGTATCGTGACTTTAAAATTACCGAAAATTTTGGTCTAGAGAACCGTTGACATAACTCATTGATTAATCCAATGCTTGCGGTACAATTGCATTCCTCTTTTTATTCTTTTTCCTGAGAAGGTGACATGATTTTTCTGACCTTTTTTGTAAACTGGAAGAAAATCATTATCTATAAAACTTGCTTTTGAGGTATAAGATTCTTCTGTCATAATTACATCTATCCCTACCATCTTCGCTTTATAAGATAACATTTCAATTAACTTATTATAGAGAACAGATACAAAATATGAAATGTTTCTTTTCCCTAAGTTAATCTTCTGCTTCCACTCTTCATTCTGGCCAATTATCAGAGTTCCTATTTTCTGATTAACCAGGGTATCAATAATCAAACGAGATGCCTTATGTAAGATAATCATTGATTTTAAATTCTCTTTTATTGCAAAGCTTTTTCAGTAGTCGGCTTGATTTATTTTCCCGGAGTTTAAATTTCCGAAAACTCAATATTATAGTATTGATGTAAGCATTCAACTATTGGCTATCAGCTCTCAGCTTTTATAACGGGGTTTTAATTAATATAGATTGTTTTAGCCAGTTTTTGTAGTAAGTATAAATTATGACTCAATTAGTAAAGCTTTTATCTAAAACTAAAAACAATAGCTGATAGCTGATAGCTGTTTGCGCAGCATTCCGGAGGAAATGCTTACGTATTGATTGATGGATTTTAACGGTCTACCATTTATCGTTCTTGGGTTTAATTCCGGCGCTTATTAAAAGTTAATGTAGCTAAATTGTTTAATCCAATATCAATACTGGCGCCACGATTTTTCTCTAGCTCGTATTGTTTTTCGCATTTCTTCATAAATGACCTCTATTACATAATGGTTAAGTCTGGGGACGAGACAAACTTGTTTGATTTGTGAATTAGATACTAAAGTTTTGAGATAAATATCAGTTTGACTTGGATAAATTATTCCAAGCTTTAAGTTGCCTTTTACCGAAAAATTGTGGTTTAAAGCCTCCTCTTTTAAGATGAAAAAAATAAAAATTTTCATGATTAGTCAATCCTATCCGTTTTAAAGGAGAGGTAATTCGCGCATTCGCGCATTCGCGCATTCGCGCATTCGCGCATTCTTGAATGATGGCTTGTTTCGTATAAACCAGAACATTTATTCCCGTTACTTTATTTTTAGATCCACCGAAGACGAGGCGAAACTCTAAACTTTGATGGGTTATGTTGATAAGCTTCGTTTGCTGCGAAAAAACTCTTCGGTGTTTCTATCTATTATCATCAAGGTTTGTTGAGATACTTTAGCTGGCATTACTTGATAGTCTGGTTGAATAGAGAGTGTTTTTTGCAGCTCATACATAATAGGAAAGATTTGTTTTTTCAAATATCCAAGACTGACGAATTAAATAATTAGCATGAGTTTAAGAGATTTTTAGACAAGAAACACAGTCGGTCAATTTCAGCAGAAAACCGATGATTCTTCCTATGGGATATGTCTCTCAAATAATCTCATAAATCCAGGAGTTAAAATTATATTAGGATTCGAGCATTTATGAATCTTGACGACCGGGACTTTAACCTTGAATTCTCAGCCAATTTAATTATACTGTTAAACATCAGGTCGAGAGTGATTAAATTTTGTCAAATATTTAGAGCTGGTTAGTACAAATAAACAAAGATATTTGACATTAAACTACTACATATGACTATATTTATATATAAATCTTACTATACTTACTACATCATAATAATATTTATTCACTATAATAGTCCCCAAATTGAGCTGTTGAGAAAATCTTTTAGCGTGAGGAAACAGCAGTACGACCTTGTGGATCTTTAATCCCCTCAAGGAGCGCTTAAATCGAAGCAGTAGTAAAAGTTTCTGGATTTATTATTTATATTTTGGGTTTTTGTTATTCTTGTACGTATATCTATGTACTACTATACTGTAATAGCCCCTTCATAACTTCCACAAAGTAGTTGACTTTCAAAATATTTAAAATTTAAAATCGGCCAATTAGCTACTAATATAATATGTATTAATTTTAATTATAAATTTATAGTTGCTCTGTGGGCTAAATATACTGCCCTATTAATATGGAAAAAACTTTATGGAAGAAAGGTATAATCGCGACCCACAATTAAATATTAAAGAATTAATGCTATCTACCTCGTTTTTTGAGGGTTTACCAGAAGAAGCATTAGAAAAAGCAGTCGTTCATGTGGTCAGTCGTCAACATCCACCGAATCAAGTCATCCTGCTGGAAAATGATTGGGGGACATCTGTATACTTCATTCTCGATGGGTGGGTAAAAATTCGTACCTATAATTTGGATGGTAAAGAAGTAACGCTGAATATTTTAGGTAAAGGCGAATTATTTGGAGAAATGGCGGCTTTGGATGAAGTACCTCGCTCTACAGACGTAATTACCTTAGCCCCCACATTAATTGGTAATATGCCAGCTCAAGATTTTGCTCATCTAATTCATACTGAACCCACAGCAGGAATTCGATTAGCCCAATTAATGGCCAGACGTTTACGACAAGTGAATAGACGACTTAGACTAAGAGAAGCAGATGCTCAAGCTAGGGTAGCAGATATTTTACTATTTTTAGCAGAAGGGCAAGGTATAGATTCTCAACAAGGAAGAGAAATTCCTAATTTGCCTCATAGAGAGCTAAGTAGTTTAAGTGGGTTGGCCAGAGAGACAGTTACCAGAGTCTTAAGTAAGTTAGAAAAAAAATCATTAATCAAACGCGATCGCGATACATTATGTATTCCTGACATACACGCATTGGAACGTACACTTGTTTAGTCGGGGTTGCTGAATAAATGTATTATCTCACAGGAGACAGGAGGCAGGAGACAGGAGACAGGAGTCAGAAAAGAGTTTTTCGGTGACTTTAGAGTCAGAACTATAGATATAATTCCCACTATGAAACATCTCCAAAAATTAAAAATCAAATCAATTCTTATCTATAAATTATCAATTATTCCCCTCCCAGCAGGGGTTAGGGGCGGGTTCCCTGTTCCCAGCTCCGGTGTTCCCTCTTTTCTGCCTATTATTTTGGGTGAAAATTTACCACTAATTGAATTTCATACATCAAATCAGCAACGCTGTTTAACCAAGAAGTAAATTAAATTTTAATAGGCAAAATTTATCAAAATAACATGGGTCTAAAACCCCGCCTTTTCAGGCGCAATATTTTTGAGCTTTTCTCAAATCCCCTACTTCCCCTCCTGGGAGGGGCTAGGGGTGGGTACACTTGCTGACTTCTGACTTCTGACTTCTGACTTCGTTAAAAGGCCAAACCAATTCTGTGAAAACAACTTCAGATCGAATGCCATCATCCACCAGCAAAGAAGATAAACCAATAGTTCTGGTAGAAACAGCTTTTCTGGCCAGTACAGCTAGTTTAATTTGGTTTATCAATTATTATTTTCCCTTGGGACCCTTATTAAGAGTTTTCTTCCCCATACCAATTGCTTTACTATATTTACGATGGGGAAACCGTGCCGCTTGGATGGGTGCAGCAGTATCAGGATTACTTTTATCTGTGCTGATGGGACCAACTCGTAGTATTTTATTTGTCATTCCTTTTGGTTTGATGGGAGTAATGTTAGGGTCGGTATGGAAACGAGGAGGAAATTGGTTAACTTCTATTGGTTTAGGTTCTATACTCGGCTCTATTGGTTTCTTTTTTCGATTTTGGTTACTTTCACTTTTGTTGGGACAAGACCTCTGGATATATTTAACTACACAAGTTACAGAATTCCTAGAATGGATATTTATCAAATTGGGATTATTAGCTCAACCCAGTTTGCCATTAATTCAAGCACTTGCTTTAGTCATGGTACTTGTGAATAATGTTGTGTATTTATTTGTTGTACATTTGGTAGCTTTATTATTACTAGACCGGATCGGCAACCCTATTCCTAGACCTCCTAAATGGGTAAGAGTTTTGCTTGATTATGAGTAGTAGATTTTAGGTGTTAGATGTTAGGTGGTAGGTGTTAGGTGGTAGGTGGTAGGTGGTAGGTCTAGCGAGGGAGCAAGATGCTCCCACTACCGTGCCTGGTAACTAACATAATTACAATTAGGACTTACGCAGTAGAAGGTATTTCCGTCATTGCGACCGACAGGGAAGCAATCTCAAATCCTAGTTTTTTGTGCCTCGTGCGTAAGTCCTGACAATAGACATCTCCAGAAAATAAATTAACCTTTTAATTAGAGCAGTTAAAGAAATAAAAATTTACCCTAAAAAATCATTTTTCCTGCCAATTTCTGTGAAAATATCTTACCTGTTGCCTTTCGGAGCAGATGAGCTGTTGCCTACTCCTGCAAAAAATCTATATCTTTTTTGGAGAGGTCTAATGTACAACTATTACGATGCACCACCACCCCAAAATCAAATCAATTGTTATCCATAAATATTAAAATATTTCTCCTTGTTCCCTGTTCCCTCTTCTCTGTAGATATCTAAATAGTCGGCGTTGCATAAATGCGGGATGATTTTATAGCGCTTTTCACAAAGGTAGACAACAGAACTTCTGCCCTCAGCTCCCGCTCGCTGCCTTCTCCCTTTAAGCCAAAATCTCTGTATTCTATGAAACATGAAAACTACTATAATAGTTTTGTGGAATGGGCATCTTGCCCGTTCCTGATATTTTCACTCCTTGGCAGGGACAGGCAGGATCTCTGCCCCCACTTATATCATCAGGACTTACGCAGAGACTCTACTTATGGGGAGGGCGAATACTATTTACCCCTACAGATAGTGGTTAAAAAGTCAATTTGCGTAAGTCCCGATCGTGTCCGGATAATTAGTGATAAAAAAAATTTCTCCTTCTTTTCTTCTTTCTTCCCTCCTGTTTGCGTAGCATTCCGTAGGAAATTCTGTTTGCGGAGCATTCCGTAGGAAATTGCAGAATTGCTGAATTCTGAGTAGTTTATTTATAGAAGCCCCGATCGTATCTTCATAAATATTAAGTTTTTCTAGCTAGGAGTCAGGAGACAGGAGACAGGAGACAACCCACCCCTAATATAGAATCCGGTTGAATACTTATTATATTAGATGGGGAGATGGGGAGATGGGGAGATGGGGGGATGGGGAGATGGGGAGATGGGGAGATGGGGAGATGGGGAGATGGGGGATTTAATATTGAAGTGTGGATAGAATTATAAACATATACTGTATAACCGGATTCTATATAACCCCTCCTGGGAGGGGAAGAAGGAAAAAGGAAGATGTGGGGAGAAATAATACAAAAAATTCAACACTCCTTCAACTGAATTTTCCTCAAATCAAAATTGATGCGCGAAAAGACTTGACTACCATAATTATATAGATATCAAATGGGTTCTATAACTATTCAACCGGACATGATATTACCACTTATATTCATCCGGCTCCTCAGCAATGCCAAATAGTCTATTACCTAAATTTATTCAATATTAATAATGATTCGTGTTTATACTCAAGTGCAACAGGGAAAAAATTGGCTGGAAAAGTATCGGAGACGCCAACCAATTTTTGGCTGTATATTAGGATTTACAGATACAGGTCTAATACCGGGAATTTCTGCAGCAGGGGCGACTCCAAAAGACCGCCAATATACTTGTTTGGCAGATGTAGAATTTTTATATAATGGTTTTCAACCACAACCCAAATATCCATTACCACCTCTTGATGCTGGTGCTTCTCCAGTTTTAATCACAAAAGCAATTATTAATGCTCTCAATATTCCTCTCTACTTATTTAATGCTGGTTTAACTCATCAACCTACTGTACCAACAATTGATTTGGGAGGTACTCCAGCTCGTTGTTTAACTTCTGGTCATGCTTTAGATATGGCAACTGTTGAACATTTACTGGAAGTTGGCAAGAGTTGGGGATATAAGTTAGCTGCTGAAGCAAAAGATAGCTATTTAATATTAGGAGAATGTGTGGTTGGAGGTACAACTACAGCTTTAGCAATTTTATTGGGTTTAGGTATTGCTGCTGCGGGTAAAGTTAATAGCAGTCATCCTCAATGTAATCATGCTCAAAAGTTGGCTGTGGTGCAAGAGGGTTTACAAGTTTCTGGTTTTAATTCTGTACCTCCGCTTTCAGAACCCCTAAAATTGGTCGCTGCAGTGGGAGACCCGATGCAAATAGTAGTAGCAGGAATGGCAATGACAGCAAGTCTCAAAGTAGGGGTGATGTTAGCTGGTGGTACACAAATGTTAGCTGTTTATGCTTTGATGCAAGCATTAGCTGCAAAATATTCTATATCTTGGCTACCTGAGAATATTGTGGTGGGAACAACTCGATGGGTTGCTGAAGACCCGACAGGGGATACTGTGGGGTTGGCTAGAGAAATTGGTGTTGTGCCTTTGATAGCAACACAACTTAGTTTTGCTGAGTCTTGTTATCCTCAACTACAAGCTTATGAACAGGGATATGTTAAAGAAGGTGTGGGTTGTGGAGGATGTGCGATCGCGGCTCATTTATATAGGAATTGGAGTCAAGTTCAGTTGCTTCAAGCTGTTGAAGATTTGTTTGTAGTAGGGCTTTAGCCCGATAAATAGCGTTAGTAAATCAAGAGATGAAACTTTAAGAGTAATCTGTTTGTGATACCTCTAAATATTTTACCAAAGTAAGTGATGGGTATTATATCATGTCCGGATAAGAGCGCGATAAAAAAACTTTCTCCTTCTTTTCCTGTTCTTCTTCTTCCTTCTTCCTTCTTCCCTCCTGAGGACTCCGTCGTTATTTATTTATAACTGTTCAACCGGACATGATATTACCCCTAGTAGAAAATCATCTTACCAATTACCAACGCCCAATAAATACTTGTCTGATACCAATTCCTCAAAAAGATGCTCTACTTATTGAAGACTTCAGTCATTAAATAATAATAATGGTTCAGTAATGTTTTTAGCA
>JAXHSW010000010.1:24621-35229 GCA_034190295.1 Cyanobacteriota bacterium | reverse complement strand
ACTTGTCTGATACCAATTCCTCAAAAAGATGCTCTACTTATTGAAGACTTCAGTCATTAAATAATAATAATGGTTCAGTAATGTTTTTAGCAATTATTTGTATGAAGTAAACATATCTTGTCCGTTATTTAACTACTCCATACTTTCTGTATTAGGGCTAAAGCCCAACTACAAACAAACTGCTCGTAGTTGGGCTTTAGCCCAATAAATGGCGTTGGTAAATCAAGAGATGAAACTTTAAGAGTAATCTGTTTCTGATAAATATTTTACCAAAGTAAGTGATAGGTATTACCGTTCTTAGAAAATAATCTTACCAATTACCAACGCCCAATAAATACTTGTCTGATACCAATTCCTCAAAAAGATGCTCTACTTATTGAAGACTTCAGTCATTAAATAATAATAATGGTTCAGTAATGTTTTTAGCAATTATTTGTATGAAGTAAACATATCTTGTCCGTTCTTTAACTACTCCATACTTTCTGTATTAGGGATAGAGCAAAACTACGAGCAGTTTGTTTGTAGTTGGGCTTTAGCCCAATAAATGGCGTTGGTAAATCAAGAGATGAAACTTTAAGAGTAATCTGTTTCTGATAAATATTTTACCAAAGTAAGTGATAGCTATTACCGTTCTTAGAAAATAATCTTACCAATTACCAACGCCCAATAAATACTTGTCTGATACCAATTCCTCAAAAAGATGCTTTACTTATTGAAGACTTCAGTAATTAAGTAATAATAATGGTTCAGTAATGTTTTTAGCAATTATTTGTATGAAGTAAACATATCTTGTTCGTTATTTAACTACTCCATACTTTCTGTATTAGGGATAGAGCAAAACTACAAACAAACTGCTCGTAGTTGGGCTTTAGCCCAATAAATGGCGTTGGTAAATGCTGAACCTTTGTATAAAGACGCTTTAGAAATGAGAAAGCAATTGCTCGGGTCAGCACATCCAGATATTGCCTCCAGTCTCAATAATTTGGCAGAACTCTACAACTCACTCGGGCGATACACCGAAGCTGAACCAATGTATGTGGAAGGATTGGAAATGAGAAAGCAATTGCTCGGGTCAGCACATCCAGATATTGCATCCAGTCTCAATAATTTGGCAAGTCTCTACCACTCACTCGGGCGATACACCGAAGCAGAACCAATGTATGTGGAAGCATTGGAAATGAAAAAGCAACTGCTAGGGTCAGTACATCCATCTATTGCCACCAGTCTCAATAATTTGGCAGAACTCTACAACTCACTCGGGCGATACACCGAAGCAGAACCTTTGTATAAAGACGCTTTGGAAATGAGTAAGCAATTGCTAGGGTCAGCACATCCAGATATTGCATCCAGTCTCAATAATTTGGCAGGTCTCTACTATTCCCAAGGGCGATATACCGAAGCTGAACCTTTGTATAAAGACGCTTTGGAAATGAGTAAGCAATTGCTAGGGTCAGCACATCCATCTATTGCCACCAGTCTCAATAATTTGGCATATCTCTACCACTCACTCGGGCGATACACCGAAGCAGAACCTTTGTATAAAGACGCTTTGGAAATGAGAAAGCAACTGCTAGGGTCAACACATCCAGATATTGCCACCAGTCTCAATAATTTGGCAGAACTCTACAACTCACTCGGGCGATACACCGAAGCAGAACCTTTGTATAAAGACGCTTTGGAAATGAAAAAGCAACTGCTAGGGTCAGTACATCCATCTATTGCCACCAGTCTCAATAATTTGGCAGAACTCTACAACTCACTCGGGCGATACACCGAAGCAGAACCAATGTATGTGGAAGCATTGGAAATGAAAAAGCAACTGCTAGGGTCAGTACATCCATCTATTGCCACCAGTCTCAATAATTTGGCAGAACTCTACAACTCACTCGGGCGATACACCGAAGCTGAACCAATGTATGTGGAAGGATTGGAAATGAGAAAGCAATTGCTAGGGTCAGCACATCCAGATATTGCCACCTGTCTCAATAATTTGGCAGAACTCTACAACTCACTCGGGCGATACACCGAAGCGGAACCAATGTATGTGGAAGCTGTGACTATTTGTATTGTACAACTAGGAGAAGAGCATCCTCTTACTCAGAAAGTTCAGAAGAACTATCGAACATTTTTGCAGCAAGTTGTCAATGAAAATCGTCAAGGGGAGTTATCTGATGAAATGAGTTTGCAGATTATCTCGCAGATGGAGAGTTAGGTTTCAGTTATCAGTTATCAGTGGCTTTGTTGCATGAAAGTAGCGTTCTTAACATCCATTCCGCAGCTTAATCGCTCTGCGATCGCGATTATTGATGTTCTATTTATCTATTGTCCAATAGTTATTGCTCTACCGATTCGCCCCATTCACAGCAAGTGTGGCAGCTTAATCGCTCTGCGATCGCGATTATTGATGTTCTATTTATCAAAATAACATGGGTCGCGCAACCCCGCCTTGACTGGCGGAATATTTTTGAGCTTTTCTCAAATCCTCTATTTCCCCTCCTGGGAGGGGTTAGGGGTGGGTTAACTTCTGTACGGTCGTTACGAAGTATGCGCAAGCTTTCGGCCGAAAGCTTGCGCATAACTTTCCTATCGGAATGCTACCGCAAACGTTAACGCCCCTACTGACTTGCAGACTTCTGACGCGCGTTAAAACCTACCACTTTCCATACTCTTGCTAATACTGGTTAATTGCTGCCTTCAAAGCTTCGTTAGCAGCGGGTGAATTCAAAATTGCCGATTCTATTATTTCCCAGTCGCGATCGCTCGCTACAATAACTTCTGGTTCTGTTGTTTCCTCACTCGCAGCATCTAAAGCAATTTGTAGCAAATATTCGCTTACAGTCAAACCTCTCAAAGCAGCCGCCTGCTCTAAAAGTTCTTTTTGTTCTGGTTCCAGAGTTAAAGTTATGGTTGTTTTCTTAGTATTGGTCGTTGCTGACATAAGACTTCACCTATTTAACAATTTTTGAAACAATTTCTATACTTTACCTCTTCCTCCCCAGATTGTCAATAGGTATCCGCTCAATAAATTGGGGTAGACTACCAGTATTGAAACGTTTTTACGCCATTTGAGGCTTGCTATTTACCGATTTACCAAAAAATGAGGTCCGATGAAAAAATATTCAGTTCAATATTTCAAGCCTCCGGCTTTAGTGGTCGGTACTGATAACTGATAACTGATAACTGAAATGACCCCGGATTATTGAGCGGTTACGTCAACAATTTTGATAAATAAGCGATCGCTTAAACCGATCTACCACCTACTAAAAGTAGGAGTTGGGAAAAAAATTATTCCGGCAACGTAAGCATTTCGGTCTGACTGCTGCGCAAACAGCTATTAGCAGTCAGCTATCAGCTATCAGCAATTAGTAATGAATAATTACTTCTCAGGTTTAGTCAGGGGATGCATGGCAGTAACTTTTTCTTCTTTCTCAATTTCAAAGGTTGCTTTTACGCAGACCCAAAATTAATAGCTGATAGCTAATAGCTGAATGCTTAATGCTTACCCGGCAACTTATATTGCCCTACAATTTTCTTAGCAAATTCCGGTACATGAGCCTCTAATTTTTCTGGATAATTCCGCTTCACATAAAGATAATTACGAGTGAAATGAGAGTCAATAGAAAACCGCCCATATTCCAAACCTTTAGGACCAATTTTTTCAATAACAACTCCCATTAATTTAGCAGCCCACATTGGCAAAGTTACAGCTTGGTCGTAAGCCGGAATACTTTGTTGAACAGCATTTTTTCTATCTCCCTGAGACATTACAGGTTGAGTATCTAACTGATTCATCACCAAATCTAACATTTCTTTTCCTGTCTCATTCCTAACAGTAATCCACTGCCAACCAAAAGGCGCTCCCATATATCCAACTACCAAATCTGCCAAACCATTTACATAGTCAAAACAACTCATACAAGAAGGAGCAAAAACATCTTTTAATTTCTTAGTATTTAACCCAAAAAATGGTACTTTTTCTATCGACCCATCCTCATGTTTAAAATGTACTCGAAAGTCTTGCATAAATTCATAATGCACCACAGTTTCTGGAGACTTACTCGTAGTATCTAAGAACTTTTGCAAACCCTCTCTTGTGACATTATCCACACAGGGAGTTCCCAAAACATAGAGCTTTTCTAAACCTAATTGTTTTTCCACTGTTCGTAATGCTTGAATCTGACAACCAACCCCAATTACTAACAGTTTTTTCATGCCAGAATTTTCAATTTCTTCTAATACCGAAAGATTAGGAGAAAGAGTCGGTTTATTAACTTTTGCTGCCAATACTTCCTCTGGAGTACGAGCAATAACTGGCATCGGTTGAAAGCGGTCTTCCTTAGTATTTTGCACGCAGACCACACCTTCCACAATACCTTGATTCAACATTTCACAGGCGATCGTACTCACAATACCAGTCCATTGTGCGCCCTCAATAGGTTGTTTTTTCCTAGCTGCCATCATATCTTGATGAACGCCGAAATAAGTCTCATTTTCATTATCTAGGTTGCGGGTGCGTCCGTGAGTTTCTTGTTCGAGGTTGTCAAATTGTTGATTAAGAAATGCACAAGCATCCTTGACATAATGGATGTAATATGTGTCGCACAAACCACATTCGCTACAGAGTTCCTTTGCAGGGCGACGGGCACCTGGTCTGAGTGCTTTAGCTTTCTTGTGTTTAGGGGTGTTGGGAGTTGAGATAGTCATTTCAGTTAACAGTTATTAGTTATCAGTTGTCAGTACCTCACCTCCAGTAATAGGGAGGCAAAGTTAGCAACTTTTATCTAGAATAGCACTTTTCTAGTTATCAGTTATCATTATGGAGAGGTCTATTGACAAATTCCTAATATGCAATTAAAAAATCTCGCGTTCCCAAATCTTCTCCCCCATGCTAGAACTAATATTGGGTAGTGCGTCAAGGAAGTGTGGGAAGTGTGGGAAGTGTAGAGAAGGTGGAGAGAAGGTGGAGAGACCCTCGAAAGTAGGAGGAATAATTGTAGCTGTATCTTTTTGGGAAGTGTCTGCCACCTGTCCTAACTTTTTAATCTTAAAGGCTGAAAAATTTGCACTTTTTTCTCTCCCAAAATGGGATCAAGCTTGATATATCAGTGCTTTTAGATTATATTAGCCAGCCCTACTTGACGAATCCCACACTTTACTGATGCACAACCTAATATTGTAGTAATCTCTCAAAGACAACCGATGGATATTCCCAAATTCAGCAGGAAACTAAAAGAGGTTCGGTAATGAGCGTAAATTACATTTTAAGTCAATATATAGAACCCCCGATCGTATCTTCATAAATATGTGCGTTAGCTAGGAGACAGGAGACAGGAGACAGGAGACAGGAGACAGGAGACAGGAGACAGGAGGGAAGAGGGAAGAGGGAGGAGGGAAGATGTGGGGAGAAAGAATACAACAAATTCAACACTCCTTCAACTGAATTTTCCTCAAAATCTCAACGAAAAAGACTTGACTACCATAATTATATAGATATCAAATGGGTTCTATAGACGAAGCAATGTCCGAAGCAGTTTACGATAAACTCGAAGATGGTACTTTCGTCGGTCGAATTCCATCCTGCAAAGGCGTTATCGCATTTGCATCCACACTGCGCCAGTGCGAGAATGAGTTACGCTCGACCCTAGAAGATTGGATCCTAATAGGGTTGAAACTCCGTCATGCTCTGCCAATTATCAACAATATCAATTTGAACGAGGAGCCAACTCGTGAGCTGGTGGACACCGTTTCAACAATTAATAATTAATAATTAATAATGGCTTTGTTGCATGAAAGTAGCGTTCTTAACATCCATTCGGCAGTTATATCGCCCTGCGACTGCAATTCTTACTATTGGACAATAGTTATGGCTCTGCTGAAGAGCGCCATTCGGAGTAAGTGCGGCAGCTATATTGCTGTGCGATCGCAATTCTTACTATTGGACAATAGTTATGGCTCTGCTGAAGAGCGCCATTCGGAGTAAGTGCGGCAGCTATATTGCTGTGCGATCGCAATTCTTACTATTGGACAATAGTTATCAAAATAACATGGGTCTAAAACCCCGCCTTTTAAGGCGATAGGGTTTTTGGAGCTTTTCTCAAATCCTCTATTTCCCCTCCAGGGAGGGGTTAGGGGTGGGTTAACTTCTGTACGGGCGCCATTCGATAGTTATGCGCAAGCTTTCGGCCGTTCGCCCCTACTGACTTGCAGACTTGCTGACTTCGTTAAGGCTCTGCTGAAGAGCGATCGCTGTGCGACTGCAATTCTTACTATTGGACAATAGTTACAGCAGTTTCCGCAGGTTATTGTTGTACATATGCGGAGCAAGTGCGGCAGCTATATACTTTCATGCAACAAAGCCATTAATAATTAATAATTACCTCGAGAGTGAAAACGGATAGAATTGACAATGATAATTCGAGAAATTGAGAAAATTATCGCTCGTCCTATTTCCCTTGATGAATGGGTGACTTTATAGTTACTCCAAAGCGTTCGCGGAGCGTTGCGGATGCAATATCGCTTCTCCAAAACCAACCACCTCTGAGGGGCGATCGCTCTTTTCCTTCTGGAGATTTAACAATAGCGATCGCTTTCCACCCATTTATTGACAATAATTGCTATAATATACATTCAAAAATTCTCTTTTTGGATATTCTAATTTATGGTCAAACTACCTAAACAGACCTTATTAGCTGTGTTAAAAATAGCTCTGGTGTCTACTTCTTTGCCTTTAATAGTAACAAGTTTTTCTCTATTACACCCAAGCACTAAGCAAATTAATAGTCTAGTCTTTGCCCAAGAAAATGTTGAGCCTAACCCTCAACCTAGCGCTGACCTTGAGCAAAAAAATACAACTCAACCCACCGAACAAACAACACAAGAAAATTCGGAAAATTCGGAAGAAAATAAAGAGCTGCAAAAGTGGTTAATTTTAATCAAAGAACTAGAACAGTGGTTAATTTTAATCTTTGTGCTGCCAGGTTTGTATTTGGGAATTCTCTGGTTTCGTCCCTTATGGTTATTGGTTCTACCTGCGGAATTTAATATACCGAAAACACCCATAACTCCAGAAGTTAAACTACCTGTTGGTATCTTACGTTTTCTCAAATATCGCCCCAGGGTATTAGATGCTTGGGTGGAAAAACATCTGGCGACTTTTCAACAGAAGTTTCTGGAGAATGAAACTGTTGAGGAGCGAAAAGATTATGTTTCACTTCCAGTTGAATTAAACAGTCAGGAAATTGATGAGCTGACAGCGGAAACCTTGAGCGAACCTTTTAACAGAGAAAAGCGAGTGCGACTGTTAATTTGGGGTGAAGGAGGCTCAGGAAAAACAACTATTGCTTGTCAAATTGCTAAATGGGCAATGAAAAAGCAGGATCGGTCTAAAGCTTTAGCCAAACATTTGATGTTACCAGTTTTAATTGAGAAGGAAATCGATAATGCTGGAGATGGCATCAAACCCATAATGGAAGCAATGATGGCAGAAATTCAGGAGTTGATTGACAACGAACAAATGATTGTTGATGAATTATTAGTTAAACAACTACTGCGACAGCGCCGAATTTTATTGATAGTAGATAGTTATTCAGAACTGAGTCAAGAAACTCAAGAGAAAATTAATCCCGACCCGAAAGAGTTTCCGGCAAATGCTTTAATTGTCACTTCTAGAATAGAGGAAGATTTCCGGGGTATTGATATTAAAATTAAAACTCTCAGGTTTGATGGAGGAAAATTAGCTTACTTTATTGAGCAATATTTGAAGGAGTGCGGTAAGTGGCATTTATTTGAGACGGATCAAGAAGAATTTTTACAGGAATGCGCTCAACTTGCACGCATTGTTGGGGAACAGAAGACGATTACTGTTTTGCTGGCAAAGCTTTATGCTGAGAAGATGATTAATAGTAAGGAGAATAATTTTACTTCCGAGGGTTCTCTCGACAATATTCCCGATCTGATACTTAACCACTTAGAAAAGTTGAACCGTCAAGGAGAAAGAGAGACTAAGAGTGAATATCCTACTATTAAACAGGATGCTCAACTAATTGCTTGGAAATGTTTGGAGCAAAATTATAAACCATCCTATGCAGACCGGGAAGCAGTGGTTAGAGCTTTTGAAGATTTGGGGAGAAATGATGCAACATTATGTCTTGAGTATTTTGAGAAACACCTGCGACTGCTTAAGTCTATTGGATATGGTGAAAGAAAAGACAGAAACAAAATTTGTTTTGCTCTCGATCCGGTGGCAGAATATTTGGCTGCACTATATTTGGTACAGGAGAATAAGGATGATGAGGAAAAGTGGCGGGAGTTCCTGGCAAAAGTAGAGGAAAAGTTGAGTAAGAAAGAAATTAAAGGCTTTTTGTTGGCAGTGAGAGATTGTTGTTTGGCAAAAGGTTCGGAGGTTAGAGTACCTAGTTTTGTAGCAGATGAAATTGGGAAATTAGCAGGATTAGATTTGGATGCTTTGAGACAAGAACTAAAAAAGCAAAGGATTAAAAGGCTTGTCCGAAACTTGTTTGCTCCAGGGGTAACGGTACAAGATAGGGTGGACGATCTTAAAAAAATAGGAGATAGTGGTTCGCTTGCTAAATTTGTTGCTCCTGATATTATCAAATTTCTAAAAGATGAAAATTCAAAAGTGCGTTCCTCTGCTGTACAGGTGTTGGGCAACTTAGGCAATACTTCTGAACCAGTGATGCAAGCCCTTTTAGCCATACTTCAAGATCGTGATTCAAAGGTGCGTCGTTCTGCTGTACGGGCGTTGGACAACTTAGGCAATACTTCTGAGCCAGTGATGCAAGCTCTTTTAACCTTACTTCAAGATGATGATTTATTAATGCGTCTCTTAGCCATAAAGGCGTTGGGTAACTTAGGCAATAGTTCTGAAACTGTAGTGCAAGCTCTTTTAACCCTACTTCAAGATCGCGATTTCATTGTGCGTTTCTATGTGGCCCAGGCGTTGGGCAGCTTAGGCAATAGTTCTGAAACTGTAGTGCACGCTCTTTTAGCACTACTTGAAGATTATGATTCAAAGGTGCGTTTGTCTGCTGTAGAGGCTTTAGGGAACTTAGGTAATTCTGCTGAACCTGTGGTGGAAGCTCTTTTAGCTTTACTTCAAGATCGAGAGCCAAGAGTGCGTTCTTTTGCTGCACAGGTGTTAGGCAAATTAGGTAATGCTTCTAAACCTGTAATGCAAGCACTGTCAGCCTTACTTCAAGATAGCAACTCAGAGGTGCGTTCCTCTGCTGCAAAAGCATTAAAAAAGCTAGGCAATAATTCAGAACCTTTCTGAAGATTAAGATTATCGATCGGAATAAGTAATGACTAAAAACTATTTCATCTACGCTGATATTTTTTGTCTATGTCGCCCTCTAGACGATCTAGAGCAATCTAGAATAAAATTAGAAGCAGAAGCCATTATGTCTATTCTAGAAAATTGCGAACAGAAAAAATGGGCATTAGTTAACAGTGATGCAATTCAATTTGAAATTGCCAAAAATGTAAATTATAAAAAAGAAAAACTAGAAAAGCTCTTATATCATGTTCGGATAATCAGTTATAAAAAAACTTTCTCCTTCTCTTCTTCTTTCTTCCCTCCTGAATTGCAGAATTGCTGAATTCTGAGTAGTTTATTTATAAGTATTTAACCGAACATGATATTATCTATTGCTACTGATGCTGCTAATTATTTAAAGACTAATGAAGCCGTAAAATCATTAGCATCAGATTTAGTGAGACTAGGATTTAAACTGTATGATGCTTTATATCATGTCCGGATAATTAGTGAAAAAAAACTTTCTCCTTTTCCTCCTCTTTTTTCTTGCTTCTTGCTTCTTCCTTCTTCCCCTCCACGGTCGGGGTTATATCATGTCCGAATAATTAGTGATGAAAAAATTTTCTGTTTCCTATTATCCTTTATCATCCCTGTTGCCTGTTGCCTTTCGGAGCTGTTGCCTTTCGGAGCTGTTGCCTTTCGGAGCAGATGAGCTGTTGCCTATAATCATTTATTTATAACTATTCAACCGGACATGATATTACACTTAGCTTTGGCTCAAGTCTATAATCTTGATGTTTTTTTAACTACTGATGATAGACTTTTACGAAAGGCTAAAAAATATCCAGATTTAATTACCATAAAGGTAGAAAACCCAGTTACTTGGTTAATAAATGTTCTACAGAAAAAAAATGATGAAATTAACAGAAATTAGACAACAAGGATACAAAGCACTAATAGATTCATTAGGTGTTGTGGGAATGTTACGTTTTCTCCAAGAACTTGATGCAGGTTCCGGAGATTATACCAAGGAAAAATATCAATTAGAAGAACCTACATTCGAGGAATTTGAAGAATTTGTCAGACAACAAAACACTACATATTCAAGGGGTTTTATTGCATGAAAATATATAGCTGCCGCACTTGCTCCGCATATGTACAACAATAATGTGCCGAAACTGCTGTAACTATTGTCCAATAGTTAAATAGTCATAATTGCCAAAGAAAGCGATCGCTCACCACCAGAGCCATAACTATTGTCCAATAGTTAAATAGTCATAATTGCCAAAGAAAGCGATCGCTCATCACCAGAGCAATAACTATTGTCCAATAGT
>JAXHSW010000010.1:9209-24521 GCA_034190295.1 Cyanobacteriota bacterium | reverse complement strand
ATAACTATTGTCCAATAGTTAAATAGTCATAATTGCCAAAGAAAGCGATCGCTCATCACCAGAGCAATAACTATTGTCCAATAGTCATAATTGCAGTCGCAGAGCGATATAGCTGCCGAATGGATGTTAAGAACGCTACTTTCATGCAACAAAGCCCATTCAAGGAGAAAAAATCAAATGCCTTACAGCGATTTAACATTACCAAAAAATCAACAAGAATTTTCCTTAAAAATAAATGAGCAAGTCGATTTTTTTGCCAATATTCCAGAAGTTAAACCAAGCGATTTTTTCAAACAAACATTACAAAATAATTTACCATTAGCTTTAGCAATTAATACAGAAAAAGCCCGTTTCCTGACGGAATGCTCCGCAAACAGAAATGATTATTGCTCCAATTTTAATAGAATTCAGAAAAATCCTGAATAATCAAATTAGTCTGTTTTCAGGAACAGAATTTAACGTCGATACTACCAAAGGATTAAATGGTACTTGTGATTTTCTCATTAGTCTAGACTCAGAACAATTATTTATTAAATCTCCAGTTTTTGCCATTGTCGAAGCCAAAAAAGAAAACTTAAACGCTGGATTAGGGCAATGTCTGGCAGAAATGATTGCAGCACAAAAATTTAATCAACAACAAGGTAATCAAATTTCTACCATTTACGGTGTCGTCACAACTGGAAATATTTGGAAATTTTTAAAATTAGAAAATACAGAAGTTCACATCGATCTAACAGAATACTTTATTAATAACTTAGAGAAAATCTTGGGAATCTTATCCCTGGGAATTAATAGTAACTTGCCTAACAAACAGCAAAAATTGTAGATGCGTTAGACGGCGAAAATTGAGAATATTAAAAGCATTTAACAATCCGTCGTCAGGCATCGTTAAAGAATAAATTAATTGCTATAATGTCAAAAATAACCCCGAAACTCGACCGAAATTAAACAAAAAAAAACGCTATTATGTCAGCAAAAGACATCTTTCACGACGCAGTACGCTCCGCCCTAGAAAAAGATGGATGGACCATAACTCACGATCCTCTATTTATGAGAGTCGGCGACGTTAGTTTCCAAATAGACTTAGGTGCAGAAAAAATCATTGCTGCCGAAAAAGGCGATCGCCAAATAGCGGTAGAAGTTAAATCTTTTGTAGGAGCATCCGAGGTTAAAGAATTTCATTTAGCTCTCGGTCAAATGCTTAATTACCGCTCTGCATTAAGAAAAGCGCATCCAAATCGAATATTATATCTGGCAATTACCTTTGAGGTTTACCGAACAATTAAGGTTTAAAGCCTCTCCTTTAAAGGAGAAACAAGAAAAATTTTTCATAATTAGTCAATCCTCTTCTTTTCAAGGAGAGGTAATTCGCGCATTCGCGCATTCTAAATTCGCGCATTCTTGAAGATGGCTTTTTTCGTCGCGAATTCGTTCGAGATGTCATCGCCGAACATCAATTAAAATTACTAATTTTTGACCCTAATAAGGAGGAAATTATAACATGGAAAAACTAAATTACCCCGAACTGGTGCAAAAAATTTTGACCGAAAGTTTCTTAGGAGAAGATATCTCTCCAGATACGGAAGTAGAAGCAGTTTTCGATACCGTGCGCGATCGCTATCTAGTCGTTAATCTAGGTTGGGACGACCACAAACGGGTATATGAGACCACAGTTCATGTGGATATTAAGGATGGGAAAATCTGGATACAACAAGATTGTACCGATATCGGCATTGCCGACGAGTTGTTAGCAGCAGGTGTGCCCAAGACAGATATAGTTTTGGGTTTTCAATCTACCTATCGGCGACAGTTTAGCGGGTTAGCTATCGGTTAGGACTATAGCGCTACGCGCAAGTCAAAAGTTAAAAGTCAAAAGTTAAAAGTCAAAAGCAATATATGAAGCATTTAAAAATGTCCTAAGCTATTTGCGTAGTGCTATAACTAATAAAGTAAAATAATATGAATTTACTTCAGTTGATGGTATTTTTGGTGAGAGTAAAGTTATTAATTTTTATTTAAGAAATACCCTACAAAACCAATAGAGTTGTAATATTTGCCAATTAATTTATTAATTTTTGCATCTCTATGGTAGACAACGTTAACTCAACCCCATTAATTTTTGATGATGACGGTAGTCAAGATGGAATGACGGCATTAGCTTATGTGCTAGGCAACCCTCAATATGATGTTCAAGCTATTACTATTGGCCAAGGTATTGCTCGCCCGGAAATCTTCGTTGATAATGTAGAGCTAATGCTCGGAAGACTTGGTGTAACAGGTATTCCTGTAGGCGTTGGTCGTTCCGATCCATTAGAGGGTGATAATGTTTTTCCTGACTTTATTCGGGATGCTTCAGATACTTTTTGGGCACCTTTTGTCACATTGCCCGAAGAAGCTCCACCTGTCGAAACCAGCTCTGCACCAGAACTAATCGTCGAAACCATCAATCAATCTCCCGAACCAGTAGCTATTTTAGCAACCGGCCCAATGACTAACATTGCCGAAGCTCTCCGAATAGACCCCACTATCGTTGATAATATTTCGGTTCTGCAAATCATGGGTGGTGCAGTATTTGTAGAAGGGAATCTACCCGTGCTACCCGATCCTCCTTTTTCTACCAACTTAGAGGCAGAATTTAATATTTGGATTGACCCTGTAGCTGCTCAAGAAGTATTTGAATTTGGGGATGATGGTCTGAATATTCAGATTACTCCCCTAGATGCAACTAATCAAATAGAGTTCGATGCTGATGATTCTCAAGCTTGGTTAGATACGGGTACTCCAGAAAGTTTAATTTCTGCGGAATTTTTGGATTATGCTTTGGAAGTTATTCAAAGTGACAACGATCCTAATCCAGTGTGGGATTTAGTAGCAGCTATTAATCTCGCTGAACCAGAATTTTCCGAAGAAACTCCCCTGCGCATTGAGATAGATACAGATTCAGACCCTGGTGACACTCAAGGGGATATGGTTGTCGTTGCTGATGGAACTCCAAATGTTAATGTTTCCCTAGACCCTAGCTTTGATAATCTCTCTTTTGATGCCAGTGAAGTTTTCTCAGCTTTAGCGCCAAAAGCTACTTCTGGTGACGATTTAATTCCAGGTGGGGAAGAGGACGATATTCTCCAAGGTCTCGGTGGCAGCGATACTATTGCAGGTTTTGCTGGCAATGACGAACTCCTGGGCAACCGAGGAGATGACCGACTCAATGGTGGAGATGGTAACGATACTCTCAAGGGTGGTTATGAAAACGATACTGTCTTGGGTGGTAGTGGTGATGATAATTTAATTGGTTGGATAGGTTTTGATGCTCTATTAGGTGGTGTCGGAGAAGATACTCTCAGTGGTGGTCAAGGTCGCGATCGCTTAAATGGAGGTGAGGATGACGATATTCTCACTGGTGGTGCTAGTAAGGATAAGTTTATCTTTGCTGCTAACCAAGCATTTAGTGAAGTGGAGTTAGGTTTGGATGAAATTACTGATTTTGTTTCCGGTCAGGATACGATCCTACTAGACTTAACGACATTTACTGCCATTACAACTGAAGCAGGTGCTAGTCTTGGTGATGAATTTGCTATAGTTGAGGGTGAGGAACTTGTTGCTGGTAATGAAGCAATAATTGTTTATGACTCTACCAATAGCACGTTATATTATAATCCTAATGGTAGTGAAGATGGTTTAGGAAATGGCGATCGCTTTGCAACTTTTTCTAATAATGCTTCTTTAACAGTAGATGATTTTCTGATTAGAGCATAAACATAACTTTTGTTTGTTTGTAGTTGGGCTTTAGCCCTTACAATACTTATAGCAGTGCTTGAGGGGTATATTTACAAATTGTAGGAGCTGCCCAATAGCTAAAAGTCTTATACGGTCGGCTTTTGATTCCCCCTATTGTCCGTTGCCTATTGCCTGCGCGCAGCGCTATATATGAGGGCTAAAGCCCAACTACGAGCCTAACTACGAGCGTGATTATAACTGTTCAACCGGACATGATATAAGTCCTAAAGATTAAATTTCTCTCAAAAAACTTTCCCCTGGTAATGACAAATTCTGTAGTTGACTATTTACCCAATTTGCTGCTGCTAACCCAGAAGTGAAAGCACTCTCAATATTATCTCCTCCACACCAGTCACCTGCACCTACTAATGGCAACGGCAATTCTGTAGTCAGACAAGAAACAGCTAAAGGTTGACGACAAAAAGCATAACGCCACCGATGTACTTGCAACCATTCTGGAGATTTTAACCATGACATCAATTGTTGCGCTGTATAATCTAGTAATTCTTGCCCTACTGGTTGTAAGTCTGTGGTGTCGAGGTGGGTAGTGGCAAACTTGGCGTTGCTTTGAATCACAAATACAGGTTGAGTAGAATTGAGACGTTTACTACTATCAAGACCAACCCAGGCAAGATAGTCATCATTAGGAAAAGCGATCGCTCGCCACTCCGGTAAATTTTCCTGTAGAACAGAAGAATATCCCGCCATCACAGTAATACAGGGGTCATATTCCACAAAATGCAAATTATTGAGAAATTCTGGTGGCGTTTCCGCAACAGATTTTTCTAAAATCATTAATGCTTGAGGTGCAGGAATAGCTACAACAACAGCTTTCGACATCACTTCTACAGGTTTTTCAGTCGCAGTATCATTAGTAACTTCCATACTCAGATGCCAATTTTTCTCCCCTGTTGGTTGCATAGTTTCCACTCGCCTACTAAACCAAACCTCTAAATTTTGAGCAAGAAATTTACCCACAGAGTTCATTCCCTGGGGCGCAATATAACAATCTTTAGTCAGAGGAAGTATTAGCCCCTGGGGTTGAGTTAGTTCATAAATTTTATCGGTCCAAAGTTGGAGAATATGCTCGGCAGAAAGGCCATTTTTTTCTTTTTCTAGATAATTAATTAATTGTTGCAAAAATTTACCCGTGGGTTCGAGGTAACGTAGCCCATGATCTACACGAGTTCCTGATACACGGCGAGTTGCCATCCGTCCCCCCGCACCCCGAGACTTTTCCAGTACCACCACCGAATAACCAGCCTGCTGGAGTTGTTGAGCGCAGACTAAACCAGCCATACCAGCACCAATTACTGTAACATCAAATTGTTGCGATCCCATCATCATTTTCCTGGCGACAATAAATAGTTATGTTATAATAATCAGGCACTCAACCTTAATTTGGTAATTTGCCTCTGAAACTAGAGCATTGACTTAATCAACAAATAACGATAGAATACGTCAGAATGTATACTATTATCTATCTTTTATCAATGCATGAAATCTATCAGAACAAAGCTAAAACTCAATAGAGCCTTTGATTGCCATGAGTTGGGCCACTCGATAGATAGAGATTTAAATGCAAGTATTAATTTAAGAAATGCGGTCGGCTTGGCCGTTGATGCCTGTGGACGGAGTGCTCCTGACAGTTCCGGTAGAAGCAGGAAGTAAACATTGAAATATCACTCAATGTGACGTTTTATATCAGTTTTATGAAGCAGGAATGTAAGTTGAATGAACTAAGAGCAGCACTGGAATTAGCAACAGAAGAGGAGTTACAACAGTTAACAGAACTTTTATTTGGGCGTGGGATAAATCCTTTGGATTATTTCCAGACTCCTCTACCCATAGATGTACAAAGTCGCGATCGCGATGCCTGGTTAGACGCCCTAGAACAAAGATTTTGTTATCTGGTGGCAGATGGCATGACGGTATTGCGGGGGCGGACTCAACAAATAACCTATCGGCAAGCTTTAATCAAAGTTTGTCGTTATCTGAAAATTTCCTACTCTCAAAAGCTTTCAACTATAGATTTAGAAGCAGAGGTATTTCTTCATGTTTTAGGTCAGGCATGGAAACACCTACCAAAATCAGAACAAGAGGTCTTAAGCCAAAGTATATCTCGATCCCTTGCTGAATCTAATTTGCCTCAGCCTTTACCAATATTAATACAAAAAAATCCATTAAGTTTACTATTGAAAGGTGGTAGTGCTTTGGCCGTGAGTTCGATTTTGAAACCCATTTTACTCAAGGAATTTGCCCGCCAGTTTGCCATTCATTTTGCTAAATATCAAGTGACAAAAGCAGCATTAGTTAGGGGTGGGGCAACAGCAGCAGCTCAGTTTCAAAGTCACATAACTATGCAAATGGCTAATAGAGGTATGGCCATAAGTGCAGCTCGTTATGGGGCAGCCCGGACAGCTTTAGGATTTTTAGGCCCCATGCTCTGGACTTGGTTTTTGGCCGATTTGGGTTGGAGAGCGATCGCTACAAATTATGGCCGTGTGATTCCCGCTGTTTTTGTTTTGGCCCAGATTCGGTTGTTGAATTAGGTGGCGCACACACGGATTATGCCACGGATTCACGGATATTTTCCTTCTCCTGAGTCCTGAGTCCTAATTACTGTAATCCTTGAGAATTGGATTCGCGATCGCTACAAATTATGGTCCTGTGATTCCCGCTGTTTTTGTCCTGGCACAAATTAGGCTGTTGAATTAGGTGGCGCACACACGGATTATGCCACGGATGCACGGATATTTTCCTTCTCCTGAGTCCTGAGTCCTAATTACTGTAATCCTTGAGAATTGGATTCGCGATCGCTACAAATTATGGTCCTGTGATTTCTGCTGTTTTTTTCCCGGCCCAGATTCAGTTATTGAATTAGGTGGGCACACAGGGATTATGCCACGGATGTACGGATAATCAATAATATACCTCTCCAAAAATGCCGATAGGGGTTGTATAAGTCGGCGCTAGCGTGATGACTGGAATGGAGAATTTGTACTTGTTTTGCGAGTTGACGGTAGTTGTTGACTGTTGCTTGTTGATATTTGAGGTGCAGGTTATTGGGTACTTGGAACATTCGGGCGAGGTTTTGGCATTCGTACTCGGTGTCGAACAGCAAAATTCATTCAAAGTGAATGGCAAAACTTATGACGTTTGTGTTTCCGGTAGACCTGATATTATTACCGTAAAAGATGAGTGGGTAATAGTTGAAGATATCAAAACAGGTAAGCGTAAAAATTCTCATAAAATGCAGGTATTATTGTATATGTTGCTATTACCTTTAGCACCAGAAACTCAAGATATTTGTCACAAACAAATACCCCACGGACGATTAATATATTCAGATGGTATAGTCGATATTCCTGCTTGGAAAATTGACGATAAATTTAGACAACGGTTGAGAGAAGCGATCGCCACCATTACCAGTTCAAAATCTCTCAAACCAAAACCTAGTCCCTGGGAATGTCGTTATTGTTCACTTTCCCACAAACACTGTCAGGCAAAAATGGCAATATTGACTTAATTTACGCAAATTCACCTTAAAAATACCATATGTAGGGGCGAATACCATTCGCCCTCACTGGATTTAGTGTTCTAGCCTAAGTCCTGACTAATTAAACAGACATTGCATCTGCTTTGACATGACGAACACTTGTCAAAGCTTCCACCAAACTACGAACCGCAGCTATCATTGCCACTTCATCATTGAGACGGTTAATAGCAGAACCCACACCAACTCCGGCAGCACCAGCAGCAATAGCTAAGGGAGCAGTAACATTAGAAATTCCAGAAGCACACAACACAGGTACATTTACAGCACGAGAAATTTCATAAGCTGCTGCCAAAGTAGGGGCAGCTTTTTCAATTAAACCCAAAGTTCCAGGATGAGTTGGTTTAGCACTAACAGCACCTTCTGTCTGAATAATATCAGCACCCGCTTTTACTAACTCAGTAGCTAGTTGCACTTGTCGATCTAATTCTAAAATATGAGGAACAGTCACAGAAAGAGTAATATTAGGTAACAAATTACGAGTTTCTTCAGTTAACTGTAAAACTTCCTCCGCTTCAAAGCGCATTCCTTGAGCATAGAATGCTTCATAGTTACCAATTTCAATCAAATTAGCTCCTGCTGCTACTGCTGGTAAAAATTTAGTGGGTTCGATGGCAGAAACACAAATAGGCAAATTAGTTAAACTGCGCGCCATTCGTACTAAATTAGGATCGGCAGCAATATCAACGTAGGTTGCACCACCGAGGGTGGCAGCTTTGACGGTTGCTGCTACTCTGTTTGTATCAAAATTAGTCAAACCACTAATAACTTTTAGAGCTTGGCCATTTTTTAATGCAGTTTGTAATCTAGATTCAGTCATCATTTGTAGATTAATCCTTTTGCCGATCTTGTTCTCAACATTAATTTTGCCATGAAGACAGCACTTATCGCTCAAGTCAAAAGTTTTAACAAGTCAAAAGTCAAAAGTCAAAAGTCAAAAGTTTTGAGTAGAAAGATTTGGCAATGACGCTCAAAAGTTTTAACAAGTCAAAAGTCAAAAGTCAAAAGTTTTGAGTAGAAAGATTTGGCAATGACGCTCAGATGAAACATTTTTTTCAGCGCTTTTCAAATTGATGAACCACATATTTACACATCAAACCTTGCGGTGTATAATTAACTGTTTTGCGTAAATCCTGAATATTAAACTAATTTGGCACAGATATAGCACTGCAAGAATTGGGCGCGGACATTTTTCAATCCTAAAACTCTTTTACCGAATAATTAAGGTGAAAATCCTCTTATGAGCAAGAAGAAACAAGAAAAAATTTTCCTTTTATTCAATCAATTCCGTTTTAGGGAGAGGTAATTATCAATTATCAATTATTGAAAGTTTGCTATTCCCTATTCCCTATTCCCTAGGGCTATATTATTTAGATATTATGAATAATCAACAATTTTCTGTAATTTATGATAGTTCTCACTATTGGCTAAAAAATGCTCATATACCTGTATGTCTTCTAGAAACTGATTTTGACATACCTAGTCAAACTAGGGAGGGTTTATCGCTGGTAGATATCGAAATTAGTGAAGGACTTATTACACAAGTCGTCTACTCCTCAAAACATATACCCTCTCTGGAAACTGAAAATATTCCTACAGTAGACCTCAAAGGTGGCCAGGTTTGGCCGTGTTTTGTGGATATGCACGCTCATCTAGATAAAGGTCATATCTGGATGCGATCGCCTAACTCAGATGGTAGTTTTGATGGTGCTTTGGATGCGGGAGCTAGGGATGCTAAAGAATATTGGAATTTTGAAGATATTTATCAGCGGATGGAATTTGGTCTCAAGTGCAGTTATGCTCATGGTACAAAAGCTATTCGGACTCATCTTGACTGTTTTGCAGAACAGGCAAATATTAGTTTGGAAATATTTCAAACATTACAAAAAGAGTGGGAAGGTAGATTAATATTACAACCTGTTTCTTTGGTTACTGGCGATTATTATCTTACTGAAGCTGGAGAAAAATTAGCCGATAAAATTACCGATATTGGTGGGATATTAGGAGCAGTTCCATTTATGAATTCAGACTTGGATAATCAATTAGATAGATTGTTTAGTCTGGCAAAAGAACGTGAATTAGATTTAGACTTACATACTGATGAAAATGGAGACCCTAATTCTCAAGTTTTATACAAAGTTGCTGAGAAGGCAATTAGTCATCAATTTTCTGGCAAAATTATCTGCGGACATTGTTGTAGTTTAGCCGTACAAACTCCGGAGAAAATAACAGCAACTCTCAAATTAGTTAAGGAAGCTGGTATTAGTATTGTTAGTCTACCAATGTGTAATCTTTATCTCCAAAATAGGCAAGATGATCGTACTCCGAAATGGCGGGGAGTTACTTTATTACATGAGTTAAAAAAACAGGGTATTTCTGTTGCTGTAGCGAGTGATAATTGTCGCGACCCATTTTTTGGATTTGGCGACCATGATGTTTTAGAAGTGTTTAATATGTCAGTGAGGATTGCTCATTTAGATATGCCTTATGGGGATTGGCCTTGTGCTGTTACTAAGACTCCTGCGGATTTAATTGGTTTGCCTAATATTGGCAGAATTGGAGTTGGATTACCTGCGGATTTAATTCTATTTAAAGGTAGAAATTTTAGCGAACTTTTATCGCGGTCTCAATATGACAGAGTAGTATTAAGAAATGGTCAAATTATTGATACAACTTTACCCGATTATTGTGAATTAGATAGTTTATTTTAGGAATAGTGCCGCTACGCGGAAGTAAAAATTCAAAAGTCGTAGGGGCGAATGGCATTCGCCCTCAAAAGTATTGATTTGTAATTGTCTTAGGATTTTTTAACTGGTCAGTTATTTCCGCCATCCTGCAATAGTAATTGAGCGATTATTTTCAACATCAGCAATAGCAAAAAAAAAGACATAATTTTAGCAGTTATGTCAGAATATGAGCGGTCGCTTAAAAAGACATAATTGTGTTAGTTATGTCTTTTTTTTTATCTCAAAACACTAGCGAATTTCTAAAAAAAGGAATATTGTATTTAACAAGAACAAACTTAAACTTCATATCTTCAGGAGTAAATAATCCACTTTCTCTCTGTTATTTAGGTTGAAATTTAATACCTAACTTAGGTCTAGTGCAAATTAATCAAATAGGAGATAAATCATGAAAAATAAGCTATGGGCAATTCCTCTAGGAATATTAGTTAGTTTAGCTGCTTATGAATCTTCAGCTAAAGCTGCTTTACTCACGAGTTATCAATTCAACGGAAAAGGAAATTGGTCAATAGATGGAGTAGGCAGTAACAATACTCCCGTAGGTATACTAGATGCCTTCGTGCCTGCTGGTTCTACTGTTGAAGCTGCTTTCCTGTATAGCTCCCTTTATAGTTTGGGTAGACCAACAGCAACTCCTACAGTTGTTTTAGATGGAATTACCTATGATGCAAGTAATTTTGTTGCTCTAGGTGACTTTAATCCAAGTTCATCCTTGACTTTAGGTGCTTATCGGGCTGATGTCACTTCTCAAGTTGCTAGTAAAGTTGGTACTGGTGGTGGCACGTTCAACTTTACAGTTGATTCTGAGAACCCCAACTCAAATATTGATGGTGAAATTTTAGCAGTTGTGTACAGTAACCCATTAGAGCAAGAACGCACGATCGCTTTTCTTGATGGTTTCAGCAGCAGTGGTGGAGATACAACAACTGTTAATCTATCACAACCTCTAGATATAACTACTCCAGGTTTTGAAGCTTTACTATCTTTAGGAATTGGCTTTGGCTTCCAGGGTGGTTCTCAGTTTTCGACAGTTGATGTTGATGGTCGCCGTCTAACTTCCTCAGCAGGTGGCCAAGATGACGGTGTTAGTTCTAATGGTGGTCTAATTACTGTAGGTGGATTAGGGGATTCAACTGCAAATCCTAGCGATCCTTTTGCCAATCCCACAAGTTCATCTAGTGATGACGAGTTGTATAACTTGGCAGTAGGCAATAGTACTAATCCCGCTCCTTTCTTAACTTCAGGTGCCACATCCTTTGACATTGATACAGAAAACCCCAGTCTTGACGATAACTTATTTTTCCTAGGGATTAACATTACAGCAGAGGCTAATATCAACGCTCCCATAGATGTTCCCGAACCTTCGACAATTATCGGATTATTAGCAATTGGTTTTGGGGGTTCCTTGCTTAAGAAAAAAGTCCACAAAGCTTAGTAAATTTTGGCTTTTTTACCACAGTCCGTCAGAAGTAATTAGACAGGTAGCAAAACCGACTGTTACAAATAGCCGATCGTGTTTAGAGCAAAGAAAGCTTTGGATAAACCGGAGAATGCTTATTAGTCTTGCTTTTACCGAAAAATTGTGGTTTAAAGCCTCCTCTTTTTAGGGGATAATAAAGAAAAATTTTCATAATTAGTCAATCCTCTCCTTCAAAAGAAGAGGTAATTGTTAATTATTAATTATTCATTATTAATTGTTGAAACCACGTTAATTAGGGTTTGAAGCATATTAACAGAAAAAGTGAAAGCGACTCAGCCCAATTAGGTTATGGGGCTGTTTTTTTTGACTTTTATTGTCGTTCGATAGTATTATATAAAATCCGGTTAAACAGTTATAGAATGCTTAAGTTTCTAGGATGCAGAATTTCCGTTTGTCATGCTCCGCAAACAGCAATCCTACAATTCAGGAGGAGAAAGATAAGACAATATGGGCGTAGTTATGACAATTGGATAATTTTTTTTATGTCCAATTAAACGGATTTGATATCAGAAAATCAAAAAAGACATAATTGTGTTAGTTATATCTGTTTTATTTGATGAAAATGCTTGTCAGTTCAGTAAAATTTTGACAGTATTAAGTAGGTAGATACTGACTGATAATTTATAACTTAATGAGAGGTTAGTTTAAATGAAATTTGTTTTAAACTCTCGAAATGTCTACGACTATTTAGTAGAAAATGGTTTATGTGATTCACTACAGGAAGCAAAACAATATCCCTCCCAGACACCTCAGAGTAATATCGAGCGAATTAGTGCTAAAAATTTTAATTTATTGGTGACTTTGCCAGATGATCGAAAGCTTCTGGTTAAACAAGAACAATATAATTCTCAAGGAGAAACTGCTGGTGAGTTGTTTGGAGAATGGCGAATCCACAAATTTTTACGGACATTTCCCGAACTTGACTATTGGCGTAGCTTTCTGCCAGAATTGCTACTTCACGACCCTGAAAAGTCTATTGTGGTCTCAACTTACCTGGATAATTATCGAGATTTAAGCGATTTCTATTACAAGGAAAACAACTTCCCGACAAAAGTTGCTGCTCAAATCGGTAGTTTTTTGGCTACTATTCATAGGGATACTTGGAATCAAGAAAATTATCGAGAATTCTTTGCTAATGAAGTTGTTCGTGCCAAACCTGAAGTCTCCCCACTTTTGGTGCAGAGTCTCGAAAGGATAGGGCCAGAAATTTTTGGTATCGCTCCTGTAGATGGGTTGAGATTTTTTGCTCTTTATCAACGATATGACAGTTTGGGGCAAGCGATCGCTCAACTTCGCGAGACTTTATCTCCCACTTGTCTAACTCACAATGACCTGAAACTAAATAATATTCTCGTTGCTCAAGAGTGGGAAAATTCTAGTGGGAATATTGTAAGGTTGATTGACTGGGAGAGGTCTAGTTGGGGAGACCCTGCTTTTGATTTGGGAACAGCGATGGGCAGCTATCTGGAAATGTGGTTAGGTAGCTTGGTTATTAGTAATTCCCTGACTATAGAAGAATCTCTCAAATTTGCCACCACACCCCTAGAATTACTTCAACCCTCTATTGCTGCTTTAGCTCTAGCTTATTTTGATACTTTCCCAGAAATTGTCGAATATCGTCCTGATTTTTTGAAGCGAGTAGTACAGTTTGCAGGTTGGGGTTTGATGACAGCAATCTTGTCAATGGTTCAACATCAAAAGACTTTTAATAATACAGGTATTGCCATGCTTCAGGTTGCCAAAGCATTATTATGTCGCCCAGACTCATCAATGTCTACAATTTTTGGTGCTGGTATTGAAGAAATATTGAGGAGTCAGGAGTCAGTAATGGACTGACACACCTAAAAATGTAGGTTGGGTAGAACGAAGTGTTAGCGGAGCTTCCCGGAGGGAAACCCAACAACGATAATGCTTTGTTGGGTTACCCTGACGTAAAGCAAGCTACGTTCCATGTTTTGCTTCGCAACGCTAACGCGAACAACCCAACCTACGCTTATTGCACTAAAACTTTGCCCTGCAAAAGATTCATGACTTAAACGCTTTGTTGGGTTTATCCTAACGGATAAGCTTTGCTAACGTTCCTCAACCCAACCTACGCTTATTGCACTTCTTCCTTCCTTAAAAAATTTTACGAGGTTTAAAAATTATGCAATTACTTGAGTTTCCATCCCATCACTTCCCCACTGGAGTAACTGGGCAATTAACAGAAGTTTTATCAGACATTGTTGAGAGAGTAGAAATTTCCTCTGATTTTTCTATTCGTCATCCTGAGTACAAACCTTTAGATTTACCTGCTGAGATAGTTGCTCGTTTTCAGGCATTGCCAAAACAAATGCGGGATAAATATCTGAGTCTACAATTGCGTAGTTTTCTCTATGGCATCTATTACAATGGTTCAATGCAAACTTTCCTAGCATTGGATAGTCAGGAAAATGGTCGCCCATTAGATTTGGAGAATAATACTTTTCTTGGGGTAGAGATGGAATTTTATCTTAAGTTAGAAGAAAGTAATAGGGGAGAGGGGTATTTTGATTCTGGTTGGTCGGTGTTGAGAGAGGAAACCGATGGCACTTTAGCTGTTACTAAGAATGGTTTGCGACTGCACATTGAACGAGAAAAGCATCTTCAAAAATCTCAAAAAGCTGCTGTTATGGGGGATTCGGTAGCGATTCTGATGCCTAAGAATTTGGTGCAAAGTGGCTTCTATATGGCGGTTGGCAATTTGGGTACTCAGAGTAAGGTAGAGTCGGAAAGTCAATCTGAAACGGTGCGAGTTTATTTTAATGTTACTCCTGAAGGTGCAGTAGCAGTTATGGGTAGCTTGACAGAGAAATTAAATCAAGTTGCTGTTCCTTTCAGTTTTAAAGTATTGTATAATCCTGCTGATTACGATCGCTACGATTCTGGTGTACTTTATTTTGAGAAGGATAATTATGAGTTGGTAAGGCAGGTTTTGTCGGATGTTTATGGAGAGAATAAATCCTATTTTCAATCAGAAATACCTTTATTTACAATGGAGTTGGCACCGGGTTTGGGATTAGCTGAAGAACCAGACAATAAATTTGCTAGTCAGGAAAGTTTTGGTATGAATAGGTGTCAGATTATAGCGAATGGGTTGTTGACAGCTTGGCAGCATGGAGATAATTCGACCGGGGGAAAAATGAAGGCGATTTTGGAACAGTTTTCTTTATTAGGGATTGATTTGCAGCGTCCTTATTTGAATGCTAATTCTGAAGATATTTATAGGATATTATAGTCCCTGTAGGTTGGGTTAAGCGTATCTCGCAACCCAACATTAACGAAGTCAGAAGTCAGAAGTTAACCCACCCCTAACCCCTCCCAGGAGGGGAAGTAGGGGATTTGAGCAAGGCTCCAAAAACATTTCGCCTTAAAAGGCAGGGTTTTAGACCCTTATGATTTTGATAACTCGTCAATATTAACCTTGTTGGTATTTGTGGTGGAAGGCGATCGCCTTGTTTGACTGCATTTCCCATAAATCTTACTATTGGACAATAGATAAATCAAACATTAATCAGGGTGAACATCAGCGATCGCGCCCTTTCTCAGAATTTATCAAAAATCTCATAACTTAATGGTTGCAGTTTTTTGGTGTTTGTGGTGGAAGGGGAATTTAACTGCATTTCCCATAAATCTTACTATTGGACAATAGATAAATCAAACATTAATCAGGGTGAACATCAGCGATCGCGCCCTTTCTCAGAATTTATCAAAAATCTCATAACTTAATGGTTGCA
>JAXHSW010000010.1:0-9109 GCA_034190295.1 Cyanobacteriota bacterium | reverse complement strand
GTTTTTTGGTGTTTGTGGTGGAAGGGGAATTTAACTGCATTTCCCATAAATCTTACTATTGGACAATAGATAAATCAAACATTAATCAGGGTGAAAATGACTTGTATGTGTTGGGTTTCCTTTGCTCCGCAACGCTTACGCGAACGTCAACCCAACCTACACTATTTTCAATAATAATGTTTCAGTTCAGCTCCATAATCTAATGGAGCTGTTTTTTTGTGACTTTTATTGTGGTTCAATACCATCAGAAAATCAAAAAAGACATAATTGTGTTAGTTATTTCTTCAACAATTATCTGTTTAGACTAAATTAACTTCTTTTTAGCTAACTTTTACTCAATATAGACGATTATTTCTCTAAAATTTGAGACATAATTGTGTTAGTTAGATGCAGTTTTAAGTTGTTAAAACCCTTGCACCATAAGAAAAGTCAGGCAATAATATAAATGGAAAGAGACAAAAGCAAGTCTAATTCCAAATCAACAAAATCGATCTACTAATTTTCTTAAGGAGTAACCGAAAAATGCCTAACATTAACATCTCTGATTTACGTCCTGCTGGTGCTGACTTGTTCTTAGATTCTGAGAGCTATCTCAATGATTTGACTGAGGAAGAAATGATGAATACATTAGGAGGAGCTGGGAGTGTAAGTATTTGCTTTAACACCAAGAAAACAAGAAGAATTTCTATCACTATTTGCTGGTGATAAGAATAAGTAAAAGTCAGCTTGAGCGAATAGATTTAATCAGATAAAAATAGTCACCCAATAGATTTGATGGTGACTTGATATAAACAAAAAAAAGATATCATCCAGTCGCAAAAGTGATGCTCAACTGGGTGATATTTTTTATTGACCTGGGTTTGACTCAGGAGTGGGAAGGAGCGTTGTTGAGGGCAACAATATTAAAGCGATCTCCACCCCCAACCCTATAATATCATGTTCGGTTGAATACTTATACTTTGGAGAAAGGAAGGCAGAAGGCAGAAGGAAAAGAAAGATTCAAAGAGATAAGGTTTTTTATAACTGATTATCCGAACATGATATAACTACTCCAGTGAAGCTATGCGGAAATAGCTTTGCCATTTGATTCTAGACTCGTCACAACTTCAACCGACTCAACTTGCTTCTTAACCCACTCACCAAATAACTCTGAAGAAATCTGAGAGCGCAACTTATTATCTAACTCTGCTGAAATAATCTCCTCCACAAAAATCAAATGCACTCCCTTAGAAGTCACAATAGGTTTAATCATCTGGGGAGGTTGAGCCGCAAAAACAGCAGCAGAAATTTCTGGTTTCAAATCTTTACGAGACAATACCCCTCGATATCCCCCCTGACGACGTAACTCTTTATTTTCGATGTATTGATGAGCAACATCATAGAAACTTGTTTCCCCTTCCTGAATAGCATAGAATAATTCCATCGCTAAATCTTCATCATCCAAAACTACCTCATACATCACCACACCAGCATAATTCAATTGATTTTCATAAAAATATGGCTCAACCTTATCTGCAAACAGATGAGCAGCCAATTTTTGAGAAGCAATACTTATATAGGCAACTTCTTCTAAATCATCTACAGACAAACAATGTTTTTCCAACCAAGCAAAAGTTTCTTGGGCGCTATGAAGTTTATTGACAAACCTCATAGTATCTGCTGCTTTCTGAAGTTCTTCAGTCTCTACTTTTATACCTGCTTCCTGAGCTGCATCCATAACAATCTTGCGAGTAATAATCCCTTCTGTAAGCTCAGAGGTTTTTAAGGATAGCTTGACTTGGTTCAGAATATCTTCAGCAGTAATAGTGATAGATTGTGACATGGTTTTTCTCCTATTAATTGAAGTAGCACTCAGCACTCAGCATTTCAGCCATCAGCTTCTCAAGGTGTATAATGGGGGTTTGAATACCCCATAAAAGGCGCACCACTAATTTTTCAAATAAGCGTGGGGGACTTAAACCCTTGAATTTTTAGCGCTCCAGCTAAATACTGTTTGCGCAGCATGACTATCACGAAAAGCTGATAGCTGGTTAATTGAAACAAATGAGTATCAAGAGTCATCTAAAGATGACTTTTGCTATTAGCCAAGAAATGAATTTCTTGGCGGGTGAGTGATTCCCCCATACCTGCCAACCAGTTATCAAACTGATGACCCGATAACCCGCTAAGGATTAAAATCCTTGGCTAATAGCTCAAGTCATCTCAAAGATGACTTTTAATTATCAGGACTTACGCAGAGACTCTACATATAGCGAGGGAAAATGCCATTCGCCCCTACAGATGGTGCTTTAAAAGTTAATTTGCGTAAGTCCTGATTATGTGTAATGTGAGCGTCTCGCTCACGCAAGGAAACAGAATGTTCACCCCAGGGAACAGAATGTTCGCCCCAGGAAACAGGATGCTCCCACTGGTGAAAAATTAAATCTTGACAGACCAATAGTGACAATTTCCAATTCTCGCAGCGCTAGTTACAGCAAATTCCAAGTATATGAAGTACAGATATGAAAAATTAAATGTTCCCAGTGCGAGCATCTTGCTCGCTTCGGGGTGTACCTCACGCCTGGTGGAACCCGCTGTAATTGTCAATTATTAATTATTTCTACAACTCTAAACCTCCTTTTTGTAACTTCTTAAATGGGTCAAGAATAAAATCAATCAGACGACGCTGACGCACAACAACTTCTGCCGTTGCTGTATCTCCAGGACGCAAAGCAATACACTCATTAGCAGTAGGAATACAAGTCTCATTCAATTCAATTTCTAACTCATAAATTGCCACATTCCCCTGAGAAGTCTCCTGCACTTGTGAAGTAGGAGAAATCTTTTTCAAGGTTCCCTCTATTACACCATAATCCTGAAAAGGATAAGCATCAAATTTCATTTTTACCTCCATTCCTTTCTTTAATGAACCACTTTCTGAAGTTGCCATTTCTGCCTTCAATAAAAGATTTTTACCTTGTGGTGATACTTCTACAATCATTTCTCCTTGTTGCACGACATCTCCCACACCTTCAATGGGCAAATTAAAAATAATGCCTCCTTGTTGCGCCCTAACTACTCGTTGCTCTAACTCAAAATTTAAAGAATCAATCTCTTTCTTTGTCTGAGCAATTTCTCCCTGAATACTAATAATTTGACTATCCATATTCTTAAGTTGTTCTTTGATTTTTGACATGGCAATATCTCCAGAATGAGTAATAGTTTGAGAGCTATTTTCTTGTTCTGTTAAACGTAATTCTGCTTGCTCAATATCTGCTTTTGCTTGATTAATTGTTCTTTCATAACTACTCTTTTGTTCTGCTAAACGTAACTCTGCTTGCTCAATATCTGCTTCTGCTTGATTAATTGTTCTTTCATAACTACCTTTTTGTTCTGCTAAACGTAATTCTGCTTGTTTAATATCCGCTTCTGCTTGATTAATAATTCTTTCATAACTACCTTTTTGTTCTGTTAAACGTAATTCTGCTTGTTCAATATCTGCTTCTGCTTGATGAATAACCCGGTCGTAACTACCTTCTTGCTCTTCTATTTGTAGTTTTGCCTGTTCCCGGTCTGCTTGACTTTGTTCCCATATTCTTTGTCTTTCTTCTCCTATATCCTCCTTTTCAACTACCTGAATTTCTGTAACTGCACCCTGTTCCCAAAGATTACGATAACGTTCAACTTCTCTGAGAGATTTTTGCCAGCGAATTTCTGCTAATTTATAAGCAGTATTACTATCGTCTAACTGTTGTTTTGCTTGATTAACTTGAGCTGATTTTTCTTCCCTTTGTAAATTTAATATTCTCCTAGCAGCTTCTAAATTTTGTTGTGCTTGATGAACTTGTGCTAGCTTTTCTTCCCTCTGTAAATTTAATGTTCTTCTAAGAGCTTCCAGATTTTGTTGTGCTTGATGAACTTGTGCTAATTTTTCTTGTTCCTGTAAGTTTAATGTTCTTCTAAGAGCTTCAAGATTTTGTTGTGCTTGATGAACTTGTGCTAGTTTTTCTTGTTCCTGTAAATTGTACATTGTCTTCAGAGACTGAAAATTACGTCGTGCTTGTTCTACCTGAGCTACTTTTTCTAATTTTTGCGATTTATTTTGTCGTTCTTGGGTACGAAGTTCAGTTTCTAATTGACCTTTTTGTTGTTCAATTTTACTGAGTCTATTTTGTTGACTTTGCAGTTGAATATTCAGTTTACTAAGTCGGTCGCGAATAGGGCGAGATTCTAATTCTATTAAAATATCTCCAGCTTCAATTTTGTCTCCTTCTTTAACATAAACTTTCTCAACTTTTGCGGTTTGTGTATAAACTGTTGCAGCCGTAAATGTTAAATTTAACTCTTGTTTAAGAGTACCACCTTGAGGTTCTAAACGCCCTCTAGCTGTACCAGTTTCATCTACTTTAGAAAACATTCCCCAAGGGAGAGCGATCGCTACAAATATTATTAAAAGATATAGTAATCCTCGCGTCCAACGTTGAGGTAAAGCATCTAATAATTCTTTAGTAGCAAAAGACCAATCATCAACAGATGTATTTGTATCTAGTTTGGTCACTTCTGGGTCTGAAGTTTTGGAGTTATTTAAACTTTTTTCTAGTGTTACTAAGTCGGTGTCTAAAGGTTTATGACCGTTTGACTCTACTGTTAAATTGAATTGTTGTGGCATGATTTTTATCAGTTATCAGTTCAGTTTAGGTTTGGCTTTTAAATCTCTCGGTTCAGGTTTCAAAACCCTAAAATCTTACTTTTGACTTTTGACTTTTGACTTTTAACTTTTCAATTGAAACCTCTAATATCTGACTTTTGACTTTTAACTTTCCAATTGAAACCCCCCTAATATCCTACTTTTGACTTTTGGCTTTTGACTTTTCATTTGAAGCCCATAAAATTTAACTTTTGAATTTTAACTTTTGAATTTTAACTTTTCATTTGAAGCCCATAAAATCTTACTTTTTACTTTTAACTTTTCATTTGAAGCCCCTAAAATCTTACTTTTGAATTTTGACTTTTGAATTTTGACTTTTCATTTGAAACCCCTAAAATCTTACTTTTGACTTTTGACTTTTCAATTAAAACCTCTAAAATCTTACTTTTGACTTTTGACTTTTGACTTTTGAATTGAAATTTGAAACCCCTAAAATCTTACTTTTGACTTTTGAATTGAAATTTGAAACCCCTAAAATCTTACTTTTGAATTTTGACTTTTTATTTGAAGCCCATAAAATTTAACTTTTGAATTTTAACTTTTGAATTTTGACTTTTCATTTGAAACCCCTAAAATCTTACTTTTGAATTTTGAATTTTGACTTTTGAATTGAAATTTAAAACCTCTAAAATCTTACTTTTGACTTTTGACTTTTCATTTGAAGCCCCTAAAATCTTACTTTTGACTTTTGACTTTTGACTTTCCAATTGAAACCTCTAAAATCTTACTTTTGACTTTTGACTTTTGACTTTTGAATTGAGATTTTTAACTTTCCAATTGTTGACGATTCAAATAATAATAATGTCCCCGTTTCGCCATCAATTCTTCGTGATTTCCCTGCTCAATTAATACCCCCCTATCCAACACCAAAATTACATCAGCTTTTCTCACAGTAGATAAACGGTGAGCAATAATTAACGTAGTGCGACCTTGAAGAATACTATTCAAATTTGTCTGAATAATACGCTCCGACTCAACATCCAAATGAGAAGTCGCCTCATCAAAAACCAATAAACGAGGATTTCCTAACAAAGCACGAGCGATCGCTAATCTTTGCCGTTGACCACCAGACAACAACCCCCCACCCTCTCCAATCTGAGTTTCATAACCCATCGGCAACCTTTGAATAAATTCATCAGCACCCGCTAACTTTGCTGCTCGTACAATATCTTCAAGAGTTGCAGAGGGATGAGCAATAGTCAGATTTTCCCGAATAGTGCCACCAAACAAAAATGTATCCTGGTCAACCACACCAATTTTGTTGCGCAGAGATGGCAAAGAAATCGTACTCATATCATAACCATCAATCAAAATTTTCCCATCAGTAGGCGGATACAACCCCAAAACCAACTTAGAAATCGTTGTCTTCCCAGACCCAGAACGCCCCACTAAAGCCACAGTTTGTCCTGCTTTTACCTCAAAACTGAGATTTTCCAAAACATTAATATCGCTTTCTGGGTGATAACGGAAAGTCACATTATCAAAAATAATATTACCCCGTAACTCTACCAAATACTGACGCCCTTGAGATTGCAAATCTTCCTCTGGCTCAGTATCAATCACATCATTGATGCGCTCCACCGCAATAATTACCTCCTGTAATTCATTCCACAAAACCGTCAGTCGCTGAAAAGGACTAATCACAGTGCCAATCAACATATTAAAAGCCACCAACTGCCCAATAGTTAACTCACCTTGAATCACCAACCATGCTCCAAACCAGAGTAACCCCGTCGTCACTAAAGATTCAATAGTTAAGCTGAATATTTGCAGTCGGTTACTAATCACCTGTCCAGAAAAGTTTTTTCTGATTGACTTATTGAGAAATTCCTCCCATCGCCAACGTACTGTTTGCTCAACTGCTAGAGATTTGACAGTGCTTACACCAGTCAGGGATTGAATCAGATAACTACTTTCTTCAGCTAGAGCTGCAAATATTTCTCTAGAGATTTTTTGCAGGAACGGTGTGGCAATAAGTGCTAATAAAAAAAACGGTGGCACAATAACCAATGCTAGTAAAGCCATTTTCCAACTATACCAGAACATTAGTCCTAAATAAATGAAAACTGTCAGCAAATCCAACACAATAGAGAGAGCTTCCCCAGTGAGAAAATTCTCAATTTTCCGATTTTCTTGAACCCGAGCAATAATATCCCCCACATAACGAGACTCGAAAAAATTCATGGGTAGTCGGAATGTGTGACGAATAAACCCCACGATCATCGCCAAATGTACTTTATTAGCAGTGTGGTCGAGCAGATATTGTCGCAAACCAGTCATGGCAACCTTAAATAAACCAAAGATGACTAAACCCAATCCCACTGCGGTTAGAGTGAGAGTGCTACCTTGAACAACTACCCGGTCTAGTAGTAGTTGGGTAAATAGTGGGGTAATTAATCCAAATATCTGAATTAGTAGGGAAGTGATAAATACTTCCAGCAACACTTGTCCATGAGGACTGACCAACTCAAAAAATTGCCAGAAGGGAGTAGTAGAATTTTTGAGTTGTTTGATTAAAGCAGTAGGTTGTAGGAGTAGGGTGTAACCAGTCCAACAGGCTTGAAATTCTGGATAAGTGAGATTGCGTTGACCAATAGCGGGGTCGGCAATGATGACCTGTTTGGGGGTTATTTCATAGACTACTACATAATGTTTGCCTTCCCAGTGAGCGATCGCTGGTAATTTTTGTTTGGCTAGTTGGTCAAGGGTTGCTTTGACTGGTCTGGTGGAATATCCGATACTTTCTGCTGCTGCAGATAATCCTCGCAGTGAAGCACCGTTACGGTCAACGTTGGCAATGTCCCGTACCCGATTGACGCTGAAATTTTTGCCCCAGTAACGAGCGACCATAACTAAACAAGCGGCACCACAGTCAGAACTGCTTTGTTGAGCAAAGAAGGGATAGCGTCTGGTGATGCGCTGCCAGAGATGACCTACTCGTTGAGTGGGACTAGGGAAATAAGCTTTGTTAATAGTTTTTTGTGGTTTTACCTCTGGTTGCCGATATTCAGTTATGTTTGCTTCTGGCAGATTTTCATCGGAGGAATGGGCAGTTTCTGGCTCACCTTTTTTCTGTAGAGAATCGAGTTTGAGAGCAACTTGATGAAGATGTTCTCGGATTTCAGGGTGTTTTTGAATTAGTGGAAGAAGGGTTTCTCCAGGGAGATAGGAAAGTTTGAGGTTTACTGATGCTCTTGCTGAGTAGGGTTGAAAGGAATAATCGGGAAATAGGGTAGATTCGCCAAATGAAGCTCCAGCATTGAGGGTAGTAATTAATTCACCCTGACTATCTAAGAGTCTAACTTTGCCTACAGTTACAATATATATGCCTGGTTGAGCATCTGCTGCTTGCCAAAATTGACCAACTTTTGGTGTCAAATGTTCTAATGTTTTCAGGCAATTTTCTATTTCTTTTTGTGAAAGTGAATATCCCAAGACATCAGTAATTTCCCCCTGAGTCAAAGCAGGAGTAGGTGCATTTTGAACCATAACTCAAAATTTTATTTACTAAATATTTACTAAAGAAGCACTCAGCACTCAGTATAATCATTTTTTTTACGCTCTCGTTTGCGGAGCATTCCGGACAAGAGGATTTTCATCCCTAGTTCTAAAAGCTGAAGTGCGCAGTTCCTCTGCAAGAGGCTAGCTGTTTGCGGAGCATTCCGGTACCCAAATGCGCTCAAGCTGATAGCTAATTAAAAGTGTGGAGACTTAATATTTCTAGGGATGGGTCAAAATTTCGGTCTGAGTTCAGATCGCGAATGACAATTTTTTTCTCATTAATATCTTGACCGGGAATTTCTTCCGTTTTCGGTGGTTTTGGTTTGGTCGATAAACCCATTTGTTTGAGTAAGCGGTTAATATGGCGATCGCTCAACTCAATATCAAATTCTTTTGCCAAATGTTTACTTAACCAATTAGCAGTCCACCGCTGGAATACATAACCAAATTCCTTGGGACTATTAGTTACTAACTCTTTCAAGCGTTCTAAATATTGTTCGTTAACTTCTTGGGGACGACCTATGGGACGATCGTTCCATTTGTGAGCTTGACCAGATTTAGCAACAAGTATCCAATGTCTAGCTGTACCGGGAGAACAACCTATAGCTTTACAAATTTGACTTTGGGTTTTGCCTTCATCTGCTAGCAGCATAATTTCTATTCTCTGACGATATTGCCACGGCAACTTATCATCTAGATTTTTTTCTAAGAGTTTACGCTGAAAAGATGTTAAACAGTTTCCATGGACATCTGACTTACTCATTTTGACTTGGGAATTTGAGCGATTGGACAACATAGGTTTTATAGTTATTTGTTAATAACTCCGTTGTTTCTACGAGAAAGATATTTCTCAGCTACATTTAGTTATGCAATTTTGTCTTTTTGAAAAGTAGGGGCGAATGGCCAATCGCCCCCACAGGA
>JAXHSW010000001.1:143611-143748 GCA_034190295.1 Cyanobacteriota bacterium | reverse complement strand
GCCAGGTGTTTGATGTCTTACTGTTGCGTATGGCAAAACAGTAATGAATAAATTTTCTATTTTTGATTCAATAATTAACCAAGCTCCTGAGCAATTAATTTTCTCCTTCCTCAGTAGGAGTATTCAAATTCATAATT
>JAXHSW010000001.1:110570-143511 GCA_034190295.1 Cyanobacteriota bacterium | reverse complement strand
GTCAGATGTTTGATGTCTTACTGTTGCGTATGGCAAAACAGTAATGAATATGTTTTCTATTTTTGATTCAATAATTAACCAAGCTCCTGAGCAATTAATTTTCTACTTCCTCAGTAGGAGTATTCAAATTCATAATTGTCAGATGTTTGATGTCTTACTGTTGCGTATGGCAAAACAGTAATGAATATGTTTTCTATTTTTGATTCAATAATTAACCAAGCTCCTGAGCAATTAATTTTCTACTTCCTCAGTAGGAGTCTTCAAATTGATGATTGCCAGGTGTTTGATGTCTTACTGTTGCGTATGGCAAAACAGTAATGAATAAATTTTCTATTTTTGATTCAATAATTAGCCAAGCTCCTGAGCAATTAATTTTCTACTTCCTCAGTAGGAGTATTCAAATTCATAATTGCCAGATGTTTGATGTCTTACTGTTGCGTATGTCAAAACAGTAATGAATAAATTTTCTATTTTTGATTCAATAATTAGCCAAGCTCCTCAGCAATTAATTTTCTGCTTCCTATCCTGGAAAAACATAATCTTGATTGAAGTCCGCTATTATGGAAAAACTTGAAAAAAATTGAATTGATTTATGTGGGATTTGTTCAGCTATGGAATTATATCTCTGTGGCTAGAAATGGCAGGTATACAAACTATCGGGCAAAATACTGTAACCATACTCAAATGGCAAACAGGTTTACCTCAATTAATTTCAACTGAAAATTCCGATCGAATATTAACTATAAAAGTAGATGAATACTTGAAAGGTTTGACAGCCAAAAGATTACTAACTTCCGATGCTCAGGGTATATGGATACAATCAGAATTTGAACTTTTACATGGTCACGAAGGTACAGTTCCCATGCCTGCTGCTTCCTTAACAAAAATCGCCACATCTTTAGCCGCCCTAGAAACTTGGGGACCTCAACATCAATTTGAAACTTTGGTTAGTACCACAGGCCCAATTACAAATGGAATATTGCGAGGAGATTTGGTAATTACTGGCGGTAATGACCCATATTTTGTCTGGGAAGAAGCGATCGCTCTGGGTAACGCCATCCAAAAATTGGGAATTAATCAAGTCACAGGTAATTTGATTGTAGTGGGTGATTTCTGGATGAACTATCGGACTGGCCCCATAGTTGCAGGTCAATTATTGCGAGAAGGTATCAATTCAGCCACTTGGTCTAATAATGTGAGAAATATCTACAACCGAATGCCACCAGGGACACTTCAGCCAAAAGTGGCGATCGCTGGTTCTGTAATATCCCAAAAATCTGTATCTACAGAAATTCCAATTGTTCGACACAAGTCTTTGCCACTTATCTATATTCTCAAAACTATGAATGTGGAAAGTAATAATAAGTTGGCTGAAATAATAGCTAGTAATTTGGGTGGAGCAAAAATTGTTCAACAAAAAGCTGCCTGGACTGCGGGGGTGCCTCAAGCAGAAATTCAGTTAATTAATGGTTCTGGGTTGGGGGTGGAAAATAAAATTTCTCCAAGAGCTGTGAGTGGGATGTTAATTGCTATTCAGCGGTATCTTCAAACTTCTGAGTGGGTTATTGCTGACTTGTTTCCGGTATCTGGTTATGACCGAGGAACTTTGGTAGACCAGTCTCGGAATATTCCCCGGGGTTCGGTGGTGAAAACTGGTACTCTCAATGATGTGATTGCTTTGGCTGGAGTTATTCCTACTCGCGAACAGGGTTTGGTTTGGTTTACGATGATTAACCGCAGTCCTTACTGGGAAGCAACACGGGTGGAGCAGGATAAATTTTTACAGCAATTGGTAAGTCTTTGGGGTGTTACTGAAGTACCTGCTGTGATTACTCCTCAGATTAATGGTAATAGGTTGGGTTTGGGAGCTAGCGATCGAAATCAGATTTTGGGAAAATAGAATTAAGGCGTTGCTAGACAAGGATTTAGCCACGGATACAGGGATGATTAATTTACATCTTGTAGAGCTTCCAAAAAACGGCAAGGCTTTTCCCCTTGCATCCCCAAAAAAATTGCCAGACAAGGATTTGGTCACGGATACAGGGATGATTAATTTGCATTTTGTAGAGCTTCCAAAAAACGGCAAGGTATTTCCCCTTGTATCCCCAAAAAAATTATGATACTATGTAATCATTGGGTGTCGTTCGCCCCTACGCATGACTTTTTATTCAACGCAAAAACAGCATTTCGCCACTGAATATATATAGAAGGGATATTCAGACATCGGTAGTCCTGCATAGTAATGGTAAATAGGATAGTACGGAAGCAAGATGCTCCCACTACTGTATCATCCTGTGAAGCACTTGGATGAAGAAGTAACGACGGTCAAATTTTTCACCCCATCAACAGATCGATATTACTTATGCACAAATCCAGAACATTCTCATCCTGTGAAGCTCTAAAAAACGGCAAGGCTTTTCCCCTTGTATCCCCAAAAAAATTATGATACTATGTAATCATTGGGTGTCGTTCGCCCCTACGCATGACTTTTTATTCAACGCAAAAATAGCATATCGTCACTGAATATATATAAGAGATACTTACACCATCAAAGCAGAGAAAATAATCATCCTGTGAAGCACTTGGATAAAGAAGTAACGACGGTCAAATTTTTCACCCCATCAACAGATCGATATTACTCATGTAGAAGCGATGTAGCTAACGCACTTACTCCGCCAACGCTATATTCACAAATCCAGCAAATTCTCATCCTGTGAAGTTCTAAAAAAACGGCAAGGTTTTTCCTCTTGCATCCCCAAAAAAATCGCCAGACAAGGATTAGGCCACGGATACGCGGATGATTAATTTGCATTTTGTGAAGCTCTAAAAACGGCAAGGCTTTTCCCCTTGCATCCCCAAAAAAATCATGATATTATGTAATAATTAGGTCTTACTCGCCCCTACGCATGACTTTTTATTCAACTAAAAATTGGGTGAAAATTTACCTAAATAACACGGGAGGATGAAAGCCATCGTCTTTTAAGCGATGGATGAAAGGCGAGGAGTCGGATTTTAATCCGATGTATTTTATTTTACCGAAAAGCCACGTTGAAGGGAATCGTTTAGACTAGACAACTCTAGTTGTCCTGTGCTATTATTACTTGCAATAACTTTTCGGTCTGCCTGTTTCCAATGTACTCTTGTCAGCAAGTTTTAGTAAATAAAAATTCTGAATTAATTGCTATCTTAACATTCTTATGTGAACAGTCTCACAAGCTCACTAACATGGGAATATATTATGCCAGGCAACTATATTTTAAGTCTCAAAAAGGCATTGGCAAGTATCACTTGGAAAAGGTCTACAAAAAGAACAATCATTACAAAGTTTTACATTCTCAAGCAGCACAACAAATATTGAGAACTGTAGCGGAATCATTTCGCTCTTATTATGGTCTTATTATTGCCTATAGTGAAGGTAAAATTACAAACAGACCAAGGATTCCTAACTACAGAAAAAAAGGGGGAATGGCTACAGTTAGTTACCCCAAACAAGCATTAAAACTCAAAGGTAATCAAATCAGAGTACCACTAGGCAATACCTGTAAGCGCTGGTTTGGTCTAGATTGCTTTTATATTCCCATTCCTAGTAATTTAGCATTTTCTGCTATTAAAGAACTGAGAATATTACCCAGAAATAGATGTTTTTATTGGGAATTTGTCTATGAAAAAGAAGTAGTAGTTAAACCTAAATTAAATCAAGAAAATGTATTAGGAATTGATCATGGTGTAAATAATTGGTTGACCTGTGTATCAAATGTGGGTACGAGGTTAATTGTAGATGGTAAACATCTCAAATCAATGAATCGTTGGTACAACAAACAAGTATCAACTATTAAAGAAAATCAACCTCAAGGATTTTGGTCAAATAAACTAGCTGCCATTACAGAAAAGCGTAACCGCCAAATGCGTGACGGTATCAATAAAGCAGCCAGAATAGTAATTAATCATTGTTTAAAAAATTCTATTGGTACTATTGTTTTTGGTTGGAATAAAGGTCAGAAAAATCAAATAGAATTAGGAAAGAAAAGTAATTCAGAATTTATACCAATTCCCACAGCTAGACTCAAAGAAAGAATAGCTCAATTATGTGAAGAGTATGGGATTATATTTATAGAAACAGAAGAAAGTTATACAAGTATAGCTTCATTTTTAGATGGTGACAATCTGCCTATTTATGGTGAGAAACCCAATGATTGGAAACCATCAGGAAAAAGAATAAAGCGTGGTTTGTATAGAACAGGTAATAATTGGTGTGTTAATGCAGACTGTAATGGAGCTGCAAATATCATCAGGAAAGTAAGCAGAAAGCTAAGTTTAGACTTAAGCCAACTGTGTAGGGGCACTTTGACTTGCCCCCAAAGAATATATCTTTGGTCAGCTAAGATATAGACGGAGCAACACGGATTTATCCTGTTGCGTAGTCCCTACTTAGAATCCCCGTGACTTGAGTCCGGGGAGTAGTCAACACCAATTGAAATTCATACATCAAATCAGCAACGCCACAATTAAGGGTAATTTTTTTCATCACTTTGGAAGAAGGTGCTTATCAAAAGAAAACATATTCTAGTCATCTGGATTAACTGCCGAAAACAAAGCAGAATAATCCACATCTGATAAACCTAATTCAATAGTTTTCTCCAAAACTTTACGGACTCCTTCTTGAATACTCACATCAAGTCCTGCTGATTCTGCCGCATTAATAAATATATTCGTATCCTTCAATAAATGTTTGACTGGAAAATTAGGATTTTCATAATTTCTCTCTAACATTCGTTGTAATTTCTTATCAAATGTTGGAGCATATAAAGCACTGTCCCGAACAATTTGCATAAACAAATCTACATCTATACCTTCCCGAACTATTAACCCTAAACTCAAAGCAAAAGCAGTTGTTAAAGAACCAATTAATTGATTCATTGCCAACTTAATTGCAGCACCACTACCTACCGCACCAATATGTAATGGTTCGGGACTAAATATCTTGAATAAATCACACCATTTTTCATATTGTTCTAGTGAAGCTCCCACCATAACAATTAAACTACCAGATTTAACTTGAGGAATACTGCCCAAAACAGGAGCTTCTAAATATTCACCGCCACAAGCTACAACTTCATCTCTAATTTGTTTACTTTCAACAGGAGAAATAGTTCCCATTTGAATAACTGTTCGACCCAATAATTCGGCTTTTGAACTATCAGATAAAAGTACATTTTGAATCGCTGCATAATTTGTCAACATCAAAATCAAACATTCAGAATTTTGAATAGCTTCTGCCGGAGAATTAGCAATTTTAGCACCTGCATTTTGTAAAGATTCTAATTTTGATTGAGTACGATTATAAGCAGTTACAATATGATTAGCTTCTAACAATTTTTGAGCCATTGGCAGACCCATTAAACCCGTTCCTAAAAACCCAATTTTCATTAGTTATTTCCTCTAGATTTTTATATTTTATTACCATTATTTTTGATATTTGTCAAAAAAAAATAGCACTTAATAAACTAATTTGAAGCAATGGTTTCTAGAAATATTGTGCTGAACTTGCTAAGAAAATGCAATGATAATATAAATATTTGTCTAAACTTGAAAGGCTAAAATCTTTAGTTAGTTGATGAGTAATTTGCAATTTATAGGTAATCCTAAATAACCTACTTTTAGAGTAAATTAGTCTCACAATATTACTCTGTATTATTTACTCCCTCACTCCTGTACGGGCGAATGCCATTCGCCCCTACTCCTGACTCCTGACTCCTCCCTAAAAATTATGCCCTATAGCAGATTTACCCTAAGTAAAGTCGTAGAAGATTTTCAACTGACTATCATAGAAGGCGATCGCTTTGTGCCAGAAGTTTCCCCAATTAATCCTACTGCTTTATTGAAAGATACCCTCAAAGAAACAGTACCTTGGGCGATCGCTGTGGGTAGTGAAAAAGCTCGTTCTGAAGGTATTATTAATCCAGTATTATTGGAAGTAAAACGTCAGCTCAAAGGAAAAATTAGTGTTTTTTCGGGTGAAGAGTTTGCGGTACAACCAGAAGTCGATCTTACTGGGTATGTTGATTTTCTCATTAGTCGTTCTCCAGAACAATTGTATATTAAAGCTCCTGCGGTAGTTTTGGTTGAAGCGAAAAAAGAAGACCTGAAACCAGCACTTGGACAATGTTTAGCAGAAATGGTGGCAGCTCAACGGTTTAATCAACAGAAACAGCAACCAATTTCTACTATCTACGGTACAGTGACGAGTGGTACAGTTTGGCGATTTCTCAAGTTAGAAGAACAAACTGTAACAATTGATTTAACAGATTATCCATTGCCACCCGTTGAGCAGATTTTAAGCTTTCTAGTTTGGATGGCAAGCTGAAGTAGTAGGGGCGAATGGTATTCGCCCTCAATCTGTATAGGCCATCTGTAGGGGCGAATGGTATTCGCCCTCAATCTGTATAGGCCATCTGTAGGGGCGAATGGTATTCGCCCTCCATGTAAGTCCTGATAGTTTTAGATTTTGTCGAAAACCGACAACTTTGAAGTTAAAAATCTCAAATAATTAGTTCTCTTAGGGAGGTTTCATGTTAGGCAAGTCCACAAATAAAAACTGGTTTTCACGTTTTAGGTATATCTGTTTATTTTTGGCAACTATTGTAGTTTTGATAACTTGCCAAAGAGCTTTAGCTGATGCTTGGGGTTCACCTTCTGGTAGTGTTGAAAAAAACTTTATTTTAGTACAGAATATTTGGCTGTTATTAGCTGGCGCTCTAGTATTTTTTATGAATGCTGGTTTTGCTCTCTTGGAAGTTGGTTTATGTCGCAGTGAAAATTCTATTAATGTCTTGGCGAAAAACTTAATTGTTTTTTGTGTCGCAGCGATCGCCTTTTGGATGTTTGGTTTTGGCTTAATGTTTGGGGATGGGTTAGATCATCCTCCTTGTACAGCAACTTTCGATCGAGATGACCAGAAAATAGTAAGTTATCTGGGGCATTTTTCTCCAGCAACTGAATATAATCGGTTCGGGCAAAAGTCACAATTTATTCTATTGCCAAAAGATAATCCACTAGGTTTTCCTAGAGAAGGATTTTCTTGTTTACAAGCTCAATTTCCCAAACGTTCCATAGCATCTCTATTTTTCTTTCAATTAGCATTTGCTGCCACCGCAGCAACTATTATTTCTGGAGCAGTTGCAGAAAGAATTAAATTTTGGGCCTTTTTTTGGTTTAGTTTTATATTGGTAGGATTTCTATATCCTATTGTTGGTCATTGGGTATGGTCAAAATATGGTTGGTTAAGCCAACAATTGAATTTTATAGACTTCGCGGGGTCTACTGTTGTTCATACTGTGGGGGGAACTGCTGCTTTAGCAGGTGCTATGCTACTTAGGCCCAGATGGAATCGCTTTGGATATGACCCCCAGGAAGATTTAGATAGTAGTGTACCACCGGAACTGTTGCCTGAGAAGTTTAAGAACCAAAACTATTTTACTTACTCAAGCAATTTAACATCTGCTACCCTCGGATGTCTCATACTTTGGTTGGGTTGGTTAGGTTTTAATGGTGGTTCAACCACCGATCTAGAAGAAGTAGGTCATATCATCGTAACAACTATTATAGCTGCAGCAACAGGTGGTATTGTTGCCATACTATCGACTCCCATAACTGCTTTATGGTCTAAAATATTTGAAGAAAATCCAGAAACTGGAAAACCCGAACTTTCATCACTTATTAATGGTATCTTAGGTGGCTTAGTTGGAGTAACAGCTTCTTCAGCTTATATTGATGTTCCTATTGCTATTCTCATAGGTGCTGTTAGTGGAGTAATTGTTACTTTAGGTAGTTTACTATTAAGGTTATGGAAAATTGACGACCCAGTAGGAACTATTCCCGTTCATCTTTTTTGCGGATGGTGGGGTACTGTAGCGGTATTTTGGAGTCTAGAAGGTACCGCAGTATATGAGGATAATTATAATGTTTTAGGCCAGCTAGGGTCTCAAATATTAGGATGGTTTATTGTTTTTGTTTTTGTCTTGATTTTAAGTTGGATAGTATGGGTATTTATTGGGGTAATTTTATATAGTTTTGATATGATAATTGGCAATCAAAGAAAGTTATCTAAAACAGGAAATTTATTAGCAAAAATTAATAGGATAGCTAGACAAGGAATTAGAGTAACGCCAAAAGAAGAGATAGAAGGAAGTGATGGTTTTTGGGAAAATCCCATAGACACCTAAATATGGTTTGTATTAGTTAATTATTCAGTGGAGATACTAGACAGTTATTTTTTAATTGAGTTAATTTTTCCCTTACTTTCTTTCTTTCATCATCAAATAAATTAGGATCGTCGGATAACCAACTTTGTAATTGTGTTTGAATACCTGGAAATTTTTCATAATCTTCTGATATCTGACAGTATGCTTCTACAGCATTTTCAAACTTCAAACTGTTGATGTGCTCCTGTGCTTGTTGGTAGAAAGATTCATTTTTTTGCTCAGATAATTTCTGTTGTTGCTCAAATAATCTATTTTTATTTCTTTCACTTGTAAAGGAATAAGCGAGACAATCATTTCCCGATTGCTCTTGCTCAATTAGTGCTTCAATTACCTTTTCTTTGTTTTCCATAGATAATTTTTGATCTGATAATACCCATTCTGATAATATATCTTCAACTTCTCTAAATTTTTCATATTCCTTAGTAATTTCACACAAAGGTTTTATCGCTCTGTCATATTCTCCAATATTTATTTGATTCCACCCATAACGGTAGAGCAATTCATTATATTTTCTGTCTAATTCATAATTATAGGGACATTGTAAATCTAAACTTTCTTCTTTTCTAAGCCATTCATTTCTAACTTTTTCGATGACTCGCGATCGCTCTTTTGAATCTTCTAAAGCTTTATTTATTTCTCCTAACAATTTAGAACATTCTGACCGAGAAGCTCTAGAATTACTTGAGTTACGAATCACAGAAAATGAGAATATTCCAAGGGCAAGTATAGTAAAAAACACCACAAACAAAGACAAAAATTCTGCTATTGGATTAGGTCTTTGAGGATTATCATTTTGCTCTGGCAAAGTCATGTTGTGATTGTTGTTTGTTTCAGGCAGATTTTGATTTTTTTCAGGAATTTTCCCCATTTGCAGTCTTTCCTCATCAGATAAGGGATATTTTTTTACCAGCCAAAGTCGGACTAATTCAACTTTGATTTTATAACCTGTTCCATCTTCTTTTTCTTCTAAAAAGCTATATTCTTCAACTAAACGTTTTCCTACAGACTGCCAATTTTTTATATAGGTCTTTAGTCGGTTTTCTCCAACTTCATTTTGAGTAGCTGCTACTGCACGAAAAAACAATTTTTCAAGGTTATTCAAAGCATCCAGAAAGCCTTGTAATACTGCTTCTCCCTCCATCATCGCTTGGTTTACAATTGAGGACGAGACATCAGCATGAGTTACCTTTTCTATTTTTTTTTCCCTACAATGTTTAAAAATATTCAAGCATAGTAGTTGTGTTAAAGAAGGATGACCTGCGGATAGTTGCCAAATAGCATTAATTGCATCTGATTCATATTCTAATTTTCCCTTAGCTGGATTAACAATCAGATTTCGTGTGCTTTCCTCACTTAGTAAACTAACTTCTATAGGCTTTCGATCTTCTTTATCTAAAAACTCTTTTAGATAGGTCATATCTTTTAAAGGTCTACCAAAAACCAGAATAGCAAACAGTTTTTCTTCTTGCTTAACAACTTTTTCTAACTCATCGAATAAGTATTTTCCAGGAGTAGAAATTGTTGGGTCTTCTCCTAAAACATCAAACTCATCTAGAAGAAGAACTAGCTTTTTACCTGATAAATATTCATTGATAATTTTTGGCAAAAAAAGCTGAAAAAAGTTGTGTGAACCATCAGCTTGTTCTCTTACTTTTTTAGGAAGTCCATCAATATTAGCAGCGATCTCGTCAGCCAGATAATTTAGTATTCCAGGTATTGATTGATCTTTATAACCTTGAAATGAAAAAGTAACAAACTTAAAACCATTTTGCTCCTCAGTGAAAAATTGAGGTAGACAAGTTATCAATGAAGTTTTACCAATACGTCGCTGGACGTGCAATAAAGTTATTTTGATATTAGTTTTGAAATTATTTTCTATTTGTCTAATAGTTTCTTCTCTGCCATATAGCTGCTCTTTTTTATAAAGTGGTTTGCCAAAAATATAAGGATTTGTTGTGAAGTTATGGCTTGTATTCATTTAAAATCAGAAATTTATATACAATTTTAGAGACCATTAATCCAAACAAGCATGAAATAGAAGATTAAAGCTATACATGATTTCTCCTGACCGAAAACCCTTCATTCCTCCTGCTTTCTTGAGTAATAGATTACAGTCTTTGAAAAACATAGGTTGTAATGGCAAACACTATTTAATCCCTGGTAAATAGGCCATTTTATGACAGTTATAGCTAAACTACACCATGATTATAACCTTATTAACTTATATTTCTGGTGATTTAATTGCTGTGCGATCGCATCCATTGTCCCAGACCACTATGCCAAATTTGTTCGAGAAAAGACTTTTGAGGAAACAATTCATTTATTTTCTCTATTTCTGTTTTTAATGAAAATCTCTTTAATAACCAAAGCCGAAATAATTCAATTTTTACTGTATAGATAGGGATTATATTTTTTCTTAATTCTTGTTCTCCTGTTTTCTGCAAAAATCCCAAATCAACTAAATGTTCTGCTGCTTTAGTTAATTCTTTTTTCATTTTTTTTGTAAGCTTTCCATGATGCTTTTCTAAGACCGCTAATGGATTAACAATATTTGATTTAGAAGATTTTGTAGTTCTTTTTTGAGCTTCAGTTACTGCAGATAGGATTAATTTTTCCCTAGCAGATAAAATTCCTAGAGAAGATACAAAAGCAGCTTCACCTTTTTCTAAAGATTCATCTATAATCCCTTCTACATCCTGACGAGTTACATTCCATCGGTTGAGATTTCTAGCCTGTTGAAATAAATTAAAACATAGTAATTGAGTATAGTAAGGATGTCCGCTTGCCAATTCCCAAATTTCCTCAATTGCTTCAGGTTCATATTTAAGGACTCCCTCAGCAATCTCAGTAATTAAATTTTCCGCATCAGACTTATCAAGTAATCCCAATTCTTTGTGAGGTACTTTTCCAAATAAATTATTGACAAATTCCAGACTATTCCCTCGTCTTCCTACAAACAGAATAATAAATAATTTTTCTTCTTGATTAATAATTGAAGTTAAGAAGTTGATAAACGGATTAATTTCACTACAATTATCATCCCAAAGAACATCAAACTCGTCTAGGAGTAGAACTAAACTTTTTCCCTCTAACCTATCGTAAATCTGCTTTAAAAAAATCCCCAAAAATCGTCGCGGCTCTACCTTGAAATTCTCCTGACTAGGAATAGTTATCGTGCTTCCCGATCTTCCCAACCAATCAATGATATCCTCAGCAAAGTTATACAATATTTCATCCAAAGAATAATGATGTTTATCTTCTAGAGAAAGCGGAACAAAAGTAAATTCATCTAAACTAACAGACCTAGAAATATAATTCATGCAGGAAGTTATGCCAATACGTCTTTGTCCGTGCAAAACAATTACCTTTGTCCTAGAAGTAAGTTCCTCTTGAATAAAACTTACAATTGTTTCACGTCCATATAAGTATTCTGGATCGTAAATTGGGCGACCTATAGTGTAAGGATTTTTAATCAAAGCCATTGAATTTTCCATTTTAATCACTAGATTCGATTAGGTTGGCACTACTCTTTTTCTTCTGATTTATTGAAAGGGTTAATTCCTGATATCATTTTGACAAAATTTCCTCCGATTTTTACAAAAAACGGTACATTTTTTTTAACTACCTTTGCTTGTTTCTCAGTCAACTTTATACCAAATTTTTCAAACAATATTTTATCTTCCCGAGGGTCTGAAATCTTTTCATCAAACTTTTGAACAACTAAATCTTGCATTAAAGAAGAAGAAAAATTATATTTATCCTGTTCTTGGATCTTATAGATAACACCTTTTTGCTGCAAAGTTGTCAGCGTATACCTATTTCTCTCAAATACTTTATCTATACCATCAACAGAATAACGCTTTCCACTCACCTCTCCATTTAAGTTATCAATTACAATACACAGTAAAAGGTTTTGTTCATCTACAGTCAAATCTCTCCATATATTCTTAAATATCTGTTCAGTTTGATTTTTAAATCTTGCTTTAAAAGTATTAATATCAATATTTTGCTCCGATTGAGAAAATATATAACCTGCGTGTTGAAGTAATATGGGATATCCACCAGTCATTTCTAAGACTGTTTCTTTCTGAATATTGTCAGGAATTGAAATTAAGAAATTCTCCGAGTTAAAAAAATAATTATCAATATCTTCCGGACTAAAAGGTTTTAAATCTACATATAGATAATGATTATACCAAGGAGAACCACCACGAGGAAGTTCCGGGCCCAACTCATCTAACTTTCGGAATGCAGCAACAACTGTTGAGAAATATTGACCTTCTGTACTATGAACTGCTAGGTTACGCAACCCACTTAAAAAAGTCTGCATTTCTCTAGATTTCTTCAAGTTATTAATATAGTCTTCTTGTGTACCAAGTATTCCATGATAGTCATCTAATAGTAATAATAAAAATTTATCTTTTTTCCCAATATGTCTAAGTATCTGCCGTATGTCTCTTATTTCTATTGTTTCTTCTTTTAATAGCTTGTCTAATAGCTCGTCAATCTTATTCTGTAAATCTGTATCACTTTCAGCTTCATTTCTTAACTCTTTTAAGACTTCTTGCCAAAAACTATTTGGCGTAAATGAACCCTCACAGTTGTGATAAACAATCAAAGCTTCTGAAAAATTTAATCCTTTCTCTTCCCAAAAGAGAGGAGATTTTATATACTCAAGCAAAGATGTTTTTCCCATGCCAGAACTACCATAAATAGCTGAGTGCCCGCGATTATTAATTTGGTCAAAAATTGTGTATAGTTCAGATATTCTGCCGACAAACTTTTCTGGAGGAACTTGTGCTTTAGGATAGAATTGAGTTGGTGGCATAATTTTAGATAAATTATTTGACTTTTAAGTTTATTATAATTCTTAATTATATCAGAAGGCAATAGAAATCTCCTCCAAAAGAAGGAGCAGGGAGTAGGGGGAAAGAATTGATAATTTCTGTGCAATAATTGATTTGATTTTTTATTATTGGAGATGTCTAATAAGCAGGACTTAGAGACTTTTTGTAAACAAAAGATTAAGTAGGGTGTGTGACGGTACGCTTACCATTTCTGGAATAATGCTCGGTTTTACACCTCACGCACCCTATGCTGTGGGATGGTGCGTTACATTTCATTAAGGCACCCTACTGGACTGAAACTCTCTGTAGTGGACCGACACACCTAAAACTGTGCATTATATCCTTGGGTTGGATAGAATATAGCAGTTTTATTATTATATTCGTTTTTTCCCTATTCCCTATTCCCTCCATACCTAAAGCAAAAGTCTCCAATATCTCACAACTAAAATCTTATGGCTATACTATGACTAAAACTTTATTTAAACCAGAAAACAAAACAGTATTAACTGGAGTCAGATGGGAAACTTATCAAGCATTATTGTTAGATTTAGCAGAAAGTCCTAGTAAAAAATTAATCTACGACCAAGGTGCATTAGAAATTATGACTCCTTTGCCAGAACATGAAATTAATAAAGGTTTTTTAGGACGACTGGTACAAACAACTACAGAAGTATTAGGGTTAGAAATATCAAGTCTTGGTTCAACAACGTTAAGTCGAGAAGATTTGCAAAAGGGAATTGAACCAGATGAATGTTATTACATTACGAATGAAGCATTAGTACGAGGTCATTTCAGTTATCAGTTATCAGTTATCAGTTATCAGTTATCAGTACCGACCACTAAAGCCGGAGAAAACGAAAATACGCTCATTGAATTTTTTTCATCCCCTTAAAAGAGGAGGCTTTAGACCTCATTTTTTGGTAAATAAAACTTAGGTTGAGTTAAGCAAAGTATATTTTCAATAATTGATAATTGATAAGTGATAATTGATAATTGATAATTACCTTTCCCTAAAAGGAAGAGGACTGAATAAAAGGAAAATTTTTCTTGTTTCTCCTTTAAAGGAGAGGCTTTAAACCTTAATTATTCGGTAAACTATTGAAATAAGTCTATTTAGTGGAATGTATTATGGATAATCCTGTAGCTAAATTTTTCGCTGCTTTAAAAGATCGAGACCTAGACCGCGCTTTAAGTGTAGTTGCTGAGGATGTGGTTTTTGAAGCACAAGGACCAAATACTGTTCCTATTTATGGTAAATTTATTGGCAAAAAAGGTGTTGTCGAATTTCTTTCTATTCTCGGCGAACTTTTTAATACTGAAGCTTTTGAAATTTATAAATTAGTCGCTGTAGATAATTATATTTTTGCCCACGGTTATATGCAGCATCAAGTAAAAAAAACAGAGCGAATTTTTAAGTGTGAATTTGCTCTAGTTTGTACTAGCAAAAACGGACTAATAACTTATTACAAAATGTTTGAAGACACTGCCGCATTGTCCGAAGCTTATAATAGCGATCGCTCGTGAAAAACGACTATTACCAATTTTTAAATCCCACTATTCTTGATATTTATCAAACTACAATTTGCAAATTATCCACAATTTATGATGAAAATTGGCAGATAAATACTGACTCTATTTTTACTGATAAACTATAATATAACTCACCTAAACTACTGTAAAAAGAACACACATGAAAGCCATTGAAGTAACAGGAACTCTCGATGAAAAAGGGCAATTATTCCTCGATCGCCCCATTGAAAATTCAATCCCAGGAAAAGTGCGAGTTATCCTACTCTTTTCCGAAGTAACAGAAGAAATTGAACCAAACCCAGACGATACTCCAGTTGAAGAAATAAAAGCTAGTCTTAGGAGAGCATTGCAAGAAGCAAAATCTGGACAACGCATTCCCCTTTCTGAAATGTGGGAGGGAATAGATTCCGAATAATACTCCCTCATATCAAATAATTAAGGAATACAATAATAATTTAATCAACTAAATATGTCAGAACAAAATATTATTACTATCGAGCCAGGAAAACGCAGTGGAAAACCTTGTATTCGAGGTATGAGAATAACTGTCTACGATGTACTTTCCTATCTAGCTGGGGGGATGACTTATGAAGAATTATTAGAAGATTTTCCCTATTTAACAAAACAGGATATTTTAGCTTGTCTTCGCTATGCTGCTGAACGGGAACAACAAACTTTAATAGTACCCAAATGAAACTTTTATTCGACCATAATTTATCGCCTCGTTTAGTTTCGCGTTTAGCTGATATTTATGCACATTCTAGTCATCTTTATTTTTTAGGATTAGACCAAGCTAGCGATAGAGATGTTTGGCAATATGCTCGCGATCGTCAATATATTATTGTGACTAAAGATGCTGATTTTTATGATTTGGTAATTTTGCTTGGTTTTCCACCTAAGTTAATCTGGATTAGGGTGGGAAATTGCACAACATCTCAAATTGAGATACTTTTACGTTCTCGATATGATGATATCGTAGCTTTGAGTCAAGATGCCAGTAATTCAGTTTTAGTTATATATTAAAAGGAGATAGCAGTGTACAAGTAGTTAGGACTTGCATTTTTATCCCTTACTGTGAAAAGATTTTACTTATAAATATCACTACATCTACAGGACTACTAAGAAAATAAGGGTCGTGAGAAATCGTCTATTCTTATTGATTTTCCCATTACCATAATGTTTGCTATTTATCAAACTACAAATTGTCAAACTAAAAGGCAGGCATTTTGCCTACCTCAAACAAGATTTTATTGTTTAATTAACACTAGGATACAATTGCCATAGCACTACTAATCAAAGTCTGAAAATTATCTGCTACAGCAGTAGTAATTCCACGAGTAAAAGGTAAACTGTCAATCACCATTACTAAACATAACAACATCATGTAGTAGATGGAATACTTAAAGAGCGATCGCGCCACATCTCTATTAGAAGGTTCTTTTAATAATAACCAAGCTTTCTGGAGAAAAACTCCACCTAGCAAAGTTGCTAATACTGCATAAAGCGCTCCACTCGCGTGCAATGGATAAACCAACAACAACGTCATCGGAATCAAAATCAGACTGTAAACCCAAATCTGTTTAGCCGTTTCCTCATTTCCTTCAATTACAGGTAACATTGGCACACCCACTTCCTTATATTCATCGCGAATATAGATTGCCAATGCCCAGAAATGAGGAGGAGTCCAAACAACGATAATTGCAAAAAGTAACCAAGCCGCCCAACTCAATTCACCTGTAACAGCCGCCCAACCTACCAATGGAGGAATAGCACCAGCAGCACCGCCAATTACAATATTTTGTACGCTATGACGTTTTAGCCAGTGGGTGTAAATACCAACGTAGAACACTATTCCAGACATTGCCAACAATGCTGCTAGTAAATTAGCAAATACTGTGAGCAAAGTAAACGATGTAGCTGCTAGAGTGAATGCAAAAATTAAAGCATCGCGGGGTTTGACTCTACCAGAAGGAATAGGACGCCAGCGAGTACGCTCCATAATATAGTCAATATCGCTGTCGTAGATGCAGTTGATAGCGTTAGCTGCACCAGAAGCTAATGCACCACCTATTAATGTCACGAATAATAGAAGGGGAGAGACTTCTCCTTTTGCTCCCAACCACATTCCGGCTGCTGTTGTAATTAGTAGCAGTAGAATAATTCTAGGTTTTGTTAGTTGATAATAGCTTTTGAGTACTTGTAGGATATTATCATGACGTCGTGGAAGATGATGAGAAATAACTTCTTGCATAGATTCTTAATTTGTTAATTTTTTGTTTTAACTGATTTTTGTTTCCGTAGTCTAAAGTTTATGGGCAAATAAAAACGGATATTAGTACCAGTTAGTTTTTGATGTTAGCCAGTTTGAAAAATTTAGTGCGGTTGAATAGTTATACAGCATATTTTTGGCAAACAATCTACACAGCATAAATGGTAAAATTCTTGTAGTGCGGGCATCTTGCCCGCTAGATATGTACCTCACCGATAGCTAACAGTGCTGTAAACGGACACTATATCGAGTGAGGGTGCCATTCGGCAGCTGGTGCGGAACGCAAATGCCAGATCGAGTGAGGGCAAATCCCATATTGAGTGTGGGCGAATGCCATTCGCCCCTACATAGTTTTCAAGGTTAATTTGCCTAAGTCCTGTAATCTAATAACTCACAAAAGAGGGGTATATTACTGTATCTATGTTAACAATTAACTAGATATTAGCTTTTAGCATTTCCGTACCGGAATTCTCCGCAAACAGCTAGCCTTTTGCAGAGGAACTGCCAAATTAAGCTTTTAGCAGCTCTGGGTTTAAATCCCCTTCTAAACGTTTACTTTACTGCTGACTGCTGAAGTGCTGACCGCTGACCGCTTTTTTAAGCTTTTGCAACTTGTCGATCGCGTAAAGCAATAACAGTAAATGCTACTAAAGTTCCTAATAATGCTGCTCCTACCGCTTGGTGAGATACGGTCAATAACTCAATTTGCAGGCGTAACCGGAAGGTCATAACTCCCAAACCAATCTGAGCTAATACTAATAAACCAGCCCAGTTTGCTAACTTTCGCAGCAGTGGATGTAAGGCAGAGGTACGCCATGCTATAACTACCAATGCTAATGTTGCTAAAGTTGGAGGAACAACGCCAGCAATATGACTATTCATTATTTTACAAAGTTCCGCTACTCCAAAACATTGATGCAACGCCCACTGAGAAGCAACTAACCCACCGAGTAAACTTTGTAAATAAACAAAAATTGCAGCAGTTAATCCTACCCAAGGTAGTTTACCAACATTACCCGTACCTTGATACGGCATCATTGACAAACTTATAACTAATAGAGTCATAAAGTAAAGCAAAGCAGTACCAAGGTGAGCGGTGACAATATCAAAGCGTAATAATTCTGTAACAGTTAATCCACCGAGTACCCCTTGGAAAACTATTAGTCCCAGAGCAAAAGTGGATGCCCAAGGTAGCCAGTTTGGTAATTCTCGTCTATGCCACCATGATAAACCCATCAGAGCGATAGTACCAAAGCCAATTAAACTTGCATCTAATCGGTGAAACCACTCTAAAAATACTTGCAGATTCATCTGTGCCATTGGTACTAATTTACCATAACACAACGGCCAGTCAGGACAGGCCAAACCGGCATTCATAACTCTGGTAGCACTGCCAATAGCCATCAGTAGTAGGGTTGCTATACATAGTTTCCAAACCAAACCACGAATGCGATCGCGTGCTGGAGACTGAGAGTAAATAATTGTATTGTTATTTAAAACAGAATTGGCCATAGGTTTTTTATTAGCTTGAATCTAAAATTTTGCTAAATTAACAACATCTAAATCTTAACTTCAGAAACAATTATCAAATCTGACAATTATTAATGTTTCTGATTTTTGTTACTATAAGGGATACTATCTGAAGATTTGTTCTGCTTTAGAAAGTTTTCTGATTTTAATTTTATTGTAAGCATTCAGCAGTCAGCGGTCAGCGGTCAGCTAGCCTCATAAGCTCGGAACTGCGGACTTCAGCAATATTTACCTTTAGTGGACAATTAGAGCTGCGTTGTTCTTGTGCTTCAATTCTTTGTTCAAAAATGTAGTAGAAGTTAAGCAAATACTTGGTTCATTCATTTTTATTGCTATTTGCTTCCGCATTCCACACCGAAGAGCTGACTGCTAATAGCTGTTGGCGCAGCATTCGGACCGAAATGCTTACATTTTACTGTGATATGTGTTACTGATTTTCCATAAAATTTATTCTTAACTTTTTCTTCAATTTCTAATAAATTAAAGTATTAGGACTTATGCAGAGACTCTACACAATATAATAATGCATATAGTGCGAATGCCATTCGCCCCTACAGTCAATTTGCGTAAGTCCTGATTATGCAATTTAAGAGTACATATTCAATTTAACTTTGTTTATGCAAACTGTGGGGTAATTTTTGAGGGAAATAGTTAAAATAATATAAACTCTCTCCAGAGAAATCTATGAAAAACTAAGATAATCTATAATTTTGATAAATAGTAACAATTGTATCTAACTTATAAGTAGACACTTAGTTTAACCTATATAGTTGAGTATGACAAAAAGTCAAACAGTCCTCTACCTAAGCTAGGGGTTTTCAAGCTGACACCCGATTTTAACGCTGCTGTCAACTTGGAAAACTATGTGTATCAGTAGCTTGAGTTTCAAGCGAATTTAAGCCTGCTCTCGAAGATTAAGTTGCAGACTGCGGTCGGTGGTCTTCTGTGTTTGCGCAGCATTGCGTCAGCACCCGCAGGAACTGAGCTGCCAAAGCTCATGCAATTCCGGTGTGGGTAAGTTAGGGTAAGTTTAGTAGAACGGGAGGAAGACTAATTAAAGAGGTAATAAATGGAAGAAAAAGAAAAAATACCGGTCTCAGTAATCACCCTAGTAGTTGGTATAATAATCACCATAATTAGCGTGTGGTTAGGTCAAAATCATGGTCTATTACCAGAGCAAGCATCAGCACAAGCTCCTCTGGTGGATGATTTTTTTGACATCATGTTTACTATAGGAGTAGCTTTATTTCTAGTAGTAGAAGGAACAATCGTCTTCTCTGCAATTAAATTTCGTAAACCCAAAGGAGACGATAGCGATGGCGCTCCCTTTAGAGAAAACTTACCATTAGAAATATTTTGGACGGCAATACCATCCATTATTGTCATTGGTCTTGGCATCTACAGTGTAGATGTATACAGACAGATGGGTGGGTTCGATCCAGCAGGAACAAAGGTAGCTCATCATTCTTCATCAGATCGGCAAATGGCGAAAATGCCAGGAGCAGCTCTGGCAGCTCCCCTAATAGCAGATGCTGAAGGAATGGAGTCAGAAGAAGTAGCCACAAAAAAAGCGAGCAAATATGGCTTCGGAGCAACTCCTGAAGAAGGAGCAAACCCAGCAGATGTAGTCGTTGACATTACAGGAATTCAGTATGGATGGCTGATGAACTATCCCGAAAGTGGTGTTCTAGCAGGGGAACTCCATATTCCTGTCAACAAGGATATACAAATCAACCTTTCTGCTGATGATGTGATTCATTCTTTCTGGATACCTGCTTTCCGTTTGAAGCAAGATGCAATCCCTGGTAAAGATACCCAACTCCGGTTCGTAGCTACTAAAACTGGAGAATATCCAGTATATTGTGCAGAACTTTGTGGTGCTTACCACGGAGCAATGAGAACACAAGTCATTGTTGAAACCCAAGAAGAATACGAAGCTTGGATAGTAGAAAATACTTTTGCCGAGCAACCACAGTTAGATGAAGCTGTAGCAGTAAACACTGCTGATTTATCAGAATCGGAATATCTTAGCCCTTATGCTGATGAAATGGGTATCGATTCCGAAATATTAAATCACATTCACCCAAACTAGACTAGAACTACTAGCAGTTGATACTTCCTCATAGGAAAATTAAAAAATCCCTATTCTTACAGGGGAAGAGTTGGGGAGGAGTCAGCTCCAAAGGAAAAAAAAATGAGTTGAACCTCCCCACTAATTAATTCGTAATTGTCAAAATAATTTACAGATGACACAAACACAAATTCCTTTAGAAACCCAGCCAAAACCGGAAAAAGAACATCCGAAGGCATGGAAGTGGTATCACTACTTCGGCTATAACATAGACCATAAGGTAATCGGTATTCAATATCTGGTTACTGCTTTCATCTTTTATCTCATCGGCGGCCTCATGGCCATGGCTATGCGTGCAGAACTCTACACCCCAGATGCAGATGTTCTGGACCCAAATATGTACAACTCCTTCCTGACAAATCATGGCACAATTATGATTTTCCTCTGGATCGTGCCTGCTGCCATTGGAGGTTTTGGTAACTATCTGGTCCCCCTAATGGTGGGAGCAAGAGACATGGCATTTCCTAACCTCAATGCGATCGCGTTCTGGCTCAATCCAGTTGCCGGAGCGCTATTAATAGCTAGTTTGGCTTTTGGAGGGGCACAAAGTGGTTGGACTTCTTATCCCCCACTCAGCCTCATTACTAATAACATCGGACAATCTTTATGGATTCTCTGTATAGTATTAGTGGGAAGTTCCTCCATCATGGGTGCAGTGAACTTTATCGCCACCATCCTCAAAATGAAAGTTCCTAGCATGAGATGGGATCAACTTCCCCTATTCTGCTGGGCAATCCTAGCTACCTCCGTTTTGGCATTATGTTCAACTCCTGTATTAGCAGCAGGTTTAGTACTGTTATTATTTGATATAAACTTTGGCACCGGCTTCTTTAGACCAGAGATGGGCGGTGATGTAGTCGTCTATCAGCACTTATTTTGGTTCTATTCTCACCCCGCAGTTTATCTGATGATTCTGCCAATTTTTGGCATACTCTCAGAGGTTATTCCCGTTCATGCTCGCAAACCAATATTTGGTTATAAAGCGATCGCCTATTCCAGTCTTGCTATTTGCCTAGTAGGTTTGTTCGTATGGGTACACCATATGTTCACCAGTGGAACTCCTCCCTGGATGCGGATGTTCTTCACCATCTCAACTCTAATTGTTGCAGTTCCCACCGGAGTCAAAATCTTTAGTTGGGTAGCTACCCTCTGGGGTGGAAAAATCCGCTATACAAGTGGAATGCTGTTTGCCATTGGTTTATTAGCAATGTTCGTCATGGGTGGACTAAGTGGTGTAACTTTGGGAACAGCTCCCTTCGACGTTCACGTCCATGACAGTTACTATGTAGTAGCTCACTTCCATTACGTTTTATTTGGTGGTTCAGTATTTGGTCTGTATGCAGGTATCTATCACTGGTTCCCCAAAATAACAGGTCGGATGTACAACGAAACCTGGGGTCGGATTCATTTTGTCCTCACTTTAATTGGTACCAATCTCACTTTCTTACCCATGCACCAATTGGGTTTAGAAGGAATGCCACGTCGTATTGCTATGTATGACCCCCGGTTTGAAGCTATTAACCACATCTGTACTTATGGGTCAATTATTCTGGGGTTGTCTGTAATTCCATTCTTCATCAACATGATTTGGAGTTGGATGTACGGACCAAAAGCTGACGATAATCCTTGGGGCGGTTTATCCTTGGAGTGGACTACTAGCTCACCTCCGATAATTGAAAACTGGGAAGTGTTGCCAGTGGTTACTTATGGTCCTTATGATTTTGGTTCTAAGAAAACTCTTGCTATTCGAGAGCGCTTCAAGTTAATTTCAAAAGGAAGTTCCAAAGTTAAGGAAACAGGGGTGCCTGTATCTGAAGCTCAGTCTTCATCTTTTGACGATGATTCTCAGAATTAATTTTCCAGGGAACAATTTAGAATAGTGGTATTGCTGAGGGGCGAATGGGAATATAAGTGGTAAGTTAAGTGGGAGCAGGCATCCTGCCTGCCTCCATCCTGCCTGTCCCGAAAATATCAGGAACGGGCAAGATGCCCATTCCACAAGACACAAAACACAAAACACAAAACTATTAAAATCCCAAGCGCATTTATGCAATGCCAGAATAGTTTGTAGTTTGTTCTGTATGTAGAAATTCAGTAGTTAGTGGTTGTTATAGACTGCTAACTACTTTAGATATAAACTTTCAGAAATTATTTTTGTTGATTTTAGGTACAGAAAATTATGCAAGGTTCAACAGTTGATGCAACTAATAATTTAGTTGATACTTCCGTCCAATCTGAGTCAGTAGAAGCAGGCCATCACGAAGAACATCAGGATTTACGAGTTTTCGGATTAATCACATTTCTCGCTTCCGAATCTTTGATGTTTGGAGGACTATTTGGTGCTTATTTAATTTACCGAGCAAATGCCGGAGTTTGGCCTCCTGAAGAAACAGAGGTAGAGTTGTTATTGCCAACCATCAACACTATTATTCTGGTTTCCAGTAGTTTTGTGATTCACAAAGGCGATACTGCTATCAAAAAGAACAATCTCTCAGGAATGCGTCTATGGTATATAGTTACGGCAATTATGGGTATTATCTTTTTGGGCGGTCAGGTTTATGAGTACATGACTTTAGGTTATGGTCTGACTACTAATGTGTTTTCCAATTGTTTTTATGTGATGACTGGTTTCCACGGTCTACACGTTTTTGTTGGCGTGCTACTTATTCTCGGTGTATTGTGGCGTTCTCGTCGTGCTGGTCATTACAATGAAGGCAAACACGTTGGTATTGAGATGGCAGAAATATATTGGCACTTTGTTGATATTATTTGGATTGTATTGTTCACTTTGCTTTACATTTTGACTCAGATTTAAAGAAGCACCTCAGCGGTCAGCGGTCAGCGGTCAGCGATCGGCTTCTCTGGCGCGCCTTTTCAAATAATCGTGGGGGACTTGAAATAGCAGTCAGCACCTCAGCAGTCAGTTTATTCCGATTCGCTTGGCGATCGCGCTTCAGCTCTCAAGGCATAAAATGGGGGATACTCTAGAGTTGCAGCTCCGCGTCTACAAACCCCCAGAACACGCACACCACGCGCTTTTTCAAATATAGTGGGAGACATCGAACCCGCCGATTTTAGCTAAAAGCTGTTAACGCAGTTCCTCCGGAGGAGGCTAGCTGATAGCTGATAGCTAGTTAAACCCTTGAAATTTTATGCTCCAGCTAAATGCTGTTTGCGGAACATTCCGGAACGGAAAAGCTGATAGCTAGTTGATGTGTACGCAAAGGGGCGTTGGTAATTTGAGGTATGATATCATTTCCGGATAAGAGCGCGATAGAAGTCCATGACCTTTACGCGACCAAAAAACTTTATCCTTCTACTCCTGTTTCTTCTGATTTCTTCCCCTCCACGGTCGGGGCCTGCGGGTGGGTTCTCCACGGTCGGGGCCTGCGGGTGGGTTGACTCGGTCCGACTGAGGACTGAGGACTAATATCATGTCCGGTTGAATAGTTATAAATAGCGACAGAGGAGTCAGGAGTCAGGAGTCAGGAGTCAGGAAGAAGAGGAAATGAAGGGGAAAGAAGAAAGAAGAAAGAAGAAGAGAAGAAAATTTTTTCATCACTAATTATCCGGACATGATATAAGTAATTAAGATTAATATCATACACGCGCTTTACCAACGCCCGCAAAGGCATTTGTTGTCGCTACAATTCCGTTGCATTTGACAAAATTATACACCATTTGTAGGGGTTAACAGCCGTTAACCCCTACTATATTTGATAGATGTCTAATATCGAGAAATAGTCAGGATGCAAACTAAGGAAAAACTTATCTTACCAAAAATGGGCTGTGGTACATGGGCATGGGGCAACCGCCTCCTGTGGGGATATGATGAAAGTATGGATAATGAGTTGCAAAATGTCTTCAATCTTTGTGTTGCTAATGGTGTGACTTTATTTGATACAGGCGACTCCTACGGTACAGGCAAATTAAACGGACGCAGTGAAATGCTATTGGGGCAGTTTTCCCAAGCATACACGGGGGCAAATCAAGATAATATTTGCATTGCCACAAAACTTGCTGCTTATCCCTGGCGATGGGGTCGTCAAGCAATGATTTCTGCTGGCGAAGCATCCGCTCAACGCCTCGGAAAAAATGTCGATTTAGTACAGATGCACTGGTCTACAGCAAATTATTTACCCTGGCAGGAATGGGGGCTTTTAGATGGTTTGGCTGACTTATACGAACAAGGTAAGGTAAAGGGCGTGGGACTATCGAACTATGGGCCTAAACGGTTGATGAAAGTGTATGAAAAATTTCGCGATCGCCATATTCCCATCACTACTCTACAGGTTCAATATTCTCTATTATCAACCTATCCCGTGACAGAATTAGGAGTAAAAGAAATCTGTGATGAATTAGGAATTAAATTAATTGCATATAGTCCTTTAGCATTGGGAATATTAACAGGAAAATATTCAGAAAATGGTTCTCTTCCTCAAGGTATTCGAGGTTTTTTGTTTAAGCAAATATTATCAGGAGTTCGCCCTCTATTATCATGTTTGGAAGCAGTGGCAAAATCAAGAAATAAAACGATGTCGCAAGTAGCAATTAACTGGTGTATTTGTAAAGGTACAATTCCTATTCCGGGGGCAAAAAATCTAGCACAGGCAGAACAAAATATTGGTGCATTGGGTTGGGAATTAGATTCTGGTGAAGTTACGGAACTGGATAATGCTGCGGCGAGTACGGATAAGAAAATGGTACAAAATATTTTTCAGACTAAGTGATATAGCAGAAGGAAGAGGGAAGAAGGAAGAGGGAAGAAGAAAGAAGAAAGAAGAAAGAAGAAAGAAGAAAGAAGAAAGAAGAAAGAAGGTTTTCTCCTATTGTCACCTTAATTTTATATACAAACGATGCTACCGGACATGATATAAAATATTACTGATATCAAATCTGCTCGGGTTCGGTCTAAAAAAACGTTCCATCTGAGCGCCATTGCCAAATCTTTCTTGCTCTCCCCCGCTCCCCCGCTCCCCTACTCCCCCACTCCCCCACTCCCCCACTCCCTTTTTGTATCCGTGTATCCGTGCCATAATCGGTGTGAGCCACTCCCACACTCCCCCCATCTCCCCAAACTCTTAAACCTGCACCTTAGACATAAACTCTGGTACTCCCTGAATACCAATATTTAACCGAAAAACTGCACCAGCTCCAGACCCCTCTGTTGCACGGCGATCGCCTCCTGCTGTCGTGACATACATATCGGTGTAGTTAGTCCCACCAAAGGTTATGCAAGAAACTTTTTTTGCTGGAAACGGAATCCGCAAAACTTCCACGCCATCGGGATTGTAACGGAATAAATGTCCCCCATCCCAACGAGCTGACCAAATATAGCCTTCTGCGTCTACTGTCATTCCATCAGGTACGCCCTCATTTTCTGGAGTTGTAATCAAAACACGCTGGTTACTGAGGTTGCCTGTAGTTTTGTCGTAATCAAATAGATAAATTTTTCTCTTAGGGGAATCTGTGAAATACATTTGCTTACCGTCGGGGGTAAACCCCATACCATTAGGAATTTCTAATCCTGTCAATACTTTGGTGATAGTGCCGTCAGTATCTAAGCGGTAGAGGTTGCCAAGGTGAGTTGATGTACTAACCGTACCGCTGAAAACGCGACCTGTGGGGTCGGCAATGCAGTCATTGAAGCGAGTATCACTTTCTTCAGGAATTTCTATAATGGGTGTGAGTTTACCTGCTTGCCAACGAGCGATCGCTCCTTTATTCATAAATAGCAACAATGCTCCATCTGACTGAATGGTTATTCCACCAATAGGTTCTCCTTGATAGATTTGTTCGTGGGTATTGGTATTGGGGTAATAACGAAACATTCTACCTGTGGGAATGTCTGCCCAGTATAAACATTGTTCGAGGGGATGCCACATTGGTACTTCTGCATTATGACATTGATAATCTGCGATAATTTCAGGTGTATTCATATTTGCTGAGGTATATAATTATTCTTTCAAACCATATAAATTTTTTTGTCAATATTCAATACTTCTATAGTTGTAGATATTTAGTATTTCAACAATTATACTGTGCATAAATTTGGGATATTTCTTCAATATCGCTTTAATAAAACATTTTTATTAGAGTTAATCATCCGGACACGGTATCAATTAGGAGAAATAACAGGAAATATAGCTAAATTAAAATTTTGTGACTGGAAATAGAAAAAAAATTTTGGGTTATAGCAATAGTCCTCTTGATTTATAATGTATAAGTCTGTAATAATTAAAGTCTAGTTAGCGCAAGGTTAAGTTAAACGCTAATACTAATAACACTTGCTAATCTCGTTTTTATAGCAGTTAATGACCACTTCAATATTGGGGTGGTTATTTTAGTTGTTCTACTCCTAAAGAAGAATTACCGAAAAATTGTGGTTGAAAGCCTCCTCTTTTAAGAGGATAAAAAGAAAAATTTTCATGATTAGTCAATCCTATCCGTTTTAAAGGAGAGGTAATTCTAAATTCTTAATTCTAAATTCTTAATTCTTAATTCTAAAATGTTGTTGTTGTTTTGCTAACCCCACCTTTATGGTTGAAAAGTGCAATTTTTAAAACCATTTTTCTCAACCTAACCTGATACAATAAACTGTAAAATCTGCACCAATAAACTAATAACTAAAAACCCCAAAGCAGCAATAGCAATAACAAATAAAATTAAACCACCTAAAAGTAGAAAAACAAACCCGCGATCGGCACTTTTACTAACTTTAGGAGACTCTAAATGAGCCTCCAAAATATCCATGTTTTTAGAATTTGCCTTCCACGCGACATCAAACAAATCTCCAAAAACAGGTACAATTCCTACCAAAGAATCAAATACAATATTAGAAGACATTCGCATCAGAGTTTCCCTGGGCAAACCCATCATTGCTGCTGAAAATACAATATAAACAGAAATAAGTCCTCCTAAAAAATCACCACCTCCAGGAATTAATCCCAGAAGTGGGTCGATACCAACGCCATAAGAAGTACCAGGAACACGAATAGCATTATCAAGTAAGTCGCTAAGTTTACGCAGTTGTTTAACTTTATTAGCTGCTTGGAGGCGATCGCCTGAAACAATAGGAGAAGGTTTTGCCATTACAAGTTATTTTGTTTGTAAAATTCAACACTGATAGCTAATCAAAGTAGTTTTTATTTAGCTAGAAAAGAGAGATTTTGGTGTGAAAAACGCTATAAATGCAAAGTAGAGTGTGGCTTTTGTTACACTCTACTAATATGCACTTAAATTAAAAGTGATAGACTATTTATTTTTTAGTTTCAGTAAAGTCAGCATCAATTACATCTTCTCCACCAGCAGAACTTGAAGAAGACTCAGCAGCACCATCACCATTAGGAGGAGGAGGAGTTGCTCCATCAGGAGAACCTTGTTGATAAATATTGCTGCTAACACTGTAGAGAGCTTGTTGCAACTCAGTAGTTAGAGACTGAATACGTTCGTCATCTTCTTGAGAAACAGCATCACGCAAATCTTTAATCAACCCTTCAATCTTAGTCTTATCAGCTTCAGGGACTTTATCTCCCAACTCCTGAATTTGTTTCTCAGCTTGATATGCTAAAGAGTCTGCTTGGTTTTTGCGGTCAATTTTTTCACGACGCTCTTGGTCAGCAGCAGCATTAGCTTCTGCTTCTTTCACCATCCGCTCGACTTCAGTATCTGGTAGAGTGGAAGCACCTGTAATACTAATAGACTGTTCCTTACCAGTACCTTTATCCTTCGCAGCTACATTCAGAATACCGTTAGCATCAATATCGAAGGTAACTTCAATTTGAGGTACACCACGAGGTGCTGCGGGGATACCATCTAGCCGGAAAGTTCCTAAACTCTTGTTGTCGTTAGACATTTCCCGCTCGCCCTGCAGTACATGAATTTCTACATTTGTCTGACCATCTACAGCAGTTGAGAAAACTTCTGATTTTTTGGTAGGGATAGTAGTGTTACGAGGAATAATTTTGGTCATTACGCCGCCCAAGGTTTCTACACCTAGAGATAGAGGAGTAACGTCTAACAACAGAATGTCTTTAACTTCACCCGCTAACACACCCGCTTGAATTGCAGCACCAACAGCTACCACTTCATCAGGGTTAACACTTTGGTTAGGGTCTTTGCCGAGGACTTTCTTGACTATACCATGGACTGCGGGAATCCGAGTAGAACCACCAACTAATACTATTTCATCAATGGCGCTTTTATCTAACTTAGCATCTCTAATCGCGTTTTCTACAGGAATGCGACAGCGATCGATTAGGTCAGCACAGAGTTCTTCAAATTTACCTCTAGTTAAGGTGGTATCTAAATGCTTAGGTCCATCTTGGGTAGCGGTAATAAATGGCAGGTTAATCTCTGTCTGGGTAACGCTAGAAAGTTCAATCTTAGCTTTTTCTGCTGCTTCTGTTAAACGTTGCAGTGCTTGCTTATCTTTCCGTAGGTCTATTCCTTCTGCTTTTTCAAATTCCTTAGCGAGGAAATCAACTATTTTCTTATCAAAGTCGTCACCACCAAGGTGTGTATCGCCGGAAGTCGCTAATACTTCAAATACACCATCACCTACTTCTAGGATAGAAACGTCAAATGTACCACCACCAAGGTCAAATACTAAGATAGTTTCGTTACTTTTCTTATCTAACCCATAAGCTAGAGAAGCTGCTGTAGGTTCGTTGATGATCCGCAATACTTCTACACCAGCGATTCTACCTGCATCTTTGGTTGCCTGTCTTTGGGAGTCGTTGAAATAAGCTGGTACGGTAATTACTGCTTGTGTTACTGTTTCGTTTAGATATTTACTAGCATCATCAACCAGTTTACGCAGAACCTGGGCTGAAATTTCTTCGGGGGCAAATTGTTTTTCTAATGCTGGGCAATCTAATTTAACGTTACCATTAACATTTAGTACTTTATAAGAAACTTCTGTGGTTTCATTGGTTACTTCATCAAATCTACGCCCGATGAACCGCTTTACTGAGTAAAAGGTGTTTTGGGTGTTCATCACAGCTTGACGCTTGGCGATTTGCCCTACGAGTTGCTCTCCTTTTTTACCATAGGCAACTACAGATGGGGTTGTACGGAAACCTTCTGCATTTGCTATTACTGTGGGTTTACCACCTTCCATAACTGCAACGCAGGAGTTTGTTGTACCTAAGTCAATTCCGACTACTTTTGCCATAAGAGTTTTTTTGCTCCAAATTACTACAAAATTTTTTACTTTTTGTCAACCCTAGTTTTTATTTTTTTCGGTTGACTTTTAAGGACTAATATTTAAGCCTTCTGGATTGAGTCCAGGGCAAGTCCATTTTTTATACAGTCTTTTAAGATTAAGTTACTTATATCTATACTGTGGTCAGTTAGACGATTCCATGAAGGCGTGTTTACCGAACATCAAGGAATATTGGACTTTGAGGAGCTTTTATACTTTTGCTCCTGACTCTTTCTAATTTACGCTCCCTGAGCGATCGTTGCCATTGTGGCAAACCGTAAGTTATGTGTTGTGTTTGCCGTCTTGATGTTTTTGATTTTTATCTAGGAATAGATTAAAGTTTAATATTTTTTTTAAAGTGGTCGCTTTTTCACTTGTTAATTGATACCGATGGAAGAGCAATTCTACTACTTTTTGAAAAATTTTAATTATTTAATTATTTATTGCATTTTAATATGTAGCCACAGTTATAGCGCCACAGACAATAGGCAACAGGGGAATAAAAAAAGCTTCAGCTTCTTTGTCTTCACCTTAATAAATAACGCTATATTACCTAAGAAAAGCCGATAGTATTACTGGTTAAGACCACTAAACTACCAGCTTTTATTTTCTGCAGTTCTATAGTTTTAGCTAAACATAATTAAGTAGGGTTTGCTCCTAAATTGGTATAGTTTTTTTCAAGAAATAAAAGTCTTTTTTGACTTAAATTAAGATTTTCAACAATTCCATCAAATCGGAGAACATGAATTACTCCTACTAAAAAATACCTTGTAGCAATATTTTATGAATTAATTTGCTTACTCACCCTCAGAAACTATAGACTTTATTTCAGTAGGAATAGTTAAAGTCACAATGCTGAAAAGATTGAGACTGCGATAACCATCAGATATAATATCTGCATATTCTTTAGAATAAAATGGACCGCTATTATAAGCAAATCCTTCTCCTACTTCATATCTTGTTAATTCTGATAGTGAAGTAGTCACTACTTGAATCTGCCGTTCGTTTTGTGGCACTACTATTACATGATATCTAGCAGCATTTGACTCTTGACTAATATATTCAGAAAGTAAGCCTTCTAATTCTCCCATAATTAGTCTTTCTTTTTCAGAAACTTCTTCATCAATATTCACCAGAGCATCGATAATATCTTTTAATTCTGATACTTGTTTCTGTGGTGGAGAAGTTGCCAAATAATCATTTACATCCTGACGTAAATTTATCAAATTTACAGAACTATTTTCTGTTTGATTTTTTGTGAAATTTTCCCAGGAAAAATGGATATCCCAATGGTCAGCAAATGATTGGATAAATTCTTTTTCTCTGGGGTCAATTACTTCATCAATCATAGCTACCTGGCTTAAAATATTGATGATTTTTTTAGCTCCCGAAGGTTTTAAAAATGACTTAGCTAAATCTCCAGCTTCTTTTCTTTCAAATTTAAGGGTTTCTTTGATTAAAGTCCAGAAACCTTTTTTTCTTTCTCCTGGTACCCATAATGACATTCCTACAAAAATATAGAACAATGCCAAACCATTAAATAATATGTTGTCTATAAAACTTACATATTCTCCAGTGAACAGAGAGTTAAATGCAAAAATAGTTCCAATAGTAAAAGAAAGTAGATTGCCACTAACAGATTGACTTTCTGCAACTACACGCTCATGTTTTCGCTTCCAGATTGGATTCATTGTTAAGTAGACTTCTGCGAAAGAAAATCCTATGGATAAAAAAGCTAGGACAGATATTATTTTCTGAAAAGTTTCCATGATACTGCTCCAAAATTTCTTCATTAATGGATAATTGATAATTGATAATTATCCACTGGTAACTACATAAAAGTTGATAACAACGTAAGCATTTCAGTCCGAATGCTGCGCAAACAGCTCTTAGCTGTCAACTCTCAGCTCTTATGATAGGATTTTAATGAATATAGACTGTTTCAGCCAGCTTTTATAGTAAAATTTAATCTTGACTCAATTAGTAAAGCTTTTATATAAAACCAAAAAAAGTAATAGCTGATGGCTGATAACTGATGGCTGTTTGCTTACATAACAACAGAATATATAACATTATATTAAAATATATCAAATCTCTGTAGAAAAACTTAATATAAATGTAAAAAAACTAAACTTTTTATCTTTGAAGTCTTTGTTAAAATTAATTTAAAAAAACCGATAGATATAGAAAAAAGGATAGATTTATGGAACTAATACCTCAAGAAAATAACTTACTAATTGATTTAACAGACCCAGAAAATATCGTGTCAGATATTTTTATTAACCAATCTTCAAGTGAAAGTGAAACAGAATTATTGGAGACCTCGAACAGTACAATAGTAACAATCTCTGAATTAGAGAATGAGGACTCATTCAGTATTTTAGAAACAGAAACAGAAATAATTCGTAGAAAAAAGATTAATGGTGAAAAAGGTAGCGATCGCCTAATTGGCACTAAGGGTAAAGATACTATTAATGGTAGCGCGGGGAATGATACTTTAATTGGTGGAGGAAATGCTGATGTTTTGAATGGTGGAAAAGGTAATGATACTTATCAACTTAATGCTAAAAATGCTGGTGGAAGTAAAATAATTGATACTGGTGGAAAAGACACCCTTAATTTAGGTGGAGCGCAACTATCTCGGGGTGGTTTAACTCCAGGTAAAGTTGGTTTTGAAAGAGATGGCACTAACCTAATTATTGACCTGAATAAAAATGGTAAATTTGAGCAGGGTAAAGATTTGGTTGTGGAAAATTTCTTTGCTGCTCGAGGTCGAAAAAAAGGTAGTGGTTTTCTCGAACAAGTAGATAATTTTTCTGGTGAGGTAATTCTCAAAGAAAGTGGTGTTGTCAAAGTTGGAAATAATAATAATAATCAACTTGAAGGTACTAATAAAGATGATGTCTTAGATGGGAAAAAAGGTAATGACCGTCTGACTGGAAAAGATGGTGAAGATATTCTGATTGGAGCTGAAGGTAGAGATAATCTTTCTGGTGGTAAAGGTGATGATAAGTTAAATGGTGGTAAGGGTAATGATAAGTTAAATAGTAGCGCGGGGAATGATACTTTAATTGGTGGAGGAAATGCTGATGTTTTGAATGGTGGAAAAGGTAATGATACTTATCAACTTAATGCTAAAAATGCTGGTGGAAGTAAAATAATTGATAC
>JAXHSW010000001.1:104819-110470 GCA_034190295.1 Cyanobacteriota bacterium | reverse complement strand
TGGTGGAAAAGATACCCTGAAGTTAGGTGGAGCTAAACTTTTTAATCAAGGATTGAAAAAGGGTAAATTTGGTATTGAAAGAAATGGAACAGATTTAGGAATAGACCTGAATAAAGATGGGAAAATTCAACCCAAGCAAGACTTAATAATTGAGGATTTCTTTGCTCCTAAAGGTGAGAAAAAAGGTAAAGGATTTATTGAAGTTGTCGATAATCTTAAAGGTAATCAAATTTTTAATTTGTTTAAGGATATTGAGGCACCGAAAATAGATATTCAATTGGCTCAAGATACGGGTATCAATAAAGATGGTATTACCAAAAATCTCACGATTAAGGGTACTGTTGCAGATAGTAGCAAAATTACTGAATTGCAGGCCGGATTTGATAATACCCCTGTTAAAGATTTTGTCGATGTATTAAAAGATGTCAAGAAAAATGGTCAATTTTCTTTGAACCGAAAGCGGTTAGAAACTATTAATGGTGGCCCATTGACTGAGGGAGAACATACTTTGAAATTTGTGGCCACTGATAAATTAGGCAATAAATCTGAGGTCTTGGAGTTTGATTTTGTCTTGGATACCACTGCTCCCACTCCTAGCAGTGTATTTGGAAATTTGAGTACCGCACCTGAATTTGTGGATGTGTTGTATGACGAGGGGATGGATAAGAGTGCGTTTGCTCTTAAGAATTACACTTTGAAGGTAGATGGCAAAAAGGTTACGGTGAAGTCCGTAGATAAGTTGACCGATAATAGTGTCCGTCTGGAGTTTGCTAAACCCTTGGTATCTGGAGATTATGAATTAGCGATCGCTCGTGCAGTTAAAGATGTTGCTGGTAATAATATTGCTAAAGGTACTACGTTAGAGTTTAGTGTTGTACCTCAAGCTGTGGAAATTTCTCCTACTAATGGTGAAGATATGGTGGCATTAACCAGGGAAACTGTGGTGCGGTTTGGGAAGGAGGTGCAACCTAAGACTGTTAATAATAAGTCATTTTATTTAATTGCTAATGGGGAAAAGATACCCGGACGCATTGATGTATCTAGTACGAAAGAGTTTGCCACGTTCTTTTACGACCAGTCTTTACCACCATCGACGGAAGTGCGGATAGTAGTTGATGGGGATAAAATTAAGTTGGTTGGTGGCGGTAAGTTGGATGCGGATGGTGATGGTAAAGCAGGTGGTATGATGACTGCTGATTTTTCTACTTTGCCATTGACACAGATACCGGGAACTGATGTGGTTGGTTATGTGTACGACTCTTTTAATAAGAAGAATAATGGTAAAGATAAACCAGTGGTAGGAGCGACTATCAGCTTGGATGCGTTGCCCGGTGTGAAAGCAGTGACGGATGAGAAAGGTTTCTTCCGGTTGGAGGATGTACCAGCACCGGAGTTTTCCGTACATATTGATGGTAGTACGGCGACTAATGCTCCCGATGGTACTGAATATGCAACGGTTGGTAAGTTGTTCCATAGTGTTCCCGGACAGGAAACTCAGTTGATAATGGATGGAGAGGAGTTTGATATCTATTTACCACCCATGGCAACTGGGGACGTTCAGAAGTTATCGAAGAAGAAGGATACAGATGTTGGTTTTGGGGAAGCGGCGAAGGAACAGTTGGCAGAGATTTTGCCGGATGTTGACCCAGAGGTGTTTGAATTGACTGAGGTGACATTCCCCGCAGGTTCAGCGCAGGATGAGGAAGGGAATGTGGCGACTCAGGCGACAATTATTCCGGTATCGCCAGATCGGTTGCCGGCACCTTTACCTCCTGGTTTGGAACCGGAGTTAGTGATTTCTATACAAGCTGGTGGGGAAGATGGTTTCTCTCAAGCGGGGGGTGCGACTAATTTTGATGTTCCCGCTCCGGTGACTTTTCCTAATTTGGAGGGGTTAGCTCCTGGGGAGAAGAGTTTGATTTGGTCGTTTAATCACGATTCTGGGGATTGGGAGGTTATTGGTACGGGTACTGTGAGTGCTGATGGTAAGGTGATTGAGTCTGATGAGGGTGTGGGAATATTGGCGCCGGGGTGGCATTTTGCAGAGCCAGGGGTTAGTGGTGCTGGTGGCGGTGCTGGTGGTGGTCCTAGTCCTAGTCCTGGTGGTGGTCCTGATGGCGGTCCTGATGGTGGTCCTGATGGTGGTCCTGATGGCGGTCCTGATGGCGGTCCTGATGGCGGTCCTGATGGTGGTCCTGATGGTGGTCCTGATGGCGGTCCTGATGGTGGTCCTGATGGTGGTCCTGATGGCGACCCTGATGGCGATCCTGATGGCGATCCTGATGGCGACCCTGATGACGACCCTGATGACGACCCTGATGACGACCCTGATGAGGACTCTAAAGAAAAACCAAAGTGTTCTACTCTAGACGCGATTAAAATAGGATCAGATTTAGCTGTTAGTGTTGCAAAAGCTGTAGTAGAGTTTTCACCTTGGTGGAGAACGGTTAAATGCACTGCTAGCGCTATAAATGAATTTTATAAGCTAATTGGCGATTTGGAAGAAATAGCAAAGCGAGATTCTGTATCATGCATTTTAGCAGGAACTGTAAGTGTAGGTGTTAACAGAGTAATAACTTTAATTGAAGATTGTGTTAATCCTGGCAAAGCTATTAAAGCCGTAGAAAAAGTTTTGAATAAATTAGAAGGAATTCTAGGAGTTGGGCTTGATGCTGGTGCTTTAGGTAATTGCACATTACTTGATGAAAAATCACCTTGGTTAGCTGATGCAAAAGATTTACTATTTAGTGCTAGAGGATTAATCGATCGATTTAAAATGCTCGCTAATGCTAGAGAGCAGTTATTAAAGACAGCAAATAAGTTGTTCCAGCGTCTAGATAAAGAACTTTGCTCGAAAAAACCAGCGCCTAATGAACCTCCGCTAGTTGCTGTTAAAAATTCACAACCCTCTAATGATGAAGAAATTACTCTAAGTCAAAATACAATTAGCAGTATTACAGAATTTCTCTCCTTACTAGACAGTCAAGCAACTTTTGTCGATGAGACGAATCAAGCAATTGACACATCGGAAGAAGCACTAAACAATGCCTTAACTTCAAATGTAGAGGATGGTAGTAAGTTTATTGATGAACTAATTAACAGTTCAGGAGGAGTTAGTCAAGATAATATTTTCTTCAAAATTACCAATCTAGACAATGACTTTATCCAACGAGGTAGTCTAGGACAAAAAGCAACTTTCAATAACCTCGTTCTCGCACCGAATTCTGTCTATAGCATTCAATATTTGAATCCGCGCACTCTACAAACAGCAATAACAACTTTTTCAACAGGAGCAAGCGGTAGTTCATTTGAAATTCCCAGAGCTGTTTTTTCGACACCTGATTCTGCTGATGGTGATAATGATGGTTTGAGTGCCGAAGCAGAGGATATCATCGGCACATCTGCGAAAAAATCTGATACTGACAAGGATGGTATTAACGACCTCGCCGAAATCGAACAAGGACTCAACCCGCTAGAAGGTCTTTCTTTCCCTACAGGTATCATATCCAGTCTCCCCCTCGAAGGTAATGCCAAAGCTGTCGTCGTAGAAGGTTCCACCACCGATACCGGAAACCAAACTGCCTACGTTGCCACAGGTTCCCACGGAATCGCCTTAGTGGATGCTTCCCAATTCGATAACCCAGTAGTTATGGGTCAACTCGACCTAGAAGGAGATGCTACCGATGTGGCAGTCGATCCAAATTTACAAATTGCCGCAGTTGCATCTAATGATGGTGGCTTACATCTGGTGGATGTCTCCGACCCAATGCAACCTAACCTCCAGCAGACCATCAACATAAACACAAATAAAGTCGAAGTTACCAATGGTATTGCCTATGCAACAGTAGAAAATTCTTTATGGGGAATAGATTTATTAACCGGACAAACTCTGGAAACTACTACCATACCTGGAAACGGTACAATAACCGATATTGCTAAAGAAGGAAGCAAATTATATACCTTTACTAATGGTTCCGACACTTTATCCGTCATCGACATTGATGGTAACGCAACTGTAGAAGGTCAATTGAAAGTTCCTGCACGATCTTCTGATGTAGGAATATCCGCAGGTAATGGTACCGGATATGTAGCAGGTACTGGTTTACAAACTATTGATGTATCCGACCCGACAAAACCAAAACTCATTAGTGGTGCAGATTCTCCCTTCGTTAGTCGGGATATTGCCCTCAACGGTTCCGGTCTAGGTTTAATTGCTGCTGGTAATAACGGTCTATCCGTTTATAATGTTGCCAATGCTAAAGCTACCGATAAATTTATCACCGAGTTCGACACTTCCGGAAACGCTCGCGATGTGGCAGTTGCTTCTGGAATAGCCTTCGTTGCGGACGACAGCAGCGGGTTACAAGTAATTAACTATCGTGCTTTTGACAGCGAAGAAAAAGCACCTAAAGTTACTATTAGCAGCGAGGAAATAGATATAGACTCAAATGCTCAAGGTATTCAGGTAATTGAAGGTACGACTATTCCCATTAATGCCAATATTCGGGATGACGTGCAGGTGCGGAATGTAGAATTATTGGTGAATGGGGAAGTGGTGCGCAATGACGTTTCCTTCCCATTTGAACTGGAAGCAGTCGCACCTAATATTACCCCAGATTCCAATACAGTGGAGATTCAAGTCCGGGCAACCGATACAGGTGGTAACAGTACCTTATCCGATGCGTTAACATTTAACCTAGTTGAGGATACCTTCGCCCCTCAAGTTACGACTACAACTCCGGGCGCAAATAGCTCCGTACCCAATGTTCCAGCGATAACGGTTAAATTCGATGAAGCGATCGACACTTCCTTAATTAATCTATCGGGCATTAGCTTGACAAATCTAGGTAAAAATGGTAAGCCTGGAGGTGGTGATGATAAAGCGATCGCTCTCAGTACCGTAGAAACACCTTCCGACCGTCGTCTGGTAATTTTACCAGAAAAGACCCTAAAGCGAGGCAGTTATCAAGTAGCGATCGATGCTTCCATGATTAGCGATCGAGCAGGTAATGTTTTGAATTCGCCCTTATCTTTTGAGTTTACAAATGCAGGCGATCCGGGAGATACTAGAGATAAGGCTTTAAATATTGGTGGTTTGAGTCAACCTCAACTGTTAAGTAACTCTATTGGGGGTGGTAATAACAGGGACTACTATAGTTTTGAATTAGCAGCAGGAGACAATTCTCAAGCTTACCAATTAGACCTGACCCTGAATGGATTAACTGCGGATGCAGATGTGGCATTGTCCGACAGTAGCGGTGCTACCATTGGTTCTTCTCGTGAAGCTGGCACAACCGCTGAATCTCTTAACCGTATCCTGGCTCCAGGAACCTATTTTGTACAGGTATCTGGCAGCAGTGAAACTGATTACAATCTGAATTTGGGAGCTACTTCAATTCCAGACCAGGGAGGAGATACAACAGAAACAGCTTCTAACCTGAATACTTTGAGCGAACCTCAAGCATTAACAGGGAAACTCAATCAAGTTGACACTAGCGACTACTATAGTTTTGAATTAGCAGCAGGAGAAAATTCTCAAGCTTACCAATTAGACCTGACCCTGAATGGATTAACTGCGGATGCAGATGTGGCATTGTCCGACAGTAGCGGTGCTACCATTGGTTCTTCTCGTGAAGCTGGCACAACCGCTG
>JAXHSW010000001.1:72616-104719 GCA_034190295.1 Cyanobacteriota bacterium | reverse complement strand
GGTTCTTCTCGTGAAGCTGGCACAACCGCTGAATCTCTTAACCGTATCCTGGCTCCAGGAACCTATTTTGTACAGGTATCTGGCAGCAGTGAAACTGATTACAATCTGAATTTGGGAGCTAACGCTGTATTAGATGGTTCTGGAAACACCACCGACAATGCTTTAAATATTGGTATTTTAAGCGGTACAAGGAACTTGAGCGATTCACTAAATTCAGTTGATACCAGCGACTACTATCGTTTTGACTTGTCAGTAGACAGCAATTTCAGCCTCAACTTAGGCGAATTGACTGCCGATGCAGATGTACGACTGTTAAACAGTAGTGGTGGTAGTTTCGCCAGTTCATCTAATGGTGGTAGCGAATCTGAATCTATCAATATTCCCCTATCAGCAGGTACTTATTTTGTTCTAGTGTCTGGCAGCAGCGAGACAGATTACAATCTAACCCTTTCTGCCACCTAATGGATAGAGCGAGCGCTATTTGGGTAGCAGCTCAACAGCACTACCCCCAGGAGTCATTTTGAACCTTCACAGAAACATCAAACAATTTTCACTTCTCAAAACCTGCCCAGATTAGGCCGAGTATCATTTGCTCTCAGCATCCAGGACTCGTGCAAGGGCAGATTTTTTTTGTCGCAGATGAGGAAAGAGCGATCGCCTGACTGAAGCTTCTAGCGATCGTCCCAAACCACCTTGACGAATTGAACGCAATCGCGCTACTCTGAAAAATAACCACTAGAAAACCAATCAAAAGATGACAAAACTATTAGAATAAGCGATCGCTTTTTGCTACCTTAACAAATCGAAAACCGTTGCTATAATAATGTCAATTGATTTTTTCAATTATATGATAACCAGGACTTACGCAAATTCTTAGACAATACGCTATCTGTATGGGGCGAATGCCATTCGCCCCTACTAGATATGGTGGTTATGCGTAATATCATGTCCGCTTGAACAGTTATAAATAAATAACGACTGAGGAGTCAGTCCTCAGGAGTCAGTCCTCAGGAGTCTACCCACCCCTAACCCCTCCCAGGAGGGGAAGAAAGAAGAAGGGAGAAGGAAGAAGAAGAACAGGAAAAGAAGGAGAACAGGAAAAGAAGGAGAACAGGAAAAGAAGGAGAAAGTTTTTTTATCACTAATTATCCGGACATGATATAAGTCCTGATAACTACTAAATACGAGATGGAGGTATAAACTATGAAATTAGAAGACTACTTCGACTTTTTTACTCCGAACGATATTCGGCTCAAAGGTACTCGAGTTGGCATCGAGAATATCCTGTATGAATACATCCATCGAAAGTTATCCCCAGAAGAAATCGAGAAACAATTTGCAACTATCACCTTAGAACAAGTTTATGCAACGATTTTGTATTATTTGAGCGATCGCGAAACCGTCGGTAAATACGTTACTGATTGGTTGGAGTGGAGCTACCAACAACGAAAAGCTCAAGAGATAAATCCTCATCCGGGCATTATCCGATTACGAGAGAGGATCGCTAAGTACGGAAGCGATCCAGAAGTACATAAAGCACTTCGCCGCCAGGGGGATACTAGCAAATGACTATTCGTTTTACCTCTGTGCAGTTGGTTCTAAAAGTTGCACCACAACTCCCAAAAACTCCGCGCTATTTGCCAAAACTGAGTCAGCCGTAACCAAAGTAATATCCCGACAATAAGCGATCGCCAAGTGCAGAGCATCTAAAGTTCGCAAAGACGTTTCCAACCCACCGACCCACTGCAGTGCAATTCTATAGTGCATTGGTTCTACCTCAATTAGAGCATAGAGTTCCGCATCAATATGAGCTTGAAATTGCTCAATTATTTCTCTGGCAGACTCTCGGGAAATTTCCCCCATTCTCACCCGACGGGCGATCGCCGAACAAAACTCCACTATGGCCAAATCGCTCAATCCTAATTCCGGCTCATTTACCAATAACTCCTCAACAGTATTGGTAAGTGCTTCCGACCAGTAAAGCGGAACTACTACGCTAGTATCCAAATAGATCAATAGCGCTGCTTCTGACGTGCTTTAACCACAGTGACGCTCAAAGGCTCCCCAGAAACATGAATAGAACCTCGAAACTTCCTCAGAGAAGCCAACCATTCTTCTTTTGTCAATCGTGGCACTATTGACGTTAGTTCTGTAGCCTCTCCAGCAATTTGTTGTTCTATTTCCTCTTGGCGATCGTAATAATAAGCCAAAGCAGCGTGAACATCGGACAAAGACAACATCGGATATTGCGAGACTATCTGCTTGGGAGAAAGCCTCATTTTCTCGTGCCAGATTACCACATCTCGTACCTTAATCCCGCACCCTACAATCTGAGCTTCCCCTCCAGATATCCCTGGAGCGATTTCTATATGTTCTGCAATGACTGGCAGCATGGATTTTCTGCTCTGTAATTATTAACTTTTCAATTGTACCAGAGAACGAGCAAAATTGCAGAAAAAATAGCGATCGCTATCCCTAAAGCGGTAAAAGAGCGATCGCCCTAACTTCCTTGACGAGTTGAAGGCCATCGCGCTATACTCTGAAAACAGACTGATTTAGGAGTTGCTAAATGACAAATAATTACGATGAAATATTCAGCGCTGCATAGCCTCCCCTTTTAATAGTATAAAAAAGGAAATTTCGGATATTATTGCCTCCTAAATCATCCATAAGTACTGATAACTAATAACTGAAATGACTGTTCTATCTCCTGAATTAAAACAAAAATTAGCTACTCCACTCAAAATTGGTAATTTTGAAGTAAAAAGTCGTGTACTTCAATCACCATTATCAGGAGTAACAGATTTAGTATTTCGTCGTCTAGTACGTCGTCATGCTCCAGAGTCAATGATGTATACCGAGATGGTGAATGCTACAGGATTACATTATGTGAAAGAATTACCTCAAATAATGGAGGTTGATAATAATGAGCGACCAATAAGTATTCAATTATTTGATTGTCGCCCGGATTTCTTGGCAGAAGCAGCAGAAATGGCAGTAGAAGAAGGAGCTGATACTGTTGATATTAATATGGGTTGTCCTGTTAATAAAATCACTAAAAATGGTGGTGGTTCTTCATTATTAAGACAGCCAGAATTGGCTGGAGAAATTGTTAGTAAAGTCGTAAAAGCTGTACCTGTTCCTGTTACTGTAAAAACAAGAATTGGTTGGAATAATCAAGAAATTAATATCCTTGAATTTGCTAAAAGAATGGAAGATGCTGGCGCCCAAATGTTAACTTTACATGGTCGGACTCGTTCCCAAGGATATAATGGACCAGCAAGATGGGAGTGGATTAAAAAAGTTAAGGAAATACTTTCTATTCCAGTTATTGCTAATGGGGATATTTTTTCTGTGGATGCTGCAATACGTTGTTTGGAAGAAACTGGTGCTGATGGGGTAATGTGTTCTCGTGGAACTTTGGGTTATCCTTTTTTAGTGGGAGAAATTGATTATTTCTTGAAAAATGGTGCAGAAAAAGTATCACCCACTGCAGTAGAAAAACTGGAATGTGCTAAAGAACATTTACAAGCACTATGGGAATATAAAGGCGATCGCGGGATTCGGCAAGCCCGCAAACACATGACTTGGTATGCTAAGGGTTTTCCTGGAGCAGGGGAGTTGCGGGGTCAATTAGCAAAAGTGGAAACCGTGGAACAAGGTTGCGATCTGATTGACAAAGTAATTGAAAATTTGGTAGTCCTGCATAGTAATGGTAAATAGGAATAAGCTAGTACCGCTACGCGGAAGTCAAAAGTTAAAAGTCAAAAGTAAGGCTTTTAGGATTTTGTAACCAGTTATTTCCGCCATCCTGCCCGCGAGTTATATCATGTTCGGTAGAACAGTTATAATAGGCTCGTAGTTGGGCTTTAGCCCTAATAGTAAGTATTGTAAGGGCTAAAGCCCAACTACAAACAAAAATTTTATTATAAGTAATTATCCGAACATGATATTAGGGCATCCTCCAAGCGAGTTAGGGCATCCTCCAAGCAAGGGAGCAAGATGCTCCCACTACTGTGTCTGGTAACAAAAATAATTACAATGCACCACCACCGAAAATTTATAGTATAAGGAGATTAACATTCATGTTTCAGCTACAGGACTTACGCAGAATCACCTTGAAAACACCATCTGTAGGGGCGAATGGTATTCGCCCTCAGTCAATATAGTGTTTATGCGTAATAATTAATTATTAACCACAACAGTCAAAGTCTGGACTACAATCTAATTCTGGAAAATCACAGCCATCACAATTACAGTCTGGCAATACAGACTCACAGCTCTCTTCCGCTACATCACCGCAACAATTAATTAACTTAGAACCTTGTTTTTTTTTGGATTTCTTTTCGAGACTAACTGCCTGTAACTTCAAAGTCTGATTAGCCTCTTTACAAGCTTTAAACCTTTGACCTGCAGCTTGAATAGCTGTCGAAAAATCTTGCTCCATAAACATACGCTTAATATATTGAGAACAAGATTCATCATCGTACAATATTCTATGGGCACAAGAAAATCCTTTTCTCGGCGAAATGTACTGTTGATATCCGTCAATCAAAGCAACAGCAATTTTATTCATAAACAAAGAAATAGAAGATATTAATTCAGGCCAATTTATACTACAAAAATTAAATCCTCATTTCCCAATAAATATCTCTATTGCCTATTTTGATCTTTGAGGTAATTCGTGCATTCTAAATTCTAAATTCTTGAAAGAAGTCCATTTTCCGAAAAAGTATCAAAGTATTAAGGTCTGTTGCAATTTCTTCACATACCCTCAGAGAATCACCCACGACACCCAAGTCCGTGATACCATCCCAACTGGTAAGTATAAAAAAAGATTGGGAGAAGACCTTTGACTCTAAGAGTTGCTGTAGTTGGTTCTGGCCCAGCAGGTTCATCTGCTGCTGAGACTTTAGTAAAAGCAGGTATTGAAACTTATTTATTTGAACGTAAACTAGATAATGCTAAACCTTGCGGTGGAGCTATTCCTCTGTGTATGGTGAGTGAATTTGACCTACCACCAGAAATTATCGATCGCCGCGTCAGAAATATGAAAATGATATCTCCCTCCAATGTTGAGGTGGATATCCATATAGAAAAACAAGATGAATATATAGGTATGTGCCGTCGGGAAGTTTTAGATGGCTTTCTTAGAGACCGGGCAGCTTCTCTCGGAGCTAACCTGATTAATGGCACAGTTTATAAACTGGATATTCCTACTAATGATAGAGACCCCTACACTCTTCATTACTCTGACCATTCAGAAGGTGAAATCCAAGGTACAGCTAAGACCTTAAAAGTAGATTTAGTTATTGGAGCTGATGGGGCCAACTCCCGTATAGCTAAGGCCATTGATGCTGGAGATTATAATTACGCGATCGCTTTCCAAGAGCGTATTCGTCTCCCTGAGCATCTCATGGCATATTATGAAGACCTAGCAGAGATGTATGTGGGTGATGATGTTTCCCCAGATTTCTATGCTTGGGTATTCCCTAAACATGACCACGTTGCTGTTGGTACTGGCACAATGAAACCTAACCAGGCCAGAATTAAACAGTTACAAGCAGGTATTCGTGCTCGTGCTGCAAAGCGTCTGGAAGGTGGAGAAATTATAAAGGTAGAAGCTCACCCAATTCCCGAACATCCTCGTCCTCGTCGGGTTCGTGGTAGAGTTGCTCTAGTGGGAGATGCTGCTGGTACTGTAACTAAGTCTTCTGGTGAAGGTATTTATTTTGCTGCTAAGTCTGCTCGGATGTGTGCTGAAACTATTGTAGAGACTTCTAATAATGGTGCGACTATTCCCACTGAAGCAGATTTAAAGCTTTATCTGAAGCGGTGGGATAAGAAGTATGGCATGACTTACAAAGTGTTGGATATTTTACAGAGAGTATTCTATCGTACTGATGCTACCCGCGAAGCTTTTGTAGAAATGTGTGCTGATATGGATGTGCAGAAGCTAACTTTTGATAGTTATTTGTACAAAACTGTCGTACCTGCTAATCCTTTAATTCAGATGAAGATTACTGCTAAAACTATTGGTAGTCTTCTCCGGGGCAATGCTTTAGCACCTTAGATGTAGTTAAAGTCCAAAATTAATTAAGTTAATATTAAAATCCTGCGGAATATTGCTGCGGGATTTTAATGTTGATATGTAGAGTATTTTGCATATAAAGTTAAATATACTCTACTAACAACTAAAAAATATGGGGCTGTGGCTCAGATGGATAGAGCAAGCGCCTCCTGAAGTATCGGGCACCATGTGAGGAAACTCCGTGAGTGAATGTGGTCAAATTCAAGGAAGCCTAAGTCTATTATTTTGTAGATATGGTAATCTTGAGCCAAGCTTTACCTAATTATTGGTGAAGAAGGTGCAGAGACTAGAGTTTTGAGGAGAAATAAAATTCTGCTTAAACTAGGCCACCACCTAAAGCTATTTAGAGCTATGGTGAAGGGATAGTCCAGAGAGTGGGGAAACTCACACAAATCTGAAGCGCTAGGTCGCGCGTTCGAATCGCGCCAGTCCCGTTAAATAAGCGATCGGCAGTCAGCAGTCAGGAGAAATGTTTAGAAGGGGATTTTAACCCCTCCGCTTCCGGTTTAGAAACCGGAGATTTTAACCCAAGTAGGGGCGATTCGCGAATTGCCCCTACAAGCTGAATGCTAAAAGCTAATAGCTAGTTAAAAAATTTAATCATTACCGAAAAATTGTGGTTTAAAGCATAGCCTTTTAAGAGGATAATAAAGAAAAATTTTCATGATTAGTCAATCCTCTTATTTATAAGAAGAAGTAATTCTAAATTCGCACATTCTAAATTCTAAATTCTTGAACTATGACTTCTTTTAGCGATGCTCGGCAATATGCTCCGGCAACTGAGCGCAACCGCTCATTTATTTTGGAAGTGCTACAGCGAGTTTTGCCTCCAACGGGAAATATTTTAGAAATTTCTAGTGGTACGGGAGAACATTCTGTTTTCTTTTCTCCCCACCTACAACCTCGTCAGTGGTTTCCTTCTGACCCTAACCCAATGTTGCGCGATAGTATTGTAGCTTGGCAACAACATAGTCCGTCAGATAATTTGCACTCACCTCTTGATATTGATGTACGAGAGTCGGTTTGGGCGGTGGAAAAAGAAGGTATTGAAATTGCTGCTATTGTTAATATTAATATGATTCATATTAGTCCCTGGTCAGCTTGTCTGGGATTAATGTCGGGTGCGGGACGTTTGTTGCCGAAAGATGGGGTGCTATATTTGTATGGTCCATACAAACAAAATGGGGAACATACTGCACCGAGTAATCTAGGTTTTGATGAGTCTTTGCGTTCTCAAGATCCGGAGTGGGGAGTGAGAAATTTAGAGGATGTTATAGCAGTAGCGGAGAAAGAAGGGTTAAGGTTTGTGGAGATGGTAGAAATGCCTGCAAATAATTTGTCTGTGATTTTCCATAAAAACTAATTTGAAGAAACAGTCAGTAGGTTGGGTTGAGGAACGAAACCCAACATTATATTTGTTGGGTTGCACTTGCGCTTAATTAACCGAACCTACGGTATCTAATATCATTTTCGGCGTTGCATAAATGCGGGATAATTTTAATAGTTTTGTGGAATGGGCATCTTGCCCGTTCCTGATGTTTTCCCCGCTTATATTCAAATCGTCCCTCAGCAATGCCTAATTTTCGGTTAAAGATTTGTATTTGAGTTTGCGTAGGTTGGGTGGAGGAAAGAAACCTAACACATATCCCCTATGAGCTGTGAAAATGCCAACAGAGAAAGGTGTTTGAGTAGCAATTGTGACAAAAGTGCCGTTAAGCTCAAAACAAAATTACAGTAAGGATTTTAGAAGTAAACTTTTTCAACAATTCTCTTGACATTTATTGTACCAGTTAAACTAAAGTCTATTTGGTACATAGTTTATGTAATGTTTTCTATGATTATCAATACAGCATTAATTTTTAAGTCTCTACTGTAATAGGCATTTTGATCTAATTAGGGTTTACCGATCTAATCTAAAAGTATTGACATATAAAGGTTTTAGCATTTTTTAGTTGAAAATAGTGCAAGCTTTTAGGTTGCTTAGGTTCAAAAAATTAGCATTTTAGGCGCATAGTTGCGCAGAAAAATCAAGGGGCTATTCTTCCTCCTACCTCCTCTATAGTTCCCCTAACTCCTGACTCAGTCTTTCCCCTCCCAGGAGGGGTTAGGGGTGGGTTTACTCCTACCCCCAGCAGCCAATTTTTTCAGCAGAACCTAATTAGTGGGATAGGTTCATTGGTATTTGTTGGGTTGCGCTTGCGCTTAACCCAACCTACGGTATCAATGGTTTTTTACCGGATGTCATCAATAAACCTATCTCTTCGACTGTAGCGGTGGCAGCATCTAGAATATCAACAAACTTACCTTCATATATAATGGCAATACGATCGCTCATTGCCATGACTTCTTCTAATTCTGTGGAAATATACAAAATAGCTGCCCCCTGTTGTTTTTGAGTAAGTAAAGCTTGTTGTACATATTCTGTAGCACCGATATCTAAACCACGGGTAGGTTGCATAGCTACAATTAATGTTGGTTTTCCAGAAAGCTCCCGCGCCAGAATAATTTTTTGTTGGTTTCCTCCTGAAAGTCGATCGACTTTTAACTGCGGATGACTGGCGCGAATATCAAATTTTTCTATGGCATTTTTCCCGTGATTATTTATTACTTCAGACTGCAAAAAACCATAACGACAAAAAGGCAAAAACCCAAATAATTTCAAAATCAAATTCCGAGCAATACTAAAGTTCATAATTAACCCCATTTTCTGGCGGTCTTCGGGAATATATCCCACTTTTAAATTATCTACAAATTCGATCTTTCCTTTCTCTACAAAACGCAAACCGTTAATAGCATCGGCTAATTCTCTTTGACCATTGCCATCGACTCCTACTACTCCTAAAATTTCCCCACTATGCAATTGAAAAGATAAATTATTTACTGTAGATAAACCTCGGTCATTTTTTACTTTTATATTTTTTACTTCTAGAATAATTTTGCCTTTTTCGGCAGAAATTTTATTGGGACAGGACTTATGTACGGGCACGAAATCGAGTGAGTAGGAATGCAATTTACCCCTACATCTGGGGTTGTCAAGGTTAATTTGCGTAATTCCTGTGGGAATTAAATTGACTTCTCGACCTACCACCATTTTAGCTAATTTATGGGTAGTAGTTGCTGCTGTTTTGATGGTATCTACCACTTTTCCCCGACGTAAAATTGTGACAGTATCACAAACATTCATTACTTCTTCTAGTTTATGACTGATAAAAATAATTGTGTGATTATTTGCTGCTAATTTTCGCAAAATATTCAGTAAGGAATGTACTTCTGCAGGAGTTAAAACTGCTGTAGGTTCATCTAAAATTAAAATTTTTGCTTGACGATAAAGTACCTTGAGAATTTCTACCCGTTGCTGAATACCTATTGGTAAATCTGCTACTTTACTATTCACTGGTATTTCTAAATTATAGGCTTTTGCCATAGCGTTAATTTCTGAGGATTTTGTGTTTAAATTCAGATGAAATTTTCCACTATTTCCCAAGATAATATTTTCCGTAACTGTTAATGTTGGTACTAACATAAAATGCTGATGAATCATGCCAATACCATAATTTATTGCTACACTCGGCGAGGCAATTTTGATTGGTTTATCTTCTAGATGAATTTGACCAGAATCTGGTTGATATAGTCCTGATAATATGTTCATTAATGTGGTTTTTCCTGCACCATTTTCTCCGAGAATAGCGTGGACAGAACCTGCTGGAATGGAAATATTAATATTATCGTTAGCGACAAATTTTCCGAAGCTTTTAGTAATATTTTTTAAGTGTAAATATGTCATTTCAGTTATCAGTTATCAGTACCTCCTCTAATAGGGAAGCTTGAAATTCAGTTATCAGTTAAACTATTTATCAAAAGTAACTATCAAAAAATATGAGTAACAGTCTTGACTCTAACTTTAAATATGCAATACTTTATCAAACTTAATTAGTCTATTGAAAGAATATTATTCAAAATACTAATATTATTCTAGGAGATTATACTTACTATGATGATTTTAAGAATCTAGAAAATTTTAATGGAATGTTCTCTATCATTTTGATTTTGTCTGATATACCATTTCTCAAGTTACTGAGGTACAGTATTTTTCTTCTTTTTTATGACCTACGGACGTTGCATGGAACGTCCCTACTGCCTAAAGCAAAGGAATTTTGTACAGACACGCTTCTTGGAAATTACTATATTCTATGTTTTGAATAAATATAATTAAATATTATGAGAAAAATTAGGTTATTTATTGCTGCTAGTCTGGATGGATATATTGCCAGAATATCGGGAGAAGTTGATTGGTTATTTACTGACCAAAATTACGGATATGATGATTTTTTTGCTGAGGTGGGGACTGTATTAATGGGTCGGAAAACTTATGAAAAAATTCTAGAATTTGGAGAATATCCATATACTGGAAAACAGGGTTTTGTCTTTTCCAAAACTCGCCACGACGAAAGAGATGAAAATGTAGAATTTATTGGAAAAAATTTGCTGGAGTTTGTTAATAATCTCCGTCAATCTAGTGGTAATGATATTTGGCTAGTTGGCGGTGCAGAAATAATTAAATCTTTTATTGAGAATGGTTTTCTTGATGAGTTAATTTTGTCAATTCATCCAATTATTTTAGGAGATGGTATTCCTTTGATTGTTAAAGAGAAAAATCTGGAGACGAAACTAAAATTTAAAGAAGTTAAAAATTACAATTCGGGATTGTTACAGGTATTTTATGATTTGGTATAGCAATATGAAATGATTTTTAATTAATGGATAATGGATAATGGATAATGGATAATGGATAATTACCTCTGGTTAAAACCGTTACGGAATTGAATATAAGGAAATATTATTTCTTCTCTTGGTCGATTGGATATGGTTAGGAAACCCATCCATCCCTCGCCCGCTTTTTTCCCCTTGAAAGGGGAGGCAGAGTAAGCTGAATTATTTAATTATTAATTATTAATTATTAATTATTAATTATTCGGTAAAATTTATCCATAAATATTATTGCTGTATCTAAGTTTGAGGCGATTGCTATTCACGAATGATTTAGGGTTGCTATATAAGATATGTGTTATATCAGTTTGATAAATCTTTGCTACAAATATGCTCGGTTACTGCTTAGGAGTCAACCCACTCCTAACCCAACCCACCCCCGCCCCTCCCAGGAGGGGAAGACAAGAAGACCGAGTCCTATGGGAATAAGTTTGATACCATTTTTTATGTAGTAATTTATCTTTTTCGTCCAATAGATATTTCCTATAAATTATTTTAATACTGCTTATTATTTGTAACATTCTTTTTTAAAATTGGTGTTAAAAATGCCTTTTGATTAACTTAATTCCATAAATAAAAAAAAATAAAACTTATCGAATATTTTGTCTAAATTTATCAAATATAATTTGTAGTATAAGTAATAAATATTTAGAATAAAAGTAAGAATATGCTATCTATTACCAAAAAAGATTTTATTAGATCGGGCTGGCAGGATGTGATTAATGCTAGTGAAAAAAAAGAATGTTTTGCCTATATTAAAGGCTTCTGTCAAAAAGCACAAGAAGCAGAAGAAGCAGGAAATATTAGCGAACAAACTATATTTAAAATATTAGCAAAAGTAACTCTCGTTGATATTAGACGAACTCACCGACAATTAAAGGAGGAACACTTTGCTAAAATCGACTTGACAGACGAACATCTAAACTTTCTAGTTGAAATTGCTCCTGAGATATCAGACCCCGAACTTCAAGCAAGAATTGCAAATATTCTGTGGAGCAAACAACGTAACTATTCCATGGCTAAACTTGCAGTTAATGCTTACATAAAATCTGCTATAGAATTAGAAGATTTTACTGCCATAAAATTAGGAATTCCTACAAAATGGATTGGTTGCTATGACCGAATAGAAAGAGCATTTCAACTAGCAAAAAAAATCAACTATCAAGTTGAAAAAGTAGTTGAACATATAGAAAAGGTTCTCGATCGCTACCAAGGAGAAGACCCTCTTTGGTTATCAGCAAAACTAATGGAACTTTTACAAAAAAACAAACTTGGCTGCCCGAAAAAATATGCTGCTCTAGCTAAAAAAGCTGCTCTTCTATCAGAATCATCTTATGACTGGGATAGAGCGAGAAATTATTGGGAAATCAAAGCACAATGGCATCAAATAGAAAAAGATAAAGAAAACGAACGTGCGGCTTTAATGCTTGCTGCTGAAACATATTTTAAACAGGTTGAAAAAGCCCTAAAAAATAATCAAATTTTTTATTTAGCAGCATCAAAGAATCTCCAGAAAGCTATTGAAGCTTTCAGAAATATTCCTGGCACAAAAGAAGAGACTGCAGTGGCAAAAGCAAGAGCGAAAAAAGCTCATAAACTTCTACTTCAGTATCAAGAAAAATCTAGGAAAGAATGGATTACTAATTATTCCGAACCGGTTGACTTTACAGAAGCAGTAGAGAAAGCTAGAGCAATTGTTAGAGGTGAAAAATTAGAGGATGCTCTTTTTTCCTTAGCTTTATCAACAAATTTTACAGAAGTCTCTCAACTTAAAAAACAAATAGAACAGATAGTTTATGATTTTCCTGTATTTCCTATTATGAAAAAAGAGAAAACAAATCAGAATGGTAAAGTTGTAGCCAGACAAAAAGTGGAAGCTACGCAATTTGAGGAACTTAAAGCAGCAATGAAATTTGAAATGTATCATACAAGTGCATCCTACCAAAGTATTCAAGCCCAAGTATTAATAGATCCAGCCAGAGAACAAATAAATTTAGAACATTCTGTAGAACTTAAAGACTTTTTTCCCATTGTTTCAAATAACCCTTTTGTACCACCCAAGCGAAAATATCTGTTTGCAAAAGGATTATATGCTGGCTTAACTGGAGATTTCTACACATCTACCCACATCCTAATTCCCCAAATTGAAAATGCCATCCGTTATCTACTTTGGAAACAAGGTGCATTACCTTCGAGTTATGAGGATAAAGGAATTCAAAAAGAATATAACTTAAACAAAATTCTTTACCTCCCTGAGATGACTGATATTTTTGATGAAGACACACTTTTTGACCTCAAGGGGTTACTTATTGAGCATTTTGGCTCCAATTTGAGAAACCGCATGGCTCATGGTTTACTTGATGATGAAGATTTTTTAAGTCCTCTGATGTCTTATCTCTGGTGGGTGACATTGAGACTATGTTGTTTACCAGTCGTCATATATCAACATGAAGAAGGAAGAAGGAAGAAGGAAGAGGGAAGAAGGAAGAGGGAAGAGGGAAGAGAAAAGAGGGAGGAAGACTATTAGACATCTCCAAAAATTAAAAATAAAATCCATTATCACACAGAAATTATCAATTTTTTCCCCCTACTGCCTACTGCCTCTTTTCTGGAGATGTCTAATATGAAGAGGGAAGAGGGAAGAGGGAGGAAGACTATTGAGGGCGAATGCCATTTGCCCCTACAGATGGTGGTTGAACAGTCAATTTGCGTAAGTCCTGAGTTTCAAACCCAGACAAAGTAATACTTTTCTTTCTTTCTTCTTCCTTGTCAATTTTTCATACCCTTAAACCTCTCTTTCGCTGACTCAAATGCTTCCTGCATCACACCTTGAATTTTCTCTGGGTCTGGTTTTTTCCCTCCCATCAAATCTCCGAAATAAACACAAGCACTTTCTCCTAACGCCCAAGTATATGCAGCGGCCCAAGAAGCTGCGATCGCGCTACCAAATCCTGGTATAAATTTAACCAACTCTCGTCCCACTGCTTGAGCGACAAAACCGCCACCAATGGCACTAACAACTCCTCCTGCTTGAGATGGGGATATTGTTTGTCCATACAAATTTCCTAATAAACCTACCATGGACACTTGCAAAGCTGTTAATACTGGCATTGTCGCAAAAGGTAGAGGTACTGCTGCTGCGGTGGCTGCCATAATAGTAAATGATAAAATATAACGTCGCCCCACATCTCGATAAATATTGCCCAGTTGTTTGCCTGCTTGTTCGTCTAATAATTGATAAATTGTTCGTGCTTCTGCTTCTGGAAGTAATTCTGCTAAACTATCTCGAAAGGCTTCTAAACCATAAAATACAGGATTGTAGCCATCTTCTTCTAAGGTAAAATCGATAAGTACAGAGCGATCGCTCAATTTCCTAAAATCTTCTTGAATAGCAGTAAACGCACGGTTGATTTCTTCATATTCTGGCGGGTATTCGGGATGGTCGTCAGTAGGGTTAGGATAAAGTTCATGGAGACAAGTTACTGCTAAAAGACAGGGAATATTTGGATGTTCTTGTCGCAACTGTTGTGCTATCTGTCGTAACGTATCGGTAGCAAAATCATTGATTTTTACGGTCAAAATCAAAATTCTGGCGCGGTTACTTTCCTGTTGTAACTCTCCGAGGAGTTCTTCAATAATAACTGGTGTTTCCTGTTTCACATCTCCCAACCCGACTGTATCAGTGAAAATTAATAAGGGCAAATCGTCGGAGGGATAAGCATAACGTTGGGTATGTTGGGTATGAGGGCGAAATCCTTGACCGACTATTTCTGGGGAAACTCCTGTTAAAGCACGGACGATGGAACTTTTACCTGCTTGGGGTTTACCAATTGATAGTGCTTCAGTGGTGGGAAGTTCTGCGCGGACTTTTGCTAATATTTCGGCTATTTTGGCTTCATCAACGCTAAACCATTCTACTAATGTTTGTGCTGCTCGATCTACAGGTAACAGTTTCATTACACGGTTGCTGGTATGATTCCAAGCTTCAGCGATACGATTTTTCCAAGAGTCTTTTTTTTGATTTTCAGTTGGTTGATGAAACTGTTCCGAATCAGTTGTTACTTGGTTGATGTTATGTTCCTCAGTCATTCTGAATATAGTGGGTAAATCTTATAAGTGGACTTATTTGAAAGTGATTTGAAATAGATTTTATTCTCATTTTAAGTTTATCATCTGGAGTAGCTGTATAGCAGTCGAAGGAAAGGTGTTTGACATATCAAAAGCTTCAAACTGAGACAACGCCAGATTTTTCCCTCTTCCTTCTTCGTTCTTCCTTCTTCCTTCTGCTATAAATGCTGAATAGCTTATAAATCAGAGTTAGGATCGGGAGCTACTTCCTCTTCAGGTACAGCAACAGGTAATGATTCTAGTTGCTCCTTTTTTTGACTAATCCCCAACATATCGTCAACAATATCCTTAATAATACTAGCAACAGGAACAGCTAATAAAATTCCGACAAAACCTCCTAACTTGCCTCCAAGAAACACAGCAAATAATAGCCAGATGGGATTTACCCCGACCAGGTCCCCCATAATCTTTGGCACAACAACATTATCTACTATCTGCCCTAAAATCAGAGCAATGACAAATACCTGAATACCAATTCCCACATCCTGAAGCATGAGAAATACACTCACAGAAACCTGGGCGATCGCTCCCATAAAAGGAAGCAGACTAGCCATACCAATTAAAAAGCCAAACATTAATCCTAGAGGCACACCAATGAGGGTAAATATCACGGCCAAGACAAAGCTAAAACCCACGGCGATCGTTACCTGACCACCAATAAATCGCCTTAATTTCTTCGGTACGCTACTCCTGAGACGATTTTGCCACCAGGGAGAAAACCAATTCATTGCTCCATTCCAAGCATTTTCACCACCAATGAGTAGAAAAATAGTCAATACAATGATAAAAAATAGGGTAAGTCCGCTATTTAGACCTCCCAAAAATAGCCCCAATACTCCACCAAACAAAGATTGTAAAATACCTGTTAGTCGTTGAGTTAAGTCTTGCTGAAACTGGCTCAAATCTATCCCTAGTTGGTCAGAGATAGGTAAATCGGAAATAATATTTACTAATCCTGAAGCTGATGCTAGAGATTTCGGTAGAAAATCAATGAAATCTGCAATTTGTTTAATTAGTGCTGGTATGATTAACAAACCTAAGCAAATAATGAGTAACAGACCTACTAATAAAACGATTGTCAAGCTCCAAATTCTGGGCAACCTTCGTCTCTGCAAAAACTGCGTGGGGTAATCTAACAAAATTGCCAGAATTACTGAGAGGAAGAAAATGCTAACCATCGGTTGTAGGTAGTTAACAAAAAGTACAAACAGCCAACCGTTGAGAAAAAATAGGGGAAACATCAAACCGTTGCGTAACCATTTTGGCAACTTTACGGGAGATTGATTCATCAGATTGCATCCTCATAGTATTGGTATAGCATAATTCAAGAATGCGCGAATGCGCGAATGCGCGAATTACCTCTCCTTTAAAACGGATAGGATTGACTAATCATAAAAATTTTTCTTTTTATCCTCTTAAAAGAGGAGGCTTTAAACCACAATTTTTCGGTAAGAAGGAAGAAGGAAGAAGGAAGAAGTAAGAAAGAAGAAGGAAAAATATTGCTTTGTCTGAGTTTTAAGCTGTCGATCTCCCCTAATATCAAATCCGTTTAATTGGACATAAAAAAAATTCTCCAATTGTCATAACTACGCCCATCTTGTCCGATCTTTCTCCTCCTGAATTGCAGGATTGCTGTTTGCGGAGCATTCCGAAGGAAATTATGACTCCTAGAAACTTAAGGATTCTATAACTGTTTAACCGGATTTGATATAACCTTTCCTTTGATTGCTATAGTAAGTGAGAATAGAGACGTTGCATAGAACGTCCCTAGAAATTTTCAATTTTATCTTCCTATATTCTTACCTCTTTTTTATAACAAGGAAAGAGTTGGTGTTTGACAGAAATTGATGATGAACCTGAGACAGAGAAAAGCTTTTACCACTGTTCCCTGTTCCCTGTTCCCTGTTCCCTGCTATAGTTTAAAGATTTTACCATCAATACAGACTCAGACTGAAAACCTAATTTTTGGTAAAGGTTAAGAGCGGGTTGGTTAGAGACAAACACTTGCAAACCAATTTGCCGATCGCCCCTAGCTTTTGCCCAATTTTCTGCATGGGTAACTAAAGCTGCACCAATACCAAGTCGTCGATGGGGTGGGGAGACATACAACAGAAAAATATGAGTTACGCGATCGCCCTCTACCTGGTCTATGGCATTCCCCACCCACAGACAACCTATTGGTGAAGTTGCTGGTTTATCTATCACCTCAACCCACCAAATAGGAGTTTGAGTTGACAAGTAGCGATCGACTGTTTTGGCAAGATGGCTAAAATTTTGCTCTGGGAAAAGTTCTTGATAAGTCCGATGCATAAATTTAACCAGCATTGCTCTGTCTATACCGGAACCCCTACGAAGTTGATAACCTGGAATTAACTTGCTAACCACTGAATATTACCAGAAATGAACATTGGGTGTGGATAGCATTGCTTCTTCTTGAGGAGAAATTAATTCCTCTGTGGGAGCTGGTGCTGCTAAGTCACCTGGTAAAAAGATACGAGCGCTGACTGCTACCATAGCGAGTAAAAATATGACTACGACTATGAATGGAGCAATATATTGACGAAAAATTTGCATGGTTTTTGTTAAGTATTAAATAAAGTACAAATATCAGCGATAAGCGATCGGGCGTAGGTTTGGTTGAGGAACGAAACCCAACATTATCAAGGTTTTCACCCAACATCAGCAAGGTTTTCACCCAACATCAGCAAGGTTTTCACCCAACATTATCAAGGTTTTCACCCAACATCAGCAAGGTTTTCACCCAACATCAGCAAGGTTTTCACCCAACATCAGCAAGGTTTTCACCCAACATTAACAAGGTTTTCACCCAACATTAACAAGGTTTTCACCCAACATTATCAAGGTTTTCACCCAACATTATCAAGGTTTTCACCCAACATCAGCAAAGTTTTCACCCAACATTATCAAGGTTTTCACCCAACATCAGCAAGGTTTTCACCCAACATCAGCAAAGTTTTCACCCAACATCAGCAAGATTTTTACCCAACATCAGCAAGATTTTCATCCAACATCAGCAAGATTTTCATCCAACATCAGCAAGATTTTCATCCAACATCAGCAAGATTTTCACCCAACATCAGCAAGATTTTCATCCAACATTAGCAAGGTTTTCACCCAACATCAGCAAGATTTTCACCCAACATCAGCAAAGTTTTCACCCAACATCAGCAAAGTTTTCACCCAACATCAGCAAAGTTTTCACCCAACATCAGCAAAGTTTTCACCCAACATCAGCAAGATTTTGTTGGGTTTCACTGCCGTTCAACCCAACCTACATTACTTACCTCGTGACTCCTGTATGGGCGAATGCCATTCGCCCCTACACTCCTTCCTAGACAAAATCATCATCATCTAATCCTGGTCTTGGCATGGGCAAAATTTTCGATTTATTTAGCTGTCGCAACCAAACCCAACCGAGAACTCCAATAATTAGGAATATCCAGCCAATGTTTGGCTTCAGCAATAGAAAACCACCAGTTGCCAAGAGTGCCCCAAATAATAATAGTATAGATGCAAGTACTCTTTGTAAATCTTTTCCCAAATCCTGTGCTGGAGATAAACCTGTTTTCATCCTTTGCTGTTTCCAACCAGGGCCACCGGGAAGTGTTCGTCGATAAAATTCTTCTAAAGTTGCATCAGACTCTCGTGGTGTTAAAAACATTGCTGCTACCCAGAGTAATGTTACGGTGGCAGTAATAAACATAATTCGCAAACCAAAGTCTTCAATTTTGAAAGCGGGAACTAAACTTGTTGTCATTCCTACAAAGAAACTCGCGACAATAGCGGTTAATTCTGCGGCTGCATTCACCCGACACCAAAACCAACGTAATATTAATACTAATCCCGAACCTGTACCGATGGCTATTACTAATCTAAATACTGTGGCTACATCTGTTGCTAAAAATGCAGCAATTGCTCCTAAAACTGTTACTAATAGAGAGGAAAGTCGCCCCACTAAAACTAATTGTGGTTGAGTTGCATCGGGTTTAATAAATCTTCTATATAAATCGTTAGTAATAAAGGAAGCTCCCCAGTTAATTGAGGTAGAAACTGTACTCATAAATGCGGCGACTAAAGAGGCAACAACTACACCTAAAATTCCAGGGGAAAGAAAGTCAATCATTAATTTGGGATAACCCAATTCTCGGTCTTCTAAATTAGGGTAAATTACAATGGATGCGAGAGCAACTAAAATCCAAGGCCAGGTTCTTATAACATAGTGCATGATATTAAATAACCAGGCTGCTTTTTCTGCTTCTGTTTCATCTTTAGCTGCGGCAAATCTTTGTACAAATTCTCCTCCTCCATCACTCCTTCTCCAAGACCACCATTGAAGGGCAATATAAGCAAAAAATGTACTGGCAGTTATGCCTGCTGTTTTACTAAAACTAATCAAAGCATCGCCATTTTTACCAATAGTTAAAGGTGAAAGGGATAAAATATCTTTCTCTGGCATTACTTCAGGAACTTTTATAATTAATTCTTGGATGCCACCTACACTATTCACAGCAAAAAAAGCGACAATTATTGCTCCGAAAAGTGCTAGAAAAAACTGGAAAAAATCTGTGGCAACTACTCCCCATAAACCGGATAAACCAGCATAAATTAAGACAAAAATACTGACGCCAATAACGCTTAGTAATTTGAGATTATTTTCACTACCATCAATGCCTAAATTTTGCCAAATTTCTAATGCTTCAACAACTTTAACCATAGCTAACATAGCATAACCAATGGCAATACAATTCATGGGAATAGCAAAGATAAAAGCTTTAACTCCTCGAAGAATAGCAGCCATATTTCCACCGTAACGAAGTTCAGTTAATTCTGCATCAGTAATAACTTCCGAACGTCGCCACATTCTGGCAAAAATATAAATCATTATTACATGGGAAATACCAAAAATCCACCATTCCCAATTACCAGCAATTCCTCGATTAGCGACAACTCCAGTAATATAGAGAGGAGTATCTATAGAGAAAGTTGTAGCTGCCATACTCGTGCCAGCTAACCACCAAGGAAGCGATCGCCCAGACACAAAGAAGTCTGCTAAACTTTTTGAACCTTTGCGAGAAAGATATAGTCCCATCCACATTGTTAAAATGAGATATATTAAAACAATTAGCCAATCAATTAGTTGCATAAATTTGTGTTTAATTAGGAATTTGTGTGTGTGTAACTGTTCTTTGAACACATAGTTTCAAACTTAAGAATATCATGGATTTTTATAGATAAATTTACTGTTTATATTATTTATTTATCATTTCCCTTATGGGTTTAATACCCCACCGTCACCCGCGGTGCTCAAAATTGTTTGGGGATTGTTTGGGGGAGCGAATCCCCATGCAATTTTCTCTCCTGAGGACTGAGGACTGAGGACTGACTCCTTCTTCAAATCTGATTTTTTATCTAAAGTTAGCAAAATACAGCAGATTCTGTACTAATGAGGTACAACTGACGATCTGGAATATTTTTTGTCTATTCCCCATTCCCTGTTCCCTGTTCCCTAATATCATGTCCGGTTGAATAGTTATAAATAAATTACGGAGTCCTCACTCCTCAGTCGGACCGAGTCAACCCACCCCTAACCCCGACCGTGGAGAACCCACCCCTAACCCCTCCCAGGAGGGGAAGAAAGAAGCAAGAGGAGGAAAAGGAGAAAGTTTTTTCCAAATCACTCTTATCCGGAAATAATATAAAACCATAAACATAAGTACCTCACGGGGAACGAGAAGTGCTGTATGATAATTTTTCTCTGTCAAGCTTGCGAGTAATATCATGTCCGGTTGAATAGTTATATCATGTCCGATTGAACAGTTATAAATAAACAACGACTGAGGAGTCAGGAGTCAGGAGTCAGGAGTCAGGAGGGAAGAAGAAAGAAGAAAGAAGAAGGAAGAGGAGGAAAAGGAGAAAGTTTTTTGTTTGCTGGCGCAAAACTGCGTTAACGCGGAGCGGAACGGAGTTCTATCGCACTCTTATCCGGACATAATATAAGTAAGTAAAATTAATTGTATTTTTATGAAAAGGAATAATTAATTGGAAAGAGTGCATCTCATATTTACAAAAATACTTTTTTCCTATTCCCTTCATACCTCCATACCTAAAAGCGATAATTTTTTGGCTTTCTTCAAAACTGAAATTTACCCATTGGAAAGTTATGTATTTGAAGATGAAAATTTGATGATCTTCGGTAGAGACAAATTAAGCGATCGCCTAGAACAAAAAAATTTAGTAATAAATAATGATTCAATTCACCATAATAAACAAAGTTAAAAATTTGACAACAAATAGAACCAAATAATAAATCATCTGATTTTTACCGAATAATTAAGCTTTAAAGCCTCTCACTCGCCGTGGAGAAACAAGAATAAATTTTCCTTTTAGTCAATCAATTCCGTTTTCACTCTCGAGGTAATTATTAATTATTAATTATTAATTATTAATTCTTGAACTACTTTTTATTCCCATTAAATCAAATCTAAATATTCACAATGTTTATCAAATGAAGTATAGGATATAGCAGTTATCTTATTCTGATGTATTCGTTTTTTTCCTATTCCCTTCATACCTCCATACCTCCATACCTCCATACCTGCTTCCTCCATACCTCCATACCTGCTTCCTCCATACCTCCATACCTGCTTCCTCCATACCTCCATACCTAAAACAAAAGTCTCCAATATCTCACAACTAAAATCATATTGCTATACATATTGATAGTGAAAATACTCTAAAAATCTTAACTCACTTATGGTATCATTGTTAGAGAGTATCTACACAAGTAATAATTTACAAAATAATGAGCTTACTATGTAGATAATATTATTACTTTATTGAAATTAGTTAAATGAAAAGAATAATAATTGTAGATAATGAGCCAGATATGGAGTATTTATTCACTAAAAAATTTAGAAAAGAAATTAAATATGGTTATCTCAAATTCATCTTTTTTCTCTCAGCAATTGAAGTACTATCATACCTGGATTTTCACGAAAATGATTCCATAGATTTAATTATATCTGATATTAATTTGCCTACAATAAATGGCTTAGAAATGCTGAAAACAATCAAAGAAAAATACAAGAAAATAAAAGTTTTTATGTTAACTGCCCACGGGTATGATGAAAACTACAAAATTGCCAAAGAATATGGTACAGATGATTATCTAGTCAAACCAATTAATTTTGAAGAAATTAAACAAAAAATACTTGAATTATAGTACAAAAAATAAATTATAAAAATCATGTTATCAAAAATACTTGTAGTTGATGACGAACCCGATCTACAATCATTAATTTGCCAAAAATTTCGGAAGCAAATTATGCAAAAAGAATTCAAGTTCATGTTTGTTCATAATGGTATCGAAGCTCTAGAAGTCCTTAAAAATGAAACTGACATTGATCTAATACTTACTGATATTAATATGCCAAAAATGGATGGAATAACTTTATTGACAAAGCTGTCAGAAAAACAAAATCAAACCATTAAAACAGTGATTATTTCTGCTTACGGGGACTTGAAAACTATTAGAAAAGCCATGAATTTAGGGGCTTTTGATTTTTTAACTAAACCCTTAGACTTACATGATTTAGAAATTACTCTAAGTAAAACACTCAAAGCTGTGCAACAGGAGAAAGAAGCACAAAAGCAAAAAAAATTAGCAGAACAAGCTCATGCAGAATTATTAAAACAACAGGCATTGCGTAAAAGGGAAAAAAGATTTAGAGCATTAATTGAAAATTCTGTAGATCTAATTATGATTTTAAATCCTGATGGAAAAGTTATTTATTCTAGCCCATCAGTCCAAAGATTTTTAGATAATTTTAATCACAATAATTTTAATATATCAATCTTCAATATTATTCATGCTAATGACCGTCAATTAATCAAACATATTTTGCAAAAAACAGTTGATAATCCAGAAGAGAAACAGTATATTAATGAACTTACAATTATCAACAAACGACAAGAATCACAAGTATTTGAAGCAGTATTCACTAACTTAATTTTGGACAATAATATAACAGGAATTATAGTTAATTGTCATAATATTACAGAAAGAAAAATAGCAGAAGAAAAATTAATCTATGATGCTTTCCATGATTCCTTAACTAAATTACCTAATCGGGCATTGTTTATGGATAGATTATCTCATGCTTTTTCTAGATCCAAGAGATATCATCAATATCAATTTGCCGTGATTTTTATAGATTTAGATAGATTTAAAATAGTTAATGATAGCTTAGGACATTTAGCTGGAGATCAACTAATTATTGAAGTGGCAAATAGACTCACAAAAGATATGCATTATAATGATACTGTAGCTAGAATGGGAGGAGATGAATTTGCTATCTTATTAGAATATATTCAATCTCAAGAGAATGCTAAATATATAGCCCAAAGAATCCAAACATTGCTACAATTATCATTTAAAATTAATAATCAAGAAGTTTATACCAGCGCAAGTATTGGTATTGCTTTCCCCAATCAAGATTATCAAAATCCTACAGATATTCTTAGAGATGCAGATACAGCTATGTATCGTGCTAAAACTCTAGGAAAAGCTCGTTATGAAGTATTTAATTCATCAATGTATGCTGATAATTTAGCACAACTTAAGTTAGAAATAGACCTTCGACAAGCCTTAAAATTAAATGAATTAGAGTTATATTATCAACCAATTATTTTGTTAGAAACAGGTTTACTTTGTGGCTTTGAAGCATTACTAAGATGGAAACACCGCCAGCGAGGAATAATTTCTCCAAATGAGTTTATTCCTATTGCAGAAGAAACAGGATTAATTGTACCCATTGGTTGGTGGACACTAGAACAAGCTTGTAAACAAACTTATGATTGGCAAAAACAATTTTCTATCCAACCTTTAACTATTAGTGTTAATCTTTCTGGTAAACAATTTTCTCAAGTTCAATTGGTAGAACAAATTGATGAAATATTATCTGGTACTTGTTTAGATTATCATAGTCTTAGATTAGAAATTACTGAAACTACAATTATGGAAAATGAAAAAATTGTTATGAGAATATTATCAGACCTAAAAGGGATGAATATACAGTTAAATATTGACGATTTTGGTACTGGTTATTCTTCATTAAGTCGCCTGCGAAATTTTCCCATTGATACTTTAAAAATTGACCGTTCTTTTGTGATGAGAATGGATACTGAGCCAGAAAACTTGGAGATTACTAAAGCAATTATTAGTATGGCAAAAAATTTAGAAATAGATGTCATTGCTGAAGGTGTAGAAACGGCTACTCAACTGGCTTTGCTGAGACAACTTAAGTGTAAATATGGACAAGGATATTTCTTTTCTAGACCTGTTGACAGTTCCCAAGCTACGAATTTAATTGCAGCAGCTAAAATATGGTAAAATTAAATTTATCCTACTTAGTTTTGTGACTATATTGATAATACATTGAAGAAGGAAGAAGGCAGAAGGCAGAAGGGAAAATTGCTTATGGGTGGTCTTCAACACGCCACTTTGCGTCTTATAACTCCAAACAATTTTCAGCGCCCCCGTTGACTGTGGGATATTAAACCCGCATGCATAAAAGATAATTCTAACTTAAATGAAGTTATGCCAGCAAAAATACTGGTTGTGGATGATGAAGAATCCTTTAAACTAATCATAAACCAAAAATTTAGAAAAAGAATTAGGAAAAAAGACCTCCAATTTATTTTTGCTTCTAACGGTTTAAAAGCTTTGGAAAAGTTACAATATGAACCAGATATAGATATGATATTGACTGATATTACCATGCCAGAAATGGATGGTATTTCTCTACTATCAACTCTTTCCGATCTTCGTCATCCTACACTTAAAACAGTAATTATTTCTGCTTCTAGCGGTCTGACTCTTGTCAGAAAAGCAATGAATCTAGGAGCATTTGATTTTTTAACTAAACCCATCAATTTAGATGATTTAGAAATTACAATTAATAAAACTATAAATCATGTTCAACAGCTAAAAGACGCACTAAAACAGGAACATTTAATAGAAGCAGCTCAACAATTATATGAAAGTGAAAAAAGACTAGGAAAATTATTAGAAACTTTGCCAGTAGGAGTATTTGTAGTTGATGCTCATGGTACACCTTTCTATATTAATCAAGCTGCCAAAAATATTTTTGGCAAAGGAATAGTAGCCGAAACTACTCCAGAGCAAATTCCTCAAATTTATCAAATTTACTTAGCAGGAACAGAACAATTTTACCCCGTTGAACAACAGCCAATTTTCCAAGCCTTGAAAGGAGAAAATTCTACAGTTGATAATATGGAAATTCGTCAAGGAGAAAAAATAATACCTGTAGAAGTCTCAGCAAGTCCAATTTTTGATGATAATGGTCAACTAATCTATGCGATCGCCACCTTTCAAGACATTACAGAAAGAAAAAAAGCAGAAGCAGAAAGAATTCAGTTTACCCAACAATTAGAACTCAAAAATATTGAATTATCTAAACTTAATCAAAGCTATAGTCGATTTGTTCCGAAACAGTTTCTCCGGTTTTTAGGACATGAAAGTATTGTAGAAGTTTCCCTAGGGGAATCTGTCCAAAAAAAAATGTCAATTTTATTTTCTGATATTCGTGCTTTTACTACTCTCTCAGAAAGTATGACTTTAACAGAAAATTTTCAATTTATTAATAATTATCTTTCTCGTATGGAACCATTAATTACTGCTAATTATGGTTTTATCGATAAATATATTGGTGATGCTATTATGGCACTATTTGGTCGGTGTCCTGATGATGCTGTCCAAGCTGCTTTAGGGATGCTTTCAGAACTTAATCAATACAATATTATTCGTAATAAATATCAGAAATCACCTATTACTATTGGTATCGGAATTAATACAGGTTCCTTAATGTTAGGAACAGTGGGTGGTACAAACAGAATGGATACTACTGTCATTAGTGATGCTGTAAATTTAGCTTCTCGCCTGCAAGATTTAACCAAAATATATGGTGCTTCTTTAATTATTAGTCAAAAGACCTTTATTGAGCTTAAAGATTATACAAAATATAACTACAGATTTCTTGGTCAAGTTAACGTCAAAGGAAAAAAAGATGTCGTGTCTTTATTTGAATTATTTGATGCAGACCCCCCAGAAATAATCGAACTTAAAAAACAAACTAAAACATTATTTGAATCAGGAGTTATTAGTCATTACTCTCAAAAAATAGAGCAAGCTACTGAAATATTTCAGGAAATTGTTAATTTAAACCATCAAGATAAAGCTGCTTATTTTTATCTTAGTGAAGGGAACAGGAAATAGAGTTCAACAGGGTGCATCTCAATCCATGAATAAAGCCAAAATTTTATCGCTTTTAGGCAATAGCGGTGCGACCCCGCGTCGGCGTCAGACGCACCTGGTAGCGCACCAAGAGAGGCAACAAGGAATATTTAACGAAGTCACCAAGTCAGAAGTGATTTTGGAACGGGGATTTAAACTCCACTCCAAAAACCCGATCGCCTTAAATTAAAAGGTGGGGTTTGACACCCAATTATTTTGATAAAAAGATAGTATTTTTGCACTACCAGATGCACCAGTTCAACAATTATTAATTATTAATTATTAATTACCTTACTACTCCCCCGCTCCCCTACTATTTTAATAATAAGTATTCAACCGGACAATATATAGTCTAATCACTACCCAAAAGACTGACTAATAAAGCTTTTTGAGCGTGCATCCTGTTTTCTGCTTGGTCCCAAACTCGCGATCGCTCTCCTTCGATCGCTCCATCAGTAATTTCTTCATCCCGATGAGCTGGTAAACAATGTAATACGATCGCATCATCTGCTGCACTTTCTACTAACTTTTCATTTACCTGATAGGGTTGAAAAATAGGTATCCGACTATTAGCCTCCTCTTCTTGTCCCATACTTGCCCAAACATCAGTATAAAGTACCTGAGCGCCCTTAACTGCCACTTGGGGGTCTTCAGTAACTATAACTTCACTCTTACCATTACTAATAGCCTTTGCTTGCTCTACAATTTCCACATTTGGAAGATAATTTAATGGAGTTGCTATCCTGACATTCATCCCTACCATTGCACAACCTAACAGTAAAGAATTTGCCATATTATTACCATCACCAAAATAACTTAAAGTTAATCCATCTAGTTTGCCAAAACATTCTTGAATGGTCAATAAATCAGCCAATACCTGACAAGGATGTTCCCGATCTGTCAGGGCATTAATGACAGGAATTTGAGTATAACTTGCAAAAGTTTCTAAATCTTTTTGCTCAAAAGTCCGAATAGCTAAAATATCTAAATATCGGTCTAAAACTCTAGCAGTGTCAACCAAAGGTTCTCCACGACTAACTTGAGTAACATTAGGATTCAAATCAATAACTTGACCTCCCAATTGATACATTGCCACAGTAAAACTTACCCTAGTTCGTGTCGAAGCTTTAGAAAATAATAACCCCAATACTTTATTACATTTGAGATTTATTTTACCTGATTTAAGTTGGGCTGCCAGTTGTAAAAGTTCTTTTAATTCATCAGAACTCAAATCTGCTAAACTTAATAAATTTCGTCCTTTTAAACTATCCATAATTTATCACTAATGTCAGATTACCAATTATATAGTAATCCTAAATTGGTTGTGACAATTTTTATAATAGTTAATTTGATATGAAAGCCCTTAAAGGGAGTAGGGAGTAGGGGTGAATCGCGATTCGCCAGTACAGGAGTAGGGTTCAAAGGCATAAGATATTTTGGTTTAATGCCGATAATCGTTACAAACATTACTGAACTATTATTCTTACTTAAGAACTGAAGCTTTAATGAAGTCAAGCATTATTTTTGGGAACTGGTATAACCTAAAATCATTTTGTAGTCTACTTACAGCAGATTCCGTGCTAATGAGGTACAATTGACAACCGGGATATTTTTTGTCTATTCCCTGTTCCCTATTTCCTGTTCCCCATTCCCTAAAACCATAAATATGATTCATTTTGGCAATTATTTGAAATTATCAAACCCCATAAAAAAGTATTTACCGAAAAATTGTGGGTATGCGCCTCCCCTTTTATACCAATTTTATTAATTTTTGCTACAAATATTTGCACTGTTTCTAGTAGTCAATAGTCAGTAGTCAGTAGAAGTAGCTTTTACGATCATTTTTTGCTATAAAAAAATCTATTAAGCGTAAATTTGCATGAGTACTTAAACTACTTTAGTTGACTAAACTATTTGAACACATCCTTTTTTAACGCTTGGTATTAAGGGTATAAAAAGCGGTCGTTAGCGTAGCTTCCCGTAGGGTGAGATGGCGAGGTTTACTCGTCATATCTAATCGACCAAGAGAAAAGCATATTCCTTATGTCAAGCCTCCTCCGAAGCAGAGGTACTGATAACTGATAACTGATAACTGAAATTACCAAGGACTACTAATAAGAGTAAATCCTGACCAATAGAAAGGATGAGAAAAATCTGTTTCTCCCAATATTTGTAAGCTCTGAGGTAAAGATATTTCTCCTCTAGAAAATTTCAATATTTCCTTTGTTAAATATACATCTCCTTGAATCATTTTAATTTGAGTTTTTCTAATTGTTTCGGCTTTAGTTGTTGCTGTTTTTAACTGTTCATAAAATTCACTCATTAAAGCCAAAGTACCAATATCATTAACGTACCACAAACTTGCTAGTGCAGATTGAACTCCTGCTTGTAAAGCTAATCCTGCAAAACCTAACTCCACATCTCGATCTCCAACGGCTGTTTTACAAGCACTTAAAACTAATAATTCAGCCGGAGGATTGTTCCAATTAATCTCTTTGATTTCGTCTAAATGGAGTTGAGTATCCCAAAGTTGAATATAAGAATTTTTTGGTTTTCCTGGTCGAAATTCTGCATGAGTTGCTAAATGAATAATATTAAAAGATTGAGAAGAAAGTTGATTTTTTAAGTTTTTTAAGGTGAAGTCTTGATTAAGAAATAATTTTCCAGGCCAACCTCTAGAAAGATTTTTCGCTGAGATATTTTCTCTGAGATTTCTATTAACAATTGTTGATAGTTCAATTGGAACAGCAGGTAAAGGACTTTGAGTCGGAAATTCTGAAGCACCCATTGCCAAAATTCTGGCTTTTTGAATGGGAGTATAATTAGAGTCAATTAAATTAAATGCAGGAATAATTGCTAGGCTATATTTCTCTACTAAAAATTGTTTTCCATCATGTAATGCTGCTATTGGTAGAGTACGCAAACCTGTGCCTAAACAAAACAATATTGTGTCTATTTTTTCTTCTTGAAGATTGGCTTCAAAGGGTTTAATTATGAATTGATAAAGTTGTTGAGCCAGACTTAAGTAAGAGTCTGTGAATAGCATCTGAGGATTGGTAATTTCATTATGAAATAATTTGACTTTACGAATGAGACTTTCGCGTTTGAGGGCATCAATATCTTGAACTAAAGGTTTTTTTCCAGGAGAAATCAAAACTAAATGTAAATATTCTGATTTAGGAATTGCCCAAAATACGGCAGGTCTTATATTACTTTTTTTGCTAATTTCTAATAAATTTTGAGCAATATCATCACCCGCTTTTGAAACTTCTGAAATTTCTCGATCGAAGTAATCTTCAAATTCTTTTTCTAGCCTTTGTTCCATTTTCATGACTTTTTCCGATCTAGTCAGATTAGAACTCATATTGTATCGGTCTGTCGGACTTACATTTATTTCTTCAGAAATAATTTTTTCTGAATTAAAAATAAGTATAATAATTAGGGAAAAAATCGACAAAAAAATTGTTAGACTAACTTTGTATTTGCTCTTAGGAGAGAAGAATTTTCGGAACATATAATACTTGGTGTAATGAATTGAATATTTAAAACTAGATTTAAGGTATTTGTGCACCCTTGGAAAATAATATTAACACAGTAGGGAAGTATATTTGCTGGTACGTTCTGGATATTGCATAGATGATTAAATTACTATTCTATCTACTCTCCTATTAGACATCTCCTCCATAAGAGGGAGTAGGGAGTAGGGGGAAATAATTGATAAATAAGAGTGCGATAATTGATTTTATTTTCTATTAAAGGAAAGCGGTTCTGTCACTCTTCGGGTATCCTCGCCATATCTAATCTACCAAGAGAAGAAAAAATTTTCCTTTTATTCAATCCTCTCCCTAAAAGGAAGAGGTATAGCGCTACTTGAATCGGGAATAGGGAATAGGTATGGAGGGAATAGTAAACTGAATCAGGGTTTTCGGTGCGGAAAAGCAACGCTCAAAGGGTTGAGAAATGTCAAACACCTTAATGCGTAGCGCTATAATTATCAATTATCCATTATCAATTATTGAATAAACCTATATACGGCGATGCTTAACTCAGTTTATATTTCTCTTTACTAACGATGATTTTATTTTTTTTATGTGGATACTTTAGCCTAGTTAGAGTCGCTCGACGTGGTATTCTATTTAAGAGTAAATAAATATATATTTATATAGAAAAATGACAAATATTACTTCCACAGAAACTACTCCTAAAATTCTAGTTGTCGCTACTGGTAACCCGGGGAAACTTCAAGAAATGCAGGAATATATGGCAGATTTGAATTTACAATTACAACTAAAACCAAAAGATTTAGAAGTTGAGGAAACTGGGAAAACTTTTCTAGCTAATGCTCGCCTCAAAGCTAGTGTTGTGGCAAAAGCTACTGGTAAATGGGCGATCGCTGATGATTCTGGATTAGCAGTAGATGCTTTGGATGGCAGACCGGGTATTTATTCTGCTCGTTATGCTCCTACTGTTGCGGAACAAATAGAGCGAGTATTAACAGAATTGGGAGATAATTCTAATCGTCAGGCACAGTTTGTCTGCGCTCTTGTCATTGCTAGACCTGATGGCACAATTGCGTTAGAAACAGAGGGAATTTGCCGTGGAGAAATTCTATATAGTCTTCGTGGGAATGGTGGGTTTGGTTACGACCCCATTTTTTATGTTCCTTCGCAAGGGAAGACTTTTGCGGAAATGTCTGCTGAAATGAAGCGATCGCTCTCTCATCGCGGTCAAGCTTTTCAAGTATTACTGCCTCAGATAAAAGCTATTTTTGCCTAGTTTTTTAGGATACTATTTCTTTGATTAGCAGGCAATAGGGAATGAAGAAGGGGAGGCCGAGAGATTGAAGCCGAGAAAGTGTGGATAGAATTATAAAACCGGATTCTATATGATGGGGGGATAGGAGGATGGGGTGGTTTGATGACCTCAGCTCAACCGATAAATACAGAGAATTAACGATCTACAAAACTATAACGTCTTAGTTTTTGTATATAGTTACCTATTTTAGATTATAGCAAGTGAAAACCCTGTGGCTTGGGTTTTATTGCTTCAGCTCAACCGATAAATACAGAGAATTAACGATCTACAAAACTATAACGTCTTAGTTTTTGTATATAGTTACCTATTTTAGATTATAGCAAGCAATGACCGTGTAGATTGGGTTTGATGACCTTAGCTCCATCTATAAATACAGAGAATTGACGAGCTACAAAACTATAACGTCTTAGTTTTTGTATATAATTTTCTATTTTAGATTATAGCAAGTAAAAACCCTGTGGCTTGGGTTTTATTGCTTCAGCTCAACCGATAAATACAGAGAATTAACAATCTACAAAACTATAACGTCTTAGTTTTTGTATATAATTTTCTATTTTAGATTATAGCAAGTAAAAACCCTGTGGCTTGGGTTTTATTGCTTCAGCTCAACCGATAAATACAGAGAATTGACGAGCTACAAAACTATAACGTCTTAGTTTTTGTATATAATTTCCTATTTTAGATTATAGCAAGTGAAAACCCTGTGGCTTGGGTTTTATTGCTTCAGCTCAACCGATAAATACAGAGAATTAACAATCTACAAAACTATAACGTCTTAGTTTTTGTATATAATTTCCTATTTTAGATTATAGCAAGTGAAAACCCTGTGGCTTGGGTTTTATTGCTTCAGCTCAACCGATAAATACAGAGAATTAACGATCTACAAAACTATAACGTCTTAGTTTTTGTATATAGTTACCTATTTTAGATTATAGCAAGTGAAAACCCTGTGGCTTGGGTTTTATTG
>JAXHSW010000001.1:70454-72516 GCA_034190295.1 Cyanobacteriota bacterium | reverse complement strand
AAAACCCTGTGGCTTGGGTTTTATTGCTTCAGCTCAACCGATAAATACAGAGAATTAACGATCTACAAAACTATAACGTCTTAGTTTTTGTATATAGTTACCTATTTTAGATTATAGCAAGTAAAAACCCTGTGGCTTGGGTTTTATTGCTTCAGCTCAACCGATAAATACAGAGAATTAACAATCTACAAAACTATAACGTCTTAGTTTTTGTATATAGTTACCTATTTTAGATTATAGCAAGTGAAAACCCTGTGGCTTGGGTTTTATTGCTTCAGCTCAACCGATAAATACAGAGAATTAACAATCTACAAAACTATAACGTCTTAGTTTTTGTATATAATTTTCTATTTTAAATTATAGCAAGCAATGACCCTGTAGATTGGGTTTGATAACCTTAGACCAACCGATAAATATAGAGAATTAACGATCTATAAAACTATAACGTCTTAGTTTTTGTATATAATTTTCTAGTTTAAATTATAGCAAATTTTTATTAAAAATGAATTTATACTTAGGGCTTGATTTTGGCACTTCGGGAGCACGTGCAGTAGTTATTGATTCTAACTTTCAAGTTAAAGCACAAACACAATATGTCTGGGAAAATACTCAACAAAATAAATTGCCTTATGTTTGGCAAACGGCTTTATTTAATCTAATTTCCGATATTCCCCAAGAAATGCGAGGAGATATTCGAGCGATCGCTATTGATGGTACTTCGGCAACTGTACTATTGTCCAATAGTGATGGTAAACCTGTGACTGAAGCGCTTCTTTACAATGACAGTAGGGGAGTAGCAATGATGGATAAGTTAAAAAGTATTGCTCCACCTAATCATCCTGTTATTAGCGCTACTTCTAGTTTGGCAAAGTTGTTGTGGTTGATTGAAAATATTTCTCTGTCAAATAAAAGTTATTATTTTTTGCATCAAGCTGACTGGTTGGGATTTTTGCTTCATGGAAAACTAGGAGTTAGCGACTATAACAATATTTTGAAACTGGGTTATGATGTGGGCGATTTATCTTACCCAGACTGGTTGACTAATTTTGTTAATTCTGAAGTTGGGGGAAATATTCTTTTACCAGAAGTAATTACACCAGGTGCAATAGTGGGGAATGTTACTCCACAAGTTGTTAATAGTCTTGGTCTATCTCCCGAATGTGTTGTCTGTGGTGGTACAACAGATAGCATTGCTGCTTTTATCGCTAGTGGCGCTAATACTCCGGGAGAAGCAGTAACTTCTTTGGGTTCGACTCTGGTGTTAAAACTGTTGAGTCGTACTAGGGTTGATGATGCTAAATATGGAATTTATAGTCATCGTCTGGGAGATTTGTGGTTGGTCGGTGGTGCTTCTAATACTGGAGGAGCTGTTTTGCGACATTTTTTTACTGATGCTGAGTTGTCAAGTTTGAGTAGTCAAATAGACCCTAATGCTGAAAGTGGGTTAGATTATTATCCCTTGCTACAAAAAGGCGATCGCTTTCCGATAAATGACCCAGAATTACTGCCACGATTAGCGCCTAGACCAGAAAGTTCTGTTAAGTTTCTTCATGGTTTGCTTGAAGGTATTGCCAATATTGAATTACGAGGATATAAATTGTTGCAAGCATTAAGCGCAGCTACACTTACGAATGTCTATACTGCTGGAGGCGGCGCTAAGAATCCTACTTTTACAGCGATTAGGGGACGGTATTTACAAGTACCTACGACGAAAGCTGTTTATACAGATGCAGCTTATGGTAGTGCTATTTTGGCAGGTCGTCAGTTTATTGTACAATAGTTTTGAGATTTTTAACCGACCCACAAAAGCGATAGCTCTGGGCTACATAAAAATTACACAGAGGGTAAATTAAGGTTTTTGCCAAACTCTAGCAATAGAATAGATAAATCAAAAAAAAACTCCAACGTTATAGTTTTTCAACGGAGTTCAAATTTTATCTGTTGTACAATAGTTTTGAGATTTTTAACCGACCCACAAAAGCGATAGCTCTGGGCTACATAAAAATTACACAGAGGGTAAATTAAGGTTTTTGCCAAACTCTAGCAATAGAATAGATAAATC
>JAXHSW010000001.1:49212-70354 GCA_034190295.1 Cyanobacteriota bacterium | reverse complement strand
AAAAAGTTGAAAACTCAGACAACGTCAGACTTTTACTACTTCGGTCTTTCCTTCTTTGTTCTGACTTCTGCTATAAATCAAAAAAAACTCCAACGTTATAGTTTTTCAACGGAGTTCAAATATTATCTAAGGAGAGGCTTTAAACCTTAATTATTCGGTACTTTATCTTCATATTTTAGGAAGGTCTTGCTAAGATTTAAGTCCAGGCACTTATTGCTAAAGTTTGTACTTTTACAAGTCGATCGGGAAAGTATTGATAGATTATTTCTTAATAATTAAATTAGAATTTATAGTATTTTATTAGGAATTATTAGTTATTTATACTTATTGGTTTATCTTTAAGAATTGTTGAGAAAATGCTGGCTATACAGGTCAGGATCAATTTTAAGCTTCAAACTCACCCATCTGGATGAGCTAAAAATTATCTAAATGAAAGGTTTACTTTTTGAGTAATTTTAGGAGATAATAAAAAGTATCGAGTTGAGGTGAACTTTATGAACAATGTTGTACTTTGCGAAGATGACAGGCTCGTTGCTCGGGTTGCTAAATTAAGTGGAATGAATTCTATTGAAGCAGCAGAATCATTATCCGCACTTGAAAGATTTACTACTGAAGATTTTCGTAAAATTAGACTAGCAGATAAAGAAGGAAAAAACGAAGGGAATGTTAAAATTATTAACAATTTTATGCACAAAATGCCCGCTTATGATGGTGATATTTATCGGGGTATGTCTTTTAGTGAAAAATCAATAAAATCTTTTATTAAACAATTAAAACCCCACGGAGATTATACTTTAGATTCGGTCACCAGTTTTACTTCCGATCCAAAGATTGCTGAGACTTATTCTGGTCATTGTTACCAAGTAGTGATTCGGGTAAAGCACAATCATTCAGGAGTGTCTATTAGTGATTTTTCTGCAATGTATACTGAAAGAGAAGTATTAGTTCCTAAAGGTACTAAGTATGAGGTAACTAATGTGCCTCAAGAAGTTAAAGTGGGGCAAATAAATTATATTGACCTAGAAGAAATTTCTATTACAGAAGAAAGTTATCAGAATAATTAACCTTAAATAAGGAAGAAGGAAGAAGGAAGAAGGAAGAAGGAATAAGGCTTAAAAACCTGAAAAAAAACTTAAATTTCCTTTAGATATTCATCCTTGAGTTTGCACAAATCATTTTAATTGGACATAGATCCAATGGCAAACCCATAAGGAATAGGATGTTACCGAATAATGAATAATGAATAATTAATAATTAAGAGTTGATAGTTAATAATTATTCATTCAACAATTCAGGTTTAAAACCTCCCCTTTTAAGGGGATAAAATCAAAAAAAATCCTTTTAGTCAATCCTCTTCTTTTAAGAAGAGGTAATTATTAATTGTTAATTGCTGAAATATTTGCGCATTAGGCATCTCCAAAAATTAAAAATAAATCAATTATTATCCATAAATTATCAATCGTTCCTCCCTGTTGCCTGTTGCCTCTTTTCTGGAGATTTCTATTCCCCACTTGACACAAACTTATACTCAAAATTATTTAACTGGCAAGAAAATAGTCATAATTTCTCCTTTTGTTGGTCGTTGCCGCACTACTAATTTTCCTCCCATTGCTTGAAAAAGATTTTTAGTCACCTTTAAATTTAAACTAAGATTACCTGTTTCTGGTTGAAACATTAATAAAGGACCGATAGATTTAAAAGGTGTTTTTGTGCAACTGGTAAAAGGTGAGTGACTTTTTCCACCCTTATGAGAATCAGATTTAAGCTGCAATTTTAACTGACTTCCAGCTAACATTACTTCCACCTCCATAAGACTGCCAGAAGGTAAATTTCGGGAAAAATTTTCAATCAAATTTCCTAATACTTGGTCGAGCATAACAGGGTCACTAACAACTGTTGGCATATTAGGAGGTAAAATAACTTTTAAAGTATGATTTCTTTGAGTTGCCTTTTGTTGCCAACGAGGTATACTATTTTGAAAGACTTGAGCTAGAGGAATAGTTGTTAATTGTAGGTATGAATGTTTTTCTTTTAAGAGTTGCTGAGTTTCTAATTCTGCTGCTCTAAAAATTAGATTAAAGCGGTCTATTTGGGAAGTACATTCAGCATCAATCATTTGTAAACGCTTTTTTATTACTTCTTGATTTAGATTAGGACGTTTTAATAATAGGCGAGTTAAAGTCTGAATTGTGGCTAAAGGAGTTTTGACTTCATGGGCGATCGCTTGTAATAATTCTACATCAGGAGATTTGAAGTTTTCAATGGGAGATTTTAGTGATACAGTAATTTCCCGGTTTTTTTGACTTTGGTCATCAGTATTGACTTCTAATATTTGATTTTTATTGTTTACAGTTGGTAAATTATCTAATAATAAACGACTAAATTTCATAACTATTTTATAGTCTGGTTCGCAGGGTGGAAATTTATCAAAAATACCATCTAAAATTGCTAATATTTGAGAATATTGGTTGATATTTTTTGAATTTTTATCGACATTTTTAGAATAAAAATTGGTAAGTAATACTATTCGTTGACGTAAGATAATCCATGCTCTTTCAACTACTTCTGGGTCAAAGGAAAATTGAAAAGCTGGTGTATTATCTATGTTTTTTCCTAAGACCATAACCAAACTAAATTCAGCAGTTAAAACTAAACAAAACTGCTCATTTTTTATCGGGTCTTTAGTTGATAAAGGTAGTATTGGTATAAAATCAGAAAAGGAATTTATACTATCTGCTGCTGGTAATAGAGGCAAATTTTGTCTTCTGAAAATGGATAACCAATCTGAATTTTCCTGTATTTCACTGGTAAAAACTGAAGTATAAAAATTCTTAGTTAAAGCAGGATTTGTTAAGATAGGAGTAGGACTAGATAATACTAATCCACGATATGATTTAACATCAGAGAATAACGAATTAGGAGTAGAATCTTTTGAATTGCTGAAAAAATCTGTCTCGTTTAATGAATAAATAGTTTTTGTCATCTCTTGATTTTTCAAATCTTGAGAACCAGACTTTTTAGATGAAATTTCCAATAATTGATTAACAGTAGCGATCGCGCTATACCATTCCTTTTGAGCCTTTAAATACAAATCTTGATTTCTCTGTCTCATAGAAGGAAGAGAATTTTCTTTTGCCAGTTCCATTGTTTTTGTAGGCAAATCATCACTTGACATTTCTAGAGCAAAAATGTCACTTACAGTTGGTAATATATAGTTATAGTTGTTCATTTTTTTCATAATATAAATAAATAATCTTAATTTATTAACTGTTGAAGAAAGAAGAAGGAAGAAGGAAGAAGGAAGAAGGAAGAAAAAATAGATGGGGATAGAAGGGCGACCTGCCGCTCCCCGTCTACAAACCCCAACCAATTGTAAACACCCTGTAGACGGTGGGGTATTAAACCCAAAATAAAAAGATAAGTTTAAACTTCTACAGAAACTTTAACTAGCTTTACTAGAAAGAATAGTAAAATAAAGTGCAAAACTTTCAATATTTTTTTCTTGTCTTCTGTATTAAATTTTGTGTACTAAGTTTTATAGCACTCGAAGGAAAGGTGTTTGACAGATAAAAAACTTAAAACTCAGACAACTATTTTGCCTTTTTCCTTCTTTCTTCTGCTATACACTCAAGAATCAAAAATTAGATAACATTTAATTAATGGGAAAATTGCTCCTCAGTTAGATTGAAGCATTCCCCGATTAGTTGTCCAAAAAATAAGTAAACCATTAATACTTAGGGTATCGGTATTTATCCGTTATTGATGTTGGTAGAACCGAACTAAATAACCGCAATCTCCGCTTATTATGAAAAAAGTCAATAATTTGATTATTGAATTGATAGAAAACTTTAATTAATAGACATCTGTTCAATAATTGATAATTGATAATGGATAATTGATAATTACCTCTCCCTAAAACGGAATTGATTGAATAACTTGAAAGGGGAGGCTTCAAGGCGCGAATTATTTAATTATTTAATTATTTAATTCTTCGGTAAAAATCAAAAATAAAATCAATTCTTATCCATGAATTATCAATTATTTCTCCCAGATGAGCTGTTGCCAGATGATCTGTTGCCTGTTGCCTCTTTTGCTAGAGATGTCTAATACCAATTCAGTTGAAAGATTTCACAAATAATTTCGCTTCTGACGATCTGAAATAATTATTAAAAATTACTATAATGTTAAAGTTTTTAGTCCTCATATCTAGCAATAGATATCATATAGCACTACGCAATTAGGTTAGGGCGCGGACAATACTAAATACTAAAAGTAAGTTAGAGATTACTTTTGACTTCTAACTTTTGACTTTTGACTTCTAACAACCTGTACAATCTTTTTTAACTTATAAAAACCTCTAATGCCTGTATTATTGACTGACGCCAAAAATATATTATCCGACTTGCTCGCTAACTATAGTTCTCAAGTAGATTATTTGGCCATTCGCTTAGAAGAATCTCAAGGAACAGATATTCTCTTGCGAGGCAACAAAATAGAAACCCTAAGCGAAGGTCTTTCCATAGGCGGCCAAGTTCGAGCTTGTTACCGAGGAGGTTGGGGTTTTGCCAGCTTTAATCAACTCTCAACCTTGAAAGACAGAATAGAAGAGGCGATCGCTGTGGCTAAATTGATTGGAGAAGAAGAAACCATTCTAGCTCCCATTCCCATAATTCAAGCAACTCATGCAGTTCATCTCACAGGTAGAGACCCACGTCATATATCTTTGGCCAACAAAAAAGAACTATGCGAACATTATGGCCAAATATTGCGGAGTGTTGACGATCGAATTGCCACTGTATCTGTTCGTTATGGAGACAGTACCCAAAAAGTAATTCTCGCTACTTCCGAAGGCACAATGTTAGAACAATCGTGGGTAGATATGGAAATACGTTTTGCTGCTACTGCTAGGGATGGGGAAACCGTACAAACAGGTAGGGAAACTACTGGCTCTCGCAAAGCTTATGAAGATTTAACTAATTTAGATAATTATGTTCGTAGTGCTGCGGAAAGAGCTGTGAATTCTCTAGCTTTGCCGGTTGTTCAAGGTAATACTTACACTGTAGTTATTGACCCAATTCTCACAGGTCTATTTGTTCATGAAGCTTTTGGTCATCTCTCGGAAGCAGATATGGTCTACGAAAATCCCGATTTATTGGAAGTGATGACAATTGGTCGGAGGTTTGGTCCGGAAAATTTACAAATATTTGATGGTGCTAAGGTGTTGCCTTTGCTAAATACTAATTTAGAGGAAGAAGTACATCGGGGTAGTTATATATATGATGATGAAGGTACTCCAGCAACTACTACTCAGTTGATTCAAGATGGTGTTTTGGTAGGACGTTTACATTCGCGGGAGACTGCGGGAAAATTGGGAGAAGCACCTACGGGTAATGCACGTTGTCTTGATTATCATTATCCACCTATAGTCAGAATGACTAATACTTGGATAGCACCAGGAAATACTCCTACTTCAGATTTATTTTCTAATATTAAGGAAGGAGTTTATGCTCGGAACTGGTTGGGTGGCATGACTAATGGGGAAATGTTTACTTTTAGTGCTGGAGAAGCTTGGATGATTAGAAATGGTAAGTTAGCCGAACCCGTGCGAGATGTGACTCTTTCTGGAAATGTGTTTGAGACTTTAGCTGATATTGAGGCGATCGGCGATGATTTTTTTTGGGATGAGTCTGGAGGTTGTGGTAAGGGTGGGCAAGATGGTTTACCTGTTGGTTGTGGTGGACCTAGTTTGCGTATTCAGAATGTTGTTGTTGGTGGAGATGCGGAGGTGGAATAATTGGACTATAGGGAGATGTGGAGAGTTAAAGATTTAGTGTTATACTATAGTCAAAAATCGACAATGTTTAAAAATTCTTTTGTGGATTTTTTTCGACCGATCAAATATGGTCGTAGCAAGAATGTACAGGCGTTTTGCCCCGCAACATCAAAAGCGGAGCTTTGTGTCAGCAGATGGCCATTAGGCAATATGTTTGCCTAGCATTCCGCAGAAAAAGGCCCCTCTAGACTTATGCTATACGCCATCTTTTTGTATTGTCGAAAATCGACATCTTTTTTCTGTTCCTACCTATAATAAAAAATTAAGTTATGTGCAATTAAATATTTACAAATAGTTAGAGTAAGGAGACAAAAGACATGAGAGATAGACCTGTAAACTTGGTAGACTTCATAGATTTGTTTGAAGAACTCATAACAGAGTGGCAGGATGAGTTTGATGAACTAGACCGCGAAGAAGTTGAAATCAGAAACCCAGATAAAAAAAATAGAGTCAGGGGCACTCGCGATAATGATTTTATTGATGGTGAGGATCGCGGGGATCGAATCTCAGGCAGAGATGGTAGTGACGAGCTTATAGGTGATGAAGGTAACGATAGGCTTGGAGGCGGAGATGGTGACGATTTCCTTGATGGCGGGGATGGCAAAGACAATTTATCCGGTAACGATGGTGATGATTTCCTTGATGGTGGAGATGGCAACGATAGGCTCAAAGGCGGAAATGATCGAGATTTCCTTGATGGTGGAAATGGCAAAGATCGGCTAGATGGTGGAAAAGGTCAAGATTTTTTAGTTGGTGGGGAACTTAATGATAACCTAAAGGGAGGTAGAGATGACGATATCCTCTTTGGAGGAGAAGACGATGATAGACTATCTGGCAATAGCGGTGACGATACACTGGTTGGGGGTACTGGTGATGACAAAATTCAAGGTGGTAGTGGAGACGACATTCTCATAGGCATCGATCCTGATGCTGAATTTCGAGGAAATGATAAAGTTGATGCTCTCACAGGTGGTAGCGGTAACGATATTTTTGTTCTTGGAGCCACCTTTGAGGATGATGATGACTTTTTTGAGGATAAGGATGAGGATGATGATGACTTTTTTGAGGATGAGGACAACTTGCCTTTTTACTTTGGCAACGGCAAAAACGATTATGCTGTAATTAATGACTTTAGCCGTAAAAGAGACGTTATCCAATTGCTAGGTGATGAAAGTGATTATATGCTTGAAAAAGTTTCTCGTCGGGAAGGGTTGCCTACAGGCACGGGTATCTACTACATTGCTTCTGACGGAACAGAGGATTTGATTGGAATTATCAAAGGATTTTCGGTTTCTAGACTCGATATTGGTGAAGACTACTTTAAGTTTGTCTAAGGGTTAAAAAGTTCTTATACAGAGCGATCGCCTCTCATACCAACTTAATCGGGACTTACGCAGAACCAACATATCTAGTAGGGGCAAACGGCTGTTTGTCCTTACAGGTGGCGTACATTTTCATATTTTGCCTAAGTCCTGTCAGAAGTTAAATTCTTGCCTTGAGATTTGATATAGGATATGTTTACTTACAGCAGTTTTCATGTCAATGATAACTCTATTCCCTGTTCCCTGTTCCCTGTTCCCTAGCGCTATAACTGAAATGTCTACATCTAAACTAAAACGAGAAATTGGTGTGTTCGGCGCTACCCTCATGGGTTTAGGTTCAATTGTGGGTACTGGAGTATTTGTCAGTATTGGTATTGCTGCTAGTATTTCGGGTCCATCGGTAATTATTGCGGTGGCGATCGCTGCTGTTGTTGCTATCTGCAATGGTCTTAACAGCGCCCAGTTAGCAGCAAGTCATCCTGTGAGTGGCGGTACTTATGAGTATGGTTATAAATATTTGAATCATTGGTTGGGTTTCATCGCGGGATGGATGTTTCTCTTGGCGAAAAGTGCTTCTGCTGCAACTGCTGCTTTGGGTTTTGCTGGTTATTTGTTGAATGCTTTTGGTGTTAATAATCAAATTTGGTTGGTGTTGACTGCTTTAACTGCTGTGGTTTTACTAACAATAGTTGTGTTAAGTGGAATTCGTCGTTCTAATTTTACTAACATTATTATTGTTTCGATAACGTTATTTTCTCTGGTTGTGTTTATTTTGGCAGGGGTGCCTCAAGTTGCCTCATCTGGATGGGAAAATTTAACGCCTTTTTTTCCTGGGGATAAATCTATAGCATCTTTGCTTCAAGCTGCTGCTTTAATGTTTGTTGCTTATACTGGTTATGGTCGTATAGCAACTTTGGGGGAGGAAGTTAAGGAGCCACGACGTACTATTCCCAGAGCGATCGCTCTAACGATGCTCATCACCTGTTTGTTATATATATCGATCGCTGTGGTTACTGTGGTGGTTGGTCACGAAGTTATTAATAAATTATCTACAGCGGATGTTAGTTTAGCTGCTCCTCTGGAAGTTATTGCTAGAGTAGGAGGTTTAGGTGTTCCTGTAATTCCGAAGTTAATTGCTATTGCTGCTGTGACGGCAATGTTGGGAGTGTTGTTAAATTTAATTTTGGGTTTGTCGAGGGTTTTGTTGGCAATGGGGCGGCGGCGAGATGTACCGAGAGTTGTTGCTAGATTGAATAGCGAGCAAACTACTCCTTATATTGCTGTGATAGTGGTGGGAATAGCGATCGCTTTTTTGGTTTTAATTGGTGATGTGAAAACTACTTGGTCTTTTAGTGCTTTTAATGTTCTGATTTATTATGCTATTACTAATTTTGCTGCTCTGAAACTTTCTCCTGAAGAAAGACTTTATCCTAAGTGGTTAGGTTGGGTAGGTTTAGCTGCTTGTTTGTTTTTAGCTTTTTGGGTAGAACAGCAAATTTGGTTAGTTGGTTTAGGGTTAATTCTTGTTGGTTTAATGTGGCATAGTTTGATTCATAGATTGATTAACGAATAGCTTTAATTTTCCCTTATTAATTATCTGCTTCTAAATTGATAATCTCTTGTCAATTATTAATTTCTTGAATCAATCCTATTTTCGTCTTTTTCTACTCGTTCATAAGTCACAACTAAAAACTGATAACTGAAATGACCCCCACTTTCATAATTAATCAAACCAATTTTCTATTTTCAGACCGTCAAAATCTTGAAAATCAGAAACATTATTAGTCACTAAGACTAAGTTATTAGTAAAAGCAATAGAAGCAACTTGACCATCAGCAAAAGCGGGAGTTTTACCCAATTTAGATAACCTTGCTCTTTCCTGTCCGTGATATTGAGCGGATTTTAAATCATAATCAAATAAAGGTAACTGTGCTAAAATTACATTATTTATATAATCTTCCAAATCTTGGCGTTTTTTAGACTCAGGAAGTCGGAAACATCCATACAATAATTCATGGATAACCACAGTAGCGGTTGCTATTTCCAGTTTACATAACCTTAGTTTTTCCATCACTTTCTGATTAGGTTAAGGGCGTTTAACTTCAGATAAAACATTTGTATCCAATAAATATTTCAGTGTCATAAATCAACCATTCTCCCCGGTGACTTATCCCGTAAATTCTCAAAAGAATCATCATCAATACTTTCTAAATCTACCCTTGCCCTAAAATCTTGTAAAGCTGACCAAAAATCACCTACCTTTTTAATTTCTACTAAAACTTCTTGATTATCGGGAAAATCTACCTCCTCCAATAACTCAATAATTTTACCTTTTTTGATTCCTTTGACAAACATAAATTTACTCCATTTCTCTTGAAAATTACTTATAAAATCTGGCTCGGCAACAATAATTTAGGCTTCTATAGTTATTTTAATTTTTCTTAGTTCCTTTTTTATTTCTTCTTCCTTCTACTTTTGAAAATAATAAAGGCTTACAGAATTCGGAATCATAATTTCTCCACCCTCCAACTTTTGCGAATTGCTGCTCAAATAATCTAGCAATACTTGTAATTGGGAAGGATAAAAATATGTCGTATTAGCACCAACTTTAACGAAGTCTGCAAGTCTGCAAGTCTGCAAGTCAGCAAGTGTACCCACCCCTAGCCCCTCCCAGGAGGGGAAGTAGGGGATTTAAGCCCCGCTCTAAAAATATTGCGCCTTAAAAGGCGGGGTTTTAGACCCTTATGATTTTGATAAAATCCAATGCCTGAAATGTAGCTTCAAGCATTATTTCTTGTTCATTATGGTGACTGCGATCGGCAATTAGTCCCTCCATATATTCTTGCTCATTAAGTTTGACGAGCTTGAGTTTTGGACCTGAGAACAAGTTGGCGATCGCCGATTTTTCTAAATTATTCATCATCATTTTGTCTCTTTTTTCCTCTGGCTTTGATTATTGATTAGATTCACAATTTTTCATTAGTTCCGTTTTTTTATAAATATGGTACTTCATAATCTTTAGGGTTCAGCTAGATTTATCTGTATCTTCTAAACGAGGTGGACGTGGATAATCCCAAACTGATTCTTGACCTGGTTTGGGTGGAATTGGATTAGGTTTCATTGTCATTTCAGTTATCAGTATAATCAAAATTTCAGATATTCGTTAGTAACTATAGCAATCCTATTTTATTCGTGTATAAAAATCTTACCGTTTTTAGGCAACAGGCAACAGGCGGGAGTTTCAGTTTTTTTTTCTACTTTTTGATTTGTCGCAACCTATTTAGGATATAGAGAATCAAAAATAGAGTAAAATAATGATAATTTTATCTCTATTTATTGCATTTTTCTGACCAATGAGGTACACCTATCTTTCTTTATATTCTATTCCTTAAAACAAACAAATGCGTGTACCTTACCAGTATAGGAATTGCTATATTTATTTTAATTTTTGTTGATAATTAGCAGATTTAAGAGTAATTTGGGTCTGTATTTAAAACGTCTTCTGAACTATATAAATAAGTATTCAGTTGGTCTTTAACTACAAAACTAGCATTAGGTAAATCGTAAGCCATAACAATATTAATTCGCTCCCTCTTTTCTCTTACCGAAGAATTAAATAATTAAATAAATAAATAAATAATTAAATAATTCGCGCCTTGAAGCCTCCCCTTTCAAGGGGAAAAAAATAAATTTTTTCCTTTTATTCAATCCTATCCGTTTTTAGGGAGAGGTAATTATCAATTATCCATTATCAATTATCAATTATTGAATGGATGAACGCTATGTAGACATTTATTGCCAGCCATAACTAACAGTAGACCAGGCTGAGGTTTAATAATAATTTGTTTTCCAAAGGTGTGACAAAAAAACTCAATTGTTGTATCCGGTCTATCACACTCTGAAATCTAGAAAATTTAGCTTTAGGTAAGATAATTCTATAGTTGGGATAAAATTCAATTTCTCCTCCATCAGCTTTGTTCAAATATAAGAAAGCTGTGATAGATATGTACCTCCTTTTTCAGTAATATTAATATTGCACCTTACTTGAATATCTTTTAAAGGAAAAAATTGTCTATCTGTTACGTTATTAATAACTAGATTCACAGTTTCGTATAGTTTTTGAATTTCTGGAATCTGAGACTTAATTATTTTTCCATCTATAACAAAATAACTTAAGGGTATGGGTTTAATATTGCGATAAATTTTAGGAATAGAATTTTTCTGGCGATCGTCGGTAATTAGTTGTAATAAGGAATCGCATTCTGTCTGAGAAAGAAAATTTTATTGCAAAAAGTATCCTGCTGTTTTAAATTCTTCTGTAGATGTAATTTGAGAGTCTTTAATCTTAAATATCATAGGAGATTTTGTCTCAAAAAAATGTCTAAAAAAATCTCTATACAGTAGATTTATTTTCTATTTTGAATAAAATTTTAATTATCATTTTAGCCTGGTTTTATGAAAAATCATTTTGTCTATCAGGTGTAAATATTATCCTTGTCAACAAATATGCACCTTGGGTTGTGTAATCTATATTTCTAAGTAAAAAAGCATTATGTCCGAAATTTTTCAATATTTTACTGAACACAATTAATTTACTTTTAATACATTCTCTAAGTTGGTTTTCTTCTAAAAGAAAATATGTGATTGAATTTTTAGTAATAGTTTCACAGTGTTGTATAAATTCTTTTGTTAAATAAGATGGTGGACAACCAAAAAATACAGTGATTTCATCTTCTTTAATATTTAATACATTTTTGTCAGCGTCTAAAAAATTAAAGACAATCGCTTGTTGATAAATAGAGTCTATATCTATACCTGTTATTTTAATGTTTTCATTAATTCTTTTCAACTCTTTTATAAAAACTCCTTCTCCACAAGAAGGTTCTATAAAATGAAGCTGATTTGTTCCAAAAACATCTATTTTTTTGATTGTTTTTAGGTCATTTAGGATGAGTTTAATACTCTCTTTCGCTACATCAATTTTCGTGAAATACTGTTCAAAGCGAAGATAATTGTCTTGGATTTTGTTGGTAATATTTTTTGTTGAATCAAGCATTATTCAATAAATATAATATCTGAGTTTTAAACTTAACTAAAACTCTAATTTCACAGAGCTTTCAAGAATATAGATTCTCTGAGATCGTAAATTTCTCAGGTCAAGTATAACAAATAACTGAGGCTCTTACAGCGTTTTCCGTTGTTATGAGGTACAAAATTTTAGGTTTGAGGGAACAAGGGAACAGGGAACAGGGAACAGAAAAGAGTAAAAACAACTGTACCTCATAGCTTCGGAAACTGCTGTAATATTTACTTGACAAATCAGCTCTAAGTGAGATTTTAACTTTAACTTTGCCAAAGTTTCAGACTAATTGTTAGAGTTGTCTAATCTCTTTAGTCGTGTATATACTATTTTGATTAAACAATCTCCAAAATAGCCTGGTAATCAAAATTCAAAAAATTCAAACTGAAACAATTAAAGTAATATATAAATACTTCTATCCCTGAACTATTCTAAAACCAGCGTGCTGATAAAAGTTCGGACGGAACCAATTACGATAATATTTCAAAGCTTCTGTTCCATTCGTTATCCAACATCCCCCTAACATCATATTATGTCTACTATCAAAAAATGGAGCCGAATAATCTTCATAGAGTTGATGAGTTTTATATCCTGAAAGAGGATTCAAATTATCAGTTAACCATTCCCAAACATTACCCCGCAAATCATATAATCCCGATTCATTTTTTGCAGTTTCTAATAAACCAACGGGAGAAGGAGAACCAAATTTAAAATTCAAATTATAATTATCTGCTTCTGCTTCTTTACCATTACTATAAGTTGCTAAATTATATTCAGCTTCACTCATTAACCGAGTATTTTCTCCTTTCCAACTACAATAAGCCATTGCTTCATAATGATTAACTTCTACAGGCCAATCTAAGGGTAAATCTATTTCATCAAACATAGCTCGATATCTATATTTAGAGTTACCATTTTCAGGTATCCAAAATTTAGGATGTTTGATATTATTTTGAGTTTTCCAAAGCCAACTTTCTTGAGTCCAATAATCTTGATTTTCGTAACAACCAGACTTGACAAATTCTAGAAAATCTAAATTAGTAATTAAATATTTACTAGCAATAAAAGACGAAACTTCCACTTGGCGATCGCCATATTCTATATCCCAACCAAAAGTAGGATAATCTACAGGTTTACCTATTTTTACTACCCCACCAGCAACTTCTATCATTTCATTATCAATTTGCCTAGTATTTGTAGGAGCATATTCCCAGTTACTAGGACGTTTTAGTTTTTCCACAGGTAGTTGCCGAAACAACATAGATGAAGTTTCGATATGAATGCGTTGATGTTCGATACCCATCATCAATGCCCACAAAGGATGATTTTGATGGATGGGCAGATTTAAAGGAGTTTTTTTAATGAGGTCCAAAATGATTTGATAGACCTTTTCTCGATACTCCCTAACATCTTCAAAGTTAGGCCAATTGATGTGAGCGATCGCTTGATTCAATTCTTCTGGTATTTCTGGATCGACACCAAATTCAAACAATATTTCGTAGTCAGGGTTGAGGCGTTTTTCTAATAACTGAACATGAATTAATTTATTGATATAGAAACTCGCTGAATGTCCGAGATAAAAAATTAGGGGATTTCTCAAAGGATCGGGATTGAAATAAAATGTTTCTTCACCGACTATACTGTTCATCAAAATATCTTCAAGTTGCCAAGCATTGTTAAAGTAATCAAGGATATCTTGACGTAGTTTATTGTTAGTATGACTACTATCAAGTTTTGGTGGATTGATAGATTTAAGACTGTTCATAATGTGAGAAAATTTATTTGCTCGGATATTTTTTAACTACCTATTAGCTTTTCGTGATAGTCATGCTCTGCAAACAGCATTTAGCTACCAGCTAAAAATCCAAGGGTTTAAGTCCCCACTATATTTTAAGAATTAGTGTTGCGTTAATGAGGGTTTTAATCCCCAATTATACACCTTGAGAAGCTGATAGCTGACCGCTGACCGCTGACTGCTAATTAAGCTTGACAAAGAATTAATCCAAACCACCTTTTAGGGTCTGTCCACACTTTTTTAACTTTAAGTCCTTTTGTTTCCAACTCTGTTTGAATAACTGCTAAATCAAACTTGCGAGAAACTTCAGTCAGAATACTTTCCCCTTTCTCAAAATCAACCTTTAAATCTAGAATTTCTAAAGAGAAAGTGACATTTTCTTGACAATACAGACGCATTTCTATTTGAGATTTGTCTTGATTGTAAATAGCTTTATGAGTAAATAAATCGGGGTCAAAATTTCCCTGAAAACGCCAATTCAAATGGGATAACATATTCAAATTAAAATCAGCCGTAACTCCTTGACTATCATTATAAGCTGGTTCTAAAATTTCTTTAGGTTTTTGTAAGTCAATGCCAAGTAAAAAATAATTTCCTGGTTTTAAAGCATCAGTAACTTTGTTCAAAAAACAGTCAAATTCTTGTGGTGTAAAATTACCAACAGAACTTCCCAGAAAACAAATTGTTCTGTTTAGGGAAGTTCCTGCAAAAGAGGTTGGTGTAGGGTTTAATTTTAGATGAGCTAAAGTTTCATCATAAGTGCCAATAAAACCCTCAATAGAGAAATTTGGATATTTTTCTTGTAGCTCTAATACGCTATTTTTGAGTATTCCCCCACTTACATCAGTAGGTACATATCTAAAAGAACCACCTATTTTTTGATAAGCATCTAACAACAGACGAGTTTTAGTCGAACTACCACTGCCTAATTCTACTAATTCACAACATCCAGTTAGTTGAGCAATTTCATCTGCATATTCCTCTAAAATTGAAGCTTCTGTACGAGTCGGATAATATTCGGGTAACTGACAAATCTCTTCAAATAATTCTGAACCACGGTCGTCATAAAAATATTTGGGAGGCAAACTCTTGGGACTTTTTGTCAATCCGGCAATCACATCTTGTCCATCATTTTTTATTTCTTGATAGTTGTCATTGATAATGGTCAAAGGTTGTGAGGACATTGTGTAACTCCTACTTAATTAGGTTGGATAATCAAGAGTTTTTTGTTAACAAATTATGGACAAAAAATTTGTCATCATAAAATTCTTCTGGAAAAATTTTAGTATAAATTTTCCTTGAAGTAAATGGCTACTTTTGAGGAACAAAAGCAACATATAAATCTTTTGGTAGTTGTGTAGATTGAATTGTCGATCGCGCAAGTAGGGAATACCAGATATGGAAACAGAAAACTAACTCCAATAATAGTAACTTAAGGTAGTTTATAGCTAGCGACTCTAATAGTTAATTTTCCTTCTTTGGGGTGATGACTAAATACAAATACCCCTTTTATAGCTGCTCCACCGGAGAGAAAGTCTATATATTGTTCTCCTATTTCTTGCATTTCATCTTGCATTTTTAATTGCCCCACTACTTGAACTGATTGAGCTGTTTCTCCTCCAGTATTTTTGACAATAAAAGGAACGTAAAATTCTTGCCCTACTTCACGGACTTCATTTTCTATTTTCACTGAAAAAATAGGGGGTTTATTTTCTTGTGTGTGCCAACTATAAAGAATTAAACTAAGGATAATTATCACAATCAAAATAGCCACACTCAAACTAATCCACTCTGCTATTGAGCGACTTTTTTTGTGATGTTTATGTTCTGAAAAAATATTACCGAAAGATTGTGCTTTAAAGTCTCCCCTTTTAAGGAGATAATAAATAATTTTTTTCATAATTAGTCAATCCTATCCGTTTTCACTCTCGAGGTAATTGTTAATTATTAATTATTCATTATTAATTATTAATTGTTGAATCATACTGCTAAACGTCCTGCTGCTCCACCGATAGTTGCAGGCAACCCTAATAACATAGTTAAACGTAACCACAAAAACCACGGATCGCTAAAATTAAGCTTTTGAAAAAACCATAGCATTAAGACTGAAACTAACAATGAAATTAAGTAAGAAAATATAGTTTCACTCCCAGGAGTTTGAAATAAACCTCTTTGTTGTTGACGTTTGTTTTGTTTAGTAAAACCTGCAGCAAAAACAATGCAATAAGAAATTAATAATGACACTAACATAATTGCTAATAACCAAGGTGGAGAAGCTGTTACTGCTAGTATAGTTACTTCATCAGTAGGTGCAAGACTAAAACCTATGATAATTGCTCCTACAAAAGTAGCACTAACATCTGATAAAGTCTCATCATAATTGCTAATATTTTCTCTGTTATTATGATTTTTATGACTATTACCTCTGTTTTTTTGTTTACTATGAGTATTTTTTGTTTTTTCATCACTTAAAAGCGATCTAGCTATTGATACACCCAGAGCAAAAGGAACACTTTCAAAAATAACTTTTCCTAATCCCTCATTTAATGGAGTTTCCCATGTAATTCTTTGTAGCAAAATTAGGAGAATTGTTACACAAACCAATCCTATAGCCATAGCTTCAATACTTTCTAAAGCTACATCTGCAATAGTGTCACATTTTTCTATCCTAAAACCTTCGACACTATTAAATAAGAAAACAACAACATAAGTAACTCCTAAAATACTCAGCATTAAAGGAGGAGTCACATAAGAACCTATTGCCCAAACTTCCATAGTATATAAAAGGGGAATGCCAAACAAAAATCCCCCCGAAGCACCCCGAACCAAATCATTTACTTCTTTAACCCAATAATTTTTATCGGAGGATTGATTAGTTTGCCTACTCATAGTTCGCCACATATTTTTAAGTTATATCATCTATAGAAATCCTCGGCCTGGTTATGAAAAAAATCTCTTTTCAACAATTAATAATTAATAATTACCTCTTGTTTTCAAGGAGAGGATTAGCTCAAAGGAAATTTTTTCCTTGTTTCTCCTTAACAGGAGAGGATTTTTACCTTAATTATTCGGTAATTAGGGAATAGGGAATACCGGATATAGGCTCAAAGTTTCAGACTTTGTTATCTATTCATTAGATTTTTTACCGATAATTTAGAATTGCTATGTATTAAATAAAATTATATAAATTTACGGGAATATAGTTATATTTTAACCCATTTTATCAGCCCATATTAATGTTTTTTCTTACTTGCAAGTATTGTAAATATTCAGTTTTTGGTAGTCCTGTATATGTAGTAATATTTATAAGTAAATTCCTTTCACTGTCAGAAAAACTACAAAAATCACTACTTGTACACTATTACCCAATTTTTTTTACTCAACATATACCTTTTTTATACCAATTAAGAAAAGAATGCTTAACTTAAGTGACACTTCAATTATTAAGTAATTAACACAGACATAAGGAACTTTTTTGATAATTAGCACACCAGTTCTTGTTAATTATTCTTATATTTATTTCTCCCCTACTCCCCCCTATACGGGCGAATGGCATTCGCCCCTACTGAAATTAATTACCAAAATTTTCTGGCAATTCAATTTGAAAGTTTCTCAGTAAAAAAGCAAATTCATCTGTAATTTCTTCAATAATTTTCGTAGTAGGTTTTCCTGCTCCATGACCTGCTTTAGTTTCAATTCTAATTAACACTGGATTATCTCCAATATGAGCTTCTTGCAAAGCAGAAATAAACTTAAAACTATGAGCTGGAACAACTCGGTCATCATGGTCAGCAGTAGTAACTAAAGTTGCCGGATAAGATATTTCTGGCTTTAAATTATGTAGTGGAGAATAAGCATATAAAGCTTTAAATTCTTCTGGATTATCTGGGGAACCATAATCAGCAACCCACGCCCAACCAATAGTAAATTTATGGAAACGTAACATATCCATTACTCCCACTGCTGGTAAAGCTGCACCAAATAATTCGGGTCTTTGAGTTATACAAGCACCTACTAATAAACCACCATTACTTGCACCAGTAATAGCTAACTTTTTCGATGAAGTCCACTTATTTTCAATCAACCATTCAGCAGCACTAATAAAATCATCAAATACATTTTGTTTCTGTTGTTTTATTCCTGCTTTATGCCACTCTTCACCATATTCTCCACCACCACGAATATTAGCAACTGCATATACGCCACCCATCTCTAACCAGACTAATCTACTAATAGAAAAATTTGGAGTGAGAGAAATACTAAATCCCCCATATCCATAGAGAATAGTCGGATTATTCTCATCCAGCTTTAGACCTTTTTTATGAGTAATAAACATGGGAATGCTTGTACCATCCTTACTACTATAAAAAATTTGCTTGGTTTCAAATTCATCAGGATTAAAATCTACAGTTGGTTGGCGATAAATTTTACTTTCACCACTTACCATATCGTACTGATAAATAGTTGAGGGAGTTGTGAAACTAACATAACTATAAAATGTGGTTTGATCGTGACGTTTACCATAAAAACCACCCACTGAACCAATACCAGGCAAATTGACATCTCGTACTGAAGAACCATCAAGATTAAATATTTTTATCTGAGTATGAGCATCTTTTAAATAGAAAGCAACAAACTGATTATTAAGTGTGCCTACTCCTCTCAATGTATCTGTTGTTTCAGGAATAATTTCTTGCCATTTATCTTGATTTTCTCCCGTGACTAAAGAAGGAGATGGAGGGTTATTAATATCAATGGCAATAACTCGTCTTTTCGGAGCATCAAAATCTGTGACAAACCAAAAGATATTATCATCATTATCTATCAGACGGTATTCAGCTTCAAATTCACTAATTAATTCTACTATCGGCGCATATTCTATAGTTAAATCCTGATAAAAAACCAAATTTTTGCGGTCTGTACTTTGCCAAACTGTCATAACTAAATATTTACTATCTTCCGTGACATAACAATTGAAACTCCATTCTTTTCGCTCTGGTTTTTCATAAATTAATACATCATCACTTTGAGGAACACCTAAACTATGGTAGTAAATTTTTTGTAAATAATTAGTTTCTTCTAATTCTCCTCCTTGTGGTTGTTCGTAACGACTATAAAACAAACCTTGATTATCATCTTTCCAAGCTGGTACATTAAATTTAATCCATTGCAAAACATCTGGTAAATCTTCTCCCGTCTCAATATTTTTAATCCGCCATTCTTGCCAATCTGAACCAGAATTAGAAATACCATAAGCGATTAATTTGCCATCTTTACTAATAGCAATTCCCGAAAGAGCGACTGTTCCATCTTCTGATAATTTGTTGGGGTCTATCAAAACTTTTGGTTCAGCATCAAGAGTAGGCAAAGTGTATAAAATACTTTGATTTTGTAAACCATCATTCTTGTAATAAAAGTAGCGATCGCCTTCTTTGAAAGGAACGCTATATTTTTCATAATCCCAGATTTTAGTCAGTCGTTTTTTAATAGTTTCTCGTTCGGAAATTTCTGAGAGATAATTAAAGGTAATTTCATTCTGAGATTTTACCCACTCTTGAGTTTCTTCTGAATTAGGGTCTTCTAACCATCGATAGGGGTCGGCCACTTCTACACCATGATAATTTTCTACTATGTCTGTTTTGTGGGTGATGGGATATATTAGAGGTTCTTTTGGGTCTTTCATATTTTTGATTTGTGAATGGTTGATTTAATCTTAGAAGTTGATTGGATTTTTATCAAGTAAATATCGTCTAAGTTTTGTGATTCCCACATCAGGAAAATCTCAATATTGTTGATTTTTTCGGATAAGTTCTAGAGTTGCCTAGAAAATTTTCAGTGGTGGAAGGGTGGAGATATATAAATGATTTACTCCATCACAAATATTTCTTTTGGTTTGGTCATTCCCACATCAGGAAAATCTCAATATTGTTGATTTTTTCGGATAATTTCTAGAGTTGCCTAGAAAATTTTCAGTGGTGGAAGGGTGGAGATATATAAATGATTTACTCTATGGCAAATATCTCTTTTACTTTTGTCATTCCTACAGTAGGAAAATTTCAATATTTTTGAATTTTTTCGATAATTTCTAGAGTTGACTAGAAAATTTTTAGTAGTAGAAGGGTGGAGAGATATAAATAATTTACTCTATGGCAAATATTTCTTTTACTTTGGTCATTCTTACACTCGCAAAATCTCAATATTTTTGATTTTTTCGGATAATTTCTAGAGTTGACTAGGAAATTTTCAGTGGTGGAAGGGTGGAGATATATAAATGATTTACTCCATCACAAATATCTCTTTTACTTTGGTCATTCCCACATCAGGAAAATCTCTATATTTTTGAATTTTTCGGATAAGTTCTAGAGTTGACTAGGAAATTTTCCGTAGTGAAAAGGTGGAGAGACATAAATGATTTACTCTATGGTAAATATTTCTTTTACTTTGGTCATTGTCACATCAGGAAAATCTCAATCTTGTTGATTTTTTCGGATAAGTTCTAGAGTTGCCTAGAAAATTTTCAGTAGTAGAAGGGTGGAGAGATATAAATGATTTACTCTATGGTAAATATTTCTTGGATTTTTCTCATTCCTACACTCGCAAAATCTCAATATTTTTGATTTTTTCGGATAATTTCTAGAGTTGCCTAGAAAATTTTCAGTGGTGGAAGGGTGGAGATATATAAATGATTTACTCCATATATTGTTGAATTTTTCGGATAATTTCTAGAGTTGCCTAGAAAATTTTCAGTGGTGGAAGGGTGGAGATATATAAATGATTTACTCCATCACAAATATCTCTTTTACTTTGGTCATTCCCACATCAGGAAAATCTCAATATTGTTGATTTTTTTGGAGAATTTCTAGAGTTGCCTAGAAAATTTTCAGTGGTGGAAGGGTGGAGATATATAAATGATTTACTCTATGGCAAATATTTCTTTTACTTTGGTCATTCCCACATCAGGAAAATCTCAATATTGTTGATTTTTTCGGAGAATTTCTAGAGTTGCCTAGAAAATTTTCAGTGGTGGAAGGGTGGAGATATATAAATGATTTACTCCATCACAAATATCTCTTTTACTTTGGTCATTCCCACATCAGGAAAATCTCAATATT
>JAXHSW010000001.1:48738-49112 GCA_034190295.1 Cyanobacteriota bacterium | reverse complement strand
TCTTTTACTTTGGTCATTCCTACACTCGCAAAATCTCAATATTTTTGATTTTTTCGGATAATTTCTAGAGTTGCCTAGAAAATTTTCAGTGGTGGAAGGGTGGAGATATATAAATGATTTATTCCATATATTGTTGATTTTTTTGGAGAATTTCTAGAGTTGCCTAGAAAATTTTTAGTAGTAGAAGGGTGGAGATATATAAATGATTTACTCTATATATTGTTGATTTTTTTGGATAATTTCTAGAGTTGACTAGAAAATTTTTAGTAGTAGAAGGGTGGAGATATATAAATGATTTACTCCATCACAAATATCTCTTTTACTTTGGTCATTCCCACATCAGGAAAATCTCTATATTTTTGAATTTTTCGGAG
>JAXHSW010000001.1:0-48638 GCA_034190295.1 Cyanobacteriota bacterium | reverse complement strand
AATTTCTAGAGTTGACTAGAAAATTTTCAGTGGTGGAAGGGTGGAGATATATAAATGATTTACTCCATCACAAATATCTCTTTTACTTTGGTCATTCCCACATCAGGAAAATCTCTATATTTTTGAATTTTTCGGAGAATTTCTAGAGTTGACTAGAAAATTTTCAGTGGTGGAAGGGTGGAGATATATAAATGATTTACTCCATCACAAATATCTCTTTTACTTTGGTCATTCCCACATCAGGAAAATCTCTATATTGTTGATTTTTTCGGAGAATTTCTAGAGTTGCCTAGAAAATTTTCAGTGGTGGAAGGGTGGAGATATATAAATGATTTACTCCATATATTGTTGAATTTTTCGGATAATTTCTAGAGTTGACTAGAAAATTTTCAGTGGTGGAAGGGTAGAGATATATAAATGACTTACTCTATGGCAAATATTTCTTTTACTTTTGTTACTTCAATCAGAAAAACTAATTTATTCATTATCGAGTTTAATTTGAAGTTTAGCTTTTACATTATCGCTAAACTTAAGATCGGATACCAGATGATTTTAGCAACTTCTTTCACCTCTGGCAATAATTTTTGATTATGTATTAATTGCCAAAAAGTATCTCCTAAAATATAACAATAAAGTTTAATACTGAAATTATGACTACTACCAACTGTCCGTAAATCAGAAAGAGGAAACTGAATAACTACAGAATGTTTTTCATAATTTGACTGAGTTGTTGTTAATTCATGTAAATAAGTTAATAGGGAAGTTTTACCACTGCCAAGAAGTGCCGCCACAAATCTAAATGTAAAAGACCTATCACAAAAAGTATATTCAAGATCGTCTAGAAGCAATTCCGTTATATTTGATATTGAGGACTTGCCAGATAAACTTTTAGCTGTAGTATAACCTTCACCTTCTTTCCCTGGTAATCTTACATCACGCTCAACCCAAATATTTTCCACATAACCTTCTCCTGGTTGAATTTGCTGTAAAAACTTTTTAATATGTCTTTTCTTTCCTGCATCTTCCGGCATAATTTACGAACCAGGAGGCTAACTGATAACTGAAATGACAACTTAGAATAGAGTATCTCCACAGAATTTAAACTACCAATATACCTAAATTTTTAAAGTAGAAGCTGCTCATTACTTATTTATTAATTTTCGGATAAGTTAAATTTCTATTCAAGTATGACACAATTTATTTCACTCAAAATACCCCAGTTAAAAGGTAAGTATTTCCTGCGGAATGCTGTGCAAACAGCTATTAGCTCTCAGATATTATGAGGGGGTTTTAATTATTGCTCTACCGATCTAATCTAAAAGTATTTACAGATAAAAGTTTTAGCCTTTTTTGGTCGAAAAAAGTGCCTGGTTTTCAGTCTAAAACCCTCAAAAAGTTAGTATTTTAGGTGCATAGTTGGGCAGAAAAATCATTCTTACAATTCTTACTCCTACCTCCTATAAGTACCCATTTTCTCCTGTCTTCCCCTCCTGGGAGGGGCCCGCGGGTGGGTTGTCTCCTGTCTCCTACAAAGAGCAAAAAGACTTTTGAGAGCATTCCCTAATTATTGCTCTGCTCATTAAATCTAAAAGCATTGACAGATAAAAAAAGTGCCTTTTTTGGGTCAAAAAAAGTACCTGCGATCGCGTTTAAAACGCTCAAAAAGGAGCGTATTTTAGGCACATAGTTGGGCAGAACAATCTTGGGACAATTCTTACTCCTACTTCCTCGTTCATTCCCATTTCTCTTGTCTTCCCCTCCACGGTCGGAGCCCGCGGGTGGGTTGTCTCCTGTCTCCTACAAAGAGCAAAAATACTTTCCTTATGCAAACCCTAATTAATATAGATTATCAACCCAGTTTTTATAGTAAGATTTAAATCTGACTCAATTAGTAAAGCTTTTATCTAAAACTAAAAGCAATAGCTGATAGCTGACGGCTGAATCCTTACGTTAAAAGTAATCCCTATAACTATTTCCTGAAGAACATTTACTCAGATGAAAAACTCCTATTTTCATTGATTAAATAATTTATTTATTCCGTACAGCTTAGGACTACTTTTAACATTAATAACATCCTCAAAAACAACCTTTTATTTTTTTCAGTATTATTAAAGTACCTTAAAGGATAAAAAAATTTAACTCTTAATTTATACTATTAAACCCTGACATTGATAGATTAGGCAATCTACTAATAACCAAAAACAAATTCTTATACCAATTCCCGTGCATTAATGCTATACTTGGCTGAAACTTCAGTTATTAAGTAATTAACACAAGTTTAATAACTAATTTCCTAATTATTAGCCAGTTAATACTAATTATTTTGATGTTTGTCTCTCCCTGTACGGACGTTGTATGCAACGTCCCTACCCACTCCCTTACTCCCCTACTTAAGAAAGTGTAGAAAAGTTTTTGATAAATGCTATTATTCCATCTCTGAATCTGAATGAAATACAGTTAACTCTTGACTAAAAGACTCTCCAATTAGTTTGTAAATATCCCTTAAATCTTCATCTTTAAACGACTTAATCAATTTTTCTGCAGCCTTTTTAGGATTTTTAGGAACTACTACCCAAAGTTCTTCATTCAACTTACCTTCTGGCTGTTGCTCTAACCAATTTTTAACCGCATTTTTTCCTGATTCAGTAATTTGATAAAAACCTCTTCCACTACTTTTTGATTGTTCTAACCATCCTAAATGTTCCCATCTTTTTCTCCATAGTTGAGCAGTGCTATGAGCATAATCCAAAATCTCTCCTATTTTCGGTGCATTTAAAGCTTGATTATCCGGACAAGCTTCCACAAGTTTAGAGAATTTATGAAAATAATTTGATGGATTTCCTAAATCTTTAACCGGGTCTTCCGGTGTATCAATTGTTTTAGTTCCAGTTGATTCTAACCTGCTAATTAATTCTTCAATTTCTTTAGCTTCGCAACCTAATCCATAAGGTGGTTGAGCACGACATAATTCTTCATAGCTATTAAATGGTTTTCCTTGCTCATCAAGTAATTGTTGATAAGCGGCTGGTTGTTTCATTAATTCACGCCATGCCTTTAATTGTTCCTCATTAACAACTACATCTTTTTTCAGAACAGATTGTAGTTTTAACTTAATAGCAAGTGCCCATTGTGGTGTGCCAGGAGTTGTGCTAATTCCTCCTGCTTTTCCTAAAGTTTCATAATCCATTTTTCCCTGGATAGTAAAGGATATAGTTTTCAAAGTTGTCTACAATAAATTTTAATTTTTTTACCATTTTATTGTTTGTTAACTCATTGCTTAATAGGCTTATTTAGGAGTAATAATTTTGTCAGGATTCAGCGGTCAGCATTCAGCTTTATAGAATTAAAAATATGGGTAAAAGCCAATCATTTAACCTTAGCAGTAAGCGCGAGCCACATTTACATTTCACTCCATAGACCTGATATCAAGTCTCATTAATTAGCTAAGGGTAAAAATGTTTTTTCTGATAAATTTCTCCCTGTTCCCTGTTCCCTAAAATTTTTATTGTGGGCATTTATGAAAGATACATGATATGAGAGTTAACTAAAATGATATTAGTAGGTATATTTGCTTGACCATCAAATTTGTCAGCTTTTTTATACCTCCTATTTGTATATTTTAGATTCTAGATTCACTAAGTCAACTATTGCAGAAACAATTCTATTAATAACTTCTTTGTAATATCAATTCTTTAGCTAACTTTATTGCTGCCTTCATACTCGTAGCATCAGCAATACCCTGACCTGCAATATCAAAAGCTGTACCATGATCGGGAGAAGTACGAACAAATGGTAAACCAATCGTAGTATTCACTGCTAAATCAAAAGCCATTAACTTAACTGGAATTAAACCTTGGTCGTGATATAGCGCCAAATAAGCATCATAAGTTTTAGCTGCTAAACCTAGCCAAGCTTGACCTGGTTTTACCCACATCGTATCCGGTGGCACTGGCCCATCTAACAGTATGTCCGGTCGGCGATCGCGTTGTTTGTCCAACCAAGGAATGAGCCAATCTTGCTCTTCTGTTCCTAATTGTCCATTTTCTCCGCTGTGAGGATTTAAACCAGCAACAGCAATTTTTGGCCGAGAAATCCCAAAATCTTTTTGTAAACTTTCTATAAGTAATTCTAATTTCCAACTCAGCAATTCTGGCGTTAAAGCTTTTGGAACTTGACATAATGGTATATGTGTGGTAGCTAAAAGGGAGCGGAGTACAAAATTACAGTGGGGCGATCGCGCAAAAAATAGCATCCCAAACTTTTCTACCCCTGCTTTTTCTGCTAAAAGCTCAGTTTGACCAGGGTATTTACGATCGGCCATCTGCCAGCAAGTTTTGGAAATAGGAGCAGTGACAATACCTTGAAATTGTCCGGCTAAAGTCTGAGCGATCGCTGTTTCCAGGAAACAAAAGCTAGCTTCTCCACTCACAGCATTACCTTTGCCGAGAAAGATATTTTCTAATTTTCCATTAAACTCTACATCTAAAATTTTTAAATTTTCCCATTTGACAAGTAACTGTTGCGATTGAGTTTTTTTCGATAGTTGAGATAGTTTTTCGTAGGTTTGTTCCAAAATGCGATGACTGCCTATAATTGTCAAGTCACAATTTTCTGTAACAGTCGGGTCTGCTAAAGCTTTAAGAATTATTTCTGGTCCTATACCCCCAGGGTCTCCAACTGTCACTGCTAAACGAGGATTTGTATTTTCTATTTCTGTTGCTGGTATTTTCATATTTATTGTGCTGAAGAATACTTATGACTTTAGTTTGGGGAGTAGTCATAATGTCTTAAAATATATATCACAAATTACATTAGGAGTATTTTTAGAATATGAGTGGTGAGATTTTCAATGCAGCTATTTTGTCTTTTTCTGTGATTCTGATTGGTTTAGCAGGAGGTTTCCTATTACTTAAATTACAAGGTGGCGAATAATCAAATTTCCCAATGTTTAAAGTAATACTATCCCTTAGCTGACTGAACTTTACACAACAGGAGCATTTCCTCATTAATTTTTATCTAGTGGGGAATGCTTATGGTGGTATTTACTTTCTATAAATTTTATGGTATATAGATTTATCATTTCCCTTATGGGTTTAATACCCCACCGTCAACGGAAGTACTCAAAATTGTTTGGGGTGAGTAGACGCGGAGCGGCACCTCGCCCTCCTATCCATAAGCATTTTTCTCTCCTGACTCCTGACTCCTGACTCCTGACTCCTTCTTCAAAAAAATGTAAACTCAACTATGTTTAACTCAAAATATTAAGTTTTGTAAAAAAATGAGAGAAGTTTGATAGAGTGATAAAGAATCTTTAATATAATTAAAAAACTGTTTATGAAACTATTAATCGTCGGGGCTACTGGTACTCTTGGTAGACAAATAGTACGTTGTGCCCTAAACGAAGGATATGAAGTACGCTGCTTAATCAGAAGCTATAGTAGAGCATCTTTTTTAAAAGAGTGGGGAGCTGAATTAGTAGGAGGAAATCTCTGTAAGCCAAAAACTCTACTACCAGCATTGGAAGGAATTGATGCAGTGATTGATGCTGCAACTTCTAGACCAACAGACTCTCTGAGTATTAAACAGGTAGACTGGGAAGGAAAAGTAGCACTAATTCAAGCTCTAGTAGCTAAAGGTGTAGAACGCTTCGTATTTTTCTCCTTTTTAAATGCAGAGAAATACCCCCAAGTCCCTCTCCTAGAAATTAAGCGATGTACAGAACTTTTTATTGCTGAATCTGGCTTAAAATACACCATATTAAAACCCTGTGGTTTTTTACAAGGATTAATTGGCCAGTATGCAGTGCCAATTTTAGATAAGCAAGCAGTTTGGGTTCCCGGTCAAGGAACAGCCATTGCATATATGGATACCCAAGATATTGCTAAGTTTGCTATCCGTGCTATTTCAGTTCCCGAAACAGAAAATCAAAGCTTTCCAGTAGTAGGTCCCCGTGCTTGGGATGCCAGTGAAATTATTCGGATGTGTGAAAGACTGTCTGGTGAAAAGGCTAAAATAACCCGTACTAACATTAACTTATTGCGTACATTCCGTCAGCTTACTAGGTTATTTCAATGGGGTTGGAATGTCTCAGATAGACTAGCTTTTGCAGAAGTATTAGCCAACAGTCAACCTTTAACAGCTTCAATGGATGATGTTTATCCTGTATTTGGCATTAATCCAGAAGAAATAACCACACTAGAATCTTATTTGCAAGAATACTATAGTCGGATTATGAAAAAGTTGAAAGAAATAGAGTACGAGCAAGCAAAATTAGGAAAATCAACTTCCAAGAATAAACCTTTCTTTTTCTAAAGTTTCTAACCACCCTGAACTAGATTTTTTCGAGTGTCAAAAATAGGAATCATTTATAACGATGCCAAACCAATAGCTTGTCGCATAACTAATGAGTTAAAAGACAAGCTTAAAGCTGATGGCCATGAGATTCACATCAACAATGGATCGGGAGGAATTTTAGGTTATCCCAGCCTAGAACGTCCTTTATGTCATACTTCTATAAACCAATTAGTCCCCCCTGGTTTTACCACAGACATGACATTTGCTATTGTCTTAGGAGGGGACGGTACAGTTTTATCTGCATTTCGTCAAGTGGCACCTTCCCATATTCCAGTATTAACCGTCAATACAGGTCACATGGGTTTCTTGACTGAGACTTTTGTCAATCAGTTATATCCAGCTATCGAACAAGTATTAGCAGGAAACTATGAAATAGAAGAACGGATAATGCTAGAAGTACGTCTGTTCCGAGATAATGAATTATTATGGGAAGCTCTGTGTCTAAATGAAATGGTTTTACATCGGGAACCTATGACCTGTATGTGCCATTTTGAAATTCAAATTGGTCGGCACGCTCCTATAGATATTGCAGCAGACGGTATTATTATTTCTACTCCTACTGGTTCTACTGCTTATTCTTTATCAGTAGGTGGTCCTGTTATTACTCCCGGAGTTCCGGTTTTGGAGCTTTCACCTATTTGTCCCCATTCTCTAGCATCCCGTGCTTTGGTTTTTGCTGATACTGAACCAGTAACTGTTTTCCCTGCTAGTCCAAATCGTATGATGATGGTTGTAGACGGTAATGGAGGATGTTATGTCTTGCCAGAGGACCGAGTACGAGTGAAGCGATCGCATTATAAAGCACGTTTCATCCGACTCAAGGCACCGGAGTTTTTCCATGTTCTGCGCGAGAAATTGGGATGGGGACTACCGCACATTGCCAAGCCAACTTCTGTGGAATTGCCTTAAATTAGCCTGGTATTTATTTTTCACAATTCTCAATGATAGTGCCGCTACGCGGAAGTCAAAAGTCAATCATTTTTGATTGGTAATTGTTCCCGCGATTTTGTAACTGGTCAATTATTTCCGCCATCCTGCACTAGATTAACTTCAATCTGCCGGGATTATATGAGAGGAGCTTAGTATAATAAATTTTGTACAGAAATATAGCAATCACCGAATCAGATGTGAGAATTGAAGTGTTCCTTTAAAGAATAGAATAGAGCAGTTATCTTATTCATATATATATATTCGTTTCTTCCCTATTCCCTAGAACAAAAGTCTCCAAAATAGCAATGTACGCTGGCTTATGTACAAATTACAAGAACTGTCCAATAGCTAAAAGTCTTATATTATTCCTAGGTCATGCTGCGCAAACGGTTTTTTATTCCCCCTTCCGGAGCTGTTGCTTTCCGGAGCTGTTGCCAGCGCACAGCGCTATATCTCACAACTAAAATCATATTGCTATGACTACCTTAACTATAGAGCAAGATCGTTCAGTCTTACTCATAGAGACTGATGAAATTCTCGCCCAATATGTGAGTTTGGATCTAGAAGAGTCAGGCTATCATCCAATTGTAGCTACTAACTCTACCGTGGGTCTTCACAAGGCAATAGAAATTAAACCTGCTTTGATTGTAATTGACCGAATGTTGGCTGGTGAGTCTGGACTATCATTGTGCAGTCATCTGAGAGAAATGGGTAATAATATGCCCATATTATTGTTAATGGCCCGTGACCAAATTGACGACCGAGTTGCTTGTCTGGAGTCTGGAGCTGATGATTATTTTCTCAAACCTTATCGCAGCGATGAATTCTTAAAATTAGTCCGTTTTTATTTACAACCCACTGCAGCAGAAAAGGACCAATTGAGATTTGGGAATTTAATATTAGAGTTGGCTACTAGGCGGGTATTATGTCATGGTCGTAGTATTGAGTTGACTATGAAAGAATTTGAGTTATTAAGGTTTTTAATGGAGCATCCTCGCGAAGTATTGAGTCGCGAACAGATTTTGGAAAATGTTTGGGGTTATGATTTTTTGGGTGAGTCTAATGTTATTGAGGTATATATTAGATATCTACGGCTGAAAATTGAACGAGAAGGTGAGAAGAGATTAATTCAGACAGTCCGTGGTATTGGATATGTTTTGAGGGAAACTTAGAGTCTTTGAAAAAATTTGTCTAGTTCAAATTTGTTTGAATTAAAACTATACTAATTGTTTATTGATATTAAAACTAATACTAGAACTGATTTATATAATGTAAGCATTTCGGTCCGAATGCGGAGCTAACAGCTATTAGTAGTTAGCGTGAGAGCGAGTCTGTATTTTTTAATAAATGAAGTCAGCATTCTTTTAACTTATACTATTAGAACTATTAGATAATTGAAATGCAAAAACAGCAAACTTTAGTTACAGACCTATATAATTCTGTGGCAAGAAACATAGATATATCTCAGAAGCTGATAGCTGATAGCTGACGGCTGTTTGCTTACAATACAAATACAACTATTAGACATTTCCAGAAAATAGGGAGTAGAGAGTAGGGGGAAAGAATTGATGATTTTTGTGGGATAATTGTTATTATTTTTTATTATTGGATATGTCTAATGAAGTATCAAAAAAATTAGGCGTTGCTGAATAAAATATACATACATAGAACATCTGAGAAAAAATTTATTATGGGTCGCATAATTGGTTTATTTAAGTCTGGAATAATTTTATTTCTATTGCTTTGCTGTTTGATACAAATAATATTTGTTCAAGTTTTTAATACTCAAGCACTGGCTCAAAATATATCAGATTCTCAAATATCTCCACAAGGCCAAATATTACCAATTACGGCAAAAGCTCATATATCTAATCAGATAATTAATTTAGAGGTGGCGAAAACCCCTCAAGAGAAAGCAATAGGTTTAATGTATAGGACTAAACTTGCTGATGACCGAGGAATGTTATTCTCTTTTGACCCGCCTCGGAAAGTTAAGTTTTGGATGAAAAATTGCCTTATATCTCTTGATATTATATTTATTAATTCTGGCATAGTTCAGGCGATCGCTGAAAATGTCCCTCCTTGTTTAGCCGACCCTTGCCCTACTTATGGACCTGATGTGTTAGTCGATCGAGTAATTGAAGTTCGGGGAAGACGTGCAAAGGAATTAGGTTTGAAAGTAGGAGACCGAATAATGATTACAAAAATTTAGGTATTTGATAGAACTGAGATTAGAGGAAATTATCAATCACTAGACATCTCCAATAATAAAAAATAAAATTAATTATCATATACGATCGCTATTATTTTCTCCTGACTCCTGAATTATGAATTATGTTGACAAAACCTAATAAAACTTTTTATTATTTTACTTACTATATATTTACACTAAAGTTTTAGTTTGCTATATTTGTAACCCAGACATTATTGAGATGGATTCAAAGTATTGTTAACCTAAAAGTTCAGAATATGTATTCTTAAGCTTTTCATGGTTTGTAATACTGCTATTCTATTCATCGGAAATCAACAAAGATAGTAAGGCATTCAGCGGTCAGCTATCAGCTATCAGCTATTAATTCATTGCCTTTATAGCAGGAATTAGTATTGAGAGATTTAAAAAGAATTCAAAGTATTGAAAAAAAACTAACCTTGACCAAAACAAGTGTATATTCATTATTTATGAAACAGCTAAAAGCTGACTGTTAATAGCTGTTAGCTCCGCATTCGGACCGAAATGCTTACCAAAGATAAATTAAGTTTCGCAAGCTGTAAGAGAAATATTTTGACAATATCTATATAAATAATGCTGAACTGAGTTACGAGTATTACTTTGACCAAGAAGGTATGGAAGATATAGAAAAACTTGTCTTGCTAAGAGTCTATTTTTGTAAGCAAACAGCCGTCAGCTATCAGCTATCAGCTATGAGTTATTAGCTCATTATCAGCTCAAAAGAGGAATTAATCTCCAAGGAGAATTAAAATTTATAAAAAAAATGTCTTCAGCTAACCTTAGTAATTTCTTGAATATCTTCATGCATCTGATAGCTGAATGCTTACCTATTTTTGCTTTACTTGATTTGATTCTATTGCTCGGTGTGAGAATAGTGATATTTTGTGCTATAAGTGAAAATTTAGCTGTATATTTTTGCACATTTACGCAGAAAAGATTGTTTGTATTGTGAATGAAAATACATACAAATACTAAAAGTAGTTATTTTGTCAAAAATTGACTCGACCAAGGTTCCCCTCATAAGTAGTAATAGTTAAAAAAACGCAACTACCTAGTTAGATCCTGTGTCTGCACTGTTTATATCTTTTAGCTAGAAAGAGAATTCAATAGAAAGTCTTCTTTAATGTTGATATCTATAGTGAATTGTTTTTAACCTTTAATGTATATACATTTTGAGTAATTATAATTTCACTCAATATTTCTAGAAATTAATAGCTAGCTTTTGCGGAATAGCTGATGTAACTTATGTAGATTCAAACCAAGCTATTCTCAAAACTTAGTATAGTCCAGGAGTACTATATCTAGTTTAGTTTTACTCTCAAGTTTCTGAAAAAATCCAGAGTTTAGTAAACAGATAAAAAACTGGCATATCCGAGCTTTATGAAAAAAATTATTGCTTGATGATAGTAAATAACTATCGATAATATACCAAAAAAAATATTAATTTTATTGACATGATAATTCTCTTAAATATGTAACTCTATATATTCTCTTGGAAACAAGAGTTGCAAAGAGAATGCTTTCGTAAAAAATAGGAGGTCATTTCAGTTATCAGTTATCAGTTATCAGTTATCAGTACCTCTCTACTGCCTGTTTGCGCAGCATGACCTAGGAAAGTCAGAGGCTTGAAATATTGAACTTTATTTTTTTTTATCCCCTTTCAAGGGGAAGCTTTAAACTTTATTTTTTGGTAAAGAAAAATGACACCAACTACAACTAATTATGCTCGTTTTATTCATTTCTTGAAAAATGATTTATCTATTTCTTCAGCTTCTATAGCAGTTGCAGAAAGAGCTAGTATTAGTTCAACATTAGTAGATTGTAAACCAGACTTTAGTGCTTTTCCAATGATTTTATGGCAATACGGTTTAGTTACTCTAGAGCAGTTGGATAAAATATTTGATTGGCTAGAAACTACTTATGACTTCAACTAAATACCAGAAGAATGTAAGCATTTCCGTTTGTCATGCTGCGCAAACAGCCGTCAACTATCAGCTATCAGCTATTGTTTTTGAGCTTAATTTAAACCCTATATTAAGGGTTATTATTAAGGCAGAATCCAGTCATAATGAAATCTTACTAGAAATAATCAATTTAACTCTAGTTCAGAACCCAATTTAAAATCAAACTTAAAATCTATTCTATTATTAAGCCTTGAAAATAACGGTTTTTCAATATGTAGCTAGCGTTAGATTATCAAACAGGATTGGGTCGTGCAACCCCACCTTTTAAGGCGAAATATTTTTGGAGAGTTGCTCAAATCTCCGTTACAAAAATAACTTCTGACTTCTGACGCGCGTTAATGGGGAGAGGACGGGTTCATCTAAATTGGTTAAGACTCATTAATTTAACATAGAACCCGCCCCTACTATTGCAACATTTTAGATGGTAAATTATGACTCACCTAAAACTCTAGAAGCTGTAGCTATACCTGCTCCTGGAGTAAAAGCTTCATATCCCAACTCTCGCAAAGCAACTTCTAATGCAGAGATAGCGGTGAGAATATCCCGTTCGCTGACAAAACCCAAATGTCCAATACGGAAAATTTTCCCTTTTAGGTGGTTTTGTCCACCAGCTAAAGCAATATCAAAACGCTTACTGACAATACTCCGTATTTTTTCTGCGTCTATTTCTGGTGGAGAGGCAACTGCCGTAATAGCAGGACTAGCTGCTGCATCTGGCCCAAATAGAGGCAACCCTAAAGCTTTGACTGCTGCACGAGTTGTACTCATTAAACGTTGATGGCGAGCAAATATATTTTCTAATCCTTCATCCTGCATCATCCTAAGTGTAGCTTGCAGGGCAAAGAATAAATTTACTGGTGGGGTAAAAGGTGTAGTATTTTTAGCTGCATCTTTACGATACTTACCCAAATCAAGATAGTAACGTGGTAATTTGGCCGTTTCATAAGCAGTCCAAGCTTTAGCACCTACTGCCACAAAAGCTAAACCAGGGGGTATCATATAACCTTTTTGAGAACCTGAAGCAACAACATCAAGACCCAACTCATCTATTGGTATATTGACTGCCCCAATACTGGTGACGGCATCTACTATAATTAATGCTTCGCCATGAGCTTTAACATAACTATTAATAGTTTTTAGGTCGTTGAGAACACCTGTAGAAGTTTCACTATGGGTGATAATGACCGCCTTGATTTTTTTCTCTTTATCTGCTTCTAGTTGTTGACGAAATTTTTCCGAGTCCAGAGGTTGGCCCCATTCTGCTGTAATTTTTTCGACTTCGAGGCCATAAGCAGTAGCTACTTCTGCCCAGCGATCGCCAAATTTACCATTACATCCACATAGTACGCGATCGCCTGGACTGAGAAAGTTAATCATACCTGCTTCCATGGCCCCAGTTCCACTAGATGCTAAAATTAGCACATCATTTTTTGTTTGATGTAGCCATTTAAGGTTTTCTGTCACCTCTGCCATAATTTTGGAAAAGTCACTACTTCTATGGCCGATTGGATGTTTGGCCATAGCTAGTAAGGCTGTTTCTGGTACTGGAGTAGGCCCGGGAATCATTAACATTAGTTTGTCATTCATTCTTTCTATTCCTTTGTTTTGTGTTACTTGAGTTAGTTTATATGTTTATTGATTGAGAAGCATTTCATTGAAAAAACTTATTTTTTCTTTAAGATTCCAACCTGAGAAAGTTTTAGTTATTTTGGGAGTTATTTAATTTTAATTATTTTTTTTTGAGGATTTTTTTTATTTTTCTTTCTAGTTTTTTAGTGGTATCAATTAATAACTTATAATGACTTCTGCCTTTGAATATAAATTCTCTATATTCAGGCAGCGAAAAATAAATTTTATCAACCTTGAAATAACGTAGTTTTGTTAATACATAATATGGCACAGTAATGAAAAATTCCTGTTTTTTTACTTGTTCTAATGCACTTAATATTTATTTTTCTGTTTCATTAAGAGACCATTGATATTCAATTGGTAAATTTGCTAGATTGCAACTTTCTTCTAATTGTTTTTGTAGCGCTAAAGCTTTTCTCAAAGTCACAATAATTTCCCGTGTTTTTGCGTGTTGCTTTGTATTATAGTCTACTGCTAAAATTGTCTTTTTTTCTAATAACTGAAGTAGCAATTCATAATGAATATGGGAGGGAACTGGTATTGCTTCCATAGTTTTATTTCTAGGGATTTACATATTGGTTAATTATACTATGCAATAATTTCAAAAATAAAAAAATAAATAGAAATTATAGAGTTGCTGTATTAGTAATTACTCTTGAAGAAGGAAGAAGGAAAAAATTGATTGGTATTAACTCCAATTAATTGTAGGCATCATTGATAAAGTTTAAACAAACAATGAACAATAACTTCTCCTTTAAATTATTGAATTGACTCAAATACTTTTTGCTTTTTATCCTTGTAGAGAGAAAGTCTTTTGTACAGTCAAGGATAACTTTCAACCCTTAATTCAATTATTCTGTAAATAGCTCTAGTAGTGCTGCACCTGGGTGTGCTTTTTTCATCAGAGACTCACCTATTAAAACAGCATCCACACCAGCATTTTTAACAATATTTACATCTTGATATCCATGTATTCCTGATTCACTTACTACTAAAATTTCAAGTTTTTCTAACTCCTTCTTCCTCGCTTCCATTAATTTACAAGTCGTTTGTAAATCTACTGAAAAATCTCCTAAGTTGCGATTATTTATACCGACCAACTTAACTCCTTCTATTGCCAATACCCGGTCTAACTCTGTTAAACTATGAACCTCAACTAAAGGAGTCATTCCTAAAGCATTAACTATCTTGATAAAATACTTTAAATCTTGGTCTGATAAAATTGCCGCAATTAGTAATACAGCATCAGCTCCAGATAAACGAGCAAGATATATTTGATATGGATAAATCAGAAAATCTTTACACAGTAGTGGTAAGTCAACATTTTTCCTAATATTTGACAAATTTTCAAAGCTACCTTGAAAGAATTTTTTATCTGTCAAAACTGAAATACAAGTTGCATCATTTTGTTGATACGCTTTAGCTATAGTAACTGGTTCAAAATCTTCTCTAATTATCCCTTTACTAGGAGAAGCTTTTTTAACTTCAGCAATTACAGCAGGTTGAGTTTTTCCTGTTGATAGAGTAGCTAAAAAATCCAGAGGAGCAGACATTAAGTTAATTTTCTTTTTTAACTCAACTAATGGTTGTTTATCCCGCAGATAATCTACCTCTTTTTCTTTATACCAAACAATTTCTTCCAGAATATTTTGAGGTTTTGAATTTGGCAAAGCAACTTCATAACGTAAACTACCCATTTCTACTGCTGAAGTTGGTGGCCGGCGACGAATTTGCATTATATTTTGTCTTGATAATTTACTATTTTTTTGTACTTTAAATAAGTATTGAAGAAGGCAAAAGGTAGAAGGTATAATTGTATGGAGATAGTCTTCAACAAGGCATTTTGTCTTCACAAACCACAAACAATTTTATAGCGGTTTTCACTCATTTTGACTACAAAACTTCAGCTCCCGCTGCCTTTCCTACGGAATGCTGCGCAAACAGTATAAGTGCCTTTAAGCCAAAATCTCTGTATTCTATGAAACATGAAAACTACTATAAGCACCCTCATTGACAACTGATAACTGATAACTGATAACTGAAATGACGGTGGGGTATTAAACCCGCAAAATCAAAGATGATTTTTGCTGCCTTAGACTCCTGAAAATTAAAGGAATATACTAACGAATATCCTTACATTTTTAGGACTACCCCATTTTTTAATGATTCTTTTTGTAGCCTTCAGATTTTCAATACTTGGAAGTATAGACTTGATTAATCTACTGAAGTTACAGTAACTAAGTTGAAAAGCAAAACTAAGTTCTGAGAAACAAAAAAAATGATGACTGAATACTAAATTGCTATATTTAGTTACGATGACTAAATATAACAATTTTCTTCAGATTAATAACTAGCTAACAGTTGCTCGTTTAAATGCCTCATCCAAAACTTCTGACAAAGTAGGATGAGTATGTACATTAAAAGATAACTGATTAACAGATTGCTTTTGAGCCATAGCATTTGCTGCTTCTTGAATTAAGTCCGAAGCATGAAGGCCAATAATATGTACTCCTAATAATTCTCCTGTATCTTGACGATAAATTACTTTAGCAATGCCATCTGTTTCTCCTTCAGCAATTGCTTTTGAATTACCCTTAAAATAAGTTTTTACACTGGCCACTTCAAACCCTTGCTCTGCACCCAAATCCTTAGCTGCTGTTTCAGTCATACCAACATAGCTAATTTCTGGATGAGTAAAAGCAGCCGCCGGAATACTCAGATAATCTACATCCCGATCGCGACCACAAATATTTTCTACCACTGTTATACCTTGAGCTGAAGCTGTATGGGCTAACATCATTTTTCCAGTAGCATCGCCGATCGCCCATAAATTAGGTATTGGTTCACCACTTGACAAAACAGCCATTTTGTCATTAACTGGTATAAAACCTCTACGGTCAGTCTCTACACTGACATTATCTAGTCCCAAATTTTTTGTGTAGGGAATACGACCTGTAGCAACTAAACAAGCATCAACTTCCAGAACCTCTTCTACTTCTTTAGTTTTGGCATCAGCTAGTTCAATAATTACAGGAGATCCAGGAGTTACCTTAATAGCTAACTTACCCACTTTAGTTTCAATATCCCTTGATTCAATTAGAACTCTTTTTGCAATTTTTGCTATATCTTCGTCGAAAGTAGGCATTAATCTATCTAACGCCTCAATCATCGTAATTTCCGATCCAAGAGCAGTATAGATATCAGAAAACTCCAGTCCAATATAACCACTACCAACAATTGCTACCCAAGGTGGCAACCAGTCTAATTTCAAAGCATCATCACTGGTAAAAACTGTTTTACCATCTAATTCTATTCCAGGAGGAACAAACGGAATAGAGCCAGGGGCAAGTATAATATCTTTAGCAGTAAAGTGTTCTTCTCCCTTGTCTGTCTTGACCATAACTTTTTGTTGACCTGCCATTTGTCCCCAGCCTTTAATCAAATCTATACCTAGACGTTTCAGACTGTTAGTCATGTCACCCCTAATTTTGTCAACAATGTTACTAGCGTGAGAAGCGATCGCTTGTTGGTCGTAAGCTACATTATCTAATTGAATGCCCAGAGTTTTTAAATGCTGAGTATCTCGTAACTCTCGAACTTTACCAGATGCTGCTAGGAGTGCCTTGGATGGTATACAACCTCGGTTAACACAAGTCCCACCCATTTCCGCTGCTTCTATAATAGCTGTTTTTAGGCCACAACTTGTAGCGTGTAATGCCGCACCATGTCCACCAACACCTGCGCCGATAATTATTAAGTCGTAATCAAATTCTTGAGTCATCTGTTGTTTTTAAAACCTGTTTGTATGTTTGCAAAAACTATAATATTTGAGATTTTAGGGAAGTAGCTAAATATTTGATTTTGGATTTGTTTTAACTTATTTGTTCTAGATTACAGATTAACTTAACTCTTAACCAAAATAAACTGCAATAATTAAGTTTACAGAAGAAGGAGCTGGAAAATTAACTACATAATCCATATTGGAAAACTCTTCACTTGTGTATATATGAGCTAGTCCAGGATGGCGGAAATAACTTACCAGTTACAAAATCCTCAAACAATTACAAATCAAAAATGATTGACTGTAATGAAGTGTGTCTTACATTCATTCTGAGGAGACCTCAGAATTACATACTCGATGCATGACTTTTAACTTCCGCGTAGCGACACTAGCTTTACATACATACATTACTTCACTCAGGACTCGTGTAAAAATAACCATTACAGTTTTTTTGATGGAAGCTATATTTCACAATTTATCCCAGATAAAATTTGTACAACTTATTTTTACCGAAAAGTTGTGGTTTAAAGCCTCCCCTTTTAAGGGAATAATAAATAAAAATTTTCATAATTATTTAATCCTATCCGTTTTAGGGAGAGGTTATTATCAATTATCAATTATTGAAATGGCTTCTTAATCTGTTCTGTTGCCAACAAATCAAATTTTTATGTTTATGGTACAAAGAATTGAAAAAAAATAATCTCATAATTTAGACGTAAGCATTCAGCCGTCAGCCATCAGCTATCAGCTATTGCTTTTAGTTAGGGTATGAAAAGCGGTCGAGGGATGGATGGGTTTCCTAACCATATCCAATCGACCAAGACAGCGGTCGCTCTTCAAAGCGAACCGTAGGGTGGGATGGCATACTTCGGAGCGGGTATGTCAAGAACGGGTTTCCTCGCCATATCCAATCGACCAAGATAAATATTCAGTTCAGTATTTTCATTTTCTCCAGCTTCAGTGGTCGGTACTGATAACTGATAACTGAAATGACCATATTCTACTTATTAATTAATAACTATAGAGCAGATTTAACTTTTGCTCTGGGAATATACTAGAAATAAAGTATCTAGACTTCTCCTGTCTGTATCCCGATAATTTATAAAAAATAAGTATAACTATTAACTAGAACATAACAAGGACAAAAATTAATATGGATAAAAAAGATATTCGTACTCAAGCTGCAAAAACATTTATTGAGAGCTTTGAGAAACAATTAGATAGTTCTCTTGAGGAACCCAACCATGAAAAGTCTAATTCTTATCTTCCAGAACCTGAAGAGTCCAATCAAAAATTTAGTTTATCAGATTTAGAGGAAGCGATCGCTGATATAGACCAATATATGGAGACAAATCATAACAGCAAACCATTATCGGAACCTGATTCAGAATAATACAATAACCTATCCCATTATTTTTTACAGATTTATTTGTTAAAGTAAAATGTGCTTGAGAAGATGAAAAATTCATTTTTAACTATCAAAATATTTAGGGTTTTTAGCAAAAATCTTATTACTGGGATAGGTTCATAATTTACTAATTTGATTGAGATTGACGTTGACGTTGAACTTCATACAAAATTATAGCCGTACAAACAGCAACGTTCAAAGATTCCACTTCATTAGCCAAAGGAATTTTGACAGAATAATCAGCCAACTCAAGTAAATCTTGTGAAATACCAGACCCCTCATTTCCTAAGATTATTAGTGTCGGTTTTCGTAAGTCAATCTGCCAATAATTTATAGTTGAGTTCGGTACCGTAGCTACAATTTGCAAACCTTGATTTTGTAACTTTAATACCTCAGCCTTTAAATTTTCAGAAGTAGCCATAGGTAACTTAAACCATACCCCTGCTGAAGCTCTAACCACTTTAGGATTATATAAGTCCACACTATCTGAGCTTAACCACAAACCATCTACATCTGTTGCTGTAGCTGTCCTGATGATAGTACCAAAATTACCAGGGTCTTGCAATTTGTCCAAAGCAATTCCCAAACTAGCAATTTTGACAGAATTTGTTGACTTTTGTGGTGCTATAGCTATTATTCCATCAGGATTAACTGTAGTAGTAAGAGACTTCAAAACTCTTTCACTTACTAATTCTATTCTTTGAGCTTTTTGAGATAATAATTCCCACAAAAATTGATGTCTTTCTTGCCATTCAGGGGTACAACATACAGTTAAAAGAGGATAACTTTTGTGGCAAGCTTCTTCTAAGATATGAGTTCCCTCTAATAAAAATAACTGCTGTTCCTTTCTTCCTTTAGATTGATGAAGCTTACGGATTTCCTTTACTAAAGGATTTTGTACACTGGTCAGCACTACTTATATTTTTTATACTTTAATTTTTATCTAGTATTTATTACTTATAGCAATTCCCAAAAAGAGTGAGGTACAAAATTCCTTGGCTTTAGGGAATAGGGAGTAGTAATTCTGGTTCCGTAGGAATCAATAAAGAAGAAAAACAACTACACCTCATTAGCTTGGAAAACGCTATATATTATTTGATTTTAGGAGTGAAACAAGGGCGGAATCTTTTCATTTTCCTACCCATTAGATTTTGATAACTAATCAAGAAATGCTGCATATACCTAGTGCAGGATGGCAGAAATAACTAACCAGTTACAAAATCCTAAAAGCCTTACCAATCAAAAATGATTGACTGTGTGAAGTGTGTCTTACATTCTGAGGAAACCTCGCCAATTAACACTCGCTTTTAAATGCTAGACTTTTAACTTCCGCGTAGCGACACTAGATAATGCGGAACCCGGGACTTGAACCCGGAAGTCCTTGCGAACACTAGAATCTGAATCTAGCGCGTCTACCAATTCCGCCAGTTCCGCTGAATCACAATTTTTTATTGTTGCCGATCTATTCCAATTTGTCAATCGCTGGAAATTAAGTTTTTTTTGACTGCCATACTTTTCATAACTCAAACTAATGATTATTCAGAATGATCTTTGTAATTTTTAATCTTTTCAATTGTTACAAAATTTAATAAAAGGAAGATTATTGAGAATATTCTCATTTAATATTACCTATTTACGTCGTTTGGTCAATTTGGTATAATATAAACATTAATCTATAATCTTGCAGAGCATCTTAACTTTACATAAATCAGGAGTGTATAAGTCTTATTCCACCGTTAACTTTAACTGTATAAATGGTTATTTCACCAGCAGTAAATAGTTTTTTTTAGTTTATGAAACTTAACACTTTTTCCTACACTATTTGACTAAATATTTTTTTTATGATATATAATATCTGTAAAAAATTAATTACCGAAGAATTAAATAATTAAATAATTAAATAATTAAATAATTTAGGTTTAAAGCCAACCCTTTCAAGGGGAAAAAAATAAATCTTTTCCTTATTATTCAATCCTATCCATTTTTAGGGAGAGGTAATTATCAATTATCAATTATCAATTATCAATTATCAATTATCAATTATTGAAATATTCTTGACCAAAATGTTTAAGCACTTTGAGATAGATAGTTAAGAAAGCTTTTCCTATTTACGAGTTTCATCAAGCTTTATCCACTCGTACTTAATAAATTTCCCGAGAATTTAGTAATCACAATATCTCTAATTTTTTTTCATTAATTTCTTCTAAATTTTCGAGTGTCTTATACCCCATATCAATTGAAGCTTTAGCCATAACTACATAGCAAGAGTTTAGCTAAATCTCGATCGACTTATCTCAAAAATTAATGACAATTTCACTGTTAATTACTCCCTGATGTATTTCCTAACTTAGTTGATTTTTACATCCCATTCATCCCAGAACGTTAATTCTTTAATTCTTTTGCCCATGGCAACTCTTGAGAGTTATTCTTTCTAATTTTTCTGGCTATCCGTCAGAAGTATTTGGCTTCAAAGAAAATCCACTTTCATCTCAATATCTTAAGTCTATTTCTCTCTCTTTAGCTTGCTCTTTTCGCTCTTATAGTCTAGGCATTTTTACTTCTAGATTCCCATCATCATCAGTCTAACTTTTTTGAGACTTTTTGGTTGAGATTTTACCAACTCTTTTGCTTTTTACTTTTGCTCCTGATTTAAAGCACGGTTTTCTGACCCTACCTTTTTGATTGTAGATTCCTTCTATTTGTTACTCTTCCCCGGTAGAGTTAACCAATTATATATAGTTTTTCTATTAACTCCAAATATTGACGTTAATTCGTTGATAGACAATTTTTGATAACTAAACAGTATACATAAAGCTGCTGTCTCTCACTTAAGGAAATTTACTTGGCAAACTTATTCTTTCTAAAATTTTTTTCATCTCGGTATTTAATTCTCAACATGAATCTCATCTAAATCACCATTTTGCTTCCTTTTATCTCAGGATATATTTTGATGACAAACATAGGCAATTAATTTTGTGTACTTGCTTATCTAAAATCAAATAATTCTATACTTCTCGAAGTCTATTTTGAATTACAAATACAGTACATTCCAAGTTTATGCAATAGAGTAGCACTAGCTTTTTAAATAGTTTTTGAAGTATGGGGTTAAGTTTTCATTCTTATTCAGCCAGTCTACTAGAATCACTCTACTACACTTACATGGAATAGGCTGCGTGTACAACTACTCTAGAAGCTGATTTATTTTCATATCTTAGTTTACAACTTCTCCCTAAATATTGGCAGAATTTATGGCTATTCAGAGTCAACTTCTTCTAACTTAATGACCAAAAAAAGATGTGTAATTTTTAAACTAAATTATTACTCAAATCAGGAAATACTTCTCGAACAGCAGGATGAACCAAAAGATGGTCTTTAACATTCAAACCCTTAGCCAAAGCCGGATTTTTTTCTAAAGCTTCACTCCCATAATTAGCTAACTGTAATACATAGGGCAAAGTACTATTATTCAGAGCTTGAGTAGCTGTCCAGGGAACTGCTCCTGGCATATTAGGCACTCCATAATGTAGAACTCCCGATTCCACATAGGTAGGATTTGTATGAGAAGTTGGACGTAGAGTTTCCACACAACCACCTTGATCCACAGCTACATCAATAATCACAGAGCCAGAACGCATCTGGGCTACCAAATTTTTAGTTACTAAAACTGGAGAGCGACGACCAGGAACAAGAACTGCCCCTACAAGTAAATCGGAATCTACAATAGCTGCTTCAATAGCAGAAGAACTACTGTATAACAAATCCACTCTAGAACCAAATAAAGTCTCCAGATAAGCCAACCTTTCCACATTTATATCAAAAATTTGAACCCTTGCCCCCAAACCAACAGCAATTTTCGCTGCTTCCGTACCAACAACCCCACCTCCCAGAATCATCACCTTACCAGGCATAACACCAGGGACTCCCCCCAATAGTAAACCTCTACCACCCTGTTGCCTTTCCAAAAATCTCGCCCCAAACTGCACAGAAAGACGTCCAGCTATTATACTCATGGGAGTTAACAAAGGTAACTTATGGTCAGGTAGCTCCACTGTTTCATAGGCGATCGCCATTACCCCACTTTCAATCAACCTTTCAGTTAGCTTCCGGTCAGCAGCCAAATGTAGATAAGTAAACAGGATTTGTCCTGATTTGAGAAATTGGTACTCTGATGATAGAGGTTCTTTTACCTTCACGATCATTTCACAATTCCAAACCTCTCCAGAATTTTGTAAAATTTTGGCCTTTGCTTGGATATAATCCTCATCACTAAAGCCCGCACCCAACCCTGCTCCTGTTTCAATGAAAACCTCGTGACCAGCTTCAGTACATACCCTGACACTTGCAGGAGTTAGTCCTACCCGAAACTCTAGATCCTTAATTTCCTTGGGAATACCTATCTTCATTCACAACCTCTATACTCTGTAGTCGAAAATATAACCGAATTTTTCAGCAAACCCTAATTATTCCGGAGACATCTAATTTTTTTTCGCAACTTATATTAAGAAATAACATTTGTCAACCCCTAGACATCTGCTAACTTTCCAGTACAATCAGAAGCAAAAATTGAAATTAATAATTAGGTAATTGAGGGAGGACAGAGCCATCAATCAACCATCAAATTCAAAAGATAACCCAAAATCATCCCCTATCAATCAGTCAATACTGAAAATTTGTGGTCCATCTCATCTTAAAGGAAACATAAATATCAGTGGTGCCAAAAATTCTGCTCTAGCTGCGATGGCAGGAACATTGCTTTGTTCAGGCACTTGTCGGTTACGCCAAGTTCCCTCTCTGGCAGATATTAATAGAATGGGACAAGTTTTATCTGCATTCGGAGCAAAATTAGAACAGAATGGTAATACTTTAGATGTAGATGCGAGTAATTTAGATACTACTGAAGCTCCTTATGAATTAGTTAGACAGTTACGTGCTAGCTTTTTTGTTATAGGTCCTATTCTGGCCAGACTAGGAGTAGCCCGCGTACCATTACCAGGTGGATGTGCTATTGGTGCTAGACCTGTCGATCTTCATGTTCGAGGTTTACAAGCTTTAGGAGCAGAAGTTCATATTGAGCATGGTATAGTCAACGCCTATATCACTGGTAGTAAAAAAAAGTTACAAGGGGCAAAAATATATCTTGACTATCCTAGTGTTGGAGCTACTGAAACATTAATGATGGCAGCTACTTTGGCTGAGGGAGAAACCATCATTGAAAATGCAGCTCAAGAACCAGAGGTAGTAGACCTAGCTAATTTGTGTATAGCTATGGGTGCTAATATTATTGGTGCTGGCACAAAGAGCATAATTATATCTGGAGTCCCTAAGCTACATTCTGTAGATTACACTATTATACCTGACAGAATAGAAGCTGGGACATTTTTAATCGCTGGTGCTATTACTAATTCAGACATAACTATTTCACCAGTTGTTCCTAAACATTTAAGTGCAGTTATTTCCAAACTAGAATCAGTAGGAGTAAAAATCGTACAAGAAGTACCTGGAAGCTTACGGGTTCTACCTAGTAAAAACCTTGTCGCTACTGATATTGAGACTCAGCCATATCCTGGTTTTCCCACAGATATGCAGGCCCCTTTTATGGCCTTGCTCAGTGTGTGTTCTGGTAGTAGTTCTGTTACAGAGACAGTATTTGAGAATCGTATGCGTCATGTTTCAGAGCTAAATAGGATGGGTGCTAATATTAGGGTCAAAGGAAATCATGCCATAGTTGAGGGTGTGTCCAAACTTTCAGCAGCTCCAGTAATTGGTACAGACCTTAGAGCTTCTGCTGCTTTGGTAATAGCAGCATTGGCCGCAGAAGGAGAAACTACTTTTCAAGGTTTACAGCACTTAGACCGAGGCTACGAAAAACTAGAGGTTAAACTTAAAAAGTTGGGAGCAAAGTTGCAAAGAATTGATATAGCTACAGAACATGAAATATTGCAGACTTCTGTTTAAGTTAATTTAATTTTTCATAAATAAAAGGAAGAGTTTTGCACTAAATAGTCTGTTTAATTAATTTTCATGGGTTAAGTAAATTATCAAATTATGAAAAATCACTTATTTTGACAATTTATAACCTGATTAAAATTAAGAAAATGGACTATAAGGTTGTTGATTTTTTTGGTAGTCCTAAAAAAGTAAAGATGTGTTGTAGTTGTGAATGCAGTACTAGATAGCTCTCATGTTATTCTCCAATTTTTTAGAATATGATTGACTCTTGTTCACTAATTAAGATATTTTTGTATCAAAGTATATACAATCAGTAGCTCGTAAGCATTTCCTGCGGAATGCGGAGCAAACAGCTATTAGCTGTCAGCTATCAGCAACAAGACTTTCTCTTATGGGACAGTGTTTAAATTAAAATAGCAGTCAGCACCTCAGCACCTCAGCACCTCAGCACCTCAGCTGTTGAGGCGTATGATGGGGATGTCCTACCCCCAGAACACGCACACCACGCGCTTTTTTACCCTAAGCGTGGGGGACGCAGAACTCGCCGATTTGAGCTGATTGCTGATAGCTGATTGCTGATAGCTTGTTAAAATAGACTTTAAGGTCAAGGGAGCCTACTTTTCTAGTAAGACAATTAATAAAGCTTTGATACTAAACTAAAAGTAATAGCTGATAGCTGATTGCTGACGGCTGAAATGCTTACAGTAGCTCTATTGAGTTTGGGTTTGACTGCACTAGATAAAACACAGTGTCATTGCTTTAATAAATATCCAATTTCAAGTAATTTAGGACTACCAATTTTTCTTATAAATATAGACATCTGTAGACTTTTTTTGCAATAGTTACTAAACTTCAGCAATCAATATTAATACTTCCGAACGCTTAATTTATTAATTTATTTTATGAGAAAATAGTCCTATTGAGTTGATATTTTTATAAAATACGTTTCAACAATTATTAACAATTACCTCCCCTTGAAAAGAAGAGGATTGACTAATTATAAAAATTTTTCTTTATTATTCCCTTACAAGGGGAGACTTTAAACCACAATTTTTCGGTACGTTATAGTTAATCTTCTAATAATTTTTAATACTGGAGTATCTGTTGATTGGCTTCATCACTTAACTAATATAACAAGCATTTTTTAGTTACTTTGCGTAGCTATGAGACGTTGCACAGTGGCTAATGATTTGATATTTTTTGCGACAATAATTTTGGATTTGAGAATTGCTATAACGATTAATATTAGGTTTTTTTTAACTCACACGATCGACTGATTTTTGGCAAAATCATTCCATAATCTGCAACTCCTACATTTAATAAATAATTAATATAGATATTTTTTCATCTAGACCTTAATCAAAAATTATTAACTTCTATAAACATTAAATTTATCTACTTGATAGTGAAATCCGATCGCTTAATTTATTTTATGAAAAAATAGTCCTATTGAGTTGATATTTTTATAAAATACGTTTCAACAATTATTAACAATTACCTCCCCTTGAAAAGAAGAGGATTGACTAATTATAAAAATTTTTCTTTATTATTCCCTTACAAGGGGAGACTTTAAACCACAATTTTTCGGTACGTTATAGTTAATCTTCTAATAATTTTTAATACTGGAATATCTGTTGATTGGCTTCATCACTTAACTAATATAACAAGCATTTTTTAGTTACTTCGCGTAGCTATGAGGCGTTGCACAGTGGCTAATGATTTGATATCTTTTGCGACAATAATTTTGGATTTGAGAATTGCTATAACTATTAATATTAGGTTTTTTCAAGTCACACGATCGACTGATTTTTGGCAATATTATTCCATAATCTGCAACTCCTACATTTAATAAATAATTAATATAGATATTTTTTCATCTAGACCTTAATCAAAAATTATTAACTTCTATAAACATTAAATTTATCTACTTGATAGTGAAAGTAGTTACAGCGTATTCAGTGGTTTACTCCGTAGTCTGTAGAGAGTAGAAAAGAATATAGTTTTTCCCATCCTGAGTGTTTTGTTAAACAAGCTAAACTTTCATTATTTAGACTTTGAACTACTGTGCCACATTTACATAAAATCTGCTTTAATTTTAAATATCTATCTTAAAAAATTTAAGCTCCTTTTTGAATAAATGAACTACACCAAATTATTCTCATATCAAACTTCAACTAAACTTAGTTGATTTTTGGGACAACATAACAATAACTTCAATAATGGATAATGGATAATTGATAATTGATAATTACCTCTCCCTAAAACGGATAGGATTGAATAAAAGGAAAATTTTTTATTTTTTCCCCTTAAAAGGGGAGGCTTTAAACCACAATTTTCGGTAAGCATTTCCTCCGGAATGCGGAGCTAACAACCGTCAGCTATTAGCTATTAGCTATTAATTTTGGGTCTGCGTAAAAACAACCTTTTAAATTGAAAAAGAATAAAAAGTTACTGCCATGAGTCCGAGGAAAAAACCTTATAAATAATGAATAATTACTAATTGCTGACTGCTGAATGCTGAATGCTGAATGCTTACACAATAACTAACTAAAAAAACAAACTATCCTTAACTTTGAAATAGTTGAAGCAGAAATTATTCTGCTCAAATTGTGCTAAAATCAGAGAAACTATACTCACAATTAATAAAATATGGCTTTGGCAACAATACCCTTAATTGGCTTAAAAGCAGATAACTTTCGGCATCCATTAGACTTAGAAGCAACCAATACAATCAAACAACTGCCAGGTGTAGATTTATTAGTTAGGCAATTATTAGGACCATTAGGAGAGCAATATTTCTACATGGAAAATATTGCATCCAGTGTATTAGTAGGCAAAGATCAATTACCACATTTACACAAAATACTATTAGATGCTTGTCAGACACTTGATTTAGAACCACCACAATTATATGTTCGTCAACATCCTGTTCCCAATGCTTACACATTTGCCATGCGAGGTAAGCAACCTTTCATTGTTGTTCATACATCTTTGATAGAATTACTGAACCTAGAAGAAATTCAAGCAGTATTAGGTCACGAACTAGGACATCTTAAGTGCGAACATGGAGTATACCTCACTTTAGGTAATTTAATTGTACTAGCTGCTGGACAAATTTCGACATGGGGTGGTATTATAGCTCAAAGCATACAAAATCAAATACTAGAATGGGTAAGGTGTGCAGAATTTACTTGCGATCGCGCAGCTCTATTAGCGACACAAAACCCAAAAGTAGTAGCATCAGTTCTGATGAAGTTGGCAGGTGGTTCTCCAAGTATATCTGCTCAACTTAATGTAGATGCTTTTTTGGCCCAGGCAAGAGCTTACAAAGAATTTAGTCATACTGAACTGGGTGAAGCTTTAAGGCAAATTCAAACAGCCCAACTAACTCATCCATTGCCTGTATTGCGTGCTAGAGAGATTGATAAATGGTCAAGTAGTCAAAAATATCAGGATCTCTTGCAAAATTTGACAAAAAGTGATTATAATAGTGAAAGTAAGGGCGGGTGGCGAAATTGGTAGACGCACCACACTCAAAATGTGGCGACTTCGGTCGTGAGAGTTCGAGTCTCTCTCTGCCCACTTATAGTAAAATAAGGGGATATTTGAATATATGGCACAACGGCTAAAAAGATGGGAGTCTCCTCGTTACCAGGGAAGAAATATTAAGGGAAGAGGAGGAACCGCCAGATTAAGGCAAGTTAAAAAGCAACAACAGCAACTAAGAAAAAATCTAAAAAATCAGCAAAATGGGGACAAAAGTTCCCATTTTTTTTTATGCTTTAGGATTAATGGCTTACCTGATATTTTTGATGGTTTATACTACCAGTGCCAAAGAATGTCTTAGTCAACCAATCAATTTTTTAATTTTTCAATATCTCATCTCTATAAACTTAATTTACTGAATAAACGATAACCAGACTCATAGTATTCTACAGAAATTTAGTAAGACAATACTCTCCTAAGTAGGGTTGACCGATTAAATCTAAAAGCATTGACATATAAATAATTTAGGCTTTTTGGAGTCAAATTGCAGTGCCTGGTATCACGTCTAAAACGCTCTTGCATGGAGCGTATTTTAGGCGCATAGTTGGGAGAAAATATTGGTACAATTTTTCCTCCTACCTCCTCGCTAATTCCCATTTCTCCTGTCTTCCCCTCCCAGGAGGGGTTAGGGGTGGGTTGTCTCCTGTCTCCTACAAAGAGCAAAAAGACTTACCATGCAAACCCTAAGTAGGGGATATTCTTAATCAAGAAATCAACTTAACATATTAAGAACTTGACTGATTTTTATAAAAGCTTGAGGGTTATCGCTGATTATTTAATTTAAGAAAGATGCTTTTTATTTCTATTTAGAATTGGTAGCTGTGGACGAGAAGAATTAGGCGGTAGATAATATTCTGGAACAGGAGTAGCTCCATCTATCTCAGAACGCTTTAACAACCAGAAGCGTAATATGATAGCGATTCCTACTGTACCCATCCCCAGAAAAAACAGAGACCAACTTGCCCCTAAACCACCAATAACAGCATCAACCGATCCTACTGTCACAAAAAAGCTTGCTAAAGGATCTTTTCGATAAGCAGCTTTCAAAAATTTAGGCCATAAAGCATTTATCATAAGCTTAATTTGATACAACTTCAATTTACTTGTGATTTTCTTGCACTCCAGGGAATTAAGTTGATTGTCTAATAAATTCCCTTTATATTTATATCCTTAATAGAACTAATAACTAACTATACTGTCATATTAAACTTTAAATCAGCAAATTAGTTTTGATTTTTCTTACATATTCAATATTTAGCAATTAATACAAAATTATAATAATCTGGTATTTCGTCAAAAATAAACTTCATATATTGAGATTGTCAATTGTCAAGATTTAAAGTGGATTAATTGCTACAGAAAACTAATTCCCACTCTAGGAACAGTTGAGATTAATGCAGTATAGTTGCAAACTAGATAAAAATTGTTGGTAAGTTTTTGACAATATTAGGCTTACCAACAATAGACTTCTACCATATTTTTATTATAGATAGACTCTTGTATTGGTTTAATTTATATCTATCATTATATATAGTAGCTAGAACTTAGGTATAGCTAAAACTTTAATTGAGACCTAACCAAGATAGTAAACCTTCTCCAGTAAAGTATTCAATTGCCAGAGTTAATACAAAGCCAATCATAGCTGCTCTACCATTGAGACGTTCTGAATATTGGTTAAAACCGAATTTTGGTTCATCCAGATTAGGTTTCGTAGTAGGCTGTGGTTGTGTCATAATTCAGGAGGTCTCAAATTTAATAACGTTTACAAATAGAGTTGTTTGTTTACAATTCTTAAATATATTTTAAAAGGTGTTGACCTAGAGTCAACCATAATTGCCAAAATTAGATCGAATATTCGTAGAAAGTCCCAACTGTAATCTTTAATTCAGAGTCTTATAGGAATATAAGTCCACATTTCTCATATTGCTCAAACATCGGCATAAATGCTACAGTCTTAAATATATATAGGCTATTGGTCTAGATTGTGTCCGCGCCAGTCTCTTAGTTGGGAAACTCTAAGAATGTACGCGAGAAACAAAAACCACCTATAGCGTTTTCTCTCAAGCGCAACGTCGTGAGTATATCAAAGCATTGACAATACATAAGCATAAATATGTCAAACTTATCAGACCTACCAACTGCTGTTAAACAAGTAGCTAATGCACTCCGGTTAGGCGGATGGGCTTGTTTCTGGTCCCAACTTGTATTGGGGGTAATTTCAGGCTTCATGTTTTTATTTGCTGTTTTCATTTTACCCGATCGAATGAATGAAGCAGGTACGGGAGGTAGCCTATTTTTTCCAATTTGTGGCCTTGCGGTACTAGGATTCAGCATCTTCTTGTCATTTCGTTACACTCGCTTGGCAAGGCAATTACGAAAGCCTGAACCTTCTTCAAGGCCAAGCAGGGCAGATACAACTCAACAAGTTAAAAGGACTTTAATTACTAACTTGGTTGGGATTACTCTCACTTTATTAGGAGCAGAAGCAATTGGAGGTATTTTATTAGGCGAATCATTAGTTATGGGAGCGTCTATGTTTAACTCTACAGAACTAGAAAAATTTACACCGGATATTATTATACTATTGGGTAATACTCACATTATTGTGGCTCATTTTATCGGAATTGTTGTGGGGTTATTTTTACTCGATCGGGTTTACAAGTAGTCAGTAAAATTGCATTTTTAAACTATCCTCAAGAATTGTAAGCATTTCCTGCGGACTGCTGCGCAAACAGCGGTCAGCCATCAGCTATCAGCTATTGCTTTTAACTTAGGATAAAAGCTTTATTTATTGTCTTACTACAAAAGTTGCTTCCCTTGACCTTAAAGTCTATATTAATTTGAACACTGTTCTTAAAAAGAAAGTCTTGTTGCTGAAAACTGACTGCTAATAGCTGTTTGCGCAGCATGACAAACGGAAATGCTTACCAAGAATTATCTAAGAAAAAAAATTATATATTCAGTTATAGTTTTATAGAATTGCACTTTCTATTGATACTTTAACTGGATTATTAATTTGTAGGTGATTAATCAATACTATAGTAAAAAACTCTTCTAAATTTAGGTAATAGGGAATAGGGTTCATTTCAGTTATCAGTTATCAGTTATCAGTACCTCTTGCTGTTTGCGCAGCATTCCGCAGGAAAGCAAGAGGCTTGAAATACGGAATTATCTTTTTTTTATCCCCTTAAAAGGGGAGGCGCATACCCTCATTTTTTGGTAAAAAACATCTAAATTTAGGGAACAGGGAATAGGGTTCAACAATTAATAATTAATAATTAATAATTAATAATTAATTATTATGTAAGGATTCAGGTCCTATGGAAAAACCTATAAATCTTGATGGATAAGCATTTTCGGCAATTACTTAGAAATGGCTATAAACCTATATTTTCGTCATTATTGAGAATGAGACTGTTAAATTGCTGAGTTAGTCGTTTTCAGAAGTCTCTCTGTAACTGGGTTTGAGATACCTGAATCCTTAAATAATTACCTTTCCTTGGAAAGAAGAGGATTGAAGAAAAGGAAAATTTTTTCTTCTCTTGGTCTCATGGATATGGCGAGGAAACCTGGCTATCCCACCCTCCGGGAAGCTCCGAAGAGCGACCGCTTTTTTATCCTTTAAAGGAGAGGCTTTAAATCTTAATTATTCGGTAAAAGTTTCAGACTTTTTATCTTTTTATATATTCTTAGATTTTTTACAAATTATTTATGATTGCTATATACAATTTGCATAAAACTAATTACTTGATTAAACCTAAAAAAACTATTTCGCAATAGTTATAGAATAAAGGTTACTTGTTAGAAAAATTTGCCAGAGAAAGAAGAAACTAAAATATTCGGAAACTTATACAAAAAACAAAAATCAAATATTCGCACTTCTTATATCCGGAATTAACACTAAATTCTAGAATAAATTACTTAGATTGCTCCTGATTAAGTATACATAAAACTAAAACCCTAACCAAGGTTACTCGTTATAAAAATTTGCTAGAAAAAGAAGAAACTAAAATATTCGGAAACTTATACAAAAAACAAAAATTAAATATTCGCACTTCTTATATCCGGAATTAACACTAAATTCTAGAATAAATTACTTAGATTGCTCCTGATTAAGTATACATAAAACTAAAACCCTAACTATGGAATTAAAACCTATATCTGGCGATAGTTTTTCTGGTTATGGGCATATTCCTATATAAATTGGTCAAGATAATTAGCGATCGCTACTGAGTAATATCGAAGCTGAAACCTATACTAGCCAATTTGATAGTGTAATGTTGACCGATATAAAAACTTCTCTAGAAGAAGCAGTAGCTCAAACCGAAGCTCAAATCGAAGTTTTAGGACTAAAAGCAATAAAACTCAGCCTAAAAACTTGACTAGAACATTAATGCCAGAAAAAAAGCATCTTTACCAGACCCAATTTATTCTCATTCTAACAAGACGAATGAGCAGAAATAAAGTAGCAATTACCAACAAATGAATCAGGAAAAGTTAATCCAAAATCATCAAAATTAACCTCAAACACACATGAGTACCAACCTAACTAATATCATAGAATCAGAAATTATTGGAGACCTAATTTATTCTCATTCCAACAATATGAGTGAGCAGAAAGAAAGTATTAATTACCAACAAATGAATCAGGAAAAGTTAATCCAAAATCATCAAAATCAACCTCAAACACACATGAATACCAACCCAACTACTATCATAGAATCAGAAATTATCACTGAATCAGCCTTAGTATCCATAGATTCCCAAAATATGGAAACTAATCTCTCAGAAAATAACCAAAACTCCTCAGAAGAGTTACCACCACAAAATAATCGACGAAAATGGAGAAAAAGACTCACAAAAGCAGAAAAAGCAGCCTTATTAGTTCAAGAAAGAAATACATACCTACAGCAACTAGGGGAAAAACTACAAAAAGCACGAAAAATGCGTTGTTTATCTATGAAACAAATTCATAAACAAACCTTCGTACCCCTTCATTATCTAGAAGCTATAGAAAAAGGCCAAACAGATGAACTACCAGAAGATATATATCTTCGAGGATTCATCTTTCGTATAGGTAACGCTTTAGGATTTGATGGAGTAGCTTTAGCAGAAGCTTTACCTATGTCCGATCCACTTCAAGGGTTAACGCCATCTTGGTCTAAGTCCAATAAAGACATTGGATCGGGTATAGGTCCTATTCATCTATATATAGGTTATACAGCTTTAATGGCCGGCGCAGTAGGTGGACTAAGTTGGATGTCTCAACAACCAAGTCCAGGAGCAAATCTTACTCCAGATCAATTAGACACTCCTGATTCAGTTGCTCACTCAGATAAACATTTAGAAACTACTCAAACACCAGGATTAAAATCTACTAAAGGTAGTGTAGTAGTTGGTTCCGATGTTGCTCCACCAGAAACAATGATTTGAAGAAGGAGTTCAATAATTAATAATTAATAATTAATAATTAATAATTAATTAGGGTTTGCTGATTAAATCTAAAAGCATTGACATATGCTGTTAACATTTGACGACAAGGTTATCCCTATGTACTACAGTGTCAGCTCCTGTATAGCCCAAAATATCTGGTATATCTTCTGAACGACAACCCAGAATTTGTTGCAACTCAGTATTGCTGTAGTTCACAAGTCCCCTAGCTATTTCCCCGCCTTCTTGATTGCATAGTTCTACAGCATCCGATGGATAAAACTCTCCTTCCACTTGAGTAATACCAGCAGCTAGTAGAGATTTACCAGATTCAGAAATTGCTTGAACTGCACCCATGTCCAGATACAGCTTGCCCGCAGGTACTAAAATATTGGCAATCCAATGTTTGCGGGCATTTACTGGTTGTGGTTGAGGTTCAAACTGAGTCCCAATAGATTCTCCATTCAGGATTTTTGGTATATTTTCCGGGATTTGGCCATCAGTAATGACGGTTCGTACTCCCGCCGCTGTGGCAATTTTGGCCGCTTCAATTTTGGTAATCATTCCACCTGTTCCCCATCCACTAACAGAATCTCCAGTTTGAATTTGAAATTCTTCGAGTTGTTCCATTCGCTCTACTAAGGTAATGGGTAAAGCATCTGGATTATTTCTAGGGTCGGCAGAATATAACTTGTCAACGTCGGTTAATATAAATAACCAATCAGCTTCTACTAAACCAGCAACTAAAGCTGATAGAGTATCGTTGTCCCCGAATTTCAGTTCTTCTACAGCAGTAGTATCATTTTCATTCACAATTGGGACTACACCCAGTCGCAACAATTGTTGAAATGTATTGTAAGCATTGACATAACTACTACGTCGTGCCAGCTCGCTCCTTGTAAGTAAGATTTGGGCAATTGTTTGTCGCAAAGATGTAAACAAGTCTTCGTAAACTCGCATTAGTCTTCCTTGACCCACTGCTGCTACTGCTTGCTTCATGGCAATATTACGAGGTTTTTCACTTAGTCCTAAGCGATCGCAACCTACACCAACTGCTCCAGAAGAAACTAAAACTACTCGGTGTCCCTGAGAACGTAGATTGGCAATAGTCTCGATCAAGCTAGCAATGGTGGATAAGGCCAAATTCCCCGATTCAGAACGAGTCAGACTGGAAGTGCCTATTTTAATTACTATTGTGTTCATCGAAAAATATTGAGCTAATTTTTGATTGCTTCGACTCTTAGAAATTACCTCAAAATTAGAAAACACCAAACTCTTAATAAACAAGAGATTGGCGTTTTCAGATTTTTATGTTTAAGGTCTTTATATTTGCTGACCCCAATTTAATTTTTATTGATGTTAATTATTTCACACAATTTTACTAAATCCTGAAAATCGTAATATTTTCTTTATATTTTGGTTTAACGCGCGTCAGCAAGTCTGCAAGTCAGTAGGGGTGATTTGTGTTCCGGAATACTTTTCTACGGAATGCTTTGCATAACGTAAACGCGTAATTAGGAGCATTCCGTAGGAAATCACCCGTAAAGAAGTTATTTTTGCAGGCGGGGATTTGAGCAAACCTCCAAAAATATTTCGCCTTAAAACCCCGGGTTTTAGACCCTTATGATTTTGATAATTTTTTAGATATAGCGATAGTTATACTGGTTTGGAGTTGTGAAATATAGAAAACTTTTAGGGAACAGGGAACAGGGAACAGGGAACAGGGAACAGGGAACAGGGAACAGGGAAGAAGAAAAAATTTAATTTCTAACTTCTGACTTTTGAGTTTTAACTTTTGTACGGGCGCCCTTCGGAGCTTGGCGCTAGCCAATGCCATTCGCCCCTACGACTTCTGACTTTTGACTTTTGACTTCAGCTTTGGTCGCGCAACCTCGCCTTAATTGGCGTGCATATTTTCGGTAATCTATGTTTTTATGTAGAGTTTGTTTATCAAAAAGAGATTGTAATTCAAGAAGAATTAAACCCTAAAAACGTCTTGGGTATAGATCCAGGAATTAATAATTGGTTAAGTTGCGTTTCTAACGTTGGTACTAGCTTGATTATTGATGGACGCAAGGTGAAAAGCCTGAACCAGTGGTATAACAAACGAGTTTCCATACTAAAAGAAGGTAAGGCCCAAGGTTATTGGGATGAGCAATTAGCCCAGATCGCAGAAAAGCGTAACCGTCAGATGAGAGATGCAGTTAATAAAGCTGCAAAAATAGTTATCAATCATTGTCTAAAGCATCAAATTGGTACGCTAGTCTTTGGATGGAATCAAGGACAACGACAAGAAGTAAATTTAGGCAAACAGACCCAATCATTTGTACAAATACCCACAGCTAAACTTAAGCAACGAGTTAAACAATTGTGTGAGGAACACAACATTAAATTTGTTGAAATAGAGGAATCTTACACAAGTAAAGCTAGTTTTCTAGATAGCGATTTTCTACCTACTTTCGGCGAAAAACCCGTAGGGTGGAAAGCATCAGGGAAACGAGTTAAACGTGGGATGTACCAAACTGGTAAGTTTGTTGGTTAATGCTGACTTAAATGGTGCAGCAAATATACTTGGCAAAGTAGAGACACAATTAGGTATAAACCTAGTCAAGGTCTGTAGGCAAGTTTTGACCCTTGCTACCAGATTTTATATCTGGGAAACCAAAACTAAAAAAGTTACGAGGTGTGACTTTAGTCGATATCGTAGCAACAGTTGAGAATCCCCGTGCTTTTAAGGCGGGGAGAGGTCAATCTAATTAGGTGTGGTGGAGGAGAATCTAGGAGTGCGAAATAGAATGTCTAAAGTATATTCATCCGTTTTTACTAAACATGGTCAACCAGAATCTCTTCGTGTAGGAGTTATTGGGGTTGGTAATATGGGGCAGCATCATACCCGTGTCCTAAATTTGCTCAAAGATACAGAATTAGTCGGTGTAGCAGATATTAATGTTGAAAGAGGACTCGACACTGCTAGTAAATATCAAGTTCGTTTTTTTGAGGATTATAAAGACCTTTTACCTCATGTGGATGCTGTATGTGTAGCAGTTCCCACTCTTCAGCATTATGCTGTAGGAATGACTTGCTTAGAAGCAGGAGTCCATGTCTTAATGGAAAAACCTATTGCTGCTAGTATTGCCGAGGCCGAATTTTTGGTAAATACTGCTGCTGAAACGAACCTAATTTTACAAGTGGGTCACATAGAAAGGTTTAATCCTGCTTTTCAAGAACTTAGTAAAGTCCTCAAAACTGAAGATTTATTGGCCTTAGAAGCTCATCGAATGAGTCCTTATTCTCATCGAGCTAATGATGTGTCTGTAGTTTTGGACTTAATGATCCATGATATTGACTTGTTACTAGAATTAGCTGCTTCTCCAGTTGTCAAACTAACTGCTAGTGGAAGTAGTGTTTCTAGTTCTGGAAATTTAGATTATGTAACAGCTACTCTTGGTTTTGCCAATGGTATTGTAGCGACTTTAACTGCTAGTAAGGTGACACATAAAAAATTACGTTCTATTGTTGCTCACTGTAAAAATTCTTTGACAGAGGCAGATTTTCTTAACAATGAAATTCTGATTCACCGTCAAACAACAGCAGATTATGTGACTGAATATGGTCAGGTTCTTTATCGTCAGGATGGTTTAATTGAAAAGGTTTATACTAGCAATATTGAACCTCTTCATGCAGAGTTAGAGCATTTTATTCATTGTGTGGGTGGAGGAAATCAGCCTTCGGTTGGAGGAGAACAAGCTCTTAAAGCATTACGGTTGGCTAGTTTAATTGAGAAAATTGCTTTTGATGGTTTAGATTGGCATTTGGAAGATTCGGAATGTGATTTGTTGAATACTTCTATGTTAAAAGTAAGTTAAGAAAGAAGGAAGAAGAAAAAATATTAGCGGTCAGCTTTCCTCCTCTGGAGGAACTACGTTAACAGGAATTAGTAGTTTGAGGATTTGAGTAATATTAAGTCGTTAGTAAGTAGCTAATTTATTTCCGACTTTTAATTCTGTTAAATCTTTCAACTCTGATTCCTCTCCTCTTTCCAGGGCAATTAAGTTAATAACTGATGGCTGACAGCTAACACCTGTTTGCAAAGTATTCCGTAGGAAATGCTTATACCGTTTCACGGAAGTCAAAAGTCATGCATTCAAAAGTTAAAAGTTAAAAGTAAGATTTAATAGACAGAAAACTTTGACGTTTCAATAGTTTCAAGGGATTATTTGACATTATAACTTTGAAACTATTTGTGACATCCTTAAAGTGAAATGGTATTACGATAATTCAACCAAATGTGGAACTATTCCAGCCCCACATCGAACCTTTAGCATCAGAAAATTCTATATAAATTCGATTTTTTGGTACGCCTAAAACCTGATTAATTTGTTGACAAAAATCTTGACTTATCCCTTTTGTTTGCTGAGGGTTCATACTACCAATACTCTTTATTTCCATGTAGCAGACTGGTTCATCACTACTACCAGCAAAAGTCATGGGAATATCTGATTCAAAAGTAGTCATTACATAAGATTCTGGTTTACCAAAATGCTTCGCCATACCAGAGGAAAGATTTTTTAAGAGGTTGTCAATTTTATCTTTTTCTGGTTGAGAAATAGAAGTTTGAACTTTAATTAGTGGCATAAATCAATCAATAATTAACAAAAAAAAATGGTAAGCATTCAGCAGTCAGCATTCAGCGGTCAGCTATTGCTTTTATCACTCACTAAAAGCTTTATTAATTGAGCTATAAAAATTTTACTATAAAAGTCAACTCTAAAGTCTATATTCACTTAAAACCTATCCTTAAACATAGGATTTTATTGCGCTCTAGCTGACAGCTAATAGCTGTTTGCGCAGCAGTCCGCAGGAAATGCTTACAAAAAATGCTTATAGCTTAATCTAGTAGATGTGAGCTAAAGAGGTATTTATCAATGGATAATTGATAATTGATAATTGATAATTGATAATTGATAATTGCTGAATTTGGTCTAAGACCTCTGACGCTCGTTCCTCGCTACTGCTAACGCTATCATTTATGAAGAAAATAAAAAGAAAATATTTTCCTTAAGTTCAATCCTTTTATGAGCAAGGAGAGGTAATTATCCATTATTCATTATCAATTGTTGAAATAGCACTAAACATCAAAAAGCCGATCGCTGAGTGCTAATTACTATATCAGGACTTACACACGGACAATAAATCGAGAGGGCGCCCTTCGGAGCTTGACGTTAGTCAATGCCATTCGCCCCTACATCTGGCGTTTTCAAGGTAAATTTGTGTAAGTCCTGATATATGACAACTAACCACCATAATTCCAGCCTGTACTTTCTAACAATAGAGGGTCTCCCTCACGATGTACACCTGCAGCAATTACTTCTCCTACATATACAGTATGGTCGCCCTCTTCTACAGCACCAACAACTTTACATTCCACATAACCAAGAGTATCTGAAATAATAGGACATCCAGTTTCTCCCAGATAAAATTCTATATTCTCAAATTTATTTCCCACACGACGTTGAGGTTTGAAAAATTGTTGAGCTAAATCTTTTTGTTCTGCTGCTAAAAAGCTCAGAGAAAATACCTCACTAGCCTTAATCATGGCATGGGATTTAGAATCTTTTTTCACACAATTAACAATTAAGGGAGGCGCAAAAGATGCTTGCATTACCCAACTAGCTGTAAAGCCATTAACTTCCTCACCATCTTGAACGCCACAGATGTATAATCCGTGAGGAATCTTACGCAATATTGTTTTTTTAGCCTGTTCGTCTAACAAAGTTTTACCTATATTATTAATGAGGTTGACATTCTCTATTTTAACAAAACTTGACCCATTGTAGTCAAATCTAAACATTTACAGGACTTACGCAAATTCTTAGACAATACGCTATCTGTAGGAGGCGATTCGCGAATCGCCCCTACATCAAAAAATGTACAGCACATTTTACATTCTGATTATCAATTTTGCTCGCTAAATAAAAAAAATTAATATTTTAATGATGTTTTCCCTAAATAATTTCTTCAAAAAATTAACTAATCAAAAAATTTGGCGCTTCATAGCAATAACATCAATAATTGCCACCTTAGCGATCGCGTGCAACAACACTCAAACCACCAGAAACTCAGAAACACCAACCATCCCCGAACCAGGCACCCTCGTTTGGGCACGCTACAGCGACTCCGACACCCTCGACCCCCACAAATCAACATCACCATTATCTAAGCAAATAATCGATCGAATCTACGACACACTTTTGGCCTTCGATGACCAAGGTAAAGTCCAAGCAAACCTAGCCAAAGAATGGTCAGTCAGCAATAACGGCCAAGAATATACCTTTACACTCAACGAAAATATCAAATGTCATGACGGCACAACCTTTGATGCGAATGCCGTCAAATTTACCATCGACAGAGCGATCGACCCTGAGACAGAAAACTACACCAAAGAAAGTTGGGGACCAATAGAAACTGTTGAAGTTGTGGACGACCTCACAGTTACAGTCAAAATGTCTGAAGCTTTTAGTCCCTTTCTCCGCTTTCTCGCCGATCCTTACTCCAGCATGATATGTCCTTCTGCCATTCAAACCTATAACAACAAATTTGGCATAGAAGGAGTAATAGGTACAGGTCCATTTAAGTTTGTTGAGTGGACTCAAGGGGAACAACTTGTACTAGAGGCTAACCCAGAATACAAAAATTATGGGCGACAAGTAGAAAATTCTGGTACTCCATACATCAAAAAATTAATCGTTAAAACTATACCAGAAGGGGAAGCACGTTTAGCAGCACTCAAGTCTGGAGAAATTCATTTAACTGAGCCACCACTAGAAGAAATTTCTGCTCTTGAGGAAGACTCAAAATTCAAACTTTATACTGCTGAGAATACTGGTCAAATAGTATTTTTAGAGTTTGTTACTTCCCGACCTCCTTTTGACGATGAGAGAGCAAGACAAGCAGTAACTTATGCAATAGACCCCAAAAAAGCAACAGAGGAAGTATTTGCAGGTTTAGTTAAACCTTCCGAATGCGCGATCGCAGATGTAATGTTTCCTAGTGATGAAAAACTTTGCTCGGAGTTTAGTATTAAACCAGACCAAGAAGAAGCAAAAAGTCTATTAGAGGAACTTGGTTATAGTGAGGATAAACCATTAGAAATAACTCTTTTAACTTGGAAAGGAGGAAACCGTCAAAAAGTCATAGAAAACTTTCAAGTTCAACTAGAAGAAGTAGGAATCAAAACCACGTTAGAAACAATGGATATTGGCACTCTTAATGCCAGAATACAACAGGAAAATAGTCAAACAGAAGGTAATGGTGTTATTGATATGATGGGGTGGTCTTGGTATGACCCAGATTTTCTTTATACATTGTGGCATTCTCCTGGTTGGATGGGAGGTTATCACAGTGATGAACTGGATACATTACTAACAGAAATGCGAACTACTACTAACTTAGAAGAACGACAAGAAAAAGTGATAGAAGTTCAGAAATATTTGTTGGAAAATGCAGTGATGATGCCTCTTTATAGTCCTGGTTGGATGTGGAGTTATGTTAGTAGTTCTGAGGTGGAAGGTTTTAAGATAGGTGCTTTTAATCGACCTTTATTTAATGATGTAAAATTGTCTAATACTATAGAAGAAAAAGAAGCAGTTGAGTCTCCTGCAAGTTCTGAAAAAGAAGAAGTAGAACAACCAGTTACTACAGAAGAAGGTCAACAGGATGGAGAGTCTATTTCTTCACCAAGAAATGAGCAAGAAGTAGAAGTTTCTCCATCACCTGAAAGTGAGTAATTAAGTTTTTAAGAAGGAAGAGGGAAGAAGGAAGAAGGAAGAAGGAAGAAGTGGATGGGGATAGTATTCGACCCTTTTAGTTGTGCAAATTAATTATCTGGTTTATAAAATGGAGGCCAAATTTTGCTTTATTTGCAATTAGATGAAGGTATCCAAGAAATAATTAAAAAGTATGCTCCTGCTTTGACTAACATAGGTGTAGATTTTTTGAATTCAGAAGTAGAAGAAGCAATTTATTACTATTCTCAAGATTTGGAAGATGCTTCAACAATTAATAATTAATAATTAATAATTAATAATTAATTATTAATAATTACCTCTCCTTGAAAGCGGATAGGATTGACTAATCATGAAAATTTTTTCAGAGGCTTTAAACCTTAATTATTCGGTAACCATTCAGCTATTAATAGTAATAATAGTAAAGCTTAAGGCATTTCAGGAATATTAAGTTGAATTTGGCCTCAATTTATCAATCGCTTTTACCAAAAAATGAGGTCCAAAGCCTCCCCTTTTAAGGGGATGAAAAAATATTCAGTTCAGTATTTCAAGCCTTATACTTTAGTGGTCGGTACTGATAACTGATAACTGATAACTGATAACTGAAATGACCTCCTGCAAAGCAATAGCTGAATGCTGAATGCTGAATGCTGAATGCTGTTTGCGAGCATTCCGGAGGAAATGCTTACGAAGATGCTTTGAGGACTACTATTTCTTATTGGTATTAGAAACAAAGTAATGGAGAAGATTTTGATGCACCAAATAATTTTTTAATTAAAGCACTTAAAAACAATTGGCATCCTTACAAATGGGATGATAAATGGATGAAAAATTAAATGTTTAAAAGTGAAGGAATAAAGTGGTGGGATTAAGCTGAAGTTCACTGGGGAAAAGATAAGCGGAATTATTTAGTGGTTGATATTCAAGAAACGATTATAGGAACAAGAGCAACAATAATTTTTAGGAGCGGAAGAAGTATTGATTTGCGGAAAGTTAGTAGAATGACTTGGGAAGAGTTACTAGAATATGCTGAAGGAGGCTATAGAAAATTGTGCTAAGTTGCTAGGTAATTAAAACCGATCTGAATAATTTTACAGTGAAGTTGTTTGATAAGTTTACAAATTACAAATTACCAAATAATTAAGCTTTAAAGCCTCTCCTTTAAAGGAGAAACAAGAAAAAATTTTCCCTTTTGCATCAATCCTCTCCTTGAAAAGAAGAGGTAATTGTTAATAATTAATTATTCATTATTCATTATTCATTATTCATTATTAATTGTTGAAATTAGGAGCTAGAATAACTTCTAACTCCTCAACGATCGAAGTTTACAAGTAATTAGACTAATCATCCTTGGGGCCAAAAACCATCTGTACTACCATTTGTTTTCCGTCTGGTTGATGATAGCGGTCGGCCCAATGTCTAATAATTTCGTCTAACTCCTCTTTAGCTTGCTCATAGCGGTCTGGAGAAATATCAAACTCCTCCAAAATACGCATTACGTTGTTATTTTGTTCTGCCCAATCCCTCATCATACGGAAATAACGAGCTGTCTCTTCGACCATTATATAAGTGCGTTCCTCCTGATTTTCTGGAGAATAAGAAGAGCGAGTTAGGGCATAAAAAGGCATTCCCCAAGGAGAATCTACCTTCTTAACCGTACCAGAATAAATCAAGCGACGTTTAATATGTTCTGCTAAAGCTTCACTTAGAGGCATTCGGCGTTCTGGTGGTAAATCTTCCTGAGACCGTCTATGTAAAAACTCAATTAACTCCATAAACTGAAAAGAATTAATTAATTTGGCATCAGGCATATTTGGAGGGAGTTTAGTTTCAGTATGTCGCTTTTCCTCAATAGTAAGATTGTTACCAGGAACCCTTGATTGCCCAGGAATCCAAGGATACTGTTCGAGCCATACATAGGGAAACTGAATCAAGTAGCGAGGTTCTTGAGAACCTAACATTTTTAGTAGTTTACCTTTAGTGAGTGCTTCTTCTACCTCTTGCACGATCACTTTAACCCGTTTCGGTTCTATGTGATGCAGATGTCCTGTCATGCGCAGATTTTTACCTTGTTCAGTATAGGTCATATAAATCGCACATTTAGCCGCAGTTGCAGCTGCATCCAAGAAAGCTCCATGACGGTGCCCGCTCGTCCTCATGGCACTAAACGCTAAATATAACATAATCTGATCCATAGCACTGGGGCTAAGGCTATTAATCAGATCGGTATCACTTTTCATTACAATCCCCAAAATAACAAAAACTTAAGAGGCATAGTATCATCGTCTATTAAAAATATGTTGACCATAATGATACTTCAATAATAGAAAGCCAGCCAAATATAACTCCTGCACCAAGCAAGTATATGTCTTTAAGACTTTTTGCATTTGGCGTAAGAGTAGGCACACAAATAAATTAAGCGTGCGAGTAGTTTGTTATATTAGTAGATTTTTACACCCTGTGTCTTTTTGACTGACATACATATTTATAATATAGCATACAAAATAACATACAAAAGTACCATCAATTCCACTTATAGCAGTAGTATCAATGGTTACTAAAGTTAATAAAGCATTTAGATTTTATGTTCTCTACTGCAAGTTAAGGGTCTAAAGTTATATGGTTGAAACGCTCAACAGTTTACTATGATATGAAGTAACGATCTTCTCTTTTTAATTAATTAACAACAGAATTGTTGACAATTTTTCAGAGAAGTAAAACCCAAACCTCGAGTAACTTTAACAAAGATGTAATTAGGGATTAAAATTTTATACAGCAAGAAACATTTCGATCGGCTTTAGCGCCCACTACCACGATGGGGACAGTTTTCATTGTCAGGTCTAGAATTACAAATTGTGTTGACAAAAGCTCGTATATTTGTCTTTCTGACATGATCTCTATGAGTTTTAGTTTGAGCAGATCGTCTTGAAAATGTAGAAGATAATGCCACTTCGTTTTCAATGATTAAAGCTTGGCTACTAGGAGCATTACCTAGTAATAATAAAAAAGAAAAAATAATCGGTGTATAACTTTGCATAGGTCTAGTCCCTGTGAGAGTATCTATTTTCTGATACGGACTTTGAAGATAAAATCAGGATAGTTGCTAAAAATTTATGAATTTTATTTTATTTCATACCGATTTTTAGCACTAAAAATTTCACCAATAATTGTGAAAAAAAAGTAAGACTAGGACTGCAACAATGGGGTTTGGTGAAAGATATTGAAGGGGGTTTATTCAGTTATCAGTTATCAGTTATCAGTTATCAGTTATCAGTACCTCTAGTTAAAGTCAGAGGCTTGAAATATTGAACTTTATTTTTTTTTCATCCCCTTTCTAGGGGAGGCTTGAGACCTGATTTTTTGGTCAAATTAAGACCTGAATTAAGTCTAGAGATTATGAAAGAATAAAAACGACGCTCAACAGCTTACTATAGATATTGAGCAATGATATTCTCTGTTTAATTAACAAGAGAATTGTTGACAATTTTTCAGAAAGTTAATATTGTCAAACTAAAGCTTCAACTAACTTGAACAAAGATGTAATTAAGGGTAAAAATTTAATACAGTCAGAAACATTGGCTTACTATAGATATTGAGCAATGATATTCTCTGTATAATTAACAAGAGAATTGTTGACAATTTTTCAGAAAGTTAATATTGTCAAACTAAAGCTTCAACTAACTTGAACAAAGATGTAATTAAGGGTGAAAATTTAATACAGTCAGAAACATTTCGATCGGTTTTAGCGCCCACTACCACGATGAGGACAATTTTCACTGTCAGGTCCAGAATTACAAATTGTGTTGACAAAAGCTCTTATGTTTCTCCTTCTGACATTATCTCTATGAGTTCTAGTTCGAGCAGAACCTCGGAAATATGTAGAAGATGATGCTACTTCATTTTCAATGATTAAAGCTTGGCTACTAGGAGCATTAGCTAGTAATAATAAACAAGAAAAAATAATCGCTGTATAACTTTGCATAGTTCTAGTCCTTGTGAGAGTATCTACTCTCTGATACGGACTTAGAAGATAAAATCAGGATAGTTGCTAAAAATTTATGAATTTAATTTCATTTTATACCAATTTTTAGCACTAAAAATTTCACCAATAATTGTGGGAAAGAAGTAATACTAGAACTGCAACAATGGGGTTTGGTGAAATATCTTAAAGGGGGTTTATTCAGTTATCAGTTATCAGTTATCAGTTATCAGTTAACAGTACCTCTGCCTGTTTGCGCAGCATGACCTAGGAAAGTAAAGTGAATTGAAATATTGAACTTTATTTTTTTTTCATCCCCTTGTAGAGCGGTAGCTCGCGGCGCAGCTAAGGGGAGACTTTAAACCTTATTTTTTGGTCAAATTAAGACCTGAATTAAGTCTAGAGATTATGAAAGAATAAAAACGATGCTTCAACTGTATGCCCATTATTATCCGGTTTATATATCCCTTATTCAGTACATAAAATTATTAATAGGTTGGTGGCCTAAAATTTTATTTGTTGGGTGGATATCAATATTTGCAAAAATACTTTTTTCCTATATATTCCCTATTCCCTTCCGGAGCTGTTGCTTTCCGGAGCTGTTGCCTAAAAGCGATAAATTTTTGGCTTTATTCATGCATTGAGATGCACCTAATTTGTGTTTGTCAAAAAAATTAGCATAATTGTCGAGAAGCCCCACGTCGTAATCTGCGTTCCGGAGCGTGGGATGAATCAACGGTAAATTAATGGGACTCAACGTCCTATTAATTTACAAATTTTATGTTATGATAGTGTCTAGCTGGTTTGAGTTAACAACCGCCAGCGATCAACCATAAAAATTTAATAAGATATGGGGTTGTTATCCTAAATTCCTAGCAAGCCGTGGGAAAACGTAAAATCTTATTGCGACACTCGGTGAGTAGTTTTTTAACTTGCAAAAAAGGGCGACGGGGCCCAGACGTCCTTAAAGCACGCGCTTGTCCGATGCAATAGCAGGACTGCGAAACAAGAAGCCCACACTATACCGCAAGGTTAGTGTGGGAGTATGTCACTTACATTAGTATTGCTTAAGGACTAATTGACAAATTCCGGTAAAATGTAAAATTAGTCAAAACTCACAAAAATCAAGTTAAGTTAAAATGGAAAAAGGGTTTATTCTTTGGTTTACAGGCTTAAGTGGAGCTGGGAAAACAACTATCAGTAAGGTTGTGGCAGAAAAGTTAAAAGAAAGAGGTCGTAAAGTAGAGATATTGGATGGAGATATAGTTAGAGAAAATCTATCAAAAGGTTTGACTTTTAGTAAAGAAGACCGAGATATAAATGTCAGGAGAATTGGATTTGTAGCTCATCTCCTCAGTCGTAACGGAGTAGTGGCAATTACCGCAGCAATTAGTCCCTACAAGGAAATACGCAATCAAATTAGGGAAATGGATGAAAACTTTATAGAAGTTTATATAAACGCACCTTTGGAAGTATGCGAAACACGGGATGTAAAAGGATTATATGCTAAAGCTAGGGCAGGAGAAATTAAAAATTTTACTGGTATTGACGACCCTTACGAAGCACCAGAAAATCCAGAAATTGTTTGCCACACAGATAAAGAAACATTAGAAGAAAGCGTAGCTCATATAATTAGTAGTTTAGAAAAATTAGGTCATTTAGCGTAAAAAAAAATAGGGAGAGATTTAGCAATGAGGCAAAATAAATCTAGAGATGGGAAAGATGACATTTTGCTAATAATAGTTTTATTATGCAGTTGCTGGGGATTGACATATTCTGCACAAGCTCAACCCCTCTCTCAAACATTTCAGAAAGCACCAAGAAACTCAACTTTACCAAAACTTACAGAATCTTGGCCTGAAGGTAGTGAAGCAAAACCACCACTGCTCCCTCCAGCACCAGAACCAATATCTATTCCCGAACCAGAAACTCCTTTACCAGACTCAACAGTATATACACTCGGTAGTGGCGATCGCGTTCAAATAGATATCTTTAACATACCAGAATACAGTGGGGAAAATGGCCAACATCAAGTACAAATTGATGGGACTCTTAATTTGCCATTGGTAGGTAATATCCCGGTTGAGGGAAAGACTTTAGATGAAGCAAAAGAGTTAATTCAAGAAAAATATGGGGAATATCTACAAATATCTATAGTTAATCTGAATCTCTTAGCAGCACGTCCATTGAAAATAGCGATCGCTGGAGAGGTCCAACATCCAGGTTCATATACTATTTCTCCTATTGTTGATGGAGGGGAGGATGTTCAAGGTGGGACTCAATTACCTACGGTGACTAAAGCATTACAGGTTGCAGGTGGAGTGACAACTTCAGCGGATGTCAGGCAAATCAAAATTCGTCGTACCCTACTCAATGGTCCAGAGCAAGTCATCAGTATTAATTTATGGGAACTATTGCAAGAGGGTAATTTGCGCCAAGATATTCCTCTGCGGGATGGGGATACTTTATTTGTCCCTAGTATTACGGAAGTTAATCCAGTAGAGTCTGCTCAATTAGTAAATGCTAATTTTGCTGGTACTAATATTCAACCTATCAATATTGCTGTGGTGGGAGAGGTGGCACGACCTGGTCCTTATGTATTAGAAACAGGTATTGACCAGAGTCAAGTTTCAGCTACAGAGGAAAATTCAGATTCTACGGAAGTAGATAATAATGTTTCATCTGCTCAAAATACTAAGCTGCATACTGTTACTAAGGCCATTAAAATGGCAGGGGGTATTACTCCATCTGCGGATATTCGACAAATTAGGGTGCGGCGACTAACTCGTGCTGGTACAGAACAAATTATAAAAGTAGACCTTTGGCAACTTCTGCAAAATGGAGATTTAAACCAGGACTTAGTTTTAGAGTCAGGAGATACAATTTATGTACCAGTAGCAGATGAAGTTAATTTGGATGAATTAGCGGAGGTTACTGCATCAAGTTTTTCTCCGGGCAATCTAAAAATTAATCTGATTGGAGAAGTTGTTAATCCTGGGATAATTTCTATGGTTCCGAATAGTACGCTTAATCAAGCTTTATTGGCGGCAGGGGGTTTTAACCAGGGAAGAGCTGAAACTGAAGAAGTGGAACTTATTCGTCTTAACCCAAATGGTACTGTTACTCGTCGTCAGGTACAGGTAGATTTTTCTGCAGAAGTTAATGAGGAGACTAATCCTACTTTACTTAATAATGATGTGATTTTAGTTGGTCGTTCTGGTCGGGCGGCTTTGACTGATAATGTTAGGGGTGTTTTAGCTCCTTTTCGTCCGATTAATAGAATTTTAGGGATATTTTTAGATATTTTTGATTAAGGAAGGAAGAGGGAAGAGGGAAGAGGGAAGAAGGAAGAAGTTTTAGTTATTTAGGAGAGGAGAAAAAATTGTAGGGGCGAATGGTATTCGCCCTCCCCATAAGTAGAGTCTCTGCGTAATTCCTGAAAAAGCAAGAAGCAAGAAGGTTTAGTTATCTAGGAGAGAAGGAAGAAGGAAAAAGTTTTAGTTATCTAGGAGAAAAGTTAGTTATCTAGGAGAGAAGGAAGAAGGAAAAAGTTTTAGTTATCTAGGAGAAAAGGAAGAAGGAAAAAGTTTTAGTTATCTAGTGCAGGATGGCGGAAATAACTGACCATTTACAAAATCCTAAAACAATTACAAA